>JANMWI010000046.1:0-94325 GCA_031393955.1 Acidobacteriota bacterium
GCGGGGCAGAAGAAGGCGCTGAAGCTCACGATCGAGGTGCCGGTCGAGGACATGGCGAAAATGGGGCAGCTCGAAGACATTCCGAGCGGCCCGGCCTCTTCGACGGGCGCGCGCCACTCGATCTGGACCGCGATTCATCCCCGGCTGCTCGAGCTCGTGCTGGCGCACCGCTCGACGCTGATTTTCGTCAACAGCCGGCGCATCGCCGAGCGGCTCGCCGCGGCGCTCAACGAGCTCGCCGGCGAGGTGCTGGTCCGGTCGCACCACGGCTCGCTGGCGCGGCCGCAGCGGATGGAGGTCGAGGATCGCCTGAAGGCCGGGCTGCTGCGCGGGCTGGTCGCGACCTCGTCGCTCGAGCTTGGCATCGACATGGGCGCCATCGATCTGGTCATCCAGATCGAGGCGCCGCCGTCGGTGGCGAGCGGCATGCAGCGCATCGGCCGCGCCGGCCACACCATCGGCGCCGCCAGCCGCGGCATCATCGTCCCCAAGTTCCGCGGCGATCTCGTCGCCTGCGCGGCGGTGACCCGCGCGATGCACGAGGCGCGGATCGAGTCGATCCGCTACCCGCGCAATCCCCTCGATGTCCTCGCCCAGCAGATCGTCGCGATGGTCGCGACCGACGAGTGGGCGGTCGACGCGCTCTACGACGCGGTCCGGCGCGCCGCGCCGTTCGCCGACCTGAGCCGGCCGGTCTTCGACGGCGTGCTCGACATGCTGTCGGGGCTGTACCCGTCGGACGACTTCGCCGACCTCCGTCCCCGCCTCACCTGGGACCGGCTGGCCAACCGCCTGACGCCGCGCGACGGCGCCAAGCGGGTCGCGGTCATCAATGGCGGGACGATTCCGGATCGTGGGCTGTACGGGGTCTTCCTGGTCGGCGAGCGCGGGCCGGGGGCACGCGTCGGCGAGCTCGACGAAGAGATGGTGTTCGAGAGCCGGGTCGGCGAGACCTTCCTGCTCGGCGCCTCGTCGTGGCGGATCGAAGAGATCACCCACGACCGCGTGCTCGTCTCCCCCGCCCCCGGCGAGCCCGGCAAGATGCCGTTCTGGAAGGCGGACGCGGCCGGCCGGCCGCTGGAGCTCGGGCGTCAGATCGGCGAACTGGTGCGAACGCTGCGGCAGCTGCCGCCGGCCGGGGCGATTCAGCGGCTGGTCGCGCATCACGACCTCGATCAGCAGGCCGCCGAGAACCTGCTCCGCTACCTGGCCGACCAGGCGGCCGCCGCCGGCACGGTGCCGGACGATCGGACCATCCTGATCGAACGGTGCCGCGACGAGCTTGGCGACTGGCGCATCTGCGTCCTGTCGCCGTTTGGCGGCCGTATCCACGCCCCCTGGGCGATGGCGGCGGTCGAGCGCGCCCGGGCCGAGACCGGCCTCGACGTCGAGACGATGTGGACAGACGACGGCTTCGTGGTGCGGTTTCCCGAGACCGAAGAGCCGCCCGATCCGGCGTTGATGATCCCCGCCTCGGAGGAAGTCGAAGCGCTAGTCGTGCGCCAGCTTGGCGGCACCGCGCTCTTCGCGGCGCGATTCCGCGAGGCCGCGGCGCGGGCGCTGCTGCTGCCGAAGCGCCGGCCGGGCGGCCGCAGCCCGCTCTGGCAGCAGCGCAAGCGCGCCGCCGACCTGCTGCGGGTTGCCTCGAACTACGGCTCGTTCCCGATGCTGCTCGAGGCCTACCGCGAGTGCCTCAGGGACATCTTCGACATTCCGTCGCTGGTCGACACGCTTCGCCTGATCGAGGCTCGCGAGATTCGCACGGTCACGGTGGACTCGTCGATTCCGTCGCCGTTCGCCTCGGCGCTGCTGTTCGGCTACGTCGCGAACTACCTCTACGACGGCGACGCGCCGCTGGCCGAGCGCCGCGCCCAGGCGCTGTCGATCGACCAGGCGCAGCTGCGCGAGCTGCTCGGCGATGCCGAGCTGCGGACGCTGCTCGATGCCGATGCGCTCGCCGAAATCGAGCGCCATCTGCAGAACCTCGATCCCGAACATCACGCCCGCTCGGTCGACGGCATCCACGACCTGCTGCTCCGGCTCGGCGATCTCACCGCGCCGGAAATTGCCCGGCGCAGCCGCATCGACGCGGCCAGCGGGCTCGCCGAACTGGTCCGCGCGCGGCGCGCGATCACGGTGCAGATCGCCGGCGAAACCCGCGCGCTGCCGGTGGAATATGCCGGCCGCTATCGCGATGCGCTCGGCGTCCCGCTGCCGATGGGACTGCCCGAGTCGCTGCTGGCCTCTTCCCCCAACGCCGCCACCGATCTCGCCCGGCGCTACGCGCGAACGCACGGGCCGTTCACGACGACGGAGTTCGCGGCCAGGTACGGCCTCGGCCGCGCCACCGCCGAAGCCATCCTCAAGGAGCTGGCCGGCAGTGGCCGGCTGCTCGACGGGGAGTTCCGCCCCGGCGGATCGGGGCGCGAGTGGTGCGATCCGGAAGTCCTCCAGTCGGTCCGCCGCCGATCGCTGGCCCGCCTCCGCAAGCAGGTCGAGCCGGTCGACCCGCCGGTGTTCGTGCGGCTGCTGACCGGATGGCAGGGAGTGGCGAGGCCCCGCGCCGGACTCGACGCCCTCCTCGACGCGATCGAGAACCTGCAGGGAGCGCCGCTGCCCGCCTCGATCTTCGAGTCCGAAATCCTCGCCGCCCGGGTGCAGGGCTACAATCCGGCCGATCTCGATGCGCTGGCATCCGCCGGCGAGATCGTCTGGGCCGGGATCGAGCCGCTCGGCGACCGCGACGGCCGGCTCGCGGTCTATCTCACCGACCACTTTTCCCGCCTGCGCCGCCCGGTGCTCGACGCGGAGCTGTCGCCGCGCGAACGCGCCATCATCGACCACCTGCAGTCGCAGGGGGCGTCGTTCTTCGCGCCGCTGCACACCGCCGGGGGAGCGGGTTTTCCCGGCGACACCGTCGACGCGCTCTGGGACCTCGTCTGGAAGGGACTCGTCACCAACGACACGTTCCATGCGCTGCGCGCCTATACGCGTCCGCCGCAGCGCAGGCAGCGGACGCCGGGGCGACGCCGCAGCTTCCGCAGCCGCCGCACCGCCCCGCCTACGGCCGAAGGGCGATGGTCCGTTCTCGACGATCGCGGCGGCGTCTCCGCGTCGCCGACCGAGCGCTCGACTGCGACCGCCCAGCAGCTGCTGGCGCGCTACGGCGTCCTGACCCGCGAAGTCGCCGGCGCCGAGGGCATCGCCGGCGGCTTCAGCGCCGTCTATGAAGTGCTCAAGGCGATGGAGGATGCCGGCCGTATCCGGCGCGGCTACTTCGTCGGCAGCGTCGGGGCGACGCAGTTTGCGATGCCGGCCGCGCTCGAACTGATGCGCTCGATGGCCGAACCGCCGGAGGATCCCGAAACGCTCCTCCTCGCCGCCACCGATCCCGCCAATCCGTTCGGGACGATGCTCAAGTGGCCGGCGACTGGTGAAGCCGGCGGTTCCGGCGGCCGAGGCCCGACCCGCAGCGTCGGCGCGCTGGTCGTGCTCGTCAACGGCACGCTGGCGGCGTACATCGGGCGCGGCGGACGGCAGCTGCTGGTCTTTCTCTCCGAGGACGAACCGGCGCGCTCGGCGGTCGGCCGGCCGCTCGCGGCGCGGCTGGCGCGGATGGCGCGGCCCGACGAGGGGGGCGCCGGCCTGCTGATCGACGAGGTCAACGGCGTCCCCGCGGCCGATCATCCGTTCGCCGCGTTCCTGCTCGAGGCCGGGTTCACCGCGTCGGCGATGGGCTTCCAGGTGCGCCGCCAGACCGCGCCCGCGCCGGCGCGACCGCCCGTATTCTCCGACCGGAAGCGGCATGCCTGAAGGCGACACCATCTTCCGAGCCGCCAGGACCCTCAAGCGCGCGCTCGCCGGCAAACTCGTCGTCCGCTTCGAATCGGCGCTGGCGGCCCTCGACCAGGTCCACGATCAATCCCCGATCACCGGCCGCACCGTGGACGACGTCGGGTCGGCCGGCAAGCACCTGCTGATGCACTTTTCCGGCGGCCTGGTGCTGCGCACGCATATGCGGATGAACGGCAGCTGGCACATCTACCGGCCGGGCGAGCGCTGGCAGCGGCCGCGGCGCGACATGCGGGTGGTCGTCGCCACGGCGGACTTCGAAGCCGTCGGCTTCAAGATTCCGGTCGCCGAGTTCATCCGCTCGCGGGACCTGATGCGACATTCGGAGCTCGGTCAGCTCGGCCCGGATGTTTTGTCGGACGACTTCGACGCCGACGAGGTCCTGAGGCGGCTGCGCGGCAGAAGCGAGACGCCGATCGCCGACGCGCTGCTGAACCAGCGGCTGCTGGCGGGACTCGGCAACGTCTACAAGTCGGAAGTGTTGTTCATGTGCCGCGTCAGCCCGTTCGCGCCGGTGCGCAGCGTCGCCGACGAGACGCTGTCGGCGATCGTGGCTACCTCGCAGCGGCTGCTGCGCGCCAACGTGACCGACCGGCTGGCGCCGATGACGACTTACACCGGGCTGCGGCGCACCACCAACCGCGAGGATCCAACGGAGCGGCTGTGGGTCTACGGCCGCGCCCGGCTGCCGTGCCGCCGCTGCGGCACGCCGATCGGCGTCAGGAAACAAGGGCCGCATGCGCGCCTGACCTACTGGTGCCCGCAATGCCAGCCGTGAGACGGAGGAATCAGGGGTGAGCAGCGTGATGATGTGGTTGGCTCTTGCGGCCGGCGGTGCGGCGTCCGCGGCGGCCTTGTACGGCCACTACCGGGTGCTCCCGGCGTGGCTCACCGGTCCGGAAGTGTGCCTGATGGCCGAGGGCGGGTGCGCCGTCCTGTTCCGCAGCCCTCGATCGCGGCTGCTCGGCGTGCCGAACGCGCTGCTCGGGGTGCTGCTCTACGTGCTGCTCGCCATCGGGCTGGCGCGGCACTGGCCGCCGTGGCTGCTGCTGGCGATGATGGTGCCGGCGCTGGCGATGAGCGCGTTCCTCGGCCGCAGCCTGCTCGTCAATCGCCTGCAGTGCCGGATCTGCTGGACCGGGCACGCGGCCAATGCCGCGCTCGCCGTCCTGCTGGCGTGGCGCGGCGTCGCCGGCTGACACAATCAGCGGGCGTCGTGCAGGACCACCCGGATGACGCCATCCGCGCCGGCGATTCTTTCCAGGACGACATCCGGACGGCGTGTCGCCGCCGTCCGCACCACACCGGCGGCGCGGTTGTCCGTCACCGGCTCGCCGCCGGTGCCGGCGGTGCCTGTCGTCGCGGCATGGTCGCCATGCTGGGCGCAGGGCTCCGCGGGGAGGGATCCCAGCGGGAAGAGGTCCTCGTAGACTGGACTCTCGCCGTGGCGGAGCGCGCTCGCCGGCGCGGCTTCGTCACCATGGAACGCGTCGACCGGCACCATTCGCGGCGAGCCGCCGTCACTCGTCACGCTGTAGACGTCCGCCTGATGCCGGCACGCGTCGGTCGCGCGAGCGCCGCTCAGCCGGCACACCGACACCTTCTCGACGTCCGCCGGTATGGCGTACCAATCGGGCTTGTCGCCGGCAGTCGCCGCGCGCATGAACCGCGCCCACGCCGGCACGGCGACCACCCCCGCGAAACCGCCGCGCATGATCGGCGCGGGACGGTCGAGCCCGAACCAGACGCCCGCGACGAGATGCGGCGTGTAGCCGACGAACCAGGCGTCTGCGTAGTCATCGGTCGTCCCCGTCTTGCCGGCCGCCGGCAGTGTGAAGCCGTCGCGCCGCACCGCCGCGCCGGTGCCGCCGCTGATGACCTCCGCCAGCATGCTGGACATCAGGAAGGCGGTCGTCGCGCTGACCGCCTGGGTATGGCGCTCGGGGGCCGCGTAGATCACCGTGCCGGCCGGATCTTCGACGCGCGTGATCAATCGTGGCGCGGCGACCCGACCGGCATTGGCGAATGCCGTATAGGCGGCGGTCAGCTCCATCAGGGTCACCTCGCCGGTGCCGAGGGCGAGCGACGGCACCTGCGGCAGCGGTGACGCAATGCCGAGCCGCTGCGCGTAGTACACCGCCGTGCCGATGCCGACGCTCTGGAGGAGCTGGGCGGCGGCGCGGTTGCTCGAGACCTTGAGAGCGGCGCGGAGGGTGTACTCGTTTTCCTCGTGGCCGCCGCCCGGCAGCCAAGCGGCGTCGCCGGTGCCGATCGGCGTGTCGAGATCGTGCAGCATCGTGCCGGGGGCGTAGCCGCGCTCGAGCGCCGCGGCATAGATGATCGGCTTGAACGCCGAGCCGGCCTGCCGCCGCGCCTGGGTCGCGCGATTGAAACTGCTGGCGGTGAAGTCGCGGCCGCCGACGAGCGCCCGCACGTCTCCGGTCAGCGGATCCATCGCCACGAAGCCGCCCTGCAGATCGCGAGCGGCCGGACGCTTCTTGATGATGTCGGTAATCCGGGTCGTCAGTGCCAGCTCCGCCTCGCGCTGCATCGCCGGGTCGTACGTGGAGTAGACGCGAAGGCCGCCGCGCAGCATCTTGTCGGCGCCGAACAGGCCGAGCAGCTGGCGGCGGATTTCTTCCTGGAAGTAGAGGCCGGAGGCGGCGGCTGACGCGGGCTGCGCAAAAGATGCCGCGGCCACCGGCGAGGCGGCAGCGGTCCGGCCAGGGAGCGTCCGGGTCAGCGCGACGCGATACGCCTCGCCGTCCAGCCGCCCCTGGGCATGCATCAGGCGCAGGACGAGATTGCGGCGCTGCCGTGCCCGGCTCGGACTGATCGACGGGGCGTCGACCGATGGCGAGCGGACGAGCGCCGCGAGGAGGGCCGCCTCGTGGGCATCGACGTCCGCGGCTGACTTGTGGAAGTAGCCGCGCGACGCCGCCTCGACGCCGTAATAGCCTTCGCCGAGGTAGACGGTGTTGAGGTACTCCTCGAAAATGCGCGCCTTCGAATAGCGCCGCTCGATCTGCGCCGCCAGCAGGATTTCGCGCAGCTTGCGGTCGTAGGTCCGGACCGGCGTCAACCGCACCGCCCTGGCGAGCTGCTGAGTGATCGTGCTCCCGCCTTCGACAATCCGCCCGGCGCGGAAGTTGCGCAGTGCCGCGCCTGCGATCCGTAAGGGATCGATGCCGTGATGGCGGAAGAAGCGCCGGTCTTCAACGGACAGGACGGCGTCGATGATCCGCGGCGACATGCGGTCGAGCGGCACGTCGATGCGCTGTTCGGCAAAGAAGGTGAAGGTCGGCCGGCCGGCGCGGTCGAAGACGACCGTCGACTGCGCCCGCGGCGGCAGCTCGACCGTCGCGGCCAGATCGAGTTCACCGGCCACGCTGCGGGCCAGCTTCGCCGCTCGAAACGCCGCGGTCCACATGCCGGCGGTCATCAGCAGGACCGCAACAGTCACCGCGGCACGGCGCAGCATCATCTCGCCGCGAGACTGAGCAACGCCGGTGCCAGCCTCGCGCAGCGGGATCGCCTGTCACCGGCCCGTCCTACCCCTGCGGAACGCCCCGATCACGGCTCCGCGACGGAGGGTTCGCCGCCGGGAAGGCAGAGATGGGGAGGGGGTTACCTAGGAGCGGGTGTCAGGGTGCCAAGGTGCCGGGGTGCCAAAGTGCCAAAGTGCCAAAGTCCAAGGTGCCAAAGTGCCACGGTGCCAGGTACTCTAAACATGATTCCTCAGCATGAGCTCGCGCGGGTGGGGCTGGAGATAGACCTGGCCGGCGAGGTACTCGACCTGGTGGACGCGCACGTAGTGCGCGATCAGGGTCAGCGGTACGACCAGCGGCACCAGGCCCATGCGGTATTCCTCGATCGACGCGGCCAGCTCGCGGCGGGACGCCGCATCGAGCTTGTCCTTGAAGTGCCCGGCCATGTGACTCAACACGTTGGTCTGCCGCCGTGTCGTTGCCGGCACCGCCAGCGTTTCCATGAAGATCCGTTCGTAGTCCGCGCGCAGCTCCGCCCGGCTGACCGATTTGGCCGCCGCCACCAGACGGCCGAGCTCGTCGTAGCGGACGGTGGAATGCGCCAGCAGCGCCATTTTGTTGGCGGTGTGAAACCGGACCAGGTCGCCGATCGACCACTTCGATCCAAACAGGTCCTTGAGGCGCCGGTACGCGAACACCCGCTCGATGAAGTTTTCCCGGAGCCGCGGGTCGAAGAGCCGCCCTTCCTCCTCGACCGGCAGCAGCGGCATCCGGCCCAGCAGCGCCGCCGCGAAGAGTCCCCGGCCGTCGCGGACCCCGGGGCCGTCGGCGCCGTAAACCTTGACGCGCTCCATGCCGCAGCTCGGCGAGTCCTTCTTGAGGACGTAGCCGTCGAGATTGGCGCCGGCGATCCTCCCGACCTGCGCGTCCGACCAGGCGGTCATCCGGTCGGTCCAGTCGATCGCCGTCCGCGTCGTCACCATCCGGACGCCGCCGCCGGCGCGGACCAGCCGCAGCGTCTCCCGCGGCGTGCTCATCCCGACCTCGACCTCGGGACAGAGCGGGAGCCATTCGACGTGCGGTGCCAGGACGCCGGTCAGGAATGCATCCTTCTTGTGCCCGCCATCGAACCGGACCTCCTCGCCGAGCAGGCAGGCGGAGATCCCGATGCGAAGCGCCGCGGGACGCGCGGACGAGGCAGGGTCAGTCGAGGTGGTCATGTTTAGTGGCTTCCTGTTGGCGAGGTCCAGGCGGCGAGCTCCAGGCGAACGACCAATTCCCGGAGGCCTACAGGAAACAGCCGGGCTGGCCGACACTCCGACTGCGAGCCGCCCGCCCAGCTGCTCCTGGCCAGATTACAATGGCGGCCGAACGAAGCGAAGACCCTTGTGGAGGACCCCTATGAAACGTCAGCTGCTCTCCTGTGCCATGACGCTGCCGCTGGTCGCGCTGCTGGCGGCCCCGGCGGCGGCCGAGGTCAAGACCCGCGAGAAGTCGCAGGTCAAGATTGAAGGCATCATCGGCCGGATGATGAACATGTTCGGCGGCAAGGCTGCCAAGGAAGGCGTCGTCTCGACCGCCGCCGTCAAGGGCGACCGCAAGGCGACGATGAACGATTCGACCGGGCAGATCATCGACCTCGGCGAGGAAAAGGTCTACGACCTCGACCTCAAGAAGAAGACCTACGAGGTCACCACCTTCGACGAGCTGCGGCGGCGGATGCGGGAGGCGCGTGAGAAGGCGGAGAAGGACGCCGAGCGCGAGCAGCCCCCATCGAACAAGCCCGAGAAGACCGAAAAGCCGACCCAGCCTGAGAAGGAATACCAGGTCGACTTCGACGTCAAGGAAACCGGTCAGAAAAAGCCGCTCGCCGGCTACGACACGCGCGAGGTGATCATGACCGTCACCGTCCACGAGAAAGGCAAGCCGCTCGACGACGCCGGCGGCTTCGTGATGACCGCGGATTCATGGCTCGGCCCGCAGATTGCCGCGCTCAAGGAGCTTCAGGACTTCGACATCCGCTATTGGAAGAAGCTCGAAGGTCCCGACGCCTTGGGGATGTCCGCCGGGCAGATGGCGATGGTGGTGGCGACGTATCCGATGCTGAAGCAGGCGTCGGAGCGGCTCTCGAAGGAGAGCAGCAAACTCCAGGGCACGCCGCTCGCCTCGACGACGACCTTCGAGGTCGTGAAATCGAGAGAGCAGATGGCCGCCGCTTCCGACAGCGGCAGCTCGGGCGGTGGCGGCGGCGGGCTCGGCGGGATGCTGGCCCGCAAAATCGCCAAGCGCGACAGCAGCGAGCCGAAGGCCCACGCCACTGTCTTTACCGTCATCGGCGAAACGCAGGAAGTGTCGACCAGCGTCGCGGCCGCCGACGTCGCCGTTCCGGCCGACTTCAAGCAGAAGAAATAGCGCTCAGGGGACGCGGGGAAGGTAGATCACGAACCGCGTCCCGCTCTCCCGGCCGCTCGTCAGGTAGATCCCGCCGTGGTTCTGCTTGACGATGCCATAGACCGTGGCGAGGCCGAGCCCGGTCCCCTTGCCCTGCTCCTTGGTCGTGAAGAACGGCTCGAAGATGTGCAGCCGCACTTCTTCCGGGATCCCGGTGCCGGTGTCGGTGACGGTCAGCGTGACGTACTCGCCGGGCCGCAGCCCCGGCCGCTCGCGCGGATCCACCGCCTCGACGACGACATTGCCGGTGGCGATCGTCAGTGAGCCTCCCTCCGGCATGGCGTCGCGGCCGTTGGCGGCGAGGTTCATGAGGATCTGCTCGATCTGCCCGGGATCGGCCAGCACCTTCCAGAGATCCGGCGCAGCCTCGATCACCATCGAGATGTCTTCGCCGACGAGGCGCGCCAGCAGCTTGTGCAGGCTGTCCACGACCGACGCCAGATCGAGCCGCTGCGGCTGGATCATCTGCTTGCGGCTGAACGCCAGCAGCTGACGGGTCAGGGCGGCGGCGCGCTCCGCGGCGTGGCGGATTTCCTGGACGTCCTCGCGGCGGGGATCGTCCTCGGGGAACTGATCGAGCAGCAGGTCGGCGTAGCCGAAGATCGCGGTCAGCACATTGTTGAAGTCATGGGCAACGCCGCCGGCGAGGCGGCCGATCGCCTCCATCTTGTGGGACTGGCGCTGTTCGGCCTCGCGCCGCGCCGAGTCGCGGCGCCACTCGGCGCGCTCGCGCGCGTAGCGGATCGAGCGCTGCAGCAGCTCGCCGTCGGTGCGGTCCTTGACGAGATAGTCCTGCGCGCCGCGCTGCACCGCCTGCACCGCCGTCACGTCGTCGTCGGTTGCGGTCAGCACGATGATCGGCGTGATCTCGCCGCTGGCGTTGGCGAGCAGCCGCTCGACGGTCGCGAGCCCGCCGCTGTCGGGCAGGGCGAGGTCGAGCAGGACCACCGCGAAGGCGGTGCGGTCGAGCGCCGCCAGGGCCGCGGTCATGGTGCTGACGCGCTCGAGCGCGAACGGCACGGCCGCGTCACTGAGCAGCTCGCCGACGAACGTCGCATAGTGATCGTCATCGTCGACGAGCAGCACGGGAAGGGGCGCTGAGGCGGATTCCATGGATTCGGATCAGAGGTCGGAACGCCGCTATTCTACTGTCAATCCTGTGGAGCCGCCTTTCCACCTATAATTTCTTTCGGACCCGCGCGTCGCGGGCGCCATCGTCCGCTGCGGCAGAGCGTCGCGGCGCCGGAAGGAGACACGCGTGGAATCTGGTACGTACGCCCGCTTCGACACCACCGAGGGATCGTTCACGGTCCGGCTCTTCGACAAGGAGGCGCCCAACACCGTCGCCAATTTCGTCGGCCTGGCGGAGGGCACGAAGGAATGGCGCGATCCATCCAGCGGCGAGAAGAAGACGGCGCCGTACTATGACGGCGTCAGCTTCCACCGGGTGATCAGCGGCTTCATGATCCAGGGGGGCGATCGGCTCGGCACCGGCACCGGCGGCCCGGGCTACAACTTCGCCGACGAATTCCACCCGACCCGCCGCCACACCGGGCCCGGCATCCTCTCGATGGCCAATGCCGGCCCGAACACCAACGGCAGCCAGTTTTTCATCACGCTCGGTCCGACGCCGCACCTCGACAACCGCCACACGGTGTTCGGCGAGGTCGTCGAGGGGCTGGAGGTCGTGAAGAAGATCGGCGCGGTCGCGACCGGCCGCCAGGATCGGCCGGTGACGCCGGTCGTGATGAACCACGTCACAATCGAGCGGGTCTGACCCCGCGCGGCGGCGTCAGCGCAGGCGATCGGCGAGCAGGCCGACGCTGAGGGTGTAGGTGTGGGCGCAGTTGTAGGCGAGCAGCGCGTCGTAATTGCCGTAGAGCAGGAAGCTGCGGCGGCCCGCCTGCAGCAGCGACGCCGCCGCCGCGCCGGCCGGGAGCGGCGCGCCGGAGGCGGTGCGCAGCCCGAGCCGCTGCCACTCGGCGAGCGGGGCTGGCGCCGTCATCATGCGCTCGGCGCGGCACCCTTCGTCGCGGACCGGAATCGCGCCAATCCGGGCGCGGCTGGCGGCCGGAATCGTCACCTCCCTGCCCCATGCGGCGCCGTCGGTCCAGCCGTGCTGCTGCAGGTAATAGGCGACCGAGGCGAACACGTCCGGCAGCGAGCCCCAGATGTCGCGGCGGCCGTCGCCGTCGAAGTCCTGGGCGAACTGCAGGTAGCTTGACGGCATGAACTGTGGCTGGCCGAGCGCCCCGGCCCACGATCCCTTGAGCCGGGCGATGTCGATATCGCCGCGGTTGAGGATCTCCAGCGCGTCGAGCAGCTCGGATCGGAACATCGGGCCGCGGCGCGGATCGTAGGCGAGCGTCGCGAGGGTCGGGATGGTCGGCCGCACGCCGGCAAACCGCCCGAAGTTGGATTCGAGCCCCCAGACCGCGACAACGATTCGCGGATCGACGCCGAACTGCGCGCCGACCCGCTTGAGCAGCACGCGGTGCGTCCCGTACATCTGCTGCGCGGTGCGCACCATCGCGGTCGTCAGGCGGCGGCGCAGGTAGGCATCCAGGTCGAGCGTGAACTCCGCCTGCGAGCGGTCGCGATCGAGAATCTGGGCGACCGGCTGGATGCCGGTGAACGCCTCGTCGAGAATCTCGGGGCGGATGCCACGCGCCTCGGCCTCGGCACGGACGCCGATGATCCACTCGTCAAACGGGGGCGGCAGCGGCGCCACCGGCGCGACCGGCACCGGCGCCTGAACCGGCCGCCAGCCGCCAGCCAGACACGCGAGCACCAGAATCACCGCCAGTCGCTGCATCCGTCATTCTACCAGCCGCGATCGCGGCCTCCGGCGGATTGCGCAGAATGATTTGGCGGCGGCGGCATGGACGATGGGATAATCCGCCGCGATGAATCAGCTGGACTTGCGGGATCGGGTCGCGATCGTCACCGGCGGCGCGCGCGGCATCGGCCTCGGCGTGGCGCGGCGGGCGCTCGCCTCAGGGGCGGCGGTGGCGATCTGGGACATGGACGACGCCCGCGCCGAGCCGGCGCGGACCGAGCTGGCTGCCCTCGGCCCGGTGTCGACGGTGCAGGTGGACGTCACCAGCCAGGCGTCGGTCGACGCGGCGGCGACGGCCACGCTCGCCGCGCACGGCCGGATCGACATCCTGATCAACAACGCCGGCATTGCCGGCGGGAACGGCCCGACCTGGGAGCTCGACCCGGCGGTCTGGCGCCACGTCATCGAGGTCAACCTGGTCGGCTGTTTCCTGACCTGCCGCGCCGTCGTCCCCCACATGCTCGCCGGCGGCTACGGGCGGATCGTCAACGTCGCGTCGATTGCCGGCAAGGAGGGCAACCCGAACGCGTCGCACTACAGCGCGTCGAAGGCCGGGCTGATCGGCCTGACGAAGTCGCTCGGCAAGGAGCTGGCGACGCGGAACATCCTGGTCAACTGCGTCGCGCCGGCGGCGGCCAACACCGAGATCTTCGCGCAGATGAAGCAGGAGCACATCGACTACATGCTGTCGCGGATTCCGATGGCGCGGTTCGTCGAGATCGACGAGATCGCCGCGCTGATCTGCTGGCTGGCCTCCGCCGAGTGCTCGTTCTCGACCGGCGCGGTGTTCGACATCAGCGGCGGCCGGGCGACCTACTAGCGTCAGCGCGGCGGCAGGACGACCCGCGCGTGGGTCCGCATCGACTCGCGCGCGGCCTCGAGGATCTCGGTGACGATCAGGTTGTTGGCGAGCGACGACAGCGCGTTCGGCCGCGTCCGGCCGCGCACCACCGCGAGCAGGTGCGAGACCGAGTCGAGCTGGTCGGCGGGCAGCGGATCGGCAGTCACCGCATGTTCGGGTTCGGTGCCGGTGCGGACCCGCAGGCCGGCGCGGTTGCCGACCGCCTGCGCGCGCTCGGCATAGACCTCGAAATCCTTCCGATCGAACGGCCAGTTCCACGAGGCCTGGATGATGCCCTGGGCGCCCGGATATTCGAGCAGGACGGTGGCTTCGTCGTCGACGCGCGGGTAGATCGCCGGCTTGAACTGCTGCGTCAGGGCCAGGACCGAGACCGGGCGGCGGTTGTCCATCATCCACGTCATCAGGTTCGCGCCGTAGCAGCCGAAGTCGAACAGCGCGCCGGCGCCGTTCTTGACCGGATCGGACAGCCAGCCGAGGAACTCCGGGCCGACGCCGATTTCCTTCGGACCACGGTGGCCGTCTTCGGCGACCATCTTGCGGATGTCGCCGCCGGCCGTCTGCTCCTTGAGCAGCGCCCACATCGCCGCGTGGCTGGGATACCAGGTCGTCTCGTAATTGACCAGGACGTCGATCTTGCCGGCGGCCGCGGCGCGCTCGATCCGCCGCGCGTGGACCATGCTGACGGCGAGCGGCTTCTCCATCATCACGGTGATATGCCGCGGCGCCGCCGCTTCGACGACCAGCGGGTGATCGTCGGTGCTGGTGAAGGACGCGACCGCCTCCGGCTTGGTGCGATCGAGCATGGCGCCGAGGTCGTTGAAAAACAGCGATGGATCGAGATGGAACCGGGCGGCATAGGTCTTCTGGAGATCGCTATCGGGCTCGAACACGCCGACAATCTGGACATCCTGGCGCGACTGCGCGGCCTTGAGGAAGCCCGAGACGTGGCCGTGGACAAGGCCGGCGATGGCCAGCTTGAGCGGAGCGGGCGGCGGCGCCTGGGCCGCGGCCGCCGGCGCAAAGAACAGTCCGGCGATGATGCCGGCAAGCAGAACACGCCTCATGAGACACTCTCCTCGAATGCGGCCCGCCCGGGTGGGCCCGCTCACGCTATCAGAGCCGGCACGGCGGCGCCACTCGAAGACAGCGGCGCGGCGGGCCCGGCCGGCCATGACAACATAGGAAGACCATGATGCGCAGCATCGCCTGTCTCTCCCTCGTCGGCGTTCTGACCGTGGCGTCGCCTGGCCGCGCACAGCCGGCGGCGACATCGACCCGGGACTGGATCGCGGAGAGCAACCGCAACGCCGAGGTCCTCCTCGACGTCGTCGCGAAGTTTTCACCGGAGGCGGCCGGCGAGATTGGCGTCTCGGGCCTCGACCGGGAGATTTCGAGCCTGACGCCGGAATCGCACACCGCCGAGCGCCGCGCCCTCGAGAGCGCCCTGGCCTCGCTCGAGACGCGGCTGGCGGCCGCGCCGCATCCACAGGTCCGTCAGGACCTGCAGATCCTGATCCGCGCCGGACGAACCAGCCTCCGGGAACTGCAGCTCGGCGACGAGCGGCTGGTGCCGTATCAGGACGTTCCGAGGATTGTCTACCAGGGCCTGCGCGCGCTGCTCGATCCGCAGGTCGCGGCGGACCGGCGGGGCGCGGCGGTTGATCGCCTGCGGAAGTACGCGGGGTTGAGCGGCGGGATGACTCCCCTGGCCAGCCAGGCGATCAGGCGGATGCGGGCGGGGCTGGCCGACTCGCGCCTCCTGCCGCCGGCGCGGGCCCAGGTCGAGCGCGACCTGGCGAACGACGCCGTGATGGTCGCCGGAATCGAAAAGATGCTTGGCGAGTATCAGCTCGACGACTGGCGCGAGCCGTTTGCTGCGCTCGCCGCCCAGCTGACCGAGTACCAGGCCTTCGTCCGCGGCACCGTGCTGCCGAAGGCGCGGACCGACTTCCGGCTGCCCTCCGACCTCTACGCGTTTGCGCTCGAACAGGTCGGGGTGACGATTGCGCCCGAGCCGCTCGCCGCGATGGCGCATCAGGCCTTCACTGACATCCAGCAGGAAATGGCGCGTCTCGCCCCCGAGGTCGCCCGCGCGCGGGGGCTGCAGACCACCAATTACCGCGACGTGATCGAGGCCCTCAAGAAGGATCAGCTGGTCGGCGAGGCGATCCTGCCCCACTACCGGAAGCGCCTCGAGGAGATCGAAGCGATCGTGCGACGTGAAAAGCTCGTCACGCTGCCGGACCGGGCCGCCCGGATCCGGATCGCCACCGACGCCGAGGCCGCGCAGACGTCGGCGCCGAACATGCGGCCGCCGCGGCTGCTCGGCAACACCGGCGAGCTCGGTGAGTTCGTGCTGCCGTTGAACGTGCCGGGCCGCGCCGACGGCGCCGGCCGCTTCGACGACTTCACGTTCGCCGCCGCGTCGTGGACGCTGACGGCGCACGAAGCCCGTCCCGGTCACGAGATGCAGTTCGCCAAGATGATCGAAGCCGGCGTCTCGGTGCCGCGCGCGGTCTTTGCCTTCAACAGCACCAACGTCGAGGGCTGGGGACTTTACGCGGAGTGGATGATGCTGCCGTACATGCCGGCCGACGGGCAGCTGATCTCGCTGCAGTTCCGCCTGCTGCGGGCGGCGCGGGCGTTTCTCGATCCCGAGCTGCACATGGGGCGAGTCACGCCGGACGAAGCGCGCCGCGTTCTCCGCGAGGAGGTCGGCATGTCGGCGGCGATGACCGAATCGGAGGTCGAGCGCTACATGTTCCGCTCCCCCGCCCAGGCGACGTCCTATTTCTACGGCTACACCCAGCTGCTGCAGCTGCGCGGCAAGGTCGAGCGGTCGATGGGCAGCGGCTTCAGCCCGCTCGCGTTCCACGATTTCGTGCTCGCCCAGGGGCTGCTGCCGCCGGCGCTGCTCGAGGAAGCGGTCGTGGCGCAGTTCGTCCAGGGTCGCTGATCCGGCCGGCGCCCGGCTCGCACACGATCACCCGCGCCCGCGGCGACGCGGCGCCCGAACGAAAGGACCGATCATGATTCCCGCTCCGACAGACGTCGCCGCTCCGCCGGCCGATGCCAGCACCACTGCCAGCGGCCTGGTGACCAAGGTCCAGACCGCGGGATCAGGCACGCGCCATCCGACCGCAACCTCGCGCGTGCGCGTCCACTACACCGGCTGGACGACCGACGGGAAGATGTTCGACAGCTCGGTCGCCAGGAACGAGCCGATCTCCTTCGGCCTCAACCAGGTCATCCCGGGATGGACGGAGGGCGTCCAGCTGATGGTCGAAGGCGAGACGCGCCGGCTGTGGATTCCCGAAAAGCTCGCGTATCGCGGCCAGCCCGGCGCGCCACAGGGCATGCTGGTCTTCGACGTCCAGTTGATCCGGATCGAGTCGTAGGAGGGGCGCCGCGATGTCGAGCCGGCGAGGGACGGCGGAGTTGCCAGCGGCAAAAGAGGCGCTCAGGCGCGTGCTCGGTTCGCGCTGCAGCGACAGCGCGGCCGTTCGCGACCATCACAGCCACGGCGAGTCCTATCATCCCCCCGCCGCGCCCGACGTCGTCTGCTTCCCCGCTACCACCGCCGAGGTCGTCGCGATTGTCGGCATCAGCCGGCAGTACGCCCTGCCGATCGTCCCGTTCGGCGCCGGCACCTCACTCGAAGGACACGTCCATGCGCTCGAAGGCGGGATCACCGTCGACCTGAGCGGGATGAACCGGGTGGTCCGCGTCGCCACCGCCGATCTGGACGCCACCGTCGAGGCCGGGGTCACGCGGCTCCAGCTGGCGCGCGCGCTCGAGAACACCGGCCTGATGTTTCCCGTCGACCCGGGCGCCGATGCGACGATCGGCGGCATGACCGCGACCCGCGCCTCGGGCACCACCGCCGTCCGCTACGGGACGATGCGCGAGAACGTGCTCGGCCTCGAGGTAGTGCTGGCCGACGGCCGGGTCGTGACGACCGGCACGCGCGCGCGCAAGTCCGCGGCCGGCTACGACCTGACGCGGTTGTTCGTCGGTTCCGAAGGGACCCTCGGCATCATCACGCAGGTCACTTTGCGCCTCCACCCACGCCCCGAAGCGATCTCGGCGGCAGTCTGTTCCTTTGCGTCGCTGCGCGGCGCCGTTGACGCCGTCATGGCGACCATCCAGCTCGGCGTCCCGGTCGCCCGCATCGAGCTGCTCGACGACCTGCACATGGACGCGATCAACCGCTACTCGAAGACGGCGTATCCGGTGGCGCCGACGCTGCTGTTCGAATTTCACGGCGACAGCCCGGGTCATGTCGCCGCGCAGGCCGAGACCGTCCAGGCGCTGACCGCCGAGCACGGCGGCCGCGGCTTCGCGTGGGCGACGCGCCCCGAGGATCGTGAACGGCTGTGGCAGGCGCGCCACAACGCGCACTTCGCGGCGCTGGCGCTCCGGCCGGGTTGCCGTTCGTGGGCGGGCGACGTGTGCGTGCCGATCTCCCGGCTCGCCGACTGCATCATCGAAACGAAGCAGGACCATGAAGGCGCGCCGTTCCCCGTCTGCCTGGTCGGGCACGCCGGCGACGGCAACTTCCATCTCGTCTATCTGCTCGACCCCGCCAGCGCCAGCGAGCTGGCCGAAGCGCGGCGGCTGAACACCCGGATGGTCGAGCGCGCGCTGGCAATGGGCGGCACCTGCACCGGTGAGCACGGCGTCGGCTACGGCAAGATGCAATCGCTCGTCGCCGAACACGGTGAGGGCATCGGCGTGATGCGCGACATCAAGCGGGCGCTCGACCCGGACAACCGGATGAACCCCGGCAAGGTGATTGAAAGTCACCCCGCCGCCTCGGATCGGTGATACAACCTACCGCCATTGCGCGGAAGTATTTCCTGGAGGGTCCATGAAGCGTACGGCTGTCGCCGTCCTCGCCGCCGGCATCGCCGCGCCGTGGAACGGCGCGTCCTCACAGGCACCGGCGCCGCCAGCGGTCAACACCGACGCCCACTACCAGCTCGGTCCCGACTCGCTGCCGCGGGAGGGGGTTCCGAAGGGGGACATCCGCGGTCCCTTCACGCTGCCGAGCCAGGCGTACCCCGGAACGCAGCACACCTACTGGGTCTATGTGCCGGCCCAGTACGACTCGGCGGCGCCGGCCAGCCTGATGATCTTCAACGACGGCCAGGCGTTCAAGAACATGGACGGGGATGCCCGCGCTCCCTACGTCCTCGACAACCTGATCTACCGCCGCGAGATACCCGTCATGATCGGCGTGTTCATCAATCCCGGCCGGACGCCGGAGCAGCCCGAGCCGACGCCGCAGGAGTGGGGCGACCGCACCACCAACCGGCCGACCGAGTACAACACGCTCGACGACAAATACGCCCGTGTCATCGTCGACGAGCTGATGCCGGCGCTCTACAAGGACTACGCGATCGCGAAGGATCCCGAGCGGCACGGCATCGGCGGCGCGAGCTCCGGCGCGATTGCCGCCTTCACGGTCGCGTGGCAGCGGCCGGAGCAGTTCCACAAGGTCCTCAGTATCGTCGGCAGCTTCGTGAATCTGCGTGGCGGGCATGCCTACGCCGATCTGGTCCGGACGTCGCCGAAGAAGCCGATTCGGATCTTCCTGCAGGATGGCCGCAACGACAATCGCGGCGTCGGCCGGGACGGCAACTACGACCAGGCGCGCGACTGGTTCTTCCAGAACGTCCGGCTGATGCAGGCGCTGACCGAGAAGGGCTACGACGTAAACTACACCTGGGGCATCGGCCGCCACGGGCAGAAGCAGGGGGGCGCGATCCTGCCCGAGATGCTGCGCTGGCTGTGGCGCGATCAGCCGGTGTCGGTCGACGTCAACGACGCCGTTGAGCGCAGCTTTCGCGACAAGCGCTAGCCCCGACCGGGCCCGATGGGGACACTCACCTTTAGCGTAAGTCGTTGATTCAACAGGACGATTCTTCAAAAGTGGGCCGATCGCGGAGGAGTCCGGCATGGGCAGGGTGGATCGCATCAGCGGCATGGCCGCCATCGGGTTGCTGGCGCTGCTCGCGGCCGGGTGCCGCGGCAAGGAGGAGCCGGTGACGACGGCCGATCGCTTCGCCGCGGATCTGGCGTTTCTCCGTCAGCACTCGGAGATCGTGGTGCTCGGCGACGACGGCGGTGCCCGCGTCGCCGTCGCGCCCGCATATCAGGGGCGGGTGATGACGAGCACCACCGGGGGGGCCGGGGCGCCGAGCTTTGGCTGGATCGGGCGCGCCGCGATCACGGCGGGAGCCCGCCAGCCGCACATGAACGTCTTCGGCGGCGAAGATCGGTTCTGGCTCGGCCCCGAAGGAGGGCGCTACGCGCTCTATTTCAAGCCCGGGGACCCGTTCGATCTCGACCACTGGCAGACGCCGGAGCCGTTCGACTGGGGCGCGTGGGAGATCACCAGCCGGTCGCCGGCGCAGGTCGCGTTTCACAAGCGCATGTCGCTCGAGAATTACGCCGGCACGCACTTCGACGTCGAGGTCGAGCGGACGGTCCGCTTGCTGCCGCCGGCGGAAGCCGCCAGTCAGATCGGCGCCGCGGGAGACACCTCGCTGCGCATCGTCGCCTTCGAGTCGTCCAATACCGTGACGAACGCCGGCGCGTCGGCCTGGCAGCGCGACGGCGGAATGGTCTCGATCTGGGTCCTCGGCCAGTTCACGCCGTCGCCGCGCACGACCGTCGTCATTCCGTTCGCTCCCGGCGCGGCAGCGACCGCCGGACCGGTCGTCAACGACAAGTACTTCGGACCGGTCCCATCCGACCGCCTCGCCATCGGCGACCACGCCCTGTTCTTCAAGGCCGACGGCCAGCACCGCGCGAAGATTGGACTGTCCCCGGCCCGCGCCCTCGACACCGCCGGCAGCTACGACGCCGACGGCGGCGTGCTGACCCTGGTCCAGTACACCCGGCCGGCCGGAAGCGCGGCATACGTGAACTCGATGTGGGATGCCGGCGCCGATCCCTATGCCGGCGACGTGGTGAACAGCTACAACGATGGACCGGCGGCACCCGGCAAGCCGCCGCTCGGCCCGTTCTACGAGCTGGAGACCTCCTCCCCGGCGCTATCGCTGGCGCCAGGCGAACGCTACTCGCATGTCCACCGGACGATGCATGTCAGCGGACCGCCAGCCGCGCTCGAGCGCGTCGCGCGGGCCGCGCTCAAGGTCGGCCTCGCGGAGATCACTTCCGCCTTCCCGTCGCACTGAGCGGCAACTGGAGATCCTATGAAGCGCCGTGACGCTCTTCGCTCACTGACTCTGGCCGGTGGCGCCTCGCTGCTGACCGCCGGCCGCTCGCTGGGCCAGGCGATCGCCCCGGCGAGGACGGCGGCCGAAACCCAGGCGCGGCAAGGCGCCGGAACGGTCAAGATTCGCGACATCACGACGATCGTGACCGCTCCCAATCGCATCCGGCTCGTCATCGTCAAGATCGACACCACCGAGCCGGGGCTGGTCGGCTGGGGCTGCGCCACGTTCACGCAGCGGGCGCTCGTCGTCCAGACTGCGCTCGAGCAGTACCTCAAGCCGTTCCTGCTCGGCCGCAACGTCGACGAGATCGAGGACATCTGGCAGTCGAGTTATGTGAGTTCCTACTGGCGCAACGGCCCGGTGCTGTTCAATGCCATGAGCGGCATCGACATGGCGCTCTGGGACATCAAGGGCAAGCGCGCCGGGATGCCGGTCTATCAGTTGCTCGGCGGCAAGGTGCGGCAGGGGGCCGACTGCTACTTCCACGCCAGCGGCAGCAGCTTCACGGAAGTCGAGGACAGCGCGCGCAAGGCGATGGAACAGGGCTTCCGTCACGTGCGCGTGCAGGTGGCGACGCCCGGCTATGCGGGCTACGGAGCGGGCGGCGGGCGAGCCGCCGGCGCCGGCGTAGCGGACCCGATCGTTGGACCGACGAATCCGCAGGCGATCTGGGAATCAGGCCCTTACGTCCGCATGGTGCCGAAGTTCTTCGAGTATCTGCGCGGCAAGCTGGGCGACGAGGTCGAGCTGCTGCACGACGTGCACGAGCGGGTGACGCTGAATCAGGCGATCAACCTGTGCAAGGCGCTCGAGCCGTATCGTCTCTTCTTTCTCGAGGATCCGTTCCCGCCGGAGGAGAACGATCATTTCCGCATCCTCCGCCAGCAGACCAGCGTCCCGATCGCGATGGGTGAGCTGTTCAACTCGCAGCACGAGTACGTGCCGCTCATCAAGGAGCGGCTGATCGACTTCATCCGGATTCACATTTCACAGATCGGCGGATTGAGCCCGGCGCGCAAGGTCGCGGCGTTCAGCGAGTTCTTCGGCGTCCGTACCGCCTGGCATGGTCCGGGCGATGCGTCGCCGATCGCCCACGCCGCGCAGCTCGCGCTGGAGCTGGCCAGCTACAACTTCGGCGTCCACGAGGGCAGCGGCTTTCCGAAGGAGACGCAGGAGGTCTTTGTCGGCTGCCCCGAGGTCAAGAACGGCTACATGCTGGCGCAGGAGAAGCCCGGGCTGGGTATCGACGTCGACGAGAAGCTGGCCGCGAAATTCCCGGCCCCTGCGGGTCCACCCAACTTCGATTATTCGTGGGGGACGACGCGGCGGCGGGACGGAACCGTGATCAGGCCATAGGATCGCGACAGCAACGGGACGTCTGATATGAATGATCCGGTGACCCGGCGGACATTTCTCGGCGCCGCGCTCGCCGCGGCGGCGGTGAGCTCTCGGATGGAAGCGCGCGCGATGGACATGCTCGACTGCCACACCCATTTCTACGATCCGGGCCGTCCGCAGGGGGTGCCGTGGCCCGACAAGTCCGACCGACAGCTGTATCGCCCGGTCTATCCTCGCGACTACCAGGTGCTGGCGTTGCCGCTGGGGATCACCGGTACCGTCGTCGTCGAAGCCAGCGAGTGGGTGGCGGACAACGACTGGATCCTCGACCTCGCGACAAGCGAGCCGCTGATCAAGGGATTCGTCGGGCGGCTCGAGCCAGGCGCGGCCGAATTCGGGAGCGGCGTCGAGCGCCTCGCGAAGAATCCCACGTTCCGCGGCATCCGCGTCAGCGGCCGGGAGGTCGCGTCGCTCACGGAGCCGCGGCGGCTGAACGACCTCGCCGTGCTGGCGGATCGCGGCCTGGCGCTGGACGTCAACGGCGACATCTCCTCACTGCCGACCGTCGCCGCGGTGGCGCGGGCGGTGCCACGGCTGCGGATCGTCATCGATCACGTCGCCAACGTGCGCATCGATGGCGGGCCGCCGCCGTCCGACTGGCAGGACGGCATGGGCGCCGCCGCGACGCGGTCCAACGTCTTCTGCAAGGTTTCGGGATTGGTCGAGGGCACCGGCCGGCGCGGCGGCCAGGCGCCGGCGGATCCGGCGTTCTACCGGCCGGTCCTGGACGCGGTGTGGCGGATGTTCGGCGATGAGCGGGTCATCTTCGGCAGTAACTGGCCGGTCAGCGAAGTCTTCGCGCCGCTGGCCACCGTCGTCGGCATCGTGCGGCAGTACGTCGCCACCCGCGGCGCCGAGGCCGAGCGCCGCTACTTTGCCGGCAACGCCCGCACCGCCTACTTCGCCCATGGGGACACTCACCTTTAGGCTAAGTTACTGAATCCAAAGGCCAACTCTCGGAATGTGGACGGATCGACTGAGGCTCCGTGGCCGATCCGGGCTCATTTCGGGATTGCTCGTTACAGTTCAACAACTTAGCCTAAAGGTGAGTGTCCCCGTTTGAGGCAGGCGAGCTGGCGGTCAGGTGTGACGCGCTGCACAAGCGCTACGGCGGCGTCGTCGCGGTCGACGGCCTGACGCTGCACGTCCGGCGCGGCGAGTGCTTCGGCCTGCTCGGGCCGAACGGCGCCGGCAAGACCACCACCATCGAGATCCTCGAAGGGCTGCTGACCCCCGACAGCGGCGAGGTCGAGATCCTCGGCCGCCGCTGGCGTCACCACGAGCGTGAGCTGCGGGAGCGCCTCGGCATCCACCTCCAGGAAACACAGCTCAGCGACAAGCTCACCGTCGAGGAGATGCTCCGGCTATTCCGCTCGTTCTATCGGCGCGGTCTGCCGATCGCCGAGCTCCTCGACATCGTCGCGCTCGAGAGCAAGCGGCGCAGCCGCGTCGGCACGCTGTCCGGCGGACAGAAGCAGCGTCTGTCGCTGGCTTGCGCGCTCGCGGGACGTCCCGACCTGCTGTTTCTCGACGAGCCGACCACCGGCCTCGACCCGCAGTCGCGCCGCCAGCTCTGGGACGTCCTCGAACGCTTTCGCGGCGACGGCGGGACCATCCTGCTGACGACGCACTACATGGATGAAGCGCAGACCCTCTGCGACCGCGTCGCGGTGGTGGATCACGGCAAGCTAATCGCGCTCGGCACGCCGCGGGAGCTCATCGCGACCCTCGCGGCGCCCCGCACGATCGTCCAGCAAGGCACGCTCGAAGACGTCTTCATGTCGCTCACCGGACGGCACCTGCGCGATGAATAAGGTGGACCGCGGCGGCGCCCATCACCCCATCATCGAGCTGACGCTGACGCGCGTGCGCGAATTCGTCCGCGAGCCGGAGGCGCTCTTCTGGACGTTCGTGTTCCCGATCGTCATGGCGCTGGTGATGGCGATGGCGTTTCCGTCGCGCGCCGCGCAGCCCGTCCAGGTCGGCATCGTCGCGGGCGCGGCGTCGGAGACGATCAGAAAGTCGCTCGCCAACGCACCCGGGCTGGCGGTGCGCGAGATTGCGCCCGGCGAGGAGCAGCGCGCGCTGCGTGAAGGGCGCGTTCACGTGCTCGTGCTCCCGACCGAGCCGCCGACTTATCGCTTCGACGCCGCTCGCGGCGAGAGCCGCACCGCGCGGCTGGTCGTCGACGATGCCCTGAAGAGAGCGGCCGGGCGGACGGACCCGTGGACGGCGCGCGAGGAAGCGGTCGAGGTCCCGGGGTCGCGCTATGTCGACTGGCTGATTCCAGGGCTCGTCGGCATGGGCATCATGAGCAACGGCATGTGGGGGGTGGCGTTCTCCATCGTCCAGGCGCGGATGCGGAAGCTGCTGAAGCGGATGGTGGCGAGCCCGATGCAGAAGCGCGACTACCTGCTGGCGCTGCTGCTCGCGCGGCTGCTCTCGCTCGGACCGGAGGTCGCGGTCCCGCTCGGCTTCGGGGTGCTGGCCTTCCACATGCCGGTGCACGGCACCGTCGCGTCGATTGCCGCCGTGGCGGTGCTGGGCTCGCTCGCGTTTGGATCGTTCGGCCTGCTGCTGGCGACGCGCGCGCGGACGTTCGAAGCCGTCTCCGGGCTGATGAACCTGGCGATGCTGCCGATGTGGCTGCTGAGCGGCGTCTTCTTCTCCTCCTCAAATTTCCCGGAGGTGATGCAGCCGTTCATCCGGGCGCTGCCGCTGACGGCACTCGTCGACAGCCTCCGCGCCGTGACGCTCGAGGGGGCCGGCGTGACCTCGCTCGGCGCTCCGCTGCTGGTCCTCGCCGCCTGGACGGTCGTCCCGTTCGGCCTCGCGCTGCGATTCTTCCGCTGGCGCTGAGATAGCCCGGCCGGCGCGTCGCCGCGCGCCGGCACTCCCGCCTTGACAACATTCCCCCCTGACGGCAGACTGCGCAGCGCGCACGATATCCATCATCCAGTGACGAGGGGAACAGCCCGATGAAGCAGGTACAAGGACTTGCGGCCGTGCTACTGACCGTCGCCGCCGTCATCTTCCCGGCGCCGCTTGCCGCACAGGTCACGACCGGCACCATCGTCGGCACCGTCAGCGACCCCGGCGGCGTCGTCCCCGGCGCCAGCGTGACGATCCGGGAAGTCAGTCGCGGCACGGCGGACACCGTCGTTACTGACAGCGCCGGCAGCTACACCGCGCCGTTCCTGTCGCCGGGCACCTACACGGTCGAAGTGAACGTCGCGGGCTTCAAGAAGTGGGTCCGCGCCGGCGTCGTTCTGCAGGTCAACCAGCGGGCGCGGGTCGATGCCGACCTCGAGGTCGGCGGCGTGACCGAGACGACGACCGTGACGGCGTCGGCACCGCTCCTCCGGACCGAGTCCTCCGAGGTCGGCACCGTCATCGAGGAGCGCGCGATCAAGGAACTGCCGCTGAACGGCCGGAACTTCGCGACGCTCGTCTATCTCACGCCCGGCATCACGCCCGGACAGGCGAACGAGAACCTCTCCGGGGCCAGCACCTTCAACCCGCGCGGCGCCTCGAACTTCAATGCCCTCGGACACCAGGCGAACGCCAACGCCTGGCTGCTCGACGGCATCGACAACAACGAGTACAGCTTCAACACCGTCATCGTCGCGCCGTCGGTCGAGCAGGTGCGGGAGTTCAAAGTGCTGTCGGGAGTCTTCTCCGCCGAGTTCGGCCGCGGCGCCGGCGTCGTCTCGGTGGCGACCAAGTCCGGCAGCAACGTCATGCACGGCACGGTGTTCGAGTACCTGCGCGACGACCGCTTCGACGCGCGCAACTTCTTTGTCCGCAAAGTCGCTCTGCCCGGCGGTGGCCTGAAGGTCGATCCCAAGCCGCCGCTCAACCGCCACCAGTTCGGCGGCGCCACCGGCGGGCCGCTCGTCATCCCCGGACTCTACGACGGGCACAACCGCACGTTCTTCTTCGCCGATTACGCCGGCCTCAAGGAGACGCGCGGCCAGGTCTTCGTCAACACCGTCCCGACCGCGCAGACGCGCGGCGGCGACTTCAGCGACTTCCGCGACGCCGCCGGCAACCTGATTCCGATCTACGACCCGCTGACGACGCGGCTGAATCCGGCGTTCGACGCGTCGCGGCCGGTCGGCGCCTCGAACCCGCAGTTCCTGCGCGACCCGTTCCCCGGCAACATCATTCCGCAGAGCCGCATGAATCCGGTCGGGCGCAACGTCGCCAGCATCTATCCGCTGCCGAACGGCCCCGGCAACTTCAACAACTACACCTCGACCGTCAACCGCGAGGTGACCGATAACGTCTTCTCCGGCCGCATCGACCACAAGGTCTCCGACAAGTCGTCGCTGTTCGTGCGCTTCAACTGGGGCCGCTTCAAGCTCGATGCGCCGCAGGGCCAGGCCGCCTGCTGCCTGCCGACCCCCGCCGACGCCGCGTCGCGCTTCGACCTCGGTCCGTTCGTCGCCGGCATCCAGAACACGCGGCTGACGACGCACGGCGCCGCCTTCAACTATTCGCGCGTGCTGAGCCCCCGGTTCGTCAACGAGCTGCGGCTTGGCTACGCCCGCACCCAGCCGTTCACGTTCCAGTCCGACTTCGGGACGCACGCGGCCGACTCGCTCGGCATCCGCGGCATCAACGTCACCGAATTCACCACCGGGCTGCCGAACATCAACATCCCGGACCTGACCGGCATCTCCGGCGGCCCGGCGTTCCTGCCGGTCAACCCGAAGCAGTTCCACTGGCAGGCCGAAGACGCGCTGGTCTGGCTCAAGGGCCACCACCAGCTCAAGGTCGGCTACCGGCTGGTCGACCGCTACCCGTCGCCGTTCACCAACACCGACACCCGCGGGACGATCAACTTCGGCCGCAACTACACCAACAACCCGATCACCAACGGCGGCGGCTCCGGCCTCGCCTCGCTCCTGACCGGCTACATCAACAACGCCGCGCGCGGCTTCCTGCTCGAACCGTACACGCTGCGTACCCAGGAGCACGGGATGTTCCTCCAGGACGACGTCAAGCTGACGCCGCGGTTCACGGTCAACGCCGGGGTCCGCTACGAGATCTTCCGTGCCGAGACCGAGGAGCACAACAAGATCGTCAACTTCGATCCGGTCGGACTACGGCTGATCTACGCCGGTGAGGATGGCGCCAGCCGCTCGGTCAACAAGAAGACGCAGTTCGGCAACATCGCGCCGCGGCTCGGGCTGACCTACGACCTCTTCGGCAACGGCGCCACCATCCTGCGGACCGGGTTCGCCATCACCTACTTCCCGGTACAGCCGTCGGCGTCGAACATGATCGGCCAGCAGGTCCCGTACACGATCTCGCAGAACGTCAGCTTCGCGACCAATCCGACCGACTTCTCAGCGGTCCGCACCATCGACGATCCGTTCCCGGCGATCGCCGCCGTCAAGCCGCGCACCACCGCCGAGCTGCAGGCCGCGAATCCGCGCGTCCTCGGTCATTCGTTCGCGAACGAGACCCCCTACGCCGAGCAGTGGCACCTCGGTGTCGAGCGGCGGGTGCTGCCGACGATGGCGGTGGAGCTGACGTATGCCGGCAGCGCCGGCAAACACCTGGTCTACTGCTACAACCCGAATGAAGTGCAGCCCGGAGTCGGCTCGCAGGAATCGCGGCGGCTGATCCAGCCGCTCAACCGGCTGAGCAACATGGTGCAGTGCGACCCGCGCAACCGCTCGACCTATCACAGCGGCCAGCTCAAGGTGACGCAGCGCTTCAGCGGCGGCGTCCAGTTCCTGGTCAGCTACACCTACGGCAAGGCGCTCGACTACGGCGGATCGGCAGCGAGCGGCGGCGGCGCGGTCGGCAATCCCCAGACCGTCACCAACCTCGCGGCCGGTCATGGCCCGTCGGGCTTCGACGTGCGCCACCGCGCGGTCGTCAGCGGCGTCTGGGAGCTGCCGTGGGGCGCCGGCCGGCACTGGCTGTCGAGCGGCGGGCTGCTAGGCGCGGCGCTCGGCGGCTGGCAGCTCTCCGGCATCGGCACGGTGACCACCGGTCGGCCGTTCACGGTCTTCATGCAGAACGGCGTCAACAGCGGCGCCCCGAGCTGGCCGAACCGCACCGGCTCGGGGGAGCTCGACCATCCGACCGTCGACCTCTGGTACAACCCGCGCGACTTCGCGGCACCGCCGGCCAACACCTATGGCAACACCGGACGCGGCATTCTCTACGCGCCCGGCCACGTCAACATGGATACGTCGCTGTCGAAGCGGTTCGCGGTGGTCGGCCGGTCGAACCTCGAGTTCCGCTGGGACGCCTTCAACCTGTTCAACGAGCCCGGCTTCGGCTTCCCGAATCAGAACTTCGATTCACCAACCGCCGGCCGGATCACGTCGACGATTGTCGACAACCGTTCGATGCAGTTCTCGATCAAAGTCAATTTCTAGGGAGCAGACGATGAAATCAGCGGTGAAAGCGATGGTCGCGGCACCGGTCTCGGGCGTCGACCGGCGTTCGTTCTTCAAGACCCTCGGCGCCGGGGCGGCCGGCACCCTGGCGCTGACCGGCGCGGCCGCGGCCGAGGCCTCCGCCAACTTCGTCCAGTCCAACGTCAAGCGCGCCTCGGAGCCGTCGGCGCTCAAGATCACCGACATGCGGGTCGCCGTGATCGTCAACGCGCCAATGACGGTGCCGTTGATCCGCATCGACACCAACCAGGGGCTGGTCGGCTGGGGAGAGGTGCGCGACGGCGGCAACGAGACCTATGCGCTGATGCTGAAGAGCCGGATTCTCGGCGAGAACCCTTGCAACGTCGACCGCGTGTTCCGGAAGATCAAGCAGTTCGGCGCCCCGGCCCGGCAGGCCGGCGGCGTCTGCGGCATCGAGATGGCGCTGATGGACCTTGCCGGCAAGGCCTGGGGCGTGCCGTGCTGGCAGATGCTCGGCGGCAAGTTCCGCGACCGCGTCCGTCTCTACGCCGACACCGTCGAGCGCGACACCGCCGAAGAGCAGGGCAAGCTGCTCAAGGAGCGCCTCGACCTCGGCATCACGTTCCTCAAGCAGGATTTCGGCATCGGCCTGCTGAAGGACGTCCCGGGCGCGCTGTCGATGCCGGCCGGCACTTCGATCGGCGGCGGCGACCGCGTCATGCATCCGTTCACCGGCATCGAGCTCACCGACAAGGGCGTCGCCTGGCTGTCGGACTGGGTCGGCGGCATCCGCGGCGTCATCGGCATGGACACGCCGCTCGCCTCGGATCACTTCGGCCACATCAGCGTCAACAGCTGCATCAAGCTCGCCCGCGGGATGGAGAAATGGAACCTGGCGTGGATGGAGGACATGGTGCCGTGGCAGCTGCCCGAGCTGCTCAAGCAGATCAAGGACTCGACGACGACGCCGATCCTGACCGGCGAGGACCTCTACCTCAAGGAGCCGTTCATGAAGCTCATCGAGATGGGGGCGGTCGACATGATCCACCCCGACCTGGCGAGCTCGGGCGGCCTGATCGAGACGAAGAAAATCGGCGACTACGCGATGGAGCACGGCGTGCCGATGGCGATGCATTTCGCCGGCTCGCCGGTGTCGTTCATGGCCAACGTCCACACCGCCGCGGCAACCGAAAATTTCGTCGCCCTGGAGCACCATTCGATCGACGTGCCGTGGTGGGAAAGCCTGGTGCGGACGACCGGCGGCAACAAGCTGGTCGACCGCGGCTTCGCGCCGGTGCCCGACGCCCCGGGTCTCGGCGTCGAGATCAACGAAGAGGTCGTCAAGCAGCATCTCCGGCCGAAGTCGGGGCTGTTCGAGCCGACCACGCAGTGGGACGAGATCCGCAGCAACGACCGGCAGTGGAGCTGACCGGCCGCCGGCGGCGCGCCGTCAGATGCGGCCGAACTGTTTCACGGCCTCGCCGATCGAGCGGAACTTCTCGATGAACGGCAGCATGCGGTGCTCGGTGTCGTCGAGCTCCTGGGACTTCCTGAGCACCTCCGCGGCGCGCTCGCGCGGCACGACCGCGACGCCGTCCTCGTCGGCCGTCACGATGTCCCCGGGGCTGACCCGGACGCCGGCGCACGTCACCGGCACGTTGACGCCGGTGACGCGGAAGTGATTGATGGTCGTCGACGGCGCGACGCCGCGGCTGAAGACCGGAAACTGGAGCTTGCGGATCTGCGGCGTGTCCCGCACCGACGCGTCGATGACGGCGCCGGCCAGACCGCGGTACTTCATCGCGGTCGCCATCAGCCCGCCGATCCCGGCGTAGTCGGCGGCTCTGTCGCCCTCGAGCACCATCACGTAGACCGAGCCGGCGGGGGCCGCGTCGATGGCGTCGAGCATGCCTTTCGACGCCGCCGCCCCCTCCTTGTGCTCTTCCTGCTTCAGCAGTACGGTGACGGCGGGGCCGGCGAACTTGGCCGGGGACAGCGGCCGCATCTCGTGCGACATGTAAGCGCGCTGGCCGTAGAGCTGTTCCATCGCGTCCGCCACCGACGCGACCTCGACCGTCCGGAAGCCATCGACCGTCCCGTCGACCGCCGGCTGCGCCATCAGCCACACCGAACCTGCCACGGCCGCCGCGGCCGTCAGGAAAATTGCCCGTGTCATTGCTGCTCCTTCGACCGGATCACTTGGGGTTGGACTGCCGAATCTCTTCGAGGCGCTTCTTCAGGTAGTCCTCGTATTCCTTCTTCAGCGCCGGATCCTTCGGCGAGCCGTAGATGTCGCTCGACTTGTACTTGCCCTCGTCGAACTTCTTGCGCGTCCATTCGTCGTGGACGTGGGTTTCGTCGGCCTTGTCGACGACCTGCTGGACGAGCGCCGGCGGAATGAAATAGACCCCTTCGGAATCGCCGAAGACCAGATCGCCGGGCATCACGGTCGCCTTGCCGATGCGAACCGGGATGTTGATGCCGCTCAGAACGACGTTGTTGATCGCGCTGGGGTGGGCGTCCCTGAAATACGCCGGCATTTCCATCCGCGAGATCCCCTCCAGATCGCGGATCGCGCCGTCGACGACGAGGCCGCCGTTCTTGGTCGTTTTCATGACGTAATAGAACAGGTTGTCGCCGACGATCGTCCCGCCCTCGACCTGCCCGAACAGATCCACGACCAGCACGTCACCCGGCTGAAGCATGTCGATCGCGACCTGGTTGTTCAGCCGCGCGATGCCGGCCGCTTTGGCCTTGTTGGCGATCAGGCTCTCGAGGTCCGGGCGCTGCGGCATGAACTGCACCGTGAAGGCGCGGCCGGCCAGTTTCCGCTCCGGGTGCAGCACTTTGAAACCGTCGGCGTACTGATTGCGGAAGCCCGCTCCCGGCAGCACCGCCCAGACCTCTTCGGCCGACAGGCCGCGGGCGCGCTCGATCAGCGCATCGGGCACCTTTGGGCGGCCATCGGCAAAGCGGTCGAACGGGTTCTGCGCGGTCAGCTCGGTCAGCTGCTCCCGCGAGAACGTGAAGAGCTGGGCGTCGGCAAGGACCGGCACCAGCACCGCCGCGGCGCAAAGTGCGGCCGCCACCGTCATTCGATGCGTCATCTCGGGCTACATCCTTTCGTCAGGAAAAACACCGCCTCCACGGGCGGGCGGTCAGGCGGTCAGCGCCGCCTGGAGCATGGCACGGGCGTAGCCGACGTTGTAAATCTCCCCGGCAAAGCCGCCGCCGCCGGGATACTGATTGCGGATCGGGCCGGCGTCGCGATCGGGGTCGATGGCGCGCGGATGCTCCGGATACAAGCCGCGCGGGTAGCGCTGGCGGACCAGCTCGCGCATCACGCCGAACATGTCGACCTCGCCCTCGTCGAGAAACACTTCGGTGTAGTCGACGTAGGGCTGCCGCACGATGACGTTCCGGTAGTGGACGTGGCTGATGCAGTCGCGCCCGCCCAGGTAGCGGCAGACCGCGATCGGATCCTCCCCCATCTCGCGCGACACGCCGCAGTCGAACGTCATGCCGTTGTGCGGGCTGCGGACGAGGTCGAGGTACTCCTTCCAGTGCGCGAAGGTCGCCATCAGCTGTTCGGAGCCGCGGCTGAGCGGCACCGGCGGATCGTTCGGATGGAGCGCCAGGCGGACGTTGGCCTTCTCGGCCTCGGGCACGACGGCCGTCAGGAACGCCCGGGCGCGCTTCAACTGCTCGGCGCGGGTGTGCGTGCCGAGGCCGTCGCGCGGCGGCAGGCGCCGCGACAGTTCGTAGTCGTAGGCCGTCAGCCCCGCGCCGGCGCGTCCGGCCTCCTCCTTGTAGCCTTCAATCAGCCGGTAGGCGTAGAAGTTGTACTCGATTACCGGCAGCCCGGCCCGGCCGGCGGCCCGCACCGATCTGATGAACCGATCGGTCTGTTCGTCCGCCTTCGGTCCCCCCCGAATCACATCGTCGATCCCGGAGATCATCAGGTTGATGAGGTCGAGCCCGGCGGCTTTGTACTGGGCGATGCGGCCGCGCAGGTCGGCCTCGTCCCACGGCATCGGCGGCCCGCCGCCGAGAACGCTGTGGACGCCGATCTGGGCGACCCGCCGCATCGCGGCGGCGTCGGTCGAGGCGACGCCGCCGAGGCAGATCTTCGGTGTGTCCTTGCCCTCGCCCGGCATCGCCTTGAATGCCGGGGCGGCGGCGAGCGCCGGCCTGACTCCCGCCGCGCTGGCGGCGGCCGCGGCCGCCGCCGCCTGCAGCATCCGCCTACGGGAGAAGGAATGACCGCTCATGGGGCGAGAGGATAGCGGCCCGGCTGCCGGGAGGCAAGTGAAATGGGTAAGGGGTGACGCCCTTGCCCTCGATGCATTCGTAGGCTTTGCCGGTGGCGAGCTGCGTGAACTCCTCGCTTCGTCCCGACGGCCACTCGATGACGACGCGGTCGACGCGGTCGCGGGCGCCGACGCCGAAGGTCAGCGGCAGCTCCGACTGCGAGAGGTAGCTCGAGCCGCTCTTCACCACCTGCGCCGCGGTCGCGCCGCCGTGCGTGACGCGGACGGTGGCGCCGATGGCGTCGCGATTGGACTTTACGCCGACCAGCCGGAAGCGCAGGCTGCGCCGGCCGGCGGCGTGGTCGTTGCGAAAGAGCACCGAACGGCCGCCGTTGGTCGTCATCAGCAGGTCGACGTCGCCGTCGCCGTCGATGTCGCCGGCGGCCAGGCCGCGCCCGACCCGCGGCTGCACGAACCCGCCGCCGACCTCGCCGGCGGCGTCGCGGAAGCGGCCCGAGCCCTGATTCAGGAACAGGTGCGGCGCCTGGGCGTAGTTGGCGTTACCACGGATATTGCGCACGGTGTCGTCGATGTGGCCGTTGGCGACCGCCAGGTCGAGCTGGCCGTCGAGATCGAAATCGGCAAACAGGCATCCGAACCCGAGCCGCGTCCGCGAGGCGCCGCCGACGCCGGACGAGATCGTCACGTCGCGGTAGACACCTTTGTCGCCAGCCTGGTAGAGAGCGACCATCTCCCCTTCGAAGTTCGTCACCGCCAGGCCGGACCGTCCGACGCCGACGAAGTCGGCGGCGTCGACGCCCATGCCGGCGCGGGCCTTGCCGTCTTCGCTGAGCGCCACGCCCGCTTCGAGCGCGACGTCGCGAAACGTGCCGTTGCGCTGGTTGCGATACAGCTTGTTCGGCTGGGTGTCGTTGGCGACGAGCAGGTCCGGCCAGCCGTCCTGGTCGTGGTCGATGAGCGCGACGCCGAGCGCCTTCGAGCTCGAGTCGAAGATTCCGCAGCTGGCGGTGATGTCCTCGAAGGTGCCGTCGCCGCGGTTCCTGAACAGCCAGCAGGTCTCGCCGCGGTAGGCCTCGGGCGTGCAGTACGACTTGCGCGTGCCGTCGATGCTGCAGAACACGTCGTGCTCGACCGACCAGCGCACGTAGTTGCAGACGAACAGGTCGAGCAGGCCGTCGCGATCGATGTCGACCCACATCGCCGAGGTGCTGAACGCCTCGCGCCCGGCGAGGCCGCTGGCGCGGGTGACGTCGATGAACCGGCCCTTGCCGGTATTGCGGAACAGCCGGTTCTGGCCGACGCAGGTCACGAACAGGTCCTGGAGGCCGTCGTTGTTGAAGTCGCCGACCGCCACGCCCATGCCGTAGACCTCGATGTCGAGTCCGGCCTCGCGGGTGACGTCGGTGAAGGTGCCGTTCCGGTTATTGCGGTAGAGCGCGAGCGTCGAGCGCTGGCGCTTGTGGCCGGGCCAGTCCATCCCGTTGATGAGGATGATGTCCTGCCAGCCGTCGGCGTCGTAGTCGATGAAGGCGCAGCCCGAGCCGAGCGTCTCGGGCAGCAGCTTGCCCCCCCAGGCGCCGCTGTTGTGACGGAACGTCAGGCCGGCCGCGGCGGTGACGTCGACCAGCCGGAATCCCGGCGCGGCCTGCGCCGCGGCCGCCGCTCCCGCCGGCAGCGCCGCGAGCGCCGCCCAGCTGCCGCACCGTTCGAGGAAGTCGCGCCGGTTCACAGTGGATTCACGAGGCCGTGCTGGATCGCGTAGACGACCAGCTCGGCGGTCTTGTGGACGTCGAGCGCATTCATGATGTTGGTGCGGTGGACGGCGACGGTGTTGATGCTCAACGACAGCCGCTCGGCGATCTCCCGGTTCGACAGGCCGTCGCAGATGAGCTGCAGCACCTCGAGCTCCCGGGGGGTCAGCCGCGTTCGCTCGCCGCCGGATCCTCCGGGCTTCGCGAGCGCGGGGTCGAGGACGGTCTCGCCGGCATCGACACGGCGCACCGCGGCCGCCAGATCGAGGTCGATCGCGCTCTTGAGAACGTAGCCGCGCGCGCCCGCATCCATCGCCTGCCGGACCAGGGTCTCTTCCGCGTGCATGCTCAGCATCAGGATCCGGATGCCAGGCGCGGCGTCGAGAATCCGCCGGATGGCGGCGAGCCCGCTGGTGCCCGGCATGGCGGCGTCCATGACGACGACGCGCGGGCGGAGGGCCAGCGCGAGGCGGACCGCCTCGTCGCCGTTACTGGCTTCGGCGACCACTGCGATCGACGGATCGTCCTCGAGCAGCCGCCGGAAGCCGCGACGGACGAGCGCGTGGTCGTCGGCAAGCAGCACTGTCAGGGTCTGTGTCATACGGCCTCGATCGACTCCCGGAGCGGCACGTGCAGGCGGACGCGCGTGCCGCCGCCGTCGCCGATGGCGAGCAGTTCGAGCGTCCCGCCGAGCAGCGCGGCGCGCTCCCGCATCGCGACCAGCCCGAGGCCGCGGCGCCCGGAGTCGCCGCCGATGCCCCGACCATGATCCTCGATCTCGAGCAGCAGCGAGCCCGGGGCGTAGTGCAGGCGGACGATCGCCTCCTTGACGCCGGCGTGCCGGGCGACGTTGCCGATCGCCTCCTGCAGCACCCGGTAGACATGAATGCCGATCGTCTCGTTGACGGCGACCGGGCTGCCGGACCGCTCGCAGGTGACGCGAACGCCGAGCTGGCGCTCGACGGTCGAGAGATACCAGTCGATCGTGCTGTCCAGCCCGAGCTCCTCGAGAATCGACGGATGAAGCGTCTGCGACAGGCCGCGGACGTTGTCGAGCGCCGCCTGCGCGACCTCGCCGATCTCCCGCAGGTCGCTGCGCAGCGGCGACCCTTCGGGCGCCTGGCGGCCGGCCCGTCCGAGCATCAGCCCCATCGCGGTCAGGACCTGGCCGAACTCGTCGTGAAGCTCGCGCGAAATCTCCCGGAGGGTCGCTTCGCGCGCCGCGATCAGCTTCTGCGCCAGACCGCGGCGCTCGTCCGACAGCGCCGCGAGCTCGGCGAACAGGCGGCGGTTCGACCGAATCAGGAACAGCCCGGTGGCGGCAATCGCCGCCAGCGTCGCGGCCAGGAACCAGTAGACCTGCCGCTGCACGGCGGCATAGATATCCTGGACCTGCTGGGCGGTCTGCTCCTCGCTGGCGTTGTTCTGAACGAGCAGCCGCGCCACCGCTGAACTGAGCGCCTCCTGGCGGGCCTGCAGCGACAGGCGGATCTGCGCCCGCGCGTCTTCCTCGCGGCCGGCCCGGGCGGCCGCGAAGATCCGGTCGGCGGCGTCCCAGAACTGGGCCACCGCACGGGCGAGGTACTCGGCCTGCTCGGGCGTCCGGCGCGCCAGCGCCAGCCCTTCTTCCTCGGTCAGGGCGGCGTCGAGGTCCTGCCGGATGCGCTCGAATGGCGCCGACCACGCGACCAGCGGATAGCGCTCGCTGGTGTCGAGCATGTCGCGCATCGCCAGCGCCAGCTGGTTCAGATCGTTCTGGATGCGCAGCAGCTGCAGCGAGTCGCGGCGGTTGCGATCGGTCAGCTCGGACTGCAGCCGGCGCAGCCCGGCAATCTGGCCCGAGACGTACCAGGCGTAGACCAGCACCGTCGAGAGCGTGATGAGCAGGCCGATGAGCAGCGCCGCGGTCGGCGGCCGGCCAGGACGACCCGCGCCCCTCACCTCAGGTTGCCACTGTGCAGCCCGCACTCCTTCTTGGTTTCCTCCTCCCACCACCAGCGCCCCTCGCGTTCGTGCTGCGACGGATTGACCGGGCGGGTACAGGGCTCGCAGCCGATCGAAATGAAGCCGCGGTCGTGCAGCGGGTTGTAGGGAACGCCGTGCTCGCGGATGTACGCCCAGACCTGAGCCGAGCTCCAGCGGCTGAGCGGGTTGAACTTGACCAGCGGCCGATCCGGCGCGCCGAAGGTGTCGTCGATCTGCACCACCGGCACCTCGGCGCGGGTGTTGGGGCTCTGATCGCGCCGCTGTCCGGTCACCCACGCCCGCGCCGACCGCAAGGCCCGGGCAAGCGGCTCGACCTTGCGGATACCGCAGCACTCCTTGTGCCCATCGCGGTAGAAGGAGAACAGTCCTTTTTCGGCAACCAGCGCCTGCAGCGCCGCAGGCTGCGGCACGAACACGTCGATCGGAATGCCGTAGTGGGTGCGGGCCTGCTCGAGGAAGCGGTAGGTGTCCGGGTGCAGCCGGCCGGTATCGAGCGAAATCACCCGGAACGATCCGCCGGCCTTGACCGCCATGTCGATCAGTACGACATCCTCCGCGCCGCTGAACGAGATGACCACGTCGGGGGAGAACTCGCGCAGCGCGGCGGCCAGAATCTCGCGCGGTTCCTGGCCGGCCAGCGCGGCGGCGGCCGCCGCGATCGTCACTGAATCAAGCTCCATGGTCGGTGATGCCTCAGCTCATCCTAACGCGATTGCCGCCGACGGCGACGTGATTGACAGCGCGGCTGGCCGGCGGGTACGCTCGTGTGTTGCGCGCTTCATTTTGCCGCCTTTCTATCATCGGAGGTTCGATCATGTCCGGCCCAGTCATCGACATTTTCCGCCGCTGTCTGTCGCTCGCCGCCGTCGTCCTGCTCGGCCTGCTGCTCGGCTCGACCGCCGCCGCGGCGCAGAGCGCCACGGCATCAATCGAAGGCACGGTCACCGATCCATCCGGCGCGCCGGTGCCGGGTGTCACGGTCGTGCTCACCCAGCAGGCGACCGGCGTCACCCGCGAAGTCGTCACTGACGGCCAGGGGCTGTTCCGCGCGCCGCTGCTGCCGGTCGGCAGCTACGAGATCAAAGCCGAGCTCGCCGGCTTCGCGCCCTTCAGCCAGCGCGATCTCACCCTGACGGTCGGACAGACGCTGTCGCTGACGGTCCCGCTGGCGCCGGCGGCGCTGGCCGAAACGGTCAACGTCTCGGGCCGCACCCCGATCGTCGAGGCGACCCGCAGCCAGGTCAGTTCGACGGTCGGCGAAGCCACGGTCGCCAATCTGCCGGTCAACGGCCGCAACTTCATCGACTTCGCGCTGCTCACCCCGGGCGTGACCCGCGACGTCCGCACCGGCGACATCAGCTTTGCCGGCCAGCGCGGCACGCTCAACAGCCTGGTCGTCGACGGCGCCGACAACAACAACACCTTCTTCGGGCAGTCGCTCGGTCGGACCGGCTCGGGCCGCGCCCCCTACCAGTTCAGCCAGGACGCGGTCCAGGAATTCCAGGTCAACTCGAACGCCTACTCCGCCGAGTACGGCCGCGCCGGCGGCGCCGTCATCAACGTCGTCACCAAGTCCGGCACGAATGCCGTGCACGGCTCGGTGTTCGAGTTCTATCGCGACAAGGCGCTAAACGCGAACGACGCGATCAACGTGCTGAACCGCCGGCCGAAATCGGCCTACCACTACAACCAGTTCGGCGGCAGCCTCGGCGGCCCGATCCTGCGCGATCGCCACTTCTTCTTCGCCAACTACGACGGCCAGCGCAACACCCAGCCGAACGACGTCTTCCCGGGGATTCCGTCGAATACGCCCGGCGATCCCGACACTGCCGCCGGCCTGGCACGGATCCGCGCGCTGGCCAACAGCTGGACGCGCACCCAGGACCAGGATGTCTTCCTGCTCAAGACCGACTTCCAGCTGGCGTCGAGCCAGCGGCTGACGCTGCGCTACAACCACCAGAACTTCACCGGCGGCAACTTCGAGAGCGGTGGCCCGCAGATCGCGCTGGAGCACACCGGCGCCTCGAAGGTGATGACCCGTTCGCTCAACGCGAGCCTGACCAGCGTCTTCCGCCAGTCGCTGCTGAACGAGGTCCGGACGCAGTGGGCGCGCGACCAGGAGCCCGGCTTCGCCAACAGCGCTAACCCCGAGGCGGTCATCCGCCAGGGCGGATCGACGGTCCTGACGATCGGCCGCAACTTCTTCAGCCCGCGCGAAACGACCATCAAGCGCGGCCAGGTTGCCGACACGCTGACGTTCGTGCGCGGCGCGCACAAGATGAAGGCCGGCGCCGACCTCGTGTTCGACCGCATCCTCAACTTCTTCCCCGGCAACTTCTCCGGGTCCTACACCTTCAACAGCATCGCCTCGTTCCAGCGCGGCATCCCTGACGGCACCGGCGAGCGCTACGTCCAGGCCTTTGCCGGCCCCGGCACGTCGGGGGCGACGACCCATCCGGACATCACCGAATATGCCGCCTTCGTCCAGGACGAGTGGCGCGCGACGCCGTCGGTGACGGTCAACGCCGGCCTCCGCTACGACCTGCAGAAATTCGCCACGCCCGAGGTCCGCAACCCGGATCCGCAGCTGGCGCAGGCGGGCATCGACACCAGCGTGCTGAACACCGACACCAACAACTGGGGTCCGCGCGTCGGCGTCGCCTGGTCGCCGCGCGGCCGCCGCATCGTCGCCCGCGCCGGCTACGGGCTGTTCTACGGCCGGACGCCGTCGATCATGGTCGGCACCGCCCACTCCAACAACGGCATCAACGTCCAGACCATCACCTTCACCGGCGCGCTGGTCCCGACTTATCCGGCGATTCTGCCGGCGGTCCCGTCCGGTGTCGCGCTGCCGAAGCCGACGATCTTCACCTTCGACAGCCAGTACCAGAACGCCCGGGTGCAGCAGACCAGCGCCGGAGTCGACTACGACCTCGGCCACGACACCGCCGCCTCGGTCAGCTACCTGTTCGTCCACGGCGACGACCTGCCGCGGTCGACCGACCTCAACATCGGCGCCGCCTGGCCGGTGACGCTGACGGTTGCCGCCACCGGCGAGCAGATCCCGCACTATCAGTTCGCGCCCGGCCCGTTCACCAACTTCGCGCGCATCATCTCGTTCCAGAGCACGGCGGTGTCGACCTACCACGGCCTGACCTTCGAGCTGAACCGCCGCTTCAGCCACGGGATGACCGGGCGCGCGGCGTACACGATTGGCCGGGTCAAAGACACCGTTCCGGACGCCACCGCGGTCGTTCCGGGCGGCAGCGACGATGCCAAGTTCGCGTCGAACCCGGCGGACTTCAACACCGACCGGACGCGCGGCGCGAACGACCAGCGGCACCGCCTGGTCCTGAGCGGGGTCTACATGACGTCCGGCAGCGGGTTGAAGGGCGCGGCCCGGGCGCTGGTCGGCGGCTGGACCTTCGCCGGGATCCTGACCGCCCAGTCCGGACAGCCCTACAACGCCTACGTCAGCGCCGACGTTAATCGCGACGGCAACAATCGCAACGACATCGCGCCGGGCACGAAGCGCAACGCCTACACGCTCGAGTCGCAGATCTCGCTCGACCCGCGGATCGCGCGGGACATTCCGCTCGGCCACGCCAAGCTGCAGCTGATTGCCGAGGCGTTCAACCTCCTCAACCGCGACAACATCAGCTCGGTTCGCAACGGCCTGTACACCGCGAACGGACTGGTCCTGAGCCGGACGACGAACTTCGGTAACCCGCTGACGTCCGCCGGTACGCGGATCGTTCAGCTTGCCGCTAAGGTGACGTTCTGAGGCCCGTCGCCGTCGCGCTGGCGATCGCGGCAGCGGGGCTGAGCGGCGGCGTCATCGCCGTCGCGCAAACCCGCACCGGCGCGTCCGCCAGCGCCGCGTCAACGGCGCTGCACCGCATCGTCGCCGACTACGAGCGCTTCGATCGCGCCGAGGACCCGCTGGCGTCCGGGCAGGAGGGGGATCGCGACGCGCTCGCCCGCCTCCCCGGCATCACGCCCGCCGACAACGCACGCCGGCAGGCAGCGCTCGAGCGGTTCCGCGCCAGGCTCAGCCAGGTTTCGAGCCGCGGCCTGCCGCCGGCCGACCGCCTCAACCTGGCGTTCCTGCAGCGCGTCATCAGCGAACGTCTCGAAGGCCTCCGCTTCGACGACGGCCGGCTCGGCTTTACCAACGAAGGCGGGCCGGAGCAGCTGCTCGCCTACATCGCCGACAGCACCGTCATCCGCTCTGCCGCCGACGCCGCCGCGTACCTGTCGAGGCTCGAGGCGGCGGCGAAATACATTGAGGACACCACCGCCAACGTCCGCCGCGGCGTCGCCGCCGGTTTCGTGCAGTCGCGCGCGACGACCGACGTCGTGCTCCGCCAGCTCAAATCACAGGCGGCCACGCCGACCGACGATGGGCCGTTCATGAAACCCGTGGCGGCCCTGCCGCGCGCCATTCCCGAAGTCGAGCAGCAGGCGCTGCGCACCCGGGCGCGGCAGATCATCGACACCAGGATCCGTCCGGCGCAGGCTGCCTTCGCCCGCGCCGTCGAAAGCGAAGTGCTGCCTGTCGCGAAGCCCGACATCGGCGCACTGCATCTGCCCGGCGGCCGGGAATACTACGCCTACCTGGCCCGCTTCTACACGACCACCGAGCTGACGCCCGATCAGATCCACCAGAAGGGACTCGACGAGGTGGCGCGGATCCGTGGCGAGATGCAGAAGGAAATCGCCGCCGCCGGCTACAACGGGACGTTCGCTGAGTTCCTGCATTTCCTGCGGACCGACCCGCGCTTCTACGCGACGTCGCGCGAGGACCTGATGGAGAAATCGGCCCGGATTGCCAAGCTTGCCGATGACCAGCTGCCGAAGATTTTCGGCAAGCTGCCGCGGCTGCCGTACGGCGTCCGGGAAGTGCCGCACGACATCGAGGAAAACTTCACCACCGCGCGCTATAACCCCGGCTCGCCGCAGCTCGGGCTTGCCGGCGGGCTGATGGTCAACACGTCACACCTCGATCAGCGGCCGCTCTACGAGCATCCGGCGCTGATCCTTCATGAAGGCGTGCCGGGACATCACCTGCAGATCGCCATCCAGCAGGAGCTTGGCGAGCAGCCGTGGTTCAGGCGCCAGGCCGGCGTGACCGCGTTCGTCGAAGGCTGGGGGCTGTACAGCGAGTTTCTCGGCTACGACATCGGCGCCTATCGCGACCCGTACGAGCGGTTCGGCAAGCTGTCGATGGAGATGTGGCGCGCCTGCCGGCTGGTCGCCGACACCGGCATCCACTGGAAGGGCTGGGACATCGAGCAGGCCCGGGCCTGCTTCACCGAGAACTCAGCGCTCGCGGCCAAGAACATCGAGAACGAGCTGCAGCGCTACATTTCGTGGCCGGGCCAGGCGCTCGCCTACAAGATCGGCGAGCTGAAGCTGCGCGAGCTGCGCGCCCGCGCGGAGGCCGCGCTCGGCACCCGATTCGACCTGCGCGCCTTCCACGACGCCGTGCTCTGGAACGGGCCGCTGCCGGTCGATCTCCTCGACGCGCAAATCAGCGCGTGGATCCGCGAGCAGGGCGCGACGCCGTAGCCGGCGGACGTCAGTCGCGCAGCCCACGCGGCCGGCGCGGCTCGCCGACCCCGTCGCGCATCGGAATGCCGAGCGTAGGCGCCGGCGATGCCGTGCTCGGCGGGGTAGCAGCCAGTCGCGATGGTCGAACTGGCGGCCGGCGTAATCGAGGGGAAGATCGAGACCGACGACTCGTGCATGCGGCCGGCTTCGGCCAGCCGCTGCAGCACCGGCAACCGCCCGGTGCGAATCGCGGGGCAGACAACCCGCGGCGTCGCGGCGTCGATGACGATCAGCAGGACTTTGCGCGGCGGCATCTGATCAGTTCAGCGGAAGGCACCGCGACCGGCGAGCCCGCAGTCTTCTACCATGTAACGTCGAACATCCGCGAGTACTTGACGACAAACGACCGATCGGTCCGCTCGGGCCGCGGGAAGAGATCGTAGAGCCCGCGCGTGTCCGTATACACAAGAAACAGTCCGGTGCCGGCGGCCTGGAGCCATGCGAATCGGACATTGGCCGACCAGAGATCGGCGCGATCGTTGTACTGGACGAGCCCCTGCAGGAACGTCCGGGTCGTGAACGAGTACGAGAGGCGGGTCCGCAGCAGGTTGGTCGTGAAGCTGCCCCAGGGTCCCGTGACGTCGTTCCGCTGATAGGCGACTTCGCTCGTCAGGGTGTCGCCAATCCGCATCCGCAGCGTCGGCGTGGTGGTGACGCGGTCGCCGCCGAAGAACCCGCCGATGACGGTCTGCAGGTTGAGGCTCACCGGCGCGCCGCGGTTGGTCGTGAAGACCAGCTGCGCTTCGTTGTGGCCATACGACCCTGGCGGAACGTTGATGCCCGGGAAGATCGGAAACGCCTTCCGGACCCCCTCGTGCGTGATGTTCATGCCGGTGTGGATCTCGTAGCTGTTCCGGAACTGCCAGTGGTTGTCGATGTGCCACAGGCTGCTCTCGAGGAAGCCGTCGAAGCCGTAGAAGGCGCGGTACGACGAGTGCGGCCGCAGCTCCTGGAGATGCAGGAAGTCGTGCGGACGGAAACGCGTCATCAGCGACACGCTGGGCTTGCGGTAGCCGCGGCGGCTGAGGAACCCGACCTCGGGGTTGAAGCGCTCGCCGATTTGCTGGTAAGCGGTATCGAAGTCGAAGCGTGGCACGCTGGTGCGGGAGCGCAGGTTATAGCCGTAGTCGCGCGACTTGACCCCCGGCGTGTCGGTCTTGGCGAGAAACCCGGACACCACGGTGTGCTGGCGGATGCCCGCCTTGCCGTCGACCGCGTAGGTCCGGTTGTAGTCGCGGCCCGCGGCAAACCGTCCGGTCCCGGACCGGTTCACGAACAGGCCGCCAATCGTGGCGCGGTTCGGCAGGTTGCGGCTGACCCGGGCGACCGAGAAGTTGTTCGCCGGAATGCGGATGCCGGCGTCGCCGGTCTGCATGTCGAGCAGGCCGATGTCGTAGCGGCCGGCTTTGCCGGAGACCCGGCCGCCGCCGAGGATCGGCGTATTCTCGCCGTTCGGGCCGATCCCGATCCGGCGGCTGAAGAACAGATCGACCTCGCCCGGATTGCCGACGGCGAAGAAACCCGAGTTCTCGAGGAAGAAGGGACGCTTCTCGGGGAAGAACAGCTCGAACCGGTCGAGATTGACCTGCTGATCATCGACCTCGACCTGCGCGAAGTCGGTGTTGACGGTGGCGTCGAGGGTCAGGCTCGGCGTCAGGCTGTACTTCAGGTCGCCGCCGACATCACCGAGCAGGACGCCGTGCGCCGGCCGGACGCCGGACTCCAGGGCGTTGCCGAGCACGTACGGCGTCGCCTTGAGGCTGCGGATGACCGGCGTCTGCAACCCGACCAGCTGTCCCGCCAGCGACAGCCGGTAGAGCGAGTACTGCCGCGGGATCGGCGCCCAGTAGGCGCGCTCGTTGCGGCGCCTGATGTTGCGCTGGAAATTGACGCCCCAGATCCGTCCCTCGCCGGCCGGGAAGCGGAGGGTCCGGAACGGAATCGCGAACTCCGCCGACCAGCCGATCTCGGTCGTCCGGGCGCGCACTTCCCACGCTCCGTCCCAATTCAGATTGAAGCCGCCGCCGGATCCGGTCTGCTGGAGTTGCCCGATCGACAGGCCGCCCCCGCCCTGGCCTTCGTTCGTCACCTGGCCGTCGTATTCGATGCCGGCCGGATTGGTCCCGAAGACGAAGCCGTTCAGCTGATCGCGGTAGGTGTCGAAAATGATCCGGAAGCTGTCCGAATCATCGAGGCTGGCGTCGCGCCGCGCCGTCGAGACGATGATCCCATCGGGATCACGGTCGTAGCACACCACGCCGACGTAGAGCGTGTCGGCCGTGAAGACGACGCGGACCTCGGTGCGCTCGGACGACGGCTGCCCTTCGTCGGGCTGCTCCTGCAGGAAGCCGGTCGCCGGCACCGCCGCCGCCCAGGCGGGGTCGTCGAGGACGTCGCCATCGAGAATCGGCGCCTGCGCGGCCGCGACCGCCCGGACGAGCGGACGGCCGGCGACGGCGGTCTCCTGACCCGCACCTGCGGCGGCCGCCGCGGGTACGTCCGCCAGCAGCGGCCACGCCAGCGCGGCAACGACAACGGCAACGGCGCGCCACGGCATTACAGCCGGCAAATCAGCAACTCTCGCTCGTAGACCATCTCCGGCGGCAGGTGGCTGTGGACGTCGATGAAGAGCTCCTCGTGCTCGATCACCTCCGACCGCCAGCTGACGGGATCCACCGACTGGATCGTCTCGAACGCCTCGCGCGAGAACGGCAGGCCGGTCCAGTCGATGTCCTCGTAGCGCGGCATCCACCCGATCGGCGATTCGCGAGCCAGGGTGCGGCCGTGCACCCGGTCGACGATCCAGCGGAGGATGCGCATGTTCTCCTGGAAGCCCGGCCACAGGAACCGGCCGTCGGCCCCTTTGCGGAACCAGTTGACGTGGAAAATCTTCGGCGTCTCGGTCAGCGCCCGCTGCATCTGGATCCAGTGCCGGAAGTAGTCGCCCATGTGATACCCGCAGAACGGCAGCATCGCCATCGGGTCGCGGCGGACCTTCCCGACCTTGCCGACCGCCGCCGCGGTCGTCTCCGATCCCATCGTCGCGCCGACGTAGACCCCGGCCGTCCAGTTGAACGCCTGATAGACCAGCGGCATCGTCGTCGCGCGGCGGCCGCCGAAGATGAACGCGCCAATCGGCACGCCGTTGGGCGACTCCCAGTCGGCGTCGATGATCGGCGCCTGGACGATCGGCGCGGTGAACCGTGCGTTGGGATGCGCGGCGAGCCGGCCGGTCTCGCGGCCGATCGCCGGGGTCCACGGGTGGCCCTGCCAGTCGATACATTCGGCCGGCGGCTCGTCGGTCATCCCCTCCCACCAGACGCCCCCATCCGGGGTCTCGGCGACGTTGGTGAAAATCGTGTTGCGGGCGATCATCGCCATCGCGTTCGGGTTGGTCTTGACCGACGTGCCCGGCGCGACGCCGAACACGCCCGCTTCGGGATTGATCGCCCGCAGGTGGCCGTGCGCGTCCGGCTTGATCCAGGCGATGTCGTCGCCGACGAGCGACACCTTCCAGTCCGACAGCCCCGGCGGCGGAATCAGCATCGCCAGGTTCGTCTTGCCGCAGGCGCTCGGGAACGCGGCGGCGACGTAGGTCTTCTCGCCGCGCGGATCCTCGACGCCGAGAATCAGCATGTGCTCGGCCATCCAGCCCTCGTCGCGGGCAATCGCCGAGGCAATCCGCAGGCCGAAGCACTTCTTGCCGAGCAGGGCGTTGCCGCCATACCCGGATCCGTAGGACCAGATCTCGCGCGTCTCGGGGAAGTGCACGATGTACTTGTCGGGGTTGCACGGCCACGGCACGTCCGCCTCGCCGGGCGCGAGCGGCGCGCCGACGCTGTGCATGCAGGGGACGACGCGCTTCTCGTCGCGGTCGATCGCCGCCAGCACCGGCGTGCCGATGCGCGCCATGATCCGGGTGTTGACGACGACGTACGGCGAATCGGTCAGCTGGACGCCAATCTGCGACATCGGCGAGCCGACCCGGCCCATGCTGAAGGCCAGCACGTACATCGTCCGGCCGGCCATGCAGCCGCTGAATTTTTCCTTCAGCGTGCGGCGCATCTCGTACGGGTTAACCCAGTTGTTGGTCGGCCCGGCGGCTTCCTTCGACAGCGAGCAGACGAAGGTGCGCTGCTCGACTCTGGCGACATCGCCGGCGTCCGAGCGCGCCAGGTAGCAGCCCGGCCAGAGCTCGTCATTGAGCTTGACGAGCGTGCCGTTGCGGACCATCAGCGCGCTGAGCGCGTCGTTCTCCTCCTGCGAGCCGTCGACCCAGTGGACCGCCGCCGGACGGGTCAGCTGCCGCATCTTCTCCACCCAGCGCAGCAGGTGGGTGTTCCGCGCCAGCGGCACGGACGGGTCGCGCGACAGCGAGATGCCGATCTCCTTGCTCATGGGACTCCTGTGCTCCGGCGCCGCCGCCGAAGGCTACGTACCGAGGCCGCCGACGGCGAGGTACTTGATTTCGAGGTACTCGTCGATGCCGTACTTCGATCCCTCGCGGCCGAGGCCGGACGACTTCATGCCGCCGAACGGCGCTACCGCCGTCGAAATGATCCCTTCGTTGATCCCGATGATCCCGTATTCCAGCCCCTCCGCCACCCGGAAGATGCGGCCGACGTCGCGGCTGTAGAAATAGGCAGCCAGCCCGAACGGCGTATCGTTGGCCAGCGCCACCGCCTCCGCTTCGGTGCGGAAGCGGAACAGCGGCGCGAGCGGGCCGAACGTCTCCTCCCGGAAGACCAGCGCCCGCGGCGGCACGTCGCCGAGCACCGTCGGCTCGAAGAAATTGCCGCCGAGCGCGTGGCGGCGGCCGCCGATCAGCAGCCGCGCCCCACCGCCGACGGCGTCCGCGATGTGCGCCTCGACTTTCTCGATCGCGGCGGCGTTGATCATCGGTCCCTGGGTGACACCCGGATCCATGCCGTTGCCGACCTCGAGCGCGGCCACCTCGCGGGTCAGCCGGCCGGCGAATTCCTCGTAGACGGCATCCTGCACCAGAATCCGGTTCGCGCAGACGCAGGTCTGGCCGGAATTACGGAACTTGGAGGCCATCGCCCCCTCGACCGCGGCATCCAGATCCGCGTCGTCGAAGACGATGAACGGAGCGTTGCCGCCGAGCTCCATGCTGAGCCGCTTGACCGTCGGCGCGCACTGTTGAATCAGCTTCGCACCGGTTTCGGTGCTGCCGGTGAACGACAGCTTCCGGACGAGCGGATTCGCGGTCAGCTCCTGCCCGATCGGTTCGGCCGGACCGGTCACGACATTGCAGACCCCCGGCGGCAGGCCGGCGCGCTCGGCCAGTACCGCGATCGCCAGCGTCGACAACGGCGTCTGGCTGGCGGGGCGCAGCACGCCGGTGCAGCCGGCGGCCCAGCCCGGACCCGCCTTCCGGGTGATCATCGCGGCCGGGAAGTTCCACGGCGTGATGGCGGCGAACACCCCGACCGGCTCCTTGAGGACGATGATCCGGCGGCCGTGCTCGTTCTGCGGAATCGTGTCGCCGTAGACCCGCCTCGCCTCCTCGGCGAACCACTCGATGAAGCTTGCCGCATAGCGAATCTCGCCGCGGCTCTCCGCCAGCGGCTTGCCCTGTTCGGCGGTCATCAAGGCGGCGAGATCCTCGAGGTTGTCGAGCATCAGGCCGTAGAGCCGGCGCAGGATGACGGCGCGATCCGCCGCGAGGGTCGCGCGCCAGGCGGGAAACGCCCGGCTGGCGGCCTCGATGGCGCGCCGGGTCTCGGTCGCGCCCATCGCCGGCACCGTGCCGACCACTTCACCGGTCGCCGGATTGAGTACCGCCAGGGTCTGGCCGGCGTCGGCCTGGACCCAGCGGCCGTCGATGCAGCAGGCGTCCCGGAGCAGCGTCGGATCAGCCAGTTTCAGCGTCGCCACGCCCTCTAGTCTGGCTCATCTTCGCGCTGCTTGTCGCGCCCCGGCGCCCTCCCGTCCGCCAGCGTTCGAGCTCATCGGATCCGCCGAGAGCCATCGAATCGATCGCCGACGCGGCAGCCGGCCGTCGGGCCGCCGGGGCGGATGATAGACTTCCCCTATGGACTCTCAGGTTTTCGAGCCGCGGGGGCCCCGGCGATGACGCGCTCCGCCGCGGTCTACACGCACCACACCGACAGCGAGCAGGCCGGCCGCGATCTCGGCGAACAGGCGCGCCGGGCCCTCGAGGGCACTGCACCCGATGCGGTCGTCGTGTTCGCCTCGTCGCGGTTCGAACACAACGTCCTGCTCGAGGCGCTCCAGGCCGCCTGCCGTCCCGGGCTGCTCGTCGGCTCGTCGTCGGCCGGGGAGTTCACGGGCAGCGATCGCGGCGAGGGAACGGCCTGCGCCCTGGCGCTGCACTCCACGGAAATCAAGTTTGCCGCCGGTCTCGGACGCAACGTCGGCGCGGATCGCGCGCAGGCGGCGCGCGAGCTGGTCGGGGGCTTCCGCGGCCTGACGACGCATGATTTCCCGTATCGCGCCGCGATGATCATGACCGACGCGCTCGCCGGGCATGCCGACGACCTCGTCGAACAGCTCACCGTCGTCACGTCCGGCAAGTATCAGTTCGCCGGCGGCGGCGCCGGCGACGATGCGCGGTTCACGCGGACGCACGTGTTCTACGGCACCGAGGCGCACACCGACGCGGTCGTCGGACTCGAAGTGCTGTCGATGAAGCCGATCGGCGTCGGCGTCGGCCACGGCTGGATGCCGGCCGGCCCGGGGCTGAGGGTCACCGCGGCCGAGGGCATGCGCGTCATCAGCCTCAACGGGATGCCGGCGGTCGAGGCGTTCGAGGAGCATGCCGCGCTCAACGGCCAGCCGTTCGACCGCAGCAACGGCCTGCCGTTCTTCCTGCACAACATCCTGGGCATCGATACCGGCGTCGGGTACCGCCTGCGGGTGCCGCTGTCGGTCTCTGCCGATGGGTCGGTGATGTGTGCGGCGGAGATTCCGACCGGCGCGCGGGTCCACATCATGAAGGCGACCGCCGACTCGGCGATCGCCGCGGCCAAGCGGGCGACCGAAACCGCCGTCGGCAAGCTGCTCGGGCAGCCGGCCGGAGCGGCGCTGTTCTTCGACTGCGTCGCGACCCGGCTGCGGATGGGGGAGGCGTTCGGCTTCGAGGTCGACTCGGTCACCGACCTGCTCGACGGCGCCGGACTGATCGGCTGCAACACCTACGGGCAGATTGCGCGCGCCGACGGGCAGTTCGGCGGGTTCCACAACTGCACGGCGGTCGTGCTCGTCCTGCCCGCCTGACCGGATGCCGGACGACGCGACGCTCCGGCTCGCAGCCGCGGTGGCGGCCGCACCGGACAGGTTCGACGCCGCGCAGCAGCTTGCCCGCCACCTCGGCGCGTCAGCGCTGCTGGTGCTCGTCCACGACCGGACCATCGATGCCTTGCTCCCGGCGCCGGGCTTTCCACAGACGCTGCCGGGCGGCGGCGCCTGGCGTGACTTCCTGCGCCGCATACCAACGGATGGATTTCACGAGGGGACGCTCGGGTTCCCGCGCGCCGACGAGCCGGTGCCGGCGCTGGCGTGGAGCCTCGATGGCCTGACGCTGATCTTCTTCGCCGCCGGCGGCGCGCCGCCGCGCCAGGCGCTCGTCAGCGGCCAGCTCGCCGCCATCGTGCCGCTGCTCGCAACCTGCCTGCGTGCGGAACAGGACGCGTTCGTCGCCCGCGGCGAGCTCGAGGTGGCGCTGTCCAGGGCGCGCGAGGTCGAGGCGCTCGCCCATGCGCTCGACAGCGCCCGGTCGGAAATCGAGCGCACGGTGCTGCAGCTCGAGCAGGAAACCCGCGCCGCCGACGAAGCGCGCGGCCGCGCCGAGGACGCGGCGCGCACCAAGGACGAGTTCCTGGCGATGCTCGGGCATGAGCTGCGTAATCCGCTGTCGCCGATCCTGACCGCGCTGCAGCTGATGCGGCTCAAGAACCAGACCTCGCGGGAGCAGGAAGTCATCGAACGGCAGGTCACCAGCCTGATGCGGCTGGTCGACGACCTGCTCGACGTCGCCCGCATCACGCGCGGCAAGATCGACCTCCGCAAGGAACGCGTCGAGCTGGCCGAGATCGCGGCGCGGGCGATTGAGATGTCGAGTCCGCTGCTCGAGAAGAAGCAGCAGGTCCTGACCGTCCAGATTCCGCCGCGCGGACTGCCGGTCGATGCCGATCCGTCGCGGCTCGCCCAGGTCCTCGCCAATCTCCTGACCAACGCCGCCAAGTACAGCGACGCCGAGACGACGATTATGTTTGCCGCGGAGCGGATCGGCGAGCAGATCCGGCTGCGCGTCAAAGACCAGGGCATCGGCATCGCCGCCGAGATGCTGCCGCGCGTCTTCGATCTGTTCGTCCAGCACCGCCAGTCGATCGATCGCTCGCAGGGCGGCTTGGGGCTCGGGCTGGCGATCGTCCGCAGCCTGGTCGAGATGCACGGCGGGACGGTGTCGGCGTCGAGCGCCGGGGAGGGCGCCGGCAGCGAGTTCGTCGTGACGCTGCCCGGCGCGGCGCTGACGCCGTCGGCCGCGGAATCGACGGCACCGGCGGGCGTGACGGCGGTGGCGGAGGGCGGACGGGCCAGACTCCTGGTCGTGGACGATAACGAAGACGCCGGGATCCTGCTGGCCGAGGCGCTCGACGCGCTCGGGTATCAGGTCAGGCGGGCGTGCGACGGTCCCGGCGCGCTGCTGATCGCGGCGGAGTTCAGGCCGCAGATGGCGCTGCTCGACCTCGGGCTGCCGGTGATGGACGGCTACGAGCTGGCGCTGCACCTCCGCCAGCAGCCCGGCGGCGCGGCGCTGCGGCTGGTGGCGGTGACCGGCTACGGCCAGGAAGAGGACATGCGCCGGTCCGCCGACGCCGGCTTCGATGCCCATCTCGTCAAGCCGGTGGCGCTCGACCAGCTGCAGCACATCCTCGCGCAGCTGCTCGATCCCGGGCCGGGGCGGAACGAATCCGCCCCGTTTAAGTGACACCCTTCAGATCGACAGGTTGAGCGCCCGGGCGGCGTTCGCCGAGTAGACCTTGCGCAGGATCGGCTCCGGCAGCCCGATCCCATAAATCCGCCACCGTCCCTGCGGCGGAACCGGCGCCGGCGCATAGTCGAAGTACTCGTCCTCGGTCTCGAGAAAGCGAAAATAGATCTCGTAGAGGTCGGCGCCGAAGATCTGCTGGGGCGTCTCGATGCCGTGCGGCACCGCGTCGGTGCCGAACATGATGCGGTCCTGGTAGCGATCGAAAAAACGGCGGGCGGCGCGGGGCTGGCGGCCGAGCTCGCCAATCCGCGCGCCGAGCTCGACGTTCATGTTCGGGTGGCGGTCGAGACACTCCGAGACGTAGCCGAGGTCCTCGGCGTTGTGGCCGACATGGAGCGCGATGAAGGTCGTCTTCGGATGACGGGCGAAGACGCGGTTCCGGGCTTCGAGCAGGGCGCGGCTCGACGGGAAGTCCCGGCCATGGAACGACCAGTCGGGGTGGTTGTTGAGCTCCTCGAAGCGCTCGTTGAAGCGGTCGGTCGGCAGGAAGAACGCGTCCGGATCGCTGACGTGGATGGCGACGGGCATGGCGTTGGCCGCGCAGGCCTCCCACATCGGATCGAAGCGCGGATCGTCAATCTTGACGAGCGGCCCCGACGTCACCTGCTCGCGGAGGTAGAGGCCGAGCGTCTTGAGCACCTTCAAGCCGTGCGCGCCGAGGCGGTGCGACCGCTCGATGTCGTCGGCCTGCGCCGTCGCGTAGCCGGGCGTGTTGATCTCGGCGAACCGCGGCTCGCAGAAGACCAGGAACCGGCCCGGGTGAGCGGTCTGGTATCGCGCGATCCCCTGCTGCAGCCCGGAGCCGACGCCGCCGGTGAGGTTGATCATGGTCTGCAGGTTGACCTGGTCCATCACCTTCAGCAGTTCCTCGGGCGGGGCCAGGAACCGCACCGCCTCCCCCTGCGGCACGCCGGCGGTGCTGGCGGCCCGGAACCCGAGATGCGTATGCACATCGATGACGGGAAACCGCGCCCGCGGCACCCGCGTCACCGGCACCTTGAGCATGCTGCGCGGTTGAAAGTCCTTGAGCTGGAGCGGGATCGGCTGAGGCCGCGGCGACGCGGCCGGCGCGGCCGGTTTCGCGGACTGAGCCCGCAGCAGTTCCGGTACCGCCGCTGACAGCGGCAGCGCCGCCGCGACTCCTGACAACCATTGACGTCGATTCATCAGCGGAATATATCGCACCGCGCCCGGGTGCGCCTACCGGCTGCGGGTAGAATGTGCCGGCATGCCGCGTTTCTCCGCCAATCTCGGGCTGCTCTGGGCGGCGCTGCCGCTTGTCGATCGCATCGAGGCGGCGGCCCGCGCCGGCTTCAAGGCGGTCGAGTGCCACTCGCCGTTCGACGTCGAGCCGGCGGCGCTTGCCGCAACCTGCCGGCGCCACGGTGTCGAGCTGCTGGCGTTCAACAGCGATGCCGGCGGCGCCGGTGAGTTCGGGTTCGCCTCGCTCCCCGGCCGCGAGGACGAGTTCACCGCCAGCATCGAGAAAGCCATCGCCTACGCCCGTGTTGCGGGTGCGCCGGCGATTCACGTGCTTGCCGGTGTGCCGGCCGGAGCGCCGCCGGATCGCGCCCGCACGGTCTTCGTCGACAACCTGCGTCGTGCGTCAGATGCCGCCACCGGCCTGACGCTGCTGCTCGAGCCGCTGAACGTGAAAGACCGGCCCGGCTACTTCTACTCGACCGCCGACCAGGTCATCGACATGCTGACGGCGATCGACCGGCAGAACGTCCGGCTGCTGTTTGACGCCTACCATGTCGGCATGGCCGATCCCGACGTCGCGGCAGCGCTCAGACGCGCCGCGCCGTTCATCGGCCACGTCCAGGTCGCCGGGGTCCCGAACCGTACCGAACCGGACGAAGGGTCGGTCGACTACCGGGACGTCTTCAAAACCCTCGGCGAGATTGGCTACGACGGCTGGATTGGTTGCGAGTACCGGCCCAGGACAACGGTCGAGGCCGGGCTGGGCTGGATCGGCGCCCTCACGCTGCACGCCTGACGCGGCGGCGGTCGCCGCGCGCTATCATCAGGACATGCCCGAGGGACCCGAAATCGACACCGACCGGCTCCAGGAAACCATCAGCGATCCACCCGGCAACACACTCCTGCGCAACATCGCGCTGACGACGGCCCTGCTGGCCGCCCTCGGGGCGCTCGCGGCGCTGCGTGCCGGCGGCACGGTCAACGAGGCGCTGGTCCTCAAGACCGAGGCGGCGCGTCTGCAGGCCGAGGCCTCCGACCAGTGGGCCTACTATCAGGCCAAAGGGATCAAGGCGAGCGTTCAGGAAGCGACGCGCGCGACGTGGACGGCGGCCGGCAAGACACCACCGGCAAGCATCGACGATGCGATTCGCAGGTATGCCGCCGAGCAGAAGGAGAGCGAACACACCGCCCGCGAGAAGGAACGCGAGCGCGACGACAAGTCGCGTGAGGCGGACGCACTGCTCGCCCACCACCACCACTTCGCAAACACTGTCGCGCTGCTGCAGGTGGCGATCGCGCTCGGAGCGGTCGCTGCACTCACCAGGCAGCGGCTGGTCTGGGCCGGCTCGACGCTCCTCGGCCTCCTCGGCGCCGCCCTGTTCGCCTGGGCCGTCATCCGCTGACCCGGCCTGGCACCGCTACTTCGCGCGTTCGTGTACATGTGCCGCATGACGCCGCGCATCAGGAGCGCCATGGTCGCGCCCATGACCAGCGCCATGGAGGCGCGCGTCTCGCTGAAGAAGACGTGGTCGATTTCGTAGGTATTCAGGGACATCAGCCCGAACATCGCGACGGTCGACGTCAGGATCATCACCGCGAACCTGGAGTACTTGTCCATCCGGCCTTTCAGGCGCCATGCCAGCGTCTCAGGCTGCTCCGCCGCCTGCCGCCGCGCCAATCGCGGCGTCGACGATCGACTGCGCCTCGGCCAGGATCCGGCGCAGGTGTTCCTCCCCCTGGAAGCTTTCCCCATAGATCTTGTAAATCGGCTCGGTGCCCGACGGCCGCGCCGCGAACCAGCCGTGCCGGGCGACCACTTTCAGGCCGCCAATCGACGCGCCATTGCCGGGCGCATGGGTGATGACGGCCTCGATCGGCTCGCCGCCAAGCTGGTCCTGCCGGATCTGCTTCGCGGACAGCCGTCCGAGCTGCGCCTGCTGGGCCGGCGTCGCCGGCGCTTCGACCCGGTCGTAGACCGGCGCCCCCATCTCGCGGGTCAGTTCGCCGTAGACGTCGCCTGGATCGCGGCTGAGCACGGCGGTGATCTCGGCCGAGAGCAGCGCCGCGACGATCCCGTCCTTGTCGGTCGTCCAGGCGCTGCCGTCGGCGCGGACGAAGGACGCACCGGCGCTCTCCTCCCCGGCAAAGCCGAGCGACCCGCTCAGCAACCCGTCGACGAACCACTTGAAGCCGACCGGTACCTCGTAGACAGCGCGCCCGATCTTCGCGCCGACGCGGTCGATCATCTGGCTGCTGACCAGGGTCTTGCCGATCGCCGCCTCGGGCCGCCACCGCGGCCGGTGCTGGAACAGGTAGAAGATCGCCGCCGACAGGTAGTGGTTGGGGGGCATCAGCCCGCGGCTCTTCGTCACGATGCCGTGCCGATCGTGATCGGGATCGCAGGCAAACGCGATGTCGAAGCGATCCTTGAGCGCGACCAGGCTGCCCATGGCGTACGGAGACGACGGGTCCATCCGGATCCGGCCATCCCAGTCCATCGTCATGAAACGGAAGGTCGGGTCGACCTGGTCGTTGACGACCGTGAGGTCCAGCCCGTAGCGCTCGGCAATCCGCCCCCAGTAGTGCACCCCGGCGCCGCCGAGCGGGTCGACTCCCATGCGGACGGCAGCGCCGCGAATCGCCTCCATGTCGATGATCGTGCCGAGGTCGCCGACGTAGGCGGTCAGATAGTCATGGCGGTGGGTGGTCGGTGCGCGCAGCGCCGCCGCAAGAGGGAGACGCCTGACGCCGCGGAGATCCTGCGCGAGCAGCTCGTTGGCCGTGGCCTCGATCCCGGAGGTGATGCCGGGTTCGGCGGGCCCGCCGTGCGGCGGGTTGTACTTGAAGCCGCCATCGCCCGGCGGATTGTGCGACGGGGTGATGACGATGCCGTCGGCGAGGCCGGCGGTGCGGCCGCGGTTGTGTGTGAGAATCGCGTGGGACACGGCCGGCGTCGGCGTGTACTCGTCCTCGGCCGAGAGCATGACCTCGACGCCGTTGGCGGCCATCACTTCGACGGCGCTGGCGAGCGCCGGCGTCGAGAGCGCGTGGGTGTCGGCGCCGATGAACAGCGGACCGTCGATCCCGTTGGCCGCGCGGTACTGACAGATCGCCTGGGTAATGGCGAGGACGTGCCCCTCGTTGAACGAATTGTCGAACGATGAGCCGCGATGGCCGGAGGTGCCGAACGCCACCCGCTCGGCCGGCGAGGACGGGTCCGGCCGTCCGGTGTAGTAGGCCGAGATGAGTTTCGGCACGTCGACGAGCAGCGATGGCTCGGCGGGCTGTCCGGCACGCGGATTGATTGTCACCATAAAGCGTTCATGACCGATAACGACGGAATCCTGCTGGCGCCGCTCCAGCGTGAAAGCTTCGACTACTTCCTCCGCGAGGTCAACCCCGCCAACGGCCTGATCGCCGACAAGACCCAGGCGCACTGGCCCGCCAGCATCGCCGCCACCGGCCTTGCCCTGGCCGCTTATCCGGTCGGCGTCGAGCGGGGATTCGTCGCCCGCGATCACGCCGTCCGGCTCACCCTGGCGGCGCTGCGGTTCTTCCAGACCAGCCCGCAGGGCACGGCTCCGGACTGCACCGGCTACAAGGGCTTCTATTATCACTTTCTCGACATGGCGACCGGGGCGCGCGCCTGGCGCAGCGAGCTGTCGACGATCGACACCACCTTCCTGCTCGCCGGCGGCCTGACCGCCGCCGCCTACTTTACCGGCGAGTCCGGAGACGAGGCGGAGATCCGCGCCCTTGCCGACGCGCTCTATCGCCGCGCCGACTGGCGGTGGGCGCAGAACGGCGGCGCGACCGTCACGCACGGCTGGCGGCCGGAGCGCGGCTTCCTCCCCTACCGCTGGTCGGGCTACGACGAAGCGCTGCTGCTCTACGTTCTCGGGCTCGGCTCGCCGACCTATCCGCTGACCGCCGACAGCTACGCCAGCTGGCTGTCGAGCCATCGGTGGCGGAAGGTCTACGGCGACGAGTACCTCTATGCGGGGCCGCTCTTCATTCACCAGCTGTCCCACTTGTGGCTCGACCTGCGCGGGATCCAGGACGCCTACATGCGGCCGCGCGGCAGCGACTACTTCGAGAACAGCCGGCGGGCCACCTGCGTCCAGCGCGAATACGCGATCAGGAACCCGCGCGGCTTCGCCGGCTACCACAAGGACTGCTGGGGCGTGACCGCGAGCGACGGGCCGGGGCCCGCGCTGCTGACGATTGACGGGGTCCGGCGGCGGTTCTTCGACTACGCGGCGCGTGGCGTGCCATACGGGCCGGACGACGGGACGATTGCGCCGTGGGCGGTGCTCGCGTCGCTGCCGTTCGCGCCCGAGATCGTGCTGCCGGCGGTGCGCTACTTCGTCGACCGCCTCGACGTCCGGCAGCCTGATGCCTACGGCTTCAAGGCGACGTTCAACCAGACCTACCCGGCGCCGTCGAGCGGCGCCGCGGGCTGGGTATCGCCCTGGAACTTCGGGCTCAATCAGGGCCCGATCGTCCTGATGATCGAGAACTTCCGCAGCGGGCTGATCTGGCGGCTGATGCGGAACTGTCGCTACGTTGTCGACGGCCTGCGCCGCGCCGGGTTCACGGGGGGGTGGTTGTGAGCGGGCCGTCGCGGGGCGCTCACTTGCCGCCGGGCGCCGTCGTCGCGCGCCGGCGCGCCTGCGCCAGCAGCTGGCGGTGCCAGCGATCGCGATGGCTGGTGACCTGCAGCGGCCGCAGCGCCAGCCGGCCCGCCCCGCCAATCGCCTCCTGCAGGTGGTCGCGCTCCGCCAGGCTGTCCTCGAGGTCGTCGTCGCCGGCCAGTTCGAGGCCGGCTTCCCGCGCCATCACCAGCGCGCGCGCGTGGACCGAGAGCTCGAGCTCGAGCCGCAGCAGGCAGTACATGTCGGCGACCACCTCCGGCGGGAATCGTGACCGCATCTCCTGCAGATACTGGCCGAAGCGGGTCAGCGTGAACGTCTCCGAGGCGACCAGCTGCAGGACCTCGATGTCGAGATCCATCCCGGCCCCCATCCATTCCCGCGTCGCCCGCTCGCTCCGCTCGTAGACGAACAGCAGCAGCAGCGGCAGCGTCAGCATGACGACGCCGGTCAGCAGCACCGGCGGGAGCGGCAGCAGGTTGAAGCCGGCATGAATCACCACCGCCACGGCGAGCCCCGGCAGGAACGCCAGCACCCCCCGGCGCGGATAGCGGTCGGTCAGCGCCCGGCCGAGCGTCGCGAAGATCGCCGTCGCGCCGCCGTGCAGCATCGCGGTGCCGAGGCCGCGCACCAGCCACAGCGCCAGCGGCGCGTCGCCGAGCGTCCGCAGATAGAGGACGTTCTCGACCAACGCGAAGCCGGCGCCGACCGCGAATCCCTGGACGGCGGCATCGACCAGGAAGCCGGCACGGCCGCGCAGGATCAGCACGACGATCACGGCGGCCTTGAGCGTCTCCTCCAGGAACGGCGCGACGTAGCGGCTGTCGACGTGCGCGCTCTGGAGGTCCATGCCGAGCGCCGACCACGCCCACAGCGAGACGACCGCCGTGCAGGCGCCGACCGCGACGGCGGAGAGGATGGCGCGCTGCGGCACGAGCCGGAAACTGTCCATCATGAAGAGGACAGCCAGGAAGCCGACGACGGGCAGGAGGGCGACGGCAGCGTCGAGCATTATTTGAGAATCTTGACCGACAGCATCGCTTCGCGGCGCGGCGCGTAGCCGTCCTCGAACGCCACCGCCGCGCCGGCCGACACGGTCAGCTCGAGCGTCGACAGCAGGCCGAAGCGGAAATCAACCTGCGCGCCGGTGTCGGTCAGGGTGCGACGCGCCTGGCGGGCATCGAGATTGGTGGCGAGGCCGCCGACAAACAGCGACGGCCGCGCCCACGACGCATAGAAGCCCGGCCGGCCGACGCGGCGGAAGCGGATCGGCGGCAGGTTCCACTCGATCATCGACTTGACGAACGTGCGTCCGGCGATCTCGTTGAGCGACGCGCCCGGAAAGCTGTACGGCTCGCGATAGCGCTTCTCGTCGCGGTGATCGACCCAGTTGTTGCCGAATGCGCCGAAATAGAAATTGGCGAACGGCTGGGCGCGATTGCCGGGCGAGAACCCGGCCGCGGTCCGCAGCCAGATCGAGGAATGGCCGGCCGGCATCGCGAGGCCGCGATCGAACGCGCCATGGAAGCGCGGCACCATCCGGCCGTTCAGCTGGTTGCCCTGGGCGTCGACAAACCAGCGCCGGCCGGTCTCATCGTCGACGTGGCCGAGCGAGCTGCGCAGGTCCTGATCGGTCAGCCGGGCATCGACGGTGAAGAGCCGCGTCACGTCGACCGCGACGTTCTGGAATTCCGGCAGCCGATCGAGGTTGCCGGCGAAGCGGGCGCTGATGTCGAGCTCGACGCGGTGCGGGATGTCGAACAGCAGCGTCTGCTTCTTGCCGACCGACAGCGCGTAGCCCTTGCGGCCGACTTTGGTCGGTCCGAAAAAGTCGTAGAAGTCACCGGCGTTGAGGTCGAACCGGCCGCGCCAGTCGAACCGCTCGTAGTCAGCCTTGAGGTGCAGGCGCTCGGCGGCCGGCAGGCTGGTCGAGGGGGAATAGGTCGCGACGAGGCTGGCCCGGTTGAACTGGAGCGGGTCGGAGAAGTTCACCCGCATCCCGACCGCGCCGGTGTCCTTGTAGCCCTGAAAGACCGGGTAGAACGACTCCGGCTGGAGACCGCCGGCGAGTTTGTAGGTGCCCCGCTCCTTCGTCATCTCGTCGAACCCGATCGCGGCCGGCGAGCCGACCGTCCAGCTCTTGACGATCGGATGCTCCTCGGCGAGCCGCTCGCCGAGGAAGGTGATGGCGCTGACGTCCTCGAGCGGGTGCGGCTGGATGCGGGTCGGCACGAAGCCGGCGCCGGAATACCGGAAGACGATCAACCCGCCGTCGGCGAGCGGGATCGGCCGGAAGAAGCCGGTCTCCGCGTTCGTCACCGCGTCGAGCTTTTTGGTCGCGAGATCGTAGCGGAAGATATTGGAAACGCCGGTGAAGTACGAGCTGCCGTAGAGCGCCTGGCCGTCGGGCGTGAAGGTGAAGCCATTGGGCACGGCAGTGCCGAAATCGAACGCGGCGACCGGCGTCGCGTCCGGCCCCGTCAACGCGGCGGTGTCGAACACCTGGACGTGCTGGCGGCCGCTGATTTCGCCGAACGACGCGACCAGCCGCGAGCCGTCGGGCGACAGGTCGAGATCGTAGATCACCGTGCCGTACGGCCACGTCACGACCTGCGTCCAGTCGCGATACGGCGCCACCATCCGGACGAGCGTGCAGATGCCGTTCAGGTGGCGGATGCCCCACAGCGAGCGGTCGGCGCGGTTGAAGGCGAGGTCGCCGATCCGGGCGTCCTTCTGCAGGATCTCCTGGCGCTTCGTCTTCGGGTCGAGCCGGACGAGATCCCGGTAGGCGCCGTTGTCGCGCGTGTAGTAGAGAACCTGCTCGGCGGGATTCCAGGCCAGCGACGCGACCGTGAAAATCGTCGGCCCCTTAATGTCGGCGAGCCGTTCGATCCGGCCGGTGCCATCCGAGATGGCGGCGACGTGCGACACCACTCCAGGGTAGTTGAGCGCCGCGTAGATTTTCTTCCCTTCGGGATCGTAGAACGCCCGCGAGACGGATCCGAGCGCCCGGGTCGTGATGTCGGTCGACGGCGTCACCGGGAACTTGCGGATCGCGGCCAGATTCTGCCGCTGAAAGATCACCTCGTCGGTCTCCCAGGCCGCCCACGCCTTCTCGATAGACGAGCCGAATACCTGCCGGAACTGGGTCGCATAGTAGGCGCGGCTGCCATCGCGGCGCGACACCCACTCGATCACCTTCTCGGGCGAGTAGTGGCGGCCAAGCCAGGTCATGAAGCGGGTGCCGTAGAGGTAGGAGTTGACCTGGACCTGAAAGTCGATCTGCGTCCCTTCGCTGACCAGTCCCAGCGGATCGTAAAACGGCGTGCCGTCGCGCACCATCGAACGGAACACCATCTCGTCGTAGCCGCTCTGCGCGCGGCCGAGGCCGCCCGACATCCAGGTATCGACGAACACGGCGATGCCTTCGTGATACCAGCGCGGCGACGCCACCCGCGGCGTGGTCAGCAGGAAGTAGAGGATCGATTCGGGATGATCGCGGACCGGCGCCACCTTGCCGCCGAACAGCCGCCGGAAGACCCGGTCGGCGCCCGCCGCCTGGTCCATCGTCGCGATGTGGACCAGCTCGTGGTTCATCAGGATGTTCATCCGCTCGTTGCCGGCGATCGTCTCGAAGGCGAAATTGAGCGGCGCGATCTCGACGGTGACGACATCGCGCGGGACGACCGAGGCGCCGGCGTTGCCGGTGTCCGAGATGTCGGTGAGGAGCAGGAAGACCGGTTTCTTCGGATGGAAGTCGAACAGCCGCCGCTGAAACGCCAGCGAGTTCAGGAACGTCCGCGCCGCGTGCGGCACCAGGAAGGTCTCGGTCGGATCCAGGTAGACCAGCCGCATGCCGGAGACGCCGACGACGCTCAACTGGGCGGCGGCCGGCCGGGAAACGGACAGCACGGCGAGGAGCAGACAGGTCGCCGCGACCCCTCGCGGCGGAATGCGCATGCGTAAGAGTAAGGGATGAAGACCCGCGGAGGGAAGCCGCCGGCGTAGAGGAAGGGGACAGGCACCCGCGGCGCCCGTCCCCCAGGGTGTTAGTTCGCGAGCGCGGATGCGAATTTCGGCGTCATCAGCGCCGACGCGAAGCCGTCGCTCTGAAGCGCCTGGGCGAACGCCGCCGACTGCATCGCCTTCGGCAGGGCGCCATCCGCCAGTGCGCGGCGGAACGCGTCGGAGCTGAGCGCCCGGGCGAAGCTGTCGTTGCTGAGCGCCCGCGCCACCGCCGGGTCGGAGAACGCCCGCGCAATCGCCGGATCCGCCATCGCCCGCATCATCGCGCCGTCGCTGAGCGCTTTCGCGATCGCCGGATCGGCCAGCGCGCGGCCGAGCGCATCGCTGGTCAGCGCCCGCGCGACCATCGCATCGCCAAGTGCCCTCGCCAGCGCCTCGTTGCTGAGCGCCCTGGCGGCGGCGTCGTTGCCGAGCGCCCGCCGGACCGCGTCGTTGCTGAGCGCTCTCGCGGTGACGGCGTCGGTCGTTGCGGCACGCGCGGCGGCGCCGTCGGCGCTCGCCCGAATCTTGGCCTCGGCGCTAATCGCCCGCGCCATCAAGGGATCCGACAACGCCTGCACCAGCGCCGGGTCCGCAATGGCGCGGCGGAAGCCCGGGTCGGCCAGCGCGCTGGCCATCCCCTTGCTCGCCAGCGCCTGCGCGACCGCCTGGTCGGACAGCGCCCGCGCGACCGCCGGATCGGCCAGCGCGGCGCGGAAGTTGGCATCGGCCATCCGGGCGGCGAGCGCCGGCTCGGCGAGCGCGCCAGCCATCCCCTTGCTCGCCAGCGCCTGCGCGACGGCCTGATCCGACAGCGCCTGCGCGATCGCCGGATCCGACAGCGCCGCGACGACCGCGGGATCCGCCAGCGCCTGCCGGACGGCGCCGTCCGACAGCAGCTTGCGGGCGTTTTCATCCTTGATCAGGCGATCGAAGGTGTCGCTCTGCAGGAACTGCTGCGCCGACGTGTCGCCAAGCTTCACGTCCGACGCCGCCATCTGCGGCTCGGCCGCCTGATAGCGGGCCGCCTGCCCGATCGTTCCTTCCGTCCCCTTGCCGGTCGGGGGGTAGCCCAGAATCGCAAACGTTACGAGAACGACCGCCGCGGCCGCGGCCAACCCGATCATTGTCTTTTTTGCCATGAACCTGTCTCCTTGGTCAGTGCGCCCGGCCGCAACACCGCCACCGATCCGACCTGTCACCGCTCGAACCGTCGCCGCAGCCAGATCTTGGGGCGGCGCGACGGTTCCGAGTTCTTCGACCAGCGCCGTCAATGCCCGCAGCTCCGACAGCCGGGCGCGCGCCTCGGCATTGCCCGCCACACGGCGCTCCCACTCCACCTGCTGCTCCCGCGTCAGCTCGCCGTCGACGGCGGCGTGCAGCAGTTCGTCGTCTGAAGGATCCACTGGGCTCATCGTTCCATCCACATCGTCAGGGCGCCGGCGAGCTGCTGGCGCGCGCTGTAAAGCCGCGACTTCACGGTTTTGACCGGAATCCCGATCGCGTCGCTCATCTCGTCGTAGCTGAGCGACGCAAAGTGCCTGAGGACGATGACTTCACGGTACGGCGCCGGGAGCGTCAGGATGGCGCGCTTGACATCCCGCCGCCGTTCCGCCGTCTCGACCGCGTCCGGCTCCTGGTGCCGCGCCGCCGCCGCGTCCAGTCCGCCGTCGAGAAGCACCATCGCCGGCCGCCGCCGCAGGTTGAGGCACTCGTTGGTCAGGATGCGGTAAATCCAGCTGAAAAAGCGCCGGTCCGCGTCGTAACTGGAGAGCTTCTCGTAGGCCCTGATGAAGGCGGTCTGGGCGGCGTCGCGGGCATCCTCTTCATTGCCGAGCATCCGCAGCGCGACGTTGAAGAGCACCCCTTGATACCGGACCACGAGCGCCGCGAACGCCGCGCCGTCGCCGTCCAGACACCGTCGGACGACAACCGCATCGTCCAGGCTCTGGTCCAAATACACCGCAGGGGCTGGAAAGTTGGTGGGCAACGGGCCGAACCTTACCATGGGCCGCGCGCGTATTACAGTAGGAGAAAATGGCGCGCCCCCCCCGCACCTGGAGCCTCGCGACGTCGGTCGAAGCGGTCCCGGGAGCCACGATCCTGAGCGCCCACGGCCGGATCGGCATTCGCACCGCACGCGCCTTCGCCGACGCGCTGGCCGCGGCCGGCGCCGGGCCGGTCGTGATTGACCTGACCGGGGTGGACTACATTTCGGGGCCCGGCCTGACGGCGCTGCGCGACGCGGCATCTGTCGGCAGCCGCCGCGCGGTCGTCTGCGGCCTGCAGGAGGCGGTTCGCATCACGCTGGAACTGGCCGGCCTCCTCGACGACCTGCCCGCCGAGCACACCAGGGAAACCGCCCTGGCGCGGCTCTCCGGCTAGGCCGGCATCTTACGCTCTTCGGCCTAGGTCAGCAATCGCGGATCGATGGCATGCTGGCCGTCGCCGACAATGACGACGCGGCTCGCGGCGGGGTGCGCGGGATTGAGCAGGATGTTGACGGTCTCGGGAACGATGGCTGAAGGCACGCGCAGGAGCGGCGCCGAGCCGTCGGCGAGCCAGTCGTCGCCTATCGCGCGCGTCGTGTCCATGCGCGACGGCCAGTCAGGCGGCAGGCGCCCGGCGGGGACGGTCTCAACTCGCAGGTCCGCCGGCGCCTCGATCGTGAAGAGGCGGTAACGAACCGGCAGCCCCTGAAGGTCGACTTCGAGGTGGACTAGAACTTCCAGCAGCGCCGCGGCGGGGCTGGACGCGCAATAGACGATGCGCTGACCGCGGCTATGCCAGCGTCCCGGGGTGCGCAGGCCGCCCTCGCCCGCCAGGGACTTGTGGTTGCTGATCCGCCACAGCCGCACTACGCCGCCAGGCCCTCGTCGACCCGGTACAACAGCTCCTCGACGAGACGGGCGCCGGCCTCAGTGACCATCAGCTGCAGCGGACTGCGGCCCCGGAACTGGCGCTTGGCGGCGCGGAGCCACGGCCAGGCGCGGGCGGGCTCGCCGAACACCTGCTCGGCCAGCGCGGCGATTCGGGCGAGGCGGACGGCGCGGTCCGATTCCTCCCGGCTCAGGGGTTCGCGGCGGGTCCGCCGATGCGTCAGCGTCCGTCGCGGGGCGATGAGCGCATGGATTTCATCGTCGGTCAGCCCGGCCTGTTTCAGTGATTCGACGGCGTCAGTCGGGACGCGGTTCTCGACCAGTCGCAGCAGATCCTGATCGGAGCTCAACCGCGATACGCCGAGCAACTGCTGCACGCGGCCGAGCAGCCCGGGCGGGTGGACGGTGTCGACGATGGCAGCTCTGGTCATGACGGCCTCCTCGCGCTGAGCAACATGCCCATAATTATACGGCATTTTGCCACCCCCGGCAAGGCCGGCGATCGTCGGGGGCGGGCGCGTGCTGCAGTAGAATCCGTGGGCGTGCGGCTGCCGCCCGGCTCCCGACTCGGTCCGTATGAGATCCTCGGCCTGCTGGGCACCGGAGGGATGGGCGAAGTCTACCGGGGCCGCGACACCAGGCTGGATCGAACCGTCGCGATCAAGATTCTCGCCCCCGATCTGGCCCTCGACCCGGAATTCCGCGAGCGCTTCGACCGCGAGGCGCGGGTTGTCTCGTCGCTGAACCACGCCAGCATCTGCACCCTTCATGACGTCGGCTATGAGCCCGGGGCCGGCGGGGACGCCGGGACGCACTTCCTCGTCATGGAGCTCGTCGAGGGGGAGACGCTGGCGGCGCGGCTGGCCCACGGACCGCTGCCGTTCGAACAGGCGACGCGCTACGCGATCGCGATTGCCGAGGCGCTCGCCGTCGCACACCGCTCCGGGGTCGTCCATCGCGACCTCAAGCCGGGCAACATCATGATCGCGAAGTCGGGCGTCAAGCTGCTCGACTTCGGCCTCGCGAAGGCGGCCCGTCCGGCGGTGTCGAGCGGCCCACCCGACGCCGGTCCCGGCCCGACCATGACGACCCCGCTCACCGCGCGCGGCTCGATCATGGGGACGCTGCAATACATGGCGCCCGAACAGATCGAGGGCGGCGAGACCGACGCGCGCACCGACATTTTTGCCTTCGGAGCGATCGTCCACGAAATGCTGACCGGCCGGCGAGCCTTCGAAGCGAAGACCCAGGCCAGCCTTGTCGCCGCGATTCTGGAACGGCAGCCGCCGCCGCTCTCGACGCTCCAGCCGCTGGCCCCGCCGGCCTTCGATCACATCGTCGCGCGCTGCCTCGCCAAGGACCCGGATGAGCGCTGGCAGTCTGCCGGCGACGTCATGCGCGAGCTGCGCTGGGCGGCAGAGACCGCCGTCCCGGCCGGGAGCACGTCCGCACCCCGCGCCAGCCGTCACGCGACGCTGGCGTGGACGGCTGCCGCCCTGGGCCTGCTGCTGGCTGCAGCGCTGGGCACGGTACTGCTGCGGCGGCCGGTCGTTGAAGCCGACGCCGCGGTCGTCCGCAGCTCCGTGCCGGCGCCTCGCGACTTCACCTTCCAGTTCGTCGGCGACAGCGCCGGGCCGGTCGTGATCGCTCCGGATGGCCGCAGTCTCGCGTTCGTCGCGGCCGACGCCGGCGGGACGACGCACCTGGTCGTGCACTCGCTCGCGACCGCCGTCGATCGCCCGCTGCCGGAGACCGACGGCGCGACCTTTCCGTTCTGGTCGGCCGACAGCCGCTCGCTCGGCTTCTTCACCGCCGGCAAGCTGAAACGCGTCAACATCATCGACGGCTCGATCCAGACGATCTGCGATGCCACTCAGGGACGCGGCGGGGCGTGGAGCCGGGACGATGTGATCGTCTTCGAGCCGGATTACCAGACCGCCATCTTCCGCGTGCCGGCTGCCGGCGGCAAGCCGATCCAGGTCACGACGATCGACGGCACGACCCAGACCAGCCACCGCTGGCCGTACTTCCTCCCGGACGGCCGGCACTTCCTCTACCTCGCCATCCGCCACGGCGGCAGCGGCGAAGAGGGCGCACTGTGGCTGGCGTCGCTCGACGGCAAGGAGAATCGCCGGCTGCTCCAGAGCCGCGCCAACGCCGTCGCGCTGCCGGGATGGCTGCTGTTTCTCCGCGACGACCGGACCCTGCTCGCGCAGCACTTCGACGACCGCCGTGGCGTCTTGTCAGGTGACGCCGAGGCGATTGCCGAAAACGTCATCTACGACCCGGCGACGTGGCGGGCGGCGTTCGATGCCTCGCGCACCGGGATCCTCGCCTACGCCCCGGGCGAGGCCGGATCCAACAGCCAACTGGAGCAGATCGAGCGGGCCGGCGGCCGCTCCGCGATCTTCGACAAGACGATGCTGCTCGGCGACGTCGGGCTGTCACCGAACAACCGTCGCGTCGCGCTGAGCATCGGCGATCCGTCCGATATCTGGACCGTCGATCTCGAGCGCGGCGTCCGGACCCGGATCACGTCGGATGCCACCCGCTCGGAGGTGTCGCCGGTCTGGTCGCCGGACGGCGAGTGGATCGCCTACGGCTACTTCGACATCAGCGCGAAGCGTCAGGGCCGGCTGGCGCGGCGCCGCGCCGGTGGCGTTGGCGACGAGGAAGTCCTGTTCGAGCGGCAGACCCCTGGCGAGCCGCTCTACCCGGTCGACTGGTCATCCGACGGCCGCTACCTGCTGTATGTCGAGGGGGCGCCGGATCGTTCGTCGGGCGGGCACATCTGGCTGCTGCCGCTGACCGGGGATCGCCGGCCGATTCCGTTCCTTCACACCCGCGAGCGCGAGTACGACGGCCAGTTCTCGCCGGACGGCCGATGGATGGCGTTCGTGTCGGAGGAAACCGGCGGCCGGCAGGTTTACGTCGCCGGCTTGTCGGCGGCGGCGCCCGAACAGGGGCCGACCTCGAGATGGCAGATCTCTTCGACGCCGGGGATACTGCCGCGCTGGCGCGGCGACGGCCGCGAGCTGTTCTATCTCGGCGTTGACAACCGCATCATGGTGGCGGCGATCTCGACTCGCGGCTCCGACCTCGCCGTTGATTCGGTGCGGCCGCTCTTCACCGTCAATCCACAGCTGACCCGTTCGGCCTATGACGTCACCAGCGACGGCCAGCGCTTCCTGGTCAACACGCTCGGTGACCGGGAGCAGCTGCCGATGACGATCGTCGTTAACTGGCCGTCGGCGCTCGGCCGCTAGCGCACCCGCCGTTCACCGCATCACCAGGCGACATCGGAGGGCGCGCCGGAACCCGCCGCCGGCCTCCTCCGTATCAGCCCGCACAGGGGGCGATGTGGCTCCCGGATTGCGGCCGCTGGCGCGCGGCCCTTACAGGAGCCCTCCAAATGACGGACGTCGACCGCGCGCAGCGCGCCGGACTGCCGCCAGACGCCGGCCCGGCTGCTCGCGAGGCGCCGCGCGCGGTCTGAGCCGGCAGCGCCGGCTCGTCTACCCGGCGCGAATCGTCAGGCGCTGATCGGGCCGCACCCGCAGTTGCCGGGTAACGCGTCCGTCCGGCCACTCGACCACGACGTTCACCGGCCGGTCGTCGTCTCCCAGGCCCACATGAACTCGCGGATCACTCGCGGACAGGTAGCTGCCGTCGCTGCCGACGCGGCGCCACAGCGTCGGCTTGCCCGCGCGCTCGACACCGACCCGCGCGCCGTAGCCAAACCGGTTGGCGCCGTCGCGGCGCAGCGCAATCTCCAGCCAGTGGCGCGGCGGCGAGGTGTTCAGCAGCAGCTGGACCGGACCGTTGTTGGTGGTGACGACGATGTCGGTGTCGCCGTCGTTGTCAACGTCGCCGAAGGCCGCGCCGCGGCCGACGTTGAGGAGCGCCAGCGGACTGCCCGGTCCGGGCGCGACATCGACGAACTGACCGTCACCGCTGTTGCGGAGCAGGATGTTCCGCATCCGGAACGGCACCGCCTGCCCGCGCTGGGACGGGATCGTGTTGACGGCGCCGTTGGCGACGAACAGATCGAGCCAGCCGTCGTTGTCGTAATCGATGAGGCCGGTGCCGAAACCGGTGAAGGCGGCGGTGAGCGCGGCGAGGCCCCACCGCGAGCGGACATCCTCGAACTGGCCCTTGCCGTCATTGCGATAGAGCGCAAAGGTCTCGGCGGCAATGTTGCTGATGAAGAGATCCTCGTGGCCGTCGCCGTCGACATCCCCTGACGCGATCCCCATGCTGCCTTCGGCGGCCCCGGCCGCGTTCAGTGCCGAGCCGGACAACAGGCCATCGTCTGCGAAGGTGCCGTCGCGCTGATTGAGCCACAGCTGGTTGGCGGCGGCGTCGTTCGCGACGTAGAGATCGGGCCAGCCGTCGTGGTTGTAGTCGCCGACCGCCACGCCAAGGCTCGGGCCGTCGGCCTTGTCGATCCCGGCCGGTCCGGTGACGTCGGTGAAGCGGCCGGCGTCGTTCCGGTAGAGCCGGTTCGGGGCCGGGCGATACGCGCGCGGGCCGCAGTAGTCGGGCACGCCGGTGGCGTCGAAACACGACTTGCTGCCGGCGATGGTGAAATCCAGGTAGTTGGCGACGAACAGGTCGAGGTCGCCGTCGCGATCGTAGTCGACGAACGCCGCGCTCGTACTCCACAGCGGGTCGCTGACGCCGGCCGCCGCGGTGACGTCGGTGAACGTGCCGTTGCCGTTGTTCCGGAACAGCGTCTCCGGACCGAACGTCGTGACGAGGATGTCCATGTCGCCGTCGTTGTCGTAATCGGCAACCGCGACGCCCATGCCGTACGCGCGCAGGCCGACGCCGGCGGCCGTCGTCACGTCGGTGAAGTGCAGCGTGCCTGGTGAGCCCGGCTTCATGTCGTTGCGGAACAGGCGGCTGGTTTCCGGACCGCCGGATGCGCCCGGCCCGAGCGCGCCCCCCTGGACGAGGAAGACATCGAGGTCGCCGTCGTTGTCGTAGTCGACGAGCGCAACCCCGGAGCCGATCAGCTCGGGCATGTAATACCGCCCGGTGGCGCCGTTGACGTGGGTGAAGGTAAGACCGGTGGCGGCAGCCGCGTCGGTGAACGGAACCGATGCCGGCACCACCGAGGCCAGGGCGAGGAGGGCGGCGCCGATCGCCAGCCACTTCACTTGAGGCTCTCGATCTGCTGATCGATGGCCGCCGCGAGATCGACCTGGTCGTACTGCGCGGCCAACCGCTTCGCTTCATGAGCCCACACGATGCCCTCGCGGGTGTTGCCGGTCCGGACATAGGCGACCGCGAGCGCGAACAGATACTTCGGCGCCTCAGCGTCCCTCGGCTCGGTAATCCGCAGCAGCTCGGTGATGGACTCCTGCGGGCGGCCGAGCGCGACCAGCGCGCGGCCGGCATTGAAGCGCGCCAGCCGGAAGCTCGGCGTGGCGGCGAGCGCGAGGCGGTACTCGGCCAGGGCGGCGTCGAAGCCGCGCGAGCGCTCGAGCAGCTGCCCGAGGTTGTTGTGCGCGCGGGCGTGCAGCGGATTGGCCTCGATCGCCTGCCGGTACGAGCGCTCTGCCTGCTCCCATTGCTGCTGCATCGCCTGCAGCACGCCGTGGTCGTAGTGCAGATCGGCGACGTCAGACCCGGCGCGTGCGGCGGCCTGGTAGTGCGCCTCGGCCTGCGCCCACTCGCCGAGACGGCCGTAGAGACTGATCAGGCGCTGGTGGGCCGGTGTTAGCGACGGATCAAGCGCCAGCGCTGCCTCGTTGGCGGCGGCCGCGCCGGCGAGATCGCCCGCCTCGGCCAGGGCCGCCGCGCGGCGGAGCTCGGAGACGCCGTCGACCCGCAGCGCGGTGGTGGCCGCCAGCAGCGGATCGTCGACTGCCGGCCAGCGGTTCCCGTACTGCGCGTGCCGCGCCATCGCCAGCGCCGCGTCCTCGCGCCGGCCGAGCGCACGGAGCGACAGGGCCTCGGCATAGTACGCGGCGCCCCACTCAGGCGCCAGCGCCAGCGCCCGCTCGAAGAACGCCACCGCCTCGGCGTGGCGCCCCTCCGCGGCGGCGATCCGCCCGAGCCCGAACCGGACGAGCGGCTCCGCCGCGGTCTCGCCGAGGAGCGACTGGAATCGATCGCCACTCTCGGCCAGGCGCCCGCTGTCGAGCAGGGCTTCCGCCTCCTTGACCCTCGCCGGCAGGTACGTGGGATCCAGTCTCACCGCCTGCCCGAATGCGAGGACGGCTTCATCGTGCCGCGCCAGGCGGCGGAGCACGCAGCCCTCGAGGTAGCGCCACCGGAACGCCGACGGCGCGAGCGCGGCGGCGCGCCCGTAGGCCTCGTCGGCGGGCTGCCACTGCTCCCACGCCTGCAGGACCTGGCCGAGCCGCCCGGCCGCGTCCGCATCCCCGGGCCGGCCTCGCGCGTCGTTGTCGGCGGCCGCCACCGCCCGCCGCATCGCCGCCGGATAGGTCTCGAGCGGCAGCTGAACGGCCGGCGGGGCGGACGCCTGCGTGCCCGCGGCCGGCATGACGGCGGTGATGGCGACCAGGAAAACCGGGAACGAGACCACCACTGTGAACCTCGCCGTGAAGCCCTTACCCCGTCACCGCGCCGCACTGACGTCGGTCACGACCGGCAGGTCGATATAGGTCGCGGCGTTGGGCGCGTGATAAACGCGCTCTGTCGCCTTCACGTAATCGGACGGCTTGGCGAAGAAGATGTTGTCGACATACGTTTGCGGGTTGCGGTCGTAGAGCGGGAACCAGGTCGACTGAATCTGCACCATGATGCGGTGCCCCGGCTTGAAGACATGATTCGCGGTCGGCAGCGCGAACGTATAGGCCAGCGGCGTGTTGGAGATGATCGCCTGTGGATGTTCGAAGCTTTCGCGGTAGCGGCCGCGGAAGATGTCCATCGCCAGCGGCAGCTGATAGCCGCCAAGCTCCGACTGGTCGGGCATCTCATCCGGATAGACGTCAATCAGCTTCACCTCCCAGTCGGCGTCGCTGCCGCTCGTCGATGCCCACAAATGGACGACCGGCGCGCCGCCGATGCGCACCGGCGCGGTCAGCGGCTCGGTGGTGTAGGTCAGGACGTCGGGCCGGTCCGAAGACGCCCGCTGATCGCTGACCAGCCAGCGATGCCATTCCTCACCGTCGCTGAAGCGGGTCGGCCGCGGCATGTACGGAACCGGCTTTGCGGGATCCGAGACGTATTCGTCGTAGCCCGCCGCCGATGCCGGCGCCGCCGCCGGCGCCGTGAACGACAGGGCGAAGCCGGGCGCCAGATACAGCGGCCGCGGCTTGTCGGGACAACCGGACTCGCACGACAGCGGCCAGGTCTTGAACCGGTCCCATTTATCGTTCGCGGTGTCGTAGATGAAGACCGGCGGCGTATCGGCTTTCGGCGCGCTGTCCTTCAAGTACTGATCGAAGAACGGCTTGATGACGTCGCGGCGCGCGTCGCGAGTGGTGTCGGTCGCCCAGCGCAACCCGCCCAGCGCCGTCCCCTCGCGATTGATCTGGCTGTGGAACCAGGGCCCCATCACCAGAAAGTTCATGTCGTTCCGGGTGTCCTTCGGCTCGACCGCGAGGTAGCTGTGGATCGCGCCCCACATGTCCTCCTGGTCCCATAGGCCCTGCAGCCAGATCGTCGGGACGGTCAGCGGCTGCGCCGCCATCACTTTGTCGAGCGCCTGGTTCTGCCAGAAGCCGTCGTAGGCCGGGTGCTCGGTGAGCTTGTGCCACCACGGCAGCTGATCGAACCCGGCCGCCTTCGCCCACGCCCCCGCCGATCCGGCGCGGAGGAAGCTGTCGTAATCGTCGTAGCCCGGGCGGACCACCTTCTCCCCCTTTCCCTTCACCGTCGTCTGGCCCGAGAAGTAATCGAGGTTGACCTGCCGAAAGGCGCCGTAATGGAACCAGTCGTCGCCCATCCAGCCGTCGACCATCGGGCTCTCCGGGACGGCCGCCTTGAGCGCCGGATGCGGATGGACGAGCGCCATCACCACGGTGAAACCCTCGTAGGAGCTGCCCACCATGCCGACCCGGCCGTTCGATTCCGGCACGTTCTTCACCAGCCAGTCGATCGTGTCGTAGGCGTCGGTCGAATGGTCGACCTCGCTGCTGTTGAGCGGCCCGCGCAGCGGCCGGGTCATGACATAGGCGCCTTCCGAAAGGTATTTGCCGCGAACGTCCTGGTAGACGCGGATGTAGCCGTCGGCGACGAACAGTTCGTCGAACAGCGGCAGCGCCGCGACGACGTACGGCGAGCGCATCCGCTTCGCCCGCTCCGACGCCTCGTACGGCGTTCGGGTCAGCAGGATCGGCGCGTGCCGGGCGCTGTTCGGCACGACGATGACGGTGTGGAGCCGGATGCCGTCGCGCATCGGGATCATGACGTCGCGCTTCGAGTAGTCGTAGCCGCTGGTCGACTCCTCGAAGTGTGTCGGGATGTCGGGCGTGAGCGGCGGCGTCTGCTGGGCGCCGGCGAGGGCCGGCCCGAGCACGGTGAGGAGCATGACAACTGGCAGCGCGGCGCGAGAGCGGATGGGCATTGGCATCTCCGGGCAAAGCGACCGGGCCCATTATCCCTCCCTCCGCCCAGCCGCGGATCGGGTCGCCGTCGGTTACCTGGCCTCTCCGATCCCTGCCGCGGACGCCGCGACGGCGTCCAGCGGCCGCGGGCGTGCGTTCGCGTCCAGGCGATCCTCTCGAACGACGTCCCGGATCCGGGCAATGCGCTCCGCGGCCGGCGGATGCGAGCGGAAGTAGCCGTCCAGTGCGGCGGCCTGCACGTCGAGCGCCTCCTCGATCGGGGAACCGGCGCGGCGGACGGACGTCGGGCGTCGCGCCGACAGCCGCTCCGCCGCCTCGAACAACTCGATGACGGCGAGCGGCGCATAGCCGGCCGCCGCGGCCAGGCGCGTGCCCTCGGCGTCAGCCTCCAGCTCCTCGTTTTTCGCATAGCCGGCGGCGAGGATGTCGAGCGGCGCCAGCAGAATCAGTCCGGCCGGCGAGCCACCGGCGGCTGTTCCGCGCTGGTAGCGGTCGATGCAGTGGAAGTGATCGATATGCTCGATCTCGTGCGCGAGCACCGCCGCCAGTTCGTCCTCGCTCGTCATCAGCGCGACCAGTCCGGCGCCGACGACGACGTGGCCGCCCGGCAGAGCCACCGCGTTGAACATTTTCGGATCGGCGGACAGGTGGAACGCGTAGGGCAGCTGGCGGCGGGCGCCGCCTGACACGTTGGTCCCGACGCGCGTGACATAGGCGGCGAGCGGGCTGGACTCCTCGCGCAGCGTCCGCGCCAGATTGTTGCCGACGCCGATCTCGTCGACGTCGGACATCCGGGCGGCACGCCCCGGGACGGCGGCCGCGCTTCGCCCGACGTCCCCGATCAGATTCAGTAGCGGCGCCGGATCGGCCGGCGGCTGGACCGGCCGGCGCTGGGCGACCAGGGCGGCCGCGACGACGACCGCCAGGAGGCTCGCCAGTACGACCAGGCGCCTCACAGGTAGTCCTCGAGCAGGCCGCGGTACTTCGAGTAGAGGAACGAGACCAGCAGCAGCGCCGAGCCGAGCGTGATGAACGCCAGGTAGCGGCCCTGCTGATCGAGCCGCCACACGTCGATCATCGTGATGCGAAGCACGCACGCCAGCAGCAGCGCCAGCGCGCCGAGCCGGAAGCTGCGCTCGCGCATCCACAGGGCGAGCATGAACGCCGCGACCGCTTCGGCCCCCCACGCCATCGTGACAAGTCCGCCGTGGGCATAGACCGCCGACACCCAGACGAGCAGCAGCAGAGGAGCGAAGAACAGCGCCTGATCGGGCCGGCGCGACACCAGCAGTGCCACCGTCGCGGCGAAGCCGCGCCTGCCGTCCGGCGCCAGCTTCATCCGCCGCGCGAACGGCAGCGCCGCCAGCAGGAGCAGCGCCGACAAGACGACGGTGAACCAGGGTCCGGTCGACCAGCGGGCGAAATAGCTCGGCTCGTAGATGTTGACGGCGACCGCCTGGACGACGACCGCGACGGCGCCGAGCGCCGCCTGCCGCAGGAACAGCCGCCGCCCGGTCCGCGCCGCGACCGCGGCCATCAGCAGGACGAGCGCGGCCCAGCCGATCGCGACCTGGGCCGGACTGAGGGCAACGCGCAGCATCGCGGCGAGGGTGATGGTCCCGCCCGCGGCGACGACTTCCGGCAGCCACGGCCGCTCGCGCAGCGTCTCGCGGTCCGCGATCCGTTCGTAGGCGTAAAACAGCACCAGGGCGAGCGGCGCGGTGCTGACCGCCGCCGAGCCGAGGAGCCCTCCGGAGCCGTTCAGGTTGACGAAGAAGACGCGGCCGAAGGCAAAGGCCAGCGCCGCGAAGGCCTGGAGCCGGAGGTCCCGCCGGTTCCAGTGGACGCCGGCTTCGAGCGCCAGCACCGCCAGGGCGGACCATGCCAGGACGACCGCGAGCGGTTCGAGCTCGTACCACAGGAGCGCCGCCAGCAGCGCCGAGCCGATCCATGCGTGCAGCGCTCCGAAACCGTCACTCTCCTCGATCGCGTCCAGCCGGCTGACCCGGTAGAGCGAGTGTTGTGCCGCGGCGCCGAGCAGGACCACGACAAGGCGCCGGTGGAGCGGACCCACCATCACCGCGTCCTGGAAATTGACGGCAATCAGCAGCATCACCCCGGTGAACGCCGTCAGCTGGCTCTGAACCCAGACGTCCTTCGACAGCATTCGGCGGGCGGCCAGCGCAAGACACAATCCAATCGCCATGAGACCCGGCGCCAGCCACGGCAGCGGCAGAAGCGCCCAGGCAGTCCCGGCCAGCGCGAGGAGGCCGCCGTAGGACAGCTTGTCGGCGACGGCCCGCTCGAACGGCTGCGGAAACGCCTCCGGCCGCGCGCGCAGCAGGCGCAGGCTGTTGAAGTAGTAGACCGTAGCCGCGGCGGCGAGCATCGACGCCACCATCGGATCGGCGGCGTACGGACCGGCGCCGGTACGGGTCTGAATCAGCGGCACCACGTCGGCGGCATACAGATAGACACCCGCCAGCGCCGAGCCGGAGACGCCGAGGCGCGTGAACAGGCCGTCGCGCAACCGGACGCCAATCACCACCAGCGCCTCCGCCTCGAGGAACCACACCAGAGCAACTGTCCTCGGCCCGAATCTGACGGGAAACGCCGCCGCCACCAGCACCACACCCATCGTCATCAGCGTGGCGAACGCCGGACGGCGGCCGCGGACGAGCCAGGCACCCACCGCCTCGGCCACGCCCAGGGCGACGAGGAGCGTGAAGACCAGGTCGGGGTTGGCGAGGTACCGGGTCGAAACGAGGATGACGGCGCCGGAGTTCAGGACGGCGCCGAGCGATGTCGTCCGCTCGCCGTCCGGCGGAATGTTGCGGCGCACCAGATAAGCGATCCGGAATATCGCCCAGTACAGCAGCACCAGCGCCAGGCTGGTGTCGAAGTGCGGCAGCGCCTGACCGAGCGGGCTGGCCGGCAGCTGCGCCGACCAAAGGAGATGATTGGCGTAGGTCGCGGCAATCGCACCGATCTCGAGCCCGAACCAGCGCATGCGGACCGCGATCGCGGCGCTCGCCGCGGCGAGGATCGCCGCCGCCGGCAGGGTGAACGCCGCGTCGTGGCTGATCGCCACGGTCGCGAACGCGAGCAGGAATGCCAGTCCGGTAACGGACTCGGACCGGTACCGGAGGGCGTGCGCGATCATCCCGCCCGCTACCACCAGCATCAGCGCGAGATCGACCGCCTGAGAATCGAGAACGCGCGCCGCCGGCACGTGGTACATCGCGAAGGTCGTAAAGAAGACCAGCGCCCATCCGGCGGCCATCACGCCGCGGGAGAACATCCGGTAATCGGTCCGGCGTTCCGCGACCACTCCGCCGGCCAGCAGCGCCGCGCCGGCGAGAAACCCGACGATGTCTTTGCCAAGCGGGCCGAGCGTGCGCAGCTGGTAGGTCATGAAGAAGGCGATGCCGACGACCAGCAGCAGCGCGCCGAGCTTGTTGAGCCAGTTGGTGCCCAGCCGGGCTTCCAGCTCGCTCGACGAGTGATGGGGCGCCGCGGCCGTGGCGGGTGCGTGCGGCGCCATTCGACCGGGATGCGGAAAGCCTGCATCATGCGCCGGCGCCTGCGGCAGGGTGCTGACAGCGGCCGGCGGCGGCGCGTCGGTGCGGCCGGGGCGATTTGTCACGGTAGCGGCCGGCGGCACGATCTCGCCTGGAGTCGCCGGCAGGACCGCTGGCGGCGAGTCGCGGCGCACGGCGCTCAGCGGCTCCGGCACCGAGGCCGGAAGCGGGCTGTCGGGGACGGCCGCGGCCGGGGGTGGCACCGGGACATCCTGGCCGTCGAGCCGCCGCCGCAGCGCGTGGACATTGGCCGCCAGCGTCTCGATCCGGTCGTTCAGGCGGACGAACTCCTGCTCATTCCACGACTCACGCTGCATCCGCGCCACCATCCAGAATGGCAGGAAGATGACCAACGCGACAGCGCCACAGAGCAACAGCAGCGCGAATGTGAACAACATACAGCCTCCCTACAGCGTGGCCGCGTCAGCGCGCGACGCCGCGAGTGCCCTGATCCCTTTGAGGTCGGCCTTGCCGGTCCCCAGCGACGGGAGCGCTTCGACGAAGTGGATGTCCTCACGCCTGGGAATCCACAACCGCGGCAGTTCCCCGCGGCACAGCTGCTCCCAGACTTCCGCCGGCTGCAGCGCCGGGTCGGTATAGAAGGCCACCAGCCGCTCGCCTCTCGAGGCGTCCGCGATCGACGTCACCGCCGAGGCGCTTCCCGGCGACACGATCGCTGCTATCGAATCCTCGATCTTGAGGTGCGGCACCATCTCCCCTGCGATCTTGCTGAATCGCGACAGCCGATCGGTGATGGTGATGAAACCGCTGTCGTCTATTGCGGCGATGTCGCCGGTGACGTACCACCCGTCGCGCAGCGCCTCCCGCGTCCGTTCCTCGTCGCCGAGGTAACCGGCCATGCGGCCGGCGCCCTTGACGAGCAGCAGCCCCTCGCGTCCGAACAGGGGCCCGTCGCCGGTCTCCGGGTCGACAATCATCGCGGCGACGCCGGGAATCGGCTGCCCGACGGAGCCCGGCTTCGATCCGGCCTGATGGTCGATACCGTCGTCCACGTCCGGCACGTTGATCGCGACGACCGGCGACATCTCGGTGCAGCCGTAGCCCTCGAGCAGCCGGACGCCGAATTTCTCGCGGAAGGCCCGTGCGATCGGCTCGCGCAGCCGCTCCGCGCCGACAATCGCGTAGCGGAGGTGCGCGAACTGGCGCGGCTCGCACTTGCGGGTGTAGCCCGCGCAGAAGGTCGGCGTCGCGACCAGGAAGGTGGCCTTGTAACGCTCGGCCAGCTCGCCGATCGCCCTGGCGTCCATCGGATTCGGGTGATACGCAGCGCCGAAGCCGGTGACGAGCGGGAACCAGATCGTGACGGTGAAACCGAACGAATGGAAGAACGGCAGCGAGCCGAGCAGCACGTCCTGCGAGCCGACTTCGAACAGCTGGCCGATGGCGTCGATGTTGGCCAGGATGTTCCGGTGCGTCAGCACCACGCCCTTGGGAATGCCGGTGCTGCCGCTCGAGAAAATCACCGCCGCCGGCCGGTCGGCGTCGGCCGGGTCGAGATAAAGCCGGCCGATCCAGCTAGCCGGCAGCAGCCACGCGGCCATGAACGTGCGCAGCCGCGCCAGCCTTGAGACGTCGCCCATCAGGTCTTCCAGAAAGACCATGCCTTCCACCGGCGCGATCGACGCCTTGGCGAGAAACTGGCGGGAGGTCAGGATCGTGCGGATGCCGCAGCGTTCCACCGCGTGCGCCATCGCCTCCGAGCCGGCGGTGAAGTTCAGGTTGACCGCCACTTTGCCCGCGAACGTCGTCGCGACATTGGCAAGCGCGCCGCCGACCGAAGCCGGGACCAGCAAGCCGATGTGCGTCTCTCCGGTGGTCCGGCGGCGGATCGCCTTCGCGAGCAGCAGGCTGCCGGTCAGCGCCGCGCCGAACGACAGCGTGCGCTTCGTGCTGTCGGCGATGCAGAACGACGACCAGCGGCGCTTGGCCGTGCGGACGAACTGGCGGCCGAGGTCCTCGCCGGCCGGGCGCCGGCTCATCGCGACCTCGGCGCCGAGCTCCATCACCGCCAGCCGCGCCCGGGCCGCGGAGGCGTTCTTCGGCAACGGACGCCCGAACGCGACGGTCAGCGGATATGGGATGCGCATCGGAATCTTCCACAGGAAGCGCCGATGCTTGAAGCTGAAGATGCTGCCCCAGACGCGGTCCAGGTAGACCGGGATGACCGGCACATCGAGGTCGCGGCTGATGCGCTCGAGGCCGCGCTTGAACGGCAGCAGGTTGCCGGTGCGCGACACCGACCCTTCGGCGAAGATGCAGACGACGTGACCGGCGATGAGCTCCGCCCGGGCGCAGTCGAGTGACGCGATGACCGCGGACCGGCCGTCGGCCGAGACCGGAATCGCTTTCATCCGGCGGAACAGCGGCTTGAGCGCCCAGTGCTCGTAATACGGCCTGAACACCATGAAGCGGACGAACCGCTGCAGGCAGGCGCCGACAAAGAAGCCGTCGAGCAGCGAGAGATGGTTGCAGACCAGCAGGGCGGGGCCGCGATGCGGCACGTGCTCTTCGCCGGCGACCGTGATCCGATAAATCGTGTGCGTCAGCACCCACAGGCTGAAGCGGATGAAGAACTCCGGCACGATCGCCAGCACGTAGGCCGACGACAGCAGTGTGACGACACCGAAGGTGCCGACGATCCGCGACGGCGTCATCGCGAAGACGTCGCCGCAGATCCACAGCGCCGCTGATGCCAGCCCGACGCCGATCATGTTCGCGAAGTTGTTGGTCGCCTGGAGCCGCCCTTTCGCGGTCGCGGCGGCGCGCTGCTGGAGCAGCGCATTGAGCGGGACCGCAAAGAGGCCGCCGAAGAAGCCGGTCAGTGTCAGCATCGCGGCGGCGGTCGCCGCGGTGGCGCAGAGCGACAGGCCGATCGCCGACAGCCCCATGCCGAACGCGCCGATCGGCGCGAGCCCGAGCTCGACCTTGTCGCCCGACAGGCGGCCGGCCGCCAGGCTGCCGATACCGATGCCGACCGCCGCCATCGCCGTGATCCCGCCGACCCAGACGCCGGTTAGCTGCAGGGTCTGGGTCGCGAACAGCAGCATCACCGACTGGAGCAGCGCGCCGAGGAACCAGAAGTACGAGAGGCCGATGACCGTCAGGCCGAGCACGCGATCGGCCCGCAGGTCCCTCGCCCCGGCGGCGATATCCCCCCAGGGATTGCGGCGGAGCCGGGTCTGCGGCGCGGCCGCCGCCACCTGCGGGATGCCGAAGCTCGCGGCGAAGCCGGCAGCGGCAATCGCCAGCACGAGGATGCCGACCAGCCACAGCCTGGCCTGCCAGGCGTCGAACACCAGGCTGCCAATCGCCGCGCCGGCGACGATCGCCACGAAGGTGCTCATCTCGAGGAGGCCGTTGGCCCGCGACAGGTCGCGGTCCGGCAGCATCTCGGGCAGGATGCCGTATTTGGCGGGGCTGAAGAAAGTCGCCTGAACCGAGATCAGGAAGAGGGTGACGTAGAGCAGCCCCAGATGTCCGGTCGCGAACGCCACCAGCGCCAGCGCCGTCGCGGCAATCTCCATCGACTTGGAGACGACCAGGACGGTCCGCTTGCTGCGGGCATCGGCAAGCTGGCCGGCGTAGCCGGAGAACAGCAGGAACGGCGCCACGAAGATCAGGCCGGCGATCGACACGGCGCGGCTCGCGTCGGCGCCCGCCGCCGCCCTGGCGGCGACCAGCGTGACGACGAACTTGAACAGGTTGTCGTTGAAGGCGCCGAGGAACTGCGTCCACAGGAACGGCAGGAGACCGCGGCGGCGGAGCGTGTCGCGGTACGAATGCTGGGCCATGTCGGCTTCCCTCCAGGTGCCGCGTCAGGCGGCTGGTCTGGACTCCACGGTAGCTCTCGCCTATCCGGCGCGTCCTGTCGCAACCCTGAGGAAAGACTGAGGAATTCTGAACCTATCGGGCGCGCTGCGCCAGCGCCGCCGCAACCCGCGCAAATGCCGGGGTTTTTCGCACGCCGGCGAGGCGGGGATCGACCGGTACGCTCCATCCGGCGAGTCCCGGCGGGACCCGCTCGAGCAGTTCCGCGAGCACCGCCGCCGCCTCGTCTCCGGCGTGGTCAGCCGCCAGCCGCTGGCTGCGGACGAGGAGCGCCTCGATCGGCCGTGTCCGTTCGAGGGCATCGATGGCCGCGTCAGCGGCGGCAAGGTGCCGCGTCCGGCGCGCACTGTTGCCGTCGGCGGCGCACGCCGCCGCCAGAGCGAGGTGCGTCGGGGCATGGTCGGGATAGAGCGCGAGGGCGGACTCGCATTCGCGAATCGCGTCGGCCGGGCGGCCGGCGGCAAGGAAGGCCTCGCCCTGTCCGAGATGCGCGTGCATCGCGTACTCACGTCCATACAGTCGGTTAGGATCCGCAACCGCGAGCTCGCGGCTGAAGTCGTCGATCGCCGCGGTGGCGTCCCCCTGAGCCAGGTGGACCAGTCCGAGCAGCCAGTGCAGGCCGAGCGCCGGAAAGCGCTCGTGCCTGGAACGTTGCCGGTCCTGAACCGCCGCACCCTCCTGGAGGACCGCTTCGGCCCGGCCGAGGTCGCCGCGCGCGACGTGGACCATCGCAATCTGAAAGTGCGCGAAGGCGAAGCCCGGATGGTGCGCCAGCGTCGCGGCGGCGGCGCGCAGCCGGGCCTCGCCCCACGACGCGTGTCCGAGCCGGAAGTGGTGTCGCCAGTTGCCGGGCTCGAGCGCGACGGCGCGGCGGGTCGCGGCGACTGCCTCGGCGGTCTCCCAGCGGCTGACCAGCAGGAAGCCGAGGGCGGCGTGCGCTTCGGCCAGGCCGTCGTCCAGCGCGACCGCATGCCGGGCGTGATCGATCGCTTCGTCGAGCAGCTCGCGCGCCGGGTGGTTCTCGGCGCGCGTCATCTCGTAGGCGGCGAACTGCGCGCTCGCCAGGCCGGTGTGGGCCAGCGCGTAACGGTGATCGATCGCGATCGCGCGCCGGAAATCGTCCGCCGCGGCGGGCAGCTCGTTGACATCGAGCGTCTCGACCCGCAGCCAGCCCGAAGTGAACGCCCGATACGCCTCGAGGCTGCTCGTCTCGCGGGCGCCGATCCGCGATCCGCCGCTGTCCCGAACCGGCAGACCGAGCTCCCGCGCAAACGCCACGACGACGCGGTCCTGGAGCTCGAAGATCTGGTCGATCGGGCCGTCGACCTTCGCGTCGGCGAGCGCCTCGCCGCCGGCGGCATCGACCAGCCGCGCGGTGATGCGGATCCGTCCGGCGCTCTGCTGGAAGCTGCCGACGACCACCAGGGCGGCGCCGGTCTCCCGCGCCACCCCCTGCATCGACTCGCCGGCCGCCGCCATCGCTTCGAGGACCCGCCGGCGATCGACGACGCGGAAGTCGCCGAGCGCGCGCAGATCGCCGGTCACGGTCTCGGCAATCCCCGCCGCCAGCCAGGCGGTCTCCGGGTCGCCGGTCACATTCAGGAAGTCGAGGACCGCGATCGCCCGGCCCGGTATCGCCGGCACCGCGTCGGGGGGCGCGGCGCCGATGGCACCGGTGGCGCCGCCCGGCGCGCTGCGGCGGAGGGCCGCTTCGGCCACGGGCTCGAGCGCCCCGATGAAGCGGTAGCCGCGCCGCGCAACGGTCTTGATGAAGCGCGGCTGGGAGGGGTCGTCGCCGAGCGCCTGGCGCAGCTCGGAGATCGCCTGCGCCAGCGCGTTGTCGGTGACGTTCGCATCCGGCCACGCGGCGTCGAGCAGCGCTTCCTTCGTGACCAGTTCGCCGGCGTGGTCGAGCAGGACCAGCAGCACGTCGAGCAGCTTCGGCGCGATCGCCAGCGGCGCGCCGCCGCGCAGGACGCGGTAGCTCGCCCGCTCGACCAGAAAAGGGCCGAACCGGTAGGCGGGCGTCGTCATGCGCCGAGCTGCCAGTGCCTGATCGCCTCGACCGGATGGATCAGCATGATGATGTTCAGCGTCAGGTTGTCGCGAATCATCAGCGCCAGCGTCGCCTCGACGATCAGCACGACCGCAATCGACGCCCATACCGGCAGGCGTTTCGCCAGCCAGAAGCCGGCCATCATCGCGACGATGTCGGAGAGCGAGTTGAGGACGCTGTCGCCATAGTAGTCGAGCGAGATCGTCGCGGCGCGATAGCGGTCGATGATGAACGGCGAGTTCTCGATCACTTCCCAGGCCGCCTCAATGGCGACCGCGGTCACGAGCCGGGCCGGGATGCTCAGCCGGCGCGCCGCGATCGCCAGCAACGCGTAGAAGCCGATGCCGTGCAGAACGTGGGTGAAGGTGTACCAGTCGGTGATCTGCTGCGAGTTCTCGGCGCTGGCCACGACCCCCTGCCAGAGCCTGATCGTGCCGCAGGTGCAGATCGGCACCCGGCCCATCGCCAGCTCGATGACGGCGACGCCGGCGAGAAGCGCCAGAATCGCCGTGACCGCGTCGCGATGCGCGCGCGGAAACCCGCGCCGCGCCGGCGGCTCGCCGTCTCCAGGGCGGGCGCTGTATGAGCCCCTGATGGGTGTCGCAGGGTCAGGTGCGGTCATTTGGCTGCAGTGTCACCGGCCGGCAACGCGGCGCTGTTGGCATGATCGCGCAGCCGGACCAGGTCGCGGTCAAGTTCCGCTTCGAGCCGGAGCGCGGGCGGGAACTCGATCGCCGGCAGCGGCAACAACCCCCAGGCGATGCCGAGCGCAGACCGGCAATCGCCAGCACGACCGGCGCCGGGCGTCGTCAGGCGCCGGTTGAGGGCGGCAACCGCCAGCGACACCAGCACCAGCAGGATGACGCCGTCGCTGACCGTCAGATGCATCGCTGCCGCATCCCGCTGATCACGGCCCTCACGACGCGGTCGGCGGCGGCGTGTCGGCGTGGATTCCGATCGCGCGTGTGCCTGAGATGCCTGCTCATCCTGCCGCGCGTATCATACGCCCCACCGGCCTGGTCGGCCGCGTGCCATGATGGAGCGATGCCGGAACTGCCGGAGGTCGAATCCGTGCGCCGCCGGCTCGAACCGGCGATGCGCGGCGCCCGGATCGACCGCGTCGTCCTGCGCCGCGCCAACCTGCGGCGGCCGTTTCCGGGCGACTTCGCGCGCCGCCTCGAGGGCCGTCGCATCAGCGCGGTCGAGCGCCGCGGCAAATACCTGCTGGTGTTCCTCGATTCAGGCGACGCGCTGCTGATGCATCTCGGAATGTCGGGGTCTTTCCGGGTCGAGTTGACACGGAAGGATGGCGCCGCCGTTGAGAACGACCGCCACGATCATGTGATTTTCACACTGTCGAACCGGCACACCGTCACGTTCAACGATCCGCGGCGGTTCGGCGTGATGGATGTGACCGGCCGGGACGGCCTCGAGGCACACCGCGCCTTCGCGGCGATGGGTCCGGAGCCGCTGTCGCGGTCGTTCGATGCGGACTCGCTGGCGGCCGCCAGTGCCGGCAAGAAAGTCGCGCTGAAGGTGGCGCTTCTCGACCAGCGGATCGCCGCCGGGCTCGGGAACATCTACGCCAGCGAGGCGCTGCACCTCGCCCGCCTGTCGCCGCTGCGCAGGACGTCGACGATCGCGACGCCGTCCGGCCGGCCGCGCGCCTCGGCCGTCCGCCTCGCGGCGGCGATCAAGACCGTCCTCCGCACGGCGATCCGGCGGCAGGCGGGGGGCGCCGATGACCGGTTTCGAGTCTACGACCGCGAGGGGGACCCCTGTCCGACGCGAGGGTGTGCGGGGACCATCCGCCGAATCTGGCAGGCCGGGCGATCGACCTTCTACTGCCCCGCCTGCCAGCGCTGACGAGACGCTACGCCGGTTTCTTCGCGTGCAGCGAGAACGCCGCGCCCTGTGGATCCATGCCGTTGACGACCCAGTCGCCGCCGGGCACTTCCATCGGCCCGTTCAGAATCTGGCCGCCGTGGGACTTGATCCGCTCGACGGCGGCGGCGATGTCCGGCACGAGGAAGTAGATCTGCCAGTTCGGCGGTACCTGGGCCATCTGCGGCGGCTTGTTCATCATTCCGCCGATCATGCCGTGCGGGCGATCGAACATCCGATACTTGCCCATCGGCCCCATGTCGTGCACGTCGCTCGGCTGCCAGCCGAAGATGTCCCGATAGAACGCCATCGCCGCGACCGCATCGGTCGTCATCAGCTCGAGCCATGAGGCGTCGCCCGGCTCCGGAGGCCCTTCCGCCTGCTGCGGCGGGCTCGACGGTTCGTAGATATAGAAAGCGGCGCCCTGCGGATCCTGCATCATCTGCATGCGGCCCACCGTCGGGACCTCGATCACCGGCGAACACGGGCTGCCGCCAAGCGTCGCGACCCGGGCGGCGGCCTCCTCCAGGCGCGGCACACCGACATACAGGCCCCAGAACGGCGGCGCATTCGCTCCCGCCGGCCGTGTCATGAGGCCGGCTACGGGAGTCCCTCCCTGCCGCGCGAACATGACGTAGGGCTGAGGCGACGCCGCAAAGGGGGAGGCCGTCCAGCCGACGACCGTCGTGTAGAAAGCTTCAGCAGCCTTCATATCCGTCGTCATCAGCTCGTACCAAAGGGGCCGTCCGAGCAGTGGAGAAGCGGACAAGGTCATGGGATGCCTCCGGCGCGGAACGCGCGCTTCTGAGTCCTCACTTTGCCACTTTCACTTTACTTCTTTCCGGTCGGGCGCTCCGCCAGCGTGAACGCATCATCCTTGATGATGCCGATCCGTGCCGCCACCGTCGCGGCCGCTGCCACCAGCCTTTTTCGCAGATCGTTCGTTCCCTGGCGCCACAGCGCCGCCCGGGTCGCGGCGAGCCATTCGGCGTAGAAATACGAGACGTGATCCATGGGGCCGGGCACGATGGCGCGCGGACCGACGCCCGAATGGTCTACGATCTTCAGCGAATGATGCCTCCAACCGGCGCCGCCGTGCTCAGTGCGACGATCGCGATGGTCTCGTTCCAGATCGGCGCGACCTTCGCCAAACAGCTGATTCCGACAGTCGGCGCGCCAGGGACGACGGCGCTGCGGCTCGGCCTGTCGGCGCTGCTGCTCGTCGTCCTGCAGCGTCCGTGGCGATCGATGCCGTCGCGGTCGGCGTGGCCGGTGCTGCTCGCCTACGGCGTCTCGCTCGGCACGCTGAACTCGGTGTTCTATCTGGCGCTGGCCCGCCTGCCACTCGGCATTGCCGTGGCGATCGAGTTCGTCGGCCCGCTGGCGGTCGCCGTGTTCGCCTCGCGGCGACGGCTCGACTACCTGTGGGTGGGACTGGCGGCGGGTGGATTGTCACTGCTGCTGCCGATCACGCGGAGCGGTGCCGCGCTGGACCCGATCGGCGTGCTCTACGCGCTCGCGGCCGGCGTCGGCTGGGCCGCGTACATCATCTTTGGCCAGAAAGCCGGACAGGCGCAGGGGCCAAGCGCGTCAACCTGGGGGCTGATGGTCGCTGCGCTGCTGACCGTGCCCGTGGGTCTCGCCGACGCCGGCACGAAGCTCTTCGATCCGTCGATCCTGCCGTTCGGCGTCGGCGTCGCCATCTTTTCCAGTGCGCTCCCCTACACGCTGGAAATGATCGCGCTCCGGAGACTGTCGACTAAGGTCTTCGGCACGCTGATGAGTTTTGAGCCGGCGATCGCGGCGCTTGCCGGTGTCGTGCTGCTCCACGAGCGGCTGACCATCATGCAGTGGACGGCTGTCAGCGCCCTGATCCTGGCGTCCGTGGGGGCGGTGGCTGGCGAGCCGCCGGACGTGGCCATCGAGCGCGCTGACTTTGCGCCGTAGTTGACGCGCGCGGTTGTCAGGCGTGCCATGCGCTTCCGTGCGAGCCGCGTGTCACGCCAGCCCGCGCTCTTAGACCGCGCCGGGGCCGTCCTGACGCCGGAGACGCAGTCGCGCGAGCACGCGCCGCGGATCGACCGACGGGTGGAACCGCCGCGCCCTCGGCAGCTGCAGGTATCCGAGAAAGCCGACGGCGAGCACGCCGAGCATGGGTGAGTCGATCCGAACCGCCCGAAGGATCTCGCACGACAGGAACACATAGACCGAGAAGCGGGCCCGCTCGTGCCGCCTGAGCATGAGCGTGCCGACGATCGGCGCGATCAGGAAGTAGACGAATCCGTCCCACAGCCTGAGACTGCCGAAATTGAGCCATCGGGTGTGGAGCAGCAGCGCGCCGGCGTGGATCACCGGACTGCCAAGCAGGGCGAGCGTGAGGACCCACAGTCCGAATGGACGGGGCGTCTGCCTCACATAGGGGGAAGCTGATCCGCTCGCGGCGTCAGCCTCTTCGGTCGTCGCTACAGCGCCGTGGCGCGTCTGCATATGCCCAGTCTACGACACTGCCGACGACGACCGGAGCCACGCCTGTCAGCGGTCCGCCAGCGCGGCGCTCTTCTCGGCAATGCGATGCAGCAGCTGTTCCCAGGAGGTGACGAAGGACTGCGCCCCGTCGCGCTGTAGCTGGGACGCGAGCGCCTGGATGTCGACGCCGGCCTGTCGGAACCGCGTCAGCATCGCTTCGGCCGCACCGCCGTCAACGGCCATCGGTCCGGCGATAACGCCATGGTCGGCAAAGGCATGCAGGGTCTTCTCCGGAATGGTGTCGATGGTGTCGGGCGCGGCCAGCGCCTCGACGTACAGCGTGTCGGAGGCGTCGGGATCCTTGGTGCCGGTGCTCGCCCAGAGCAGACGCTGCGGGCGGGCGCCGGCGTCGGCAAGCGCACGCCAGCGCGGCGACTCCAGCAGATCGCGATACGCGCGATAGGTCCGCCCACCGATCGCGATGCCGAGCCTGTTGCGAAGCTCCCCGGGGACGGTGTTCTTGACCGCCACGTCCCAGCGACTGATGAACAGCGACGCGACCGAGCCCACCCGCGGGTCCAGCCCGGCGGCGAGGCGACGTTCGATGCCGCGCAGGTAGGCTTCGGCGGCGGCCAGATACTGCTCGCGCGAGAACAGCAGCGTTACATTGATCGGCACGCCGGCGGCAATCGATTCCTCGATCGCCGGCAGCCCCGCCGGTGTCCCCGGAATCTTCACAAAGAGGTTCGGCCGATCGGCTTGCTGATGGATCTGCCGAGCGGCGGCAATGCTGCCCTCGGTATCACCGGCCAGCAGCGGCGACACTTCCATCGAGACCCAGCCATCGAGGTGATCGCTGGCGTCGAAGACCGGGCGGAACAGATCAGCGGCGCGGCGCAGATCCTCGAGCGCCAATGCGATGAACAGGCGTTCACCCGATGGCTCCGTTCGCGCCTTCTCGCGGATGCCGGCGTCGTACGCCTGGCCGCCGCCGATCGCGCCGTCGAAGATGGTCGGGTTCGAGGTCAGCCCGGTGATCGACAGCTCCTCGATGTAGCGGCGCAGGGTGCCGTCATCGAGCAACTCGCGCGTGATGTTGTCCAGCCAGAGGCGCTGACCGAGGTCGTGCAGTTGTCGAGTCGGTTTCATTGGCAGTTGGCCCACGCGGATCGTGCCGGTACCGGCTCGCGGTCCGCTGTTCACAATTGCACAATTGGTCTCCCGAGTTTCAGCCGAGACTGAAACATGAAGAAAGTACCCTCCCGCCCGGAACGTTCTAAATCGATTGCCAGGTGGGAGAACGAAGGGGGCGCCGGCCGGTCGCTACCGCAGGAAGAGCGTCAGGCGGCAGGGACGCGCGACGAGAAGTCCCCCTTTACGCATCCGAAAGGTCGGCAAGTTACAGCGCTCGGAGAGACGGGCAGGTTAAATTCTGCGCGCGGCGCACGCCCGCTTTGAGACTTCGCTTCTTTACGTACAGTTCTCTGCACCGAGCCCGTCCGCTGCACTACAGTATCGAGGTTGTGCCCGGGCCCCAGCCTCACCCGATCGGCAATCGCGCGGCAGACGATCTCACCTACATCCGGTCGGCGATGGAGCGCTCGTCAGCCTTTACGGCCGTGCCCGGCGCCGGCGGCGTGGCGACGGGCGTCATTGGGCTGATCGCCGCGTTCGTCGGCGCCCGGCAGCCGACCGGCGACCGCTGGCTCGCGACGTGGCTCGGCGCGGCGTCGATCGCCGTCGTCGTCGAACTGGCGACACTGACGTGGAAGGCGCGGCGCGCGGGTATCGCGCTGACCGGCAGGAACCCACGCCGGTTTGCATTGGCGACGGCGGCCCCGTTGGTCGCAGGCGGAGTACTCACCTACGGCCTGTGGGTGATGCGGGATTTCAGTGTCATGGCGCCGGCGTGGCTGCTGTTGTACGGGGTCGGCGTGCTCACGGGCGGAATGTTCAGCGTGCCGGCGGTCCGCGCGCTCGGGGCGTGCTTCATGGCCGCCGGGATCGCGGCGTCGTTGACGCTGCCCGAATGGGGCAACGTCTGGCTCGGGATCGGGTTCGGCGGACTGCACGTCGGATTCGGCGCTTACCTTGCGAGGTATCACGGTGGCTAAAGCAAGCGCGGCGCGCCAGGTCAGCACGAAGCCTCCGGGCGAGGACTCGACGCGTCGATTGAGCGCCGCCCCGGCCTCTGAGATCGCGACCTCGCTCGATCGCCTGCTCCACGACCGGATGCGGCTTGGCATCGTCAGCGCCCTGGCGGCGGCGGACGACCGGTCGTTGTCGTTCACGGAGTTGAAGTCCGCAATCGCTGCGACGGATGGCAACCTCGGCGGCCATGTCCGCAAGCTCGAAGACGCCGGCTACGTTTCGTGCGAAAAGACGTTTGCCGGCCGCACCCCACGGACTGATTACCGGCTGACCGCGCCCGGCCGACGCGCGCTGGAGAAGTACCTCAATCACCTGGCTGCGATCATCCGGGCGACGCGCCGCCGCTGACCGCTCCCGAGGTTGGCCACCATTCTTAGACTACTATACACAGAGAACTTTTTATTATAGAGTTGTCTCCGGCCCGGTCGCCGGCCGGGCTCGTCTTTACCGCCGTTTTCGCCGCGGGAGACGCGCGGTGGCCTCGACCTGAGAGGTGACTCACCATGACATCAGCTGTGACGAACAACGCCAAGGCGGCCGCCGTCATCGCCCTCATGGCGGCGTTCGCGGCATTCGTGACGCATGCCGTCGCGGTGACCGCGCCTCTGTACGCGCAGCCGAAGGACGTGCCATCGACCAGCGACTCGGCGCCGCCGCCGCAATACGCGGCGGCCGTCGAGCGCGCCCGGGAGCGCGTGCGCGCGGCAGTCCTCGAACAGAACCTGCCAGGGGTGTCGGTGGCGGTCGGTGCCGGCGGCGCGCTCGTCTGGGCGGAAGGTTTCGGCTGGCGGGACATCGACTCGCTTACGCCGGTCACGCCGGCGACCCGGTTCCACATCGGCACGGCGGCGTCCGTGGTCACCGCCGCCGCTGTCGCGTCGCTCGAGCTGACCAACACCGGCACCGACACAGCGGCGGACTGGAGCCCGGAGCACGTCGGCGAGCCGGAAGAGAACCCCCCGCCCTTCACGTTCATTCGCCACTTCATCTTCCGGCCGCTCGGCCTGGCCCCCGCGCTGCCCGTGCCGGGCGATCGCGCGACGTTCTACGTCCCGCGATCGGATGACGATCCACGGCGTGGCCGGCGGCTGATGTACATGCGCGACCTCGCCTGCTGCGCGGGGACGATGGCGGCCTATTCGACGGCGTCCGATCTGGTGCGCGTCGGCCTGGCGAACGGCGGCCGCATCAACGGCGCACTGGCCGGCGGGATGGTGATGTCGCTGCTGACGCTCCCCGACAGCGGCATCGTCGTCGCCGTGCTGTCTAACATCGCGCACGCGAACACGTCTGCGCTCGCCGTGAAGATCGGAGACGCGTTCGGGAAGCCGCAAAGGGCGATCAGAACCGGACCTGATATGCCGCGAAGAGCAAGTAGATAACCCAGCACTTACGAGATTCAATATCAAGACATTCGCAACAGGACACTCGCAGCCACGGAGATAGTCGACGACACTGAACTCGCAGCTCTTAGGCGGTTTCTTCCGCCTACACGCGGAAGGTGTTCTAATCAATTCCGCACGACGAAGCGGTAGCACTCACTCTGCAGCACCACGTGGACCGGGCTCGTGCCGTTCTCGATCAGGCGGAAGTAAATATCGAACGTCGTGCCGGGAGCGACGGCCGACAAATCACGCCACAGCGCGGCGCGGGCGGTGCCCGTATCGTCCGTGACGATTGGATGCGGCGTCGACCCTTCCCCGAGCGTCAGCCAGTTCGTCCCGGTGCAGACGCGGTCGAGCGTCACGTCGGTCGCCCGCTGCAGGCTGTAGCTGGTATGGGCGAGCAGATCGCGCACCCAGACGTCCAGATTGACGATGTTGTGCGTCGAATCCTGCTGCTGCCGGAATTTCACGAGCCCGAAGCCGTCGCCTCGGAGAATCGCTTCCAGGTTGAACGGCGGCTGTTCCGCCGCCGCCGGCGACTGACTCGATCCCGCCGCAGCCACGGCAGGCGCACTGTTGGATCCGGCCGTTGGAGCTGTCGGGCTGACGCCACGGCCGCTGCACGCCGTCGCAAGAACTGAGACACATCCGATCGCGAAAGACCAACGCGTCATGTGACCTCCTCCGCCGCCAAGACCGGCGCGGCAATCTGTCAGGAATCAATCGAACAGAGGCCGATCCTGACCGGACGACCCCCTCGCACGCCATAGAGGTCGTCTGAAGTTTCCCTGAAGATTCCAGTATGATCCGCTGCAGTGGCCGGCCGCTTCCGCTTCGCCGAGTTCGAGCTGGATGTCTCGGCGTTTACGCTGCGCCGGGAGGGCACCCCCGTGCGGCTCGAGAAGATTCCGATGGAAGTGCTGGTTCTGCTCGTGGAGCACGCCGGCACGCTCGTCGCTCGCGACAGCATTCATGCGGCCTTGTGGGGCTCGGACGTGTTCCTCGATCGCGACGCCGCGATCAATACCGCGATGCGGAAGATACGCAAGGCGCTCGGCGAAGATGCGGATCGGCCGCGATTCGTCGAAACGGTCGTCGGCAAAGGCTACCGATTCGCCGCGCCGATCGTCCGGGACACAATCGACCCGGAGCGTCAGGCTGCGACTTATCAGCTAACCAGAGGGACGCAGGCCTTCGCACTGCAGAACGGTGACAACCTGATCGGGCGCGATCCCGACGTCCACGTCTTTCTCGACCATCCGTCTGTGTCCCGGCGCCACGCGCGACTTTCAATCACGGCGGGTCGAGTGGCCCTCGAGGATCTGAACAGCCGGAACGGCACGTGCGTCGACGGGCGCGGCATCACTTCACCAACCGAACTGCACGACGGCAGCATCATCGGTGTGGGTCCGATTACGCTGACCTTCGTCTCGCTGTCGGGCGTCGCATCGACGCGACCGATGAGCGGCACGGTTCGCCCGCCGGACGCGGGTCATCGATGACGGCCGTGAGATTCGCTCCAGGGACACGGTTTGGCGCGTACGAGATTCTGACGCCGATCGGCGCAGGAGGCATGGGAGAGGTCTATCGGGCGAGAGACACGCGGCTCGGGCGCGAAGTCGCCATCAAGGTTGTCACCGATCGCCTGATGACCGATCCCGACGCGCTCGCGCGGTTCGAGCGCGAGGCCCGCGCCGTCGCCGCTTTGTCGCATCCAAATATCGTGGCGCTGCATGACGTGGGCCGCGCCCACGGCGCGGCGTTCGCGGTCATGGAGCTGCTCGATGGGGAGTCGCTCGATCGACGACTCGCCACGGCGGACCTGCCGTGGCGGACGGCGCTCTCTGTCGCAGCTGCCGTTGCCGACGGCCTCTCATCCGCCCACGCCCGCGGCATCGTCCATCGCGATCTGAAGCCCGGCAACATTTTCATCGTGCGCGACGGACTGGTGAAGATTGTCGACTTCGGCCTCGCAACCGACGCGGCGTTGCAAGGGGCGTCCGGCGACGTCGCGACGGAGACCGCGCCAGGCGTGATTTTCGGAACGGTCGGATACATGTCGCCCGAACAGGCCCGCGGCGAGCTTGCGGATCACCGGAGCGATATCTTCTCGCTCGGCTGCGTGCTCTACGAGATGCTTGCGCGCGAGCGTCCGTTCCGCGGCGACACGGCTCCAGAAGTGTTCGCCGCGATCCTCAGAGACCAGCCGCGCGATCTGACGGTGCTCGGCCGCGGGATCCCGGTGCGCGTCGAAGCGCTCGTGCGACGTTGTCTGGAGAAGAATCCGGATCACCGCTTTCAGTCCGCACGTGATCTGGCATTCGCACTGCGAGGCGTTCTCAGCGACTCCGGCCACTCTACTGGCGCCGATTGGATCCGCACGCTCCGCGCAGGGCTGCGCCCGGCGCCGCTCATCATGCTCGGCATCCTGATCGTTCTCACGACCATCTTCTGGCTTGCAGGGGGAGCGCGGTCCGTGTTCGTGCGGCGCACGCCGATCCGCGCGCTGGCGGTGCTGCCGCTCGAAAGCGTCTCGGGAGATCGGCAGCAGGACGATTTCGCAGAGACGATGACGGAACAGTTGACTGCGCGGCTCGCTTCGCTGGGCAGTTGGCGCGTTGCCTCGCCGGCGGCAGCCGTGCGCTACCGTGGAACACGGAAGCCGGTCGCGCAGATTGCGGCAGAGCTTGGCGTGGACGCGGTCGTCGAGGGGTCGGTGGCCCGCCACGGGTCCAGCGTGAAAGTCGCTGCACAGCTCGTCGACGCAAGAACGGGTCGGCGGATCTGGGGCGACGCGTACGAGCAGGGGCTCGACAACGTGCTCATACTGCAAAACGACTTGGTCCGCGCGATCGCGCGGGAAACGGATCTGCGGCTGGCGCCGGATGTCTCGACGCGTCTCTCGAGCACTCCGCGCAAGGTCGCTCCAGCGGCGTACGACGCGTACGTGCGCGGCCGGCATGCGTGGGACAAGCGGAGCGAGTCGGACCTGCACGACGCGATTCGCTTCTTTCAGGATTCGATCGACGCGGATCCCACGTACGCGCCCGCGTACGCCGGACTCGCCGATGCATACGCACAACTCGGCTACGGATCGTACGTCTCTCCCGAGGACGCGTTTCCTCGCGCGCGGACCGCGGCGGAGAAGGCGCTCGCCCTTGATCCGTCGCTGGCCGAAGGCCACGCCTCACGCGGGTATGCGCTGATGTACTACGACTGGGACTTCGCGGACGCCGAATCGGAGTACCGGCGCGCGATCCAGTTGAATCCGAGCTACGCCGTCGCGCATCAGTGGTACGCCTACCTGTTGACCGCCATGGAACGCCCGTTCGCGGCCGCCGACGCCGAGATTTCTATCGCGAAGGCGCTGGATCCGCTCTCGCCAGCGATCAACACCGATCGCGCGTACATCTCCTACTATTACGGCCGCAACGAAGACGCGCTGCACTCGGTCGGGCTCGCGCTCGAGATGGACCCGAAATTCGCGCCGGGCTATTTCTGGCTGGGACGCATCTCCACCTCTCAAGGGCGCTTCGCCGACGCCGACCAGGCATTTCACAACATCGGGCCGCTGCGCACCTGGACCCCGGCGATGGCAGCCCTCGGCTACATGTACGGGAAAGCGGGTCGCGTGCAGGAGGCGAAGGCAATCCTCGCCGAATTTGACACGCTGACGCGGCACGGACGACACGCGTCGGCATACGCGATTGCGGCTATCTACGCGGGGCTCGGCGATCGCGAGCGGATCTTTCAGTATCTGGACGTCGCATATCGCGAGCACTCCCACTGGCTCATCTGGCTCAAACGGGATCCGCGATGGGACGAGTTCCGCGCCGATCCGCGCTTCCAGAATCTTGTCAGAAAGATCGGATTGCCGTCGTGATGGATCTCTCGAGGGCAGACGTTGAGGGTTGAGTCAGAGGGCAAATCAATCACATCGATGCTCGGCAGCCACTTTGTGCCGATCGTCACACCTCAGGCGCCGCGGCGCCGAGCGGGTCGTCCGCATCGCGCCCTGTCCGGTGCTGACGGTCCGCCATCCGGAGCGTGAGTTCGTGCTGCCCGACGCGCTCGTTGCGGTCACGAAAACGGGACGATGAACGTAGTGACCGCGCGTTGTTCTCGGCAGCCGCCATGCTTCCGCTTCCGATCTTGCTGCGGGGTCACGCGGTCGGGCTGCCGACACCGGACAATGTCGGGAACTTATCCCATTCTTCGACGCGATGCGTTCGCCGAGCGGCACAAGAGTGATCGGCTCGAACACTGGCGTGAGGCTGCGCTGTCCGGACTGGCTGCTGCCGGCAAGGGCGGGGCCGGACCCGATACGCATGCGAGCTGCCTTGTCGAGTCCAGCCTACCTGGTCTCCGACTCCAGGCGCGCGCTTTTTGGAAACAGAATGTTGTTCTCAAGGTGGACGTGCTCATGCAGGTCGCGCTCGAACGCCTCGAGCTCCTGCAGGCACACCCGGTACGTCGTGCAGGCCTCCGCCGGA
>JANMWI010000067.1:0-5155 GCA_031393955.1 Acidobacteriota bacterium
CGGACTGGACTTCCTCGGCATCGAGCTGGACGCGTCGCGCAACGCCGAGGCGGCGGGCGTGATCTCGACGGACGCCAGCCGGGCCACCGTTCGCGTCATTCGCACGGACGAAGAGCTGATGATTGCGCGCGCCGTGCGCCGTCTCGGCCCGGGCCACGACACCCACGGCTAATCTCATGAAGACGGTGACGCCACCGCCCGCAACCACCGTCACCGTGGACCCTGCACGTCGGGGCAAGCCGCCGGTCGGTAGCGAACCACCGGCCGCTCATCAGCCCGAGCCTGGTGTGATTCGCCGCAAGACGACGGTCATCGCGGCGGGAGCGATCCTCGGGATCCTCGCGCACCTGGTGCTCCGCTTCGCCGTCCACGCGTCACCGTTCGCGTCCCAGCTGCCGTTGCTCGCGACGCTCGCCATCGGCGGTCTGCCGCTGCTCTATGACCTGCTGCGAAAACTCCTCAACCGCGAGTTCGGCGCCGATCTGCTGGGCGGCATATCGATCGTGACGTCGGTCCTGCTCGGCGAATACCTCGCCGGCTCGATCATCGTGTTGATGCTCTCGGGGGGTGAAGCCCTGGAGAGCTACGCGCTGCGCAGCGCCTCCTCGGTGCTGGCGGCGCTCGCCCGGCGGATGCCGGCGATCGCCCATCGACAGCTGGCCGGGGAAATCCTCGATGCGCCGCTGGCCGCAATCGTCGTCGGTGACACGCTCGTGCTCTACCCGTACGAGATCTGCCCGGCCGACGGCGTGGTGATCGACGGCCATGGCGTGATGGACGAGTCCTATCTGACCGGCGAGCCGTTCGAGATCACCAAAACCCGCGGTTCGGCGGTGATTTCCGGGGCGATCAACGGTGAGTCGGCGCTCACCATCCGCACGACCCGGCGCGCCGCGGACTCGCGCTACGCCAGGATCATGGCGGTGATGCACGAGTCCGAGGCGAGGCGGCCGCGGCTGCGCCGCCTCGGCGACCAGCTCGGGGCGATCTACACGCCGGTGGCGCTGACGGTGGCGGGGCTCGCATGGGCGACGAGCGGCGAATCGATGCGGTTCCTGGCGGTGCTGGTCATCGCCACCCCTTGTCCATTGCTGCTCGGCATTCCGATCGCCATCATCGGATCGATCTCCCTTTGCGCCCGGCGGGCGATCATCGTCAAGAGCCCCGTCGTCCTCGAGCAGATCACCCGCTGTCGAACCGCGATCTTCGACAAGACCGGGACCCTCTCGTACGGCGAGCCGAAGCTGACGGAGCAGCTCGTCGCTCCTGAGTTCGCGCCACGCGACGTCCTGACCCTCGTCGCCAGCGTCGAGCGCTATTCCAAGCACCCGCTCGCCCGCGCGATTCTCGCGGCGGCGGCGAAGGATGGTCTCCACCTGCTCGAAGCCGCGGAAGTGAGCGAGCCCCCCGGCCAGGGGCTACGCGGCACCGTCTCCGGCCGCCAGGTGCAGATCACCAGTCGCGGCACGCTCACGGCGCAAGGTCCGGCCGGCGCCGATCGGCTGCCGCCGGTTGCCGGTGGACTCGAATGCGTGGTGGTCATCGACCGGCGCTATGCGGCGACCTTCCGGTTTCGCGATGCGCCGCGCGCCGAGAGCCGCTCGTTCGTCAGTCATCTCGGTCCGCGGCACCACTTCGCCCGCGTGATGATCGTCTCGGGCGATCGCGAGTCCGAGGTCCGCTATCTCGCGGACCAGGTCGGCATTACCGAGATCTACGCGCAGCAGAGTCCGGAGGACAAGCTCGCCATCGTCCGCAAGGAAACCGCCGCGGCCAGGACGCTGTATGTGGGCGACGGCATCAACGACGCGCCGGCGATGATGGCCGCCACCGTCGGCATGGCGATCGGCCAGAACAGCGACGTCACCGCCGAAGCGGCGGGCGTCGTGGTGATGGACAACTCGCTCGAGAAGGTCGACGAGTTCATGCACATCAGCCGCCGGATGCGGGTGATTGCCCTGCAGAGCGCGGTCGGCGGCATGGCGCTGAGCGCCGTCGGCATGGTCTTCGCGGCCGGCGGACACCTGAGCCCGGTGAACGGTGCCATCGCCCAGGAAGTCATCGATGTGCTGGCCGTCCTGAATGCCCTGCGGGCCGCCTTTCCTCCCGCGGTGATCCATGACCTGTAATCGCACCGTCCTGCACGAGTGAAGTAGCTACGAATCATGAAGACCAATACCCTGGCGCCCAAACTGCTTCAGCAGATCGACGCCTACTGGCGCGCGGCGAACTATCTGTCGGTCGGGCAGATCTATCTCTACGACAACCCGCTGCTGAGAAAGCCCCTCACCCTGGCGCACGTCAAGCCGCGCCTGCTCGGTCACTGCGGGACGACGCCGGGTTTGAATTTCATCTATGCCCATCTGAACGCGGACATCCGCACCACCGACGAACGGGCCAAGGGAATGATGCAGTACCGATCGCTTCCTATCGTTTCGACACACCGGCCCGGTCGACCGTCATTTCCGGCGACACCGCCTACTCGCCCGGGCTGGTCAGCCTGACCAAAGGCGCCGACCTCTTCGTCTGCGAGGTCATCGACAAGTCGATCTACGACGCGAGAATGGCGGCGGCGAAAGCGGCGGCGGCGAGGGGCATCATCAACAGCCTCGCGCGGCACATCGCCGAGACGCGTACGACGACTGTCGACGCCGGACGAATGGCGAAGGAAGCGGGCGTGAAGACGCTCGTGCTCAGCCACCTCGTGCCTGGCGCGAACGGGAATGCCTGCGGGCTTTTCGGACGCGGCCTACATTGAGGGCGTGCGGACGCACTTCGCCGGCGAAGTCATCGTCGCTCGCGATCAGATGGTGCTGTGAATGGCCGCCGACGATCAGCGGCACTATGTGGTCGACGCCGTCGTTGGAACGTGACGGCGGAGTCGTCTTTGCCGGACGGCTTCGTAGAGCACGATGGAAGCGGCCACGCTCACATTCAGCGATGTCGCCGAGCCGACCATCGGAATACGCACCACGTCGTCGCACAACTCGCGGTAGGCGTGGCTCAAGCCGTGACTTTCGTTTCCCAACAACAGGACGGTCGGACCCAGGAAGTCCGATTCGTGCAGATCGATTGACCCGGCTTCGTCAGTACCGAGAACCCGGCATCCCCCGAGTTCGGTGCGCACGGCTGTCACCCAGCGCAGCGTATCTTCATGCGACGGAACCCGGACGACCGGTACGGCAAAGAGTGACCCCCGGCTTGCGGTCACGGTCGCTGGCTCGTAGAGGTCCACACCATGACCGCTGAGGATGATCCCGTTCACCCCGAAGGCGTCACAGGATCGAATCAACGTGCCCAGATTTCCAGGGTTCCCTGGGCGATCGACTACCACAGCGAGTAGTGCGGGGTCGATGCGGACACGGTCGAGATGGTCATCCGGCATGCGGACCACGGCGAGCAGCTCGGAAGGCTCGTCCTTGCGGCTGAGCGGCCGGAAAAGATCCGGCACGATCTCGTACCGCTCTGCAGCCGGCGTGCGTTCCAGCACGTCCGCGGCCCAGCGGGACCGCGGGGAGCCACTCTGGTAGAGAAGCGCGGCGATCGGCCACCGGTTTGCCAGAGCGGTGTTGATGGGCTGAACACCCTCAACCAGGAACGTGCGCGTCCTGTTCCTCTTCTGGCGGCTCGAGGCGAGACTTTCGAGAACCTGATAGGCGCTGTTCCGTTTGCCGATCAGGCGGGGTCGTTGGGCCATCACTCTTCCTGGGCAAAACGGCGGGATTACACGCATTCCGTGTCATGTCCGCAGGTCCCGGCAACGCCGCATTTAAGCGCCGCAACCGCGTAAGAGAAATACACAAAATTACCCTGGACGCGGGGCGATCGACGATTATGGTCGAACATATCAAGATGATCGACGCTCGTGCGCGCTTCCTGCATGTCGCCAATGGCACGTCGACAACGGCAACCATCGAAAAGGCAGGCGTTCCCGGCCTGCGGTCCATCTGGGCCGATCCCCTCTACGAAGGGCCGGTCCCCGCAGGGCTGACCGACGATGAACTGCTCGAGGTGCGGCGGCGGCATCTGTCCAATCGAGGTGACGGGCGAGCTGGTCCGTTGACCAGGTTTGATCGGTCTGCGGAGGCGGTGAACGATTTACGCGAGTGGCGAGCCGCCCTGCTGCGGCACGGATCGTACGCGGAAGTGGTTCTCTGGTTCGAGCACGATCTGTTCGACCAGCTGAATCTGATTCAGTTGCTGGCCTGGATGCGCGAGCGCCTGCCGGCGGCGACGCCGGTCTCGCTGATTTGCATCGGGTCGTTTCCCGGCCGCCCGAACTTCAAGGGGCTGGGTGAGCTGACGTCGGACGAACTCGCGCCGCTTCTGGAAACCAGGCAGCCCGTCACCGATCGGCAGTACGCCCTGGCGAAGCGGGCATGGCTGGCCTTTCGGGCGCAGACGCCCGAAGCCGTCGATGCGCTCCGGCACGATGACACGTCAGCCCTGCCGTACCTCACTCCCGCGATCACCCGCTTCCTCCAGGAGTACCCGTGGACGGACACCGGATTATCGCGAACCGAGCGCCGCCTCTTCGAGCTGGCTGACGGCGGCATCGCGCTGGTGCAGGCCTTCCCTCGGCTCGTGCATCAAATCGGCGGGCCGACCGGCGCGTTCGTGGTGATCGTCGCCGGCATCGTCGCCGGCATCGTCGCCGCGCACGGCCTGTCCGGCCTGTGATCTCGATCGTGGCACTCGTCCTCGGCAGGGTATCGATGAGGTGCGCGGAGACGATTGATCCAGCAGCTCCGACGTCCGGTCCACAGTGCGTCCGGCTGTCCGGTTTTGCACAGGGAGCGACGACCAGATGAGTCATCCTTCAGCATGGGGACTCCCGTGGCTCCGGAGGCAAACGGGTTGACGACCGAGCCTTTCGTCGTGGATCTGCTGGCACGGGAAGCCGATGACGTGCGGGCGGCCGAGGCGGTGGTGCTGTTCTTACCAGGCCAGGAAGTGGGTCGGCGCGTACGCCGCGGCGCTCGGTGGCGTGGACACGCTCGTCTTCGCCGGCGGCATCGGCGAGCACGCGCCGCTGGTCCGGACGCGCATCTGTGACGGACTGGACTTCCTCGGCATCGAGCTGGACGCGTCGCGCAACGCCGAGGCGGCGGGCGTGATCTCGACGGACGCCAGCCGGGCCACCGTTCGCGTCATT
>JANMWI010000080.1:0-53301 GCA_031393955.1 Acidobacteriota bacterium
TCCGGAGCGAGCGTGCTGAACTTGAGGAGCGCGGCCAGCAGGCGGCCGAAATGGGCGAACATCTCGCGGGCGATCGCCCGGCATTCCGCCTCGCTCCGCGACGGGAAGGCGGCGCGCAGGTTCCGCACCGCGAGCTGGCGATGGCCGCGGTCGGCGGCATGGAAGACCCGGCCGAGCACCGTCCCGGCGCCGAGCACCGCGCCCATCGGGCAGACCCGCGCCAGCGCCACGACCGCCATGACGGCGGCGTATTCCAGCCGGTGGCGCAGCCCGGGTGGACGCGCCTCGCTCGGCGCCGGCGGAGAGATCTCGGGGTCAGCCTGCAATCGTGTCACGGGCCGCGGCCACCGAACCGGCCAGCCAGTGCCGGAATCCGGGCCGCGGATCCGGCTCCATTGTAAGCGGCACCCACACGACCGGCAGCGGGAACGGCCGATACGGCAGCAGCCGCACGAAATCCTTCTCCGTCGTGACGACCGCTGCGGCGCCGGCCGCGGTGGCGCGAGCGGCGATCCGCGCCAGGTCACGGCGCGAGTACGGCTGATGGTCCGGGAAGGCGATCGTCGCCGCCAGCGTGTAGCCGGCGCGCCGGAGATCGTCGAAGAACCGCTCCGGCGCCGCGATGCCGGCGACCGCCACCACCGGACGGCCGGCCACCTCCGCCATCCCGTCGCCGCCGATCGCGGGACCGATCGCTCGCGTCACCCGGAACAGTGGAATATCGCCGCCGGCGACATCCACTTCGACGTCGGCGTCCGCCGCGACGATGGCGTCGGCGACGATGCAGGTGTCGAGCGGCTCGCGCAGGCGGCCGGCCGGCAGCGTCACCGGGTTGGCGATGTCGTCGCGGCCGATGATCAGGATGTCGACGTCGCGCTCGAGCTGGAGGTGCTGGAAGCCGTCGTCCAGCAGGTGGATGGTGGCACCGAGCTGGCTCTCGGCGAGCCGGCCGGCGAGGTAACGGTCGGGCGAGACCAGGACGCAGGCGCCCGGCAGCTGGCGGGCGAGCATCAGCGGCTCGTCGCCGGCCCGCGCCAGGTCGCTGCGGATGCCGTCGGCGTCGCGCACCACGACGACGCCGTCGACCGCGTCGGTCCGCGCGTAGCCGCGGCTCAGGATGGCGGGGCGCTCGCCCATCCGCAGCAGCTCGCGCGCGATCGCGGCGACCAGCGGCGTCTTGCCGCGCCCACCGACCGCCAGATTGCCGACGCTGATCACCGGGCGGCGCAGCCGGCGGCGGAGATCCGGACGCGCGGCGTAGCGCTCGCGCCGGCGGCGCGCCAGTGCGGCATAGAGCGCGCTAAGCACAGGGCGTCCTCACCGGCGTCAGATCCGCCGGAACGGACGGACGACGTCGCCGGGATTGTCGGGGGGCAGCAGCTGCGCGATCGTCGCCAGGCTGCGGCTCCGCGCGCCGCGGTTGGCTTCGACCAGCGCCCGCGCGCCGGCGCCGAGGGTCGCGCGGCGGACCGGATCGCCGAGCAGGTCGCGGAGCACCGTCTCGAGCTCGCGGCCGGTGCGGACCTGGACGGCGGCGCCGTGGTCGAGGAAGGTCCGCGCAATTTCGGTGAAGTTGTGCATGTGCGGACCGAAGACGATCGGCTTTCCGAACACCGCCGGCTCGAGGATGTTGTGGCCGCCGGCGTCGACCAGGCTGCCGCCGACGAACACCACCGTCGCGATCTGGAAGACCTGGGCGAGCTCGCCGATCGTGTCGAGGACGACGACATCGCAGCGCGGCTCGGCGTCGACGCGGAGCTCGCTGCGCCGCAGCACGTTCCAGCCGGCCCGCCGCGCCAGCCGCTCCGCCTCGTCGAAGCGCTCGGGCTTGCGCGGCGCGATGATCAGCAGCGCGTTGGTCATCGTTGCCCGGATGCGCTGGAAGGCGTCGAGGACCGGTTCTTCCTCGCCCTTGAGCGTGCTGGCGGCGACGATCACCGGCCGCCCGTCGGTGATCCGGAAGTAGCGCAGGACCCGGTTGCGGCCGCGGTCGGCCGAGGCCGCCGCGCCCGGGATCTCGAGCGAATCGAACTTCAGCGAGCCGGTGACGACGACCCGGCCGGGCTCGGCGCCGATGTCGATGACGCGGCGCGCCGCTTCGTCGCTCTGCATGCAGAAGCGGTCGACGTCGCGGAGGACCCGCCGGAAGAACGGCCGCGCCAGCCGGTAGCGCGGGTAGGAGCGCGCCGAAATCCGGCCGTTGACCAGCATCGTCCGGACGCCGCCGCGGCGGCAGGCGCGGAGCAGGTTCGGCCAGATCTCGGTTTCCATCATAATGAAGAGACGGGGCTTCACCAGCCGGAGCGTCCGGTTTACGATGAAACCGAGATCGAAGGGGAAGTAGAACACCTCGTCGATGAACTGGAGATTATTGCGGGCAATCTGCTGGCCCGTCATCGTCGTCGTCGACAGGAACAGCCGCAGCCGCGGATAGCGCTCGCGGAGCTCCGGCAGGAGCGCCCGGGCGGTCAGCACTTCGCCCACCGACACGGCGTGAATCCAGATTGATTCGTCGGCGTCGTGATTGAAGGACCGCGGCAGCAGGCCGAGCCGCTGCGGCAGGTTGCGGACGTATTTCCGGTAGCGCACCGCCTGGTAGATCAGGTACGGCGACATCACGGCGCAGAACGCGACGATGAGGACGCTGTAGAGGGTGTACATGAGCGGAGCCGGTTCACTCTAGTCCGTCGTTTGACCGCGGTGCAAGCCGTTCATTACAATCTAAGGTTTCGCAGGTACTGGGAGGTATCGCAGATGGCAATCAAAGTCGGGATAAACGGATTCGGCCGGATCGGCCGCAACATCATGCGCGCGGCGATGGACGACAGCAACATCGACATCGTCGCGGTCAACGATCTGACCAACGCCGATACCCTCGCCCACCTGCTCAAGTACGACTCGATTCTCGGCAACCTCAAGGCCGAAACCTCCGCCAAGGGGGACCGGATCACGGTCGGGAAGGACGAGTTCCAGGTCCTTTCGGTCAAGGATCCGGCACAGCTGCCGTGGAAGTCGCTCGGCGTCGACGTCGTCTTCGAGGGGACGGGCCTGTTCACGAAGCGTGAGGACGCCGCCAAGCACATCACCGCTGGGGCGAAGAAGGTCGTCATCACCGCACCGGCCAAGAATCCCGATCTGACGATCGTGATGGGCGTCAACGAAGACAAGTACGACCCGGCGAAGCACCACATACTGTCGAACGCGTCGTGCACGACCAACTGCCTGGCGCCGATCGCCAAGATCCTGCACGAGCAGTACGGCATCCGCAAGGGCTGGATGACGACGGTGCACTCGTACACGAACGACCAGCAGCTGCTCGACCTGCCGCACAAGGACCTGCGGCGGGCGCGCGCCGCGGCGCTGTCGATCATCCCGACGACGACCGGCGCGGCGGTCGCGGTCGGCGAGGTGCTGCCGGAGATCAAGGGACGCCTCGACGGCATCGCGATGCGCGTGCCGACGCCGAACGTCTCGGTCGTCGACCTGGCGGTGCTGGTCGACAAGAAGACCTCGGCTGAGGCAGTGAACGCGGCGTTCAAGGCGGCGGCCGACGGCGCGCTGAAGAACATCCTGCAGTACTCGACCGAGGAGCTGGTATCGATCGACTTCCGCGGCAATCCGCACTCGTCGATCCTCGACGCGCCGTACACGTCGGTCATGGACGGCGACTTCGTCAAGGTGCTGTCGTGGTACGACAACGAGTGGGGCTATTCGAACCGCTGCGTCGACCTGCTGCGCTACCTCGTCAAGAAGGGGCTGTAAGGGCGTGCGCGGCATTAAGGACCTCGACGTCGCCGGCAAGCGCGTCTTCCTGCGCGTTGACTTCAACGTGCCGATCAAGAACGGCACGATTGGCGACGACACCCGCGTCCGGTCGTCGCTGCCGACGATCCGGTATGCGCTCGAGCACGGCGCGACGGTGATCCTGGCGTCGCATCTCGGCCGGCCGAAGGGCAAGCCGAACCCGGAGTACTCGCTGCGGCCGGTGGCGGCGCGGCTGACCGAGCTGCTCGGCCGGCCGGTCGTGTTCGCCGAGGAGTCGGTCGGCGAGGTGGCGACGGCGGCGATCGCGCGCGCCGCCGGCGGTGGCAAGGTCGTCCTGCTCGAGAACCTCCGCTTCCATGCCGAGGAGGAGAAGAACGACCCGGCGTTCGCGAAGCAGCTCGCCGGGCTGGCCGACGTCTACGTCAACGACGCGTTTGGCTCGGCGCATCGCGCGCATGCCTCGACCGAGGGGATCGTCCATCAGATCAAGGAGAGCGCCGCCGGCCTGTTGATGGCGGCGGAAGTGGCCTACCTGGGGAAGATCCTGGAAGAGCCGGATCGCCCCTTCGTCGCGGTCCTCGGCGGCGCCAAGGTCTCCGACAAGCTCGAGGTGATTCAGAACCTCGTGCCGCGGGTCGATGCGCTGCTGATCGGCGGCGCGATGGCCTACACCTTCTTCAAGGCGCAGGGCATCCCGGTCGGCCGCTCGCTGGTCGAAGGGGATCTGCTCGACGCTGCGCGGGACGTCGTCCGCCAGGCCGAGGCGAGGAAGCTGCGGCTCGAGCTGCCGGTCGATCACGTCGTCGCGCCGAAGCTCGAGGCCGGAGCGCCGGCCGAGACGCTCGACGTCGGCGATCCGGCGATCGGCGATCGCATGGGGCTCGACATCGGCCCGAAGACGATTGCGGCATACCGCACGATCATCGCCGGCGCGCGCACGGTCACCTGGAACGGCCAGATGGGGGTGTTCGAGATCGATGCGTTCGCGAAGGGAACGATCGAAGTCGCCAAGGCGGTCGCGGACGTCGACGGGACGACGGTGATTGGCGGCGGCGATTCGATTGCGGCGGTCGTCAAGGCCGGCGTGACCGACCGGATCACGCACATCTCGACCGGCGGCGGCGCGTCGCTGGAGTTTCTCGGCGGCCGCAAGCTGCCGGGCGTTGTCGCGCTCGGTTAACCGGGAGAACAGATCATGCGCGTGCCGTTCATCGCCGCCAACTGGAAGATGTTCAAGACCGTCCAGGAGGCGGTCGTCTTCGCCAAGGAGTTCCGGACGCTGGTCAAGGATCTCGACGACGTCGAGATTGTCGTGGCGCCGCCGTTCACGGCGCTCCACGGCGTCGCCGAGGCGGTCCGGAACTCGCCGATCGGCGTCGCCGGACAGAACCTGCACTGGGAGCGCGAAGGGGCCTTCACCGGCGAGATCAGCGCCGGGATGCTGAAGGAGGCGGGCGCCGAATACGTCCTCATCGGCCATTCCGAGCGGCGGCGGCTGTTCCATGAGACCGATCAGAGCGTCAACCGGAAGCTGGTCGCGGCGCTGGCCGCCGGGCTGACGCCGATCGTCTGCATCGGCGAGACGCTCGAGGAGCGTGAGGGGAACGAGACGCTGACCGTGCTCGATCGGCAGATCACGGCCGGTTTGGACGGCCTGACCGGAGATCAGGTCGGATCGCTCGTCCTCGCCTACGAGCCGGTCTGGGCGATCGGGACGGGCCGGAACGCCACGCCGCAGCAGGCCGGCGAGGCCCACGCCCACATCCGGTCGCGGATTCGGCAGGGCTTCGGCGGCGCCGCCGGCGACCACTGCCACATCATCTACGGCGGCAGCGTGAAGCCGGACAATATCCACGAGCTGATCCAGCTACCGGACGTCGACGGCGCGCTGGTCGGCGGGGCGAGCCTCGACGTCAAGGCGTTCTTCGACATTGTCGCGCGCAGCCGGCAGGGCGCGGTATAAACGACCGTATGCTCCACGGGCCGAAATCTGAGTAGCACGGCAGGACTTCGTCCCAAGCATCCCCACCAGCTTGACATTCGCACTCCCTGCACCCACCATGCGCGAGCGTTTTGGGATGGGGAGGTCGTGTGAATCGACGATGTGGAACGTACGCGGCGGCGCTGGCGCTCGCTCTCGTGGTACCACGCTGCGGCAGCGAGGGAGTAGCACACCGACAACGCCAACTCCGACCGCCCCACGCGCGGCCGTATCCATAACGGCGATGACCGTCGACGGGCAACGCAGCGCTACGGGCTTTCCATACACTGCTCGCCTGACCATTTAAAACACCGGCGCTGCATCGGCCACGCTGGGTAATACGACATCTGGGCTCGTCTTTAACGGTAGTCCGATGGGGACTTCCGACCCCGTAACAAGTAGCGAGCTATTCGGAGGTGCAAACAGCACTTCGCGGACTGTAGATCTCCCACCGCTTCCAACGACACCGACGCCCCCGGTGCCCTCAGGATTTACGGTCTCAGGCTCAGCAAGGGACGAGGCACGAGCACGCCTGTCTCCGGTGCGACCGTGGTGGTAAAAGACAATTCGAAGACGACGACAAGTGACGCTAGCGGACGATATGCCGTCACGTGACTGACCGCTGGACGAATCACACTCCGTGCCATGAACGCTGGATACGATATCGGAGAGACCACCGTAACGGTAGCCGGCTCGATGACGGCGGACATCTTCATGCGGAAGCAGTCCAGCCCCTCACCGACCCCGACACCGACTCCCACGCCGAACCCCTGTCCGACGCCAACACCAGGACCTAATGGGCCGACGTGCGACGCGGCATCCATCCCGTCGAATGCGACGTGCATCGGGAATGGAAAATCACCGGTTTCGGCTGTTTGCAACGATGGTGTTTACAGCTGTTCGGCCACGCGCCAAGGTACGTGCTCAACGCATGGCAGCGTGAAGTGTTGGGTCTGCCCGGGCACGCTGTGCGGCTTCGCACCGTCGCCGGGACCGATTGACTTCACTCCGGCTCCGTCCGACACTCCGGGCGAGATCTGGATCAGGATTGTTCGCTGACAGGATGCGCTGGAGATGGCTATTGGTCATGCTCGCGTTTGTGGGCCACGGCTGCGGCGGAGGCGGCTTAAGTGCGCCGACAGCCCCAACGCCGCCACCGTCGCCCAGCCTCGGCCTAGCGTGCGGGGTCGAACGCTGGTTCGTTAAGACGCTGGCGGACTCCGACGCGGCACGGATCGCCCCGGAGGTTGCTACGCCTATATCCATCCGAGACCTGAACGCGCTACCTTCGCACTGCGAGGCAGGACCGGACCGCCGCATCTACGCCGAGGAGTTTCGCGTCTTCGAGATCGTCGGCCGGGTCAGCTACGTGGCCCACGAGGATGACCGCGATTACCACATCGCCGTCGAAGACCCGAATGCACCGGGCTTCACGGTCGTGACCGAGTTGGCGGACACGGTCTGCTCGGGGGCGGCAATGTCGCCGCATCTGGCAACGCTGCGCAGTGTTGAGGGAATGTTCGCGACTGTTCTGGGAGGCCGCTCGGCTTCGAGCCTAGTGGGCTCGACGGTGAAGATTCGAGGCGTCGGCTTCTACGATTTCGACCACGGTCAGCGTGGACGCTCCAGGAACTGCATCGAGCTGCATCCGATACTGTCAATCTCAAGGTGAATGATAACAGTTCAATCGGCCGTCAGATATCCGTCAACGCGACAACCCGCCCTTGCTCTCGCCTCAGGCTTGGTGAAACGCTAGGAATTTGTTACAATCGACCGTTATGCTCTACTACCTCCTGGCCGTGTTCTACGTCGTCGCCTGCCTGCTCCTGCTCCTCGTCGTGCTGCTGCAGCAGGGCAAGGGGGGGGACATGGCGAGCGCGTTCGGCGGCGGGGGCAGCCAGACGGCGTTCGGCGCGCGCGCCGGCGCCACCGTGCTGACGAAGGCCACCGCGGTCCTCGGCGCGCTGTTCATGCTCGGCGCGATCGTCCTTGGCATCATCGGTCAGCGCGGCCCGGGTTCGCTGATGCGCGGCCTTGGCGCCCCGGCGGCACCTGTTACCGCGCCGGTTACGGCCCCGGCGCAGGCGCCGGCGGCAACGACCCCGGCAGCCCCGGCGCCTGCGGTACAGACCCCGGCGCCAGAGCAGCCCAAGAAGTAATCGGTTCTCACCCTCGCGAAAGTGGCGGAATTGGCAGACGCACCAGCTTGAGGGGCTGGCGGTAGCAATACCGTGGGGGTTCGAGTCCCCCCTTTCGCACCAATATTGAATCGGCGGGGCCCCCTGCACCCCGCCTGGCGGCCGTAAGTAACCTCACGCTCCATTCCGGCCCGCGATTGAATCGGCGGGGTCTGCCTGCTTGCCCGCCGAAGCCTGATTCTGCCCCTTTCCCTCGCTCGCCATTCAAAATCAACAACTTACGCTAAAGGTGAGTGTCCCCGTCGAAAGGGGGCGGCTCCAGGACTCCCGCTCAATGTGTGATCCGCGTACGAATTCGGCACAGAGCACCCGACACAACAGCCGTGCTCCAGTGGCATGTTTAGCTGTAAGCAGCTCACGCATAAAGATTTAACGCCAGATACAAGCTCGGCAGTCGGATTGCTCTCCCCTCGATGTGACCTACGCCCAGGGACCGGCTGATCCGTCCACTCCATGAGAATGATCGCCGGCCGACTCGCGTTCTGCGTCGCCCTGCTGGCGCTCGGCATCGGCACGCCGGAGGCCTCGGCGGCGACGATCCAGCAGGTCCAGTCCGGGACCGCGGTCAACAGCGCGAACGGCATCCAGATCATCACCATTTCTTCGGTCGATACCACCAAGTCCTTCCTCGTCTTCCAGACCCGCTCCGACAGCAACCGGCCGGTCGGATCGACCGTGCGCGGGCGCCTCGCCTCCGCCACCACCATCGAGTTCGAGCGCGTCACCAACGGCGTCGCGCCGGAGCCGGCGCCGATCAATATCCAGTGGTACGTCGCGACCTTCGGCTCGGGCGTCAAAGTCCAGCGCGGCGAGACGGCGCAGTCCGCCACCATCGTCAACGTCGGCATCACGGCGGTTGCTGCGATGAGCCAGGCGTTCGTGCTGTTCTCGAAGACGGCGGCCTCCGCCGACAACGAATGGAGCAACGACGACGCGGCGCTTGCGGACCTGACCTCGACCAAAAACCTGCAGATCCGCGCGAACGGCGTCAACGCCGGCCACATCGTCTCCTGGCAGGTGGTCGAGTTCACCAACGCCGCCGACATCAACGTCCAGCGCGGAACGATCACGACGATGACTGGGACGACGACCGCGGTCACGGCGACGCTGAGTCCCGCGGTCGATACGACCAAGACATTCGTGCTGGCCGGATGGCAGACTTCCGGCGTCGGTATCGACATCGGCGCGCGGATGCTGCGCGCGCGGCTGACCAACTCGACGACGGTGACGTTCGACCGGAGCGTCTCCGGATCGCCGGACGACATCACCGAAATCGCCTGGCAGGTCGTGGAGTTCAAGGACGGCACGACCGTCCGCAGCGGCACCACCAATTTTGCCGCCGGCGTCGCCAGCGCCACTGTCCCGGTCGGCGGCGTCTCGATCGGCACGGTCGACACGCTGCGCGCGATTGCCTTCGGAACGGGCCAGGGGGGCGCCGGCCAGAACATGGGCCGGACGCCGTACGCCGTCGACGACATCATCGGCGTCGGCTCGTTCACGGCCGGCCTCGGCATCGCCTTCAAGTCCTCGACCCAGGCCGCCGCCGGCTCCGCAGCGCTGACCCTGACGCTCGGCAAGCCGGCCGGGACGGTCGACTCGGATGTGATGATCGCCTCGATTGCGTTCCGGCCGAACACCGCCGTCATCAGCCCGCCGGCCGGGTGGACCCTGATCCGCCGCACCGACAACGCCTCGACCACCGCCAACTCGCTCGCCGTCTACTGGAAAGCCGCCGATAGCGAACCGGCGAGCTACGCCTTCACCTTCGATACCTCGACCGGATCGGCCGGCGGGATCATGTCGTTCGTGAACGTCGACACCGTCAATCCGATCGATGTCGAGAGCGGCCAGGCAACCGCTAACGCGCTGACGCATGCCGCGCCGGCGGTGACGACGACCCGCGCGAACGAGATGATCGTCACGGCGCACGCGTTCTCGAGCAGCAGCACGTGGACGCCGCCGGCCGGCATGACCGAAGCCATCGACGTCGCCAGCGAGACCGTGCCGAACTGCTGCGGCGAGGGCATCGAAGTCAACTACCTCCTCAAGGAGACCGCCGGGTCGATCGGGCCGCTGACCGCGACCGCGTCCAACGACGCCGATGTCGGGCTGACTCAGACACTGGCGCTCAAGCCGTCCGGGCCTGCGGGATGGCTGACGCTGACGCGCAACAACACCTCCGACGTCGCCGACATCGCCTGGTCGGTGGTCCAGTTCGACCAGGGACCCGGCTTCAAGGTCGGCAGCTTCACCAAGAGCACCGGCGGCGCGCCCGCCACCCAGGTGATCGCCCACGGCCTCGGCTCGGTGCCCAAGGCGATCATTCTCTGGACCGACGGCCAGACCAACTCGACCTTCAACGCCGCCTCGTACCTGTTCGGCTTCGGCATGACCGACGGCACCATCAGCCGGTCGGTCGCGGCGGCCAGCCAGACCGCGCAGGCGGTGCTCTCGAACGCCAGCACGCGGATGGCCGCCAAGGCGCTGACGCTGGTTCAGTGGAGCGAAGTGCTGGTCGCTGAGGCGGATCTGACGTCGTGGGACGACACCAACTTCACGCTCAACTGGACGACCAACGACGCCAACGCCTACGTCATCCACTACATCGTCATCGGCGGCCCCAACGTCTCCGCCAAGGTCCTCGACTGGACGATGGGCACGGTCACCGGCAACAAGTCCGTGACCGGCGTCGGCTTCCAGCCGAGCGCGGTGATTCACGCCCACGCCACCCAGGCGTACGTGTCGGGCTTGCCGGCCATGATCCCGGGCGCCGGCTTCGGCCTCGGCGCGATGGATGCCGATGGCGACCAGTGGGCGTCGAGCTTCCTGACTCTCGACAACACCGCCACGTCCGATACCCAGCGTGGCCAGCAGACCGATGCCGCGATCTACGCGTTCGACGCCTCCCTGGCGGTCCAGAAGAAGGCGTCGTGGGTGTCGATGGATGCCGACGGCTTCACCGTCAACTTCACCAACGCCACCAGCGCCGCCGCCGCCCGCGTCCTGTCGCTGGCGCTGAAGGGCGTCAACGTCAAGCCCGGCAGCTTCAACAAGGTGACCGGCGGTGCGCCGGCGGCGCAGTCGATTACCGGGGTCGGCTTCCAGCCGAGCGCGGTTCTGCTGACCAGCATGCAGGACATCACCCGCGCGGCGCCGGTCGCGCACAGCCGCTTCGGGATCGGCGCCGCCGACGGCACGACCGAGGGGGCGTCGGCGATGACGGATCAGAACACCGTCACCCCCACCAGCGTCCGCGCCATCGACAAGACGACCAAGGCCTTCATCGTCGCCGACACCAACAACTCGACCCTCGGCGCCGAAGCCGACCTGACGGCGATGACGTCGGACGGCTTCACCCTGAACTGGACGACCAACAACGCGGTCGCGACCCAGATTCTCTATCTCGCGCTGGCACCGCTGTCGGTGACCGAGGCCCGGCTGATCTCGTTCGATGCGGTCCGCTACGATCGCGGCACGCTCGTCCAGTGGAAGACCGGCTACGAAATCGACAACCTTGGCTTTCACGTCTATCGGGACATTGGCGGCGTACGGACGCGGGTCACGACCGCACTGATCGGCGGCTCGGGCCTGACCCTCGGCCGCGGCGTCGCGTCAACCGGGGACCATCAGTACGCGTTCTGGGACGTCAACGCCGCCGCCGCCGACCCCACGGTCGTCTACTGGCTCGAAGACGTCGACCTCAACGGTGTCAGCACCTGGCATGGACCGGTGACACCGTTTGCCGGCGGCGTGCAGATGCCGCCGATCGTGACGTCGAACGCGCTCGGCGACGGCACCTGCCGCGTCGCGGCGCCGGGCTCGCCGGGCTCGCTGCCCTGCCGCTCGGGGGAGACCCGCGAGCAGTTCCTCGACAACGCCGGTGCGACCGGCGATTTCGTCAAGCCACAGCCGCGCGATCCGCTGGTCACGCAGTGGGCGCTGGCCGCCGGCCACACCATCAGGATCGGCATCAGGCGGCCGGGGTGGTACAGAATCGCGCAGCCCGAGCTGCTCGCCGCCGGCCTCGACCCGGCGATCAACCCGCGCACGCTGCGGCTGTTCGCCGACGGCGTCGAACAGGCGATCAGTGTGGTCGGCGAGGCGGACGGCCGGCTCGACCCCGAGGATCGCATCGAGTTCTTCGCGACCGGGCTCGACACACCGGCGACCGACACACGGGTCTACTGGCTGACCGCCGGCGGCGGGCGCGGCCGGCGCCTCGCGGTCTCGTCGACGGCGCCGAGTTCACCGGCCGGCGCCGACAGCTTCTGGCACACGCTCCAGTCGAAGGAGCGCTCGGTCTACTTCGCCGCGCTCAACAATGGCGACGCGGAAAACTGGTTCGGCCAGACCGTGACGAGCACGACGCCTGCGGTCGTCAGCATCCGGCTCGCCAACATCGACCGCCGTGCGGCGACGGCGGAGCTCGGGCTGGCGCTGCAGGGCGTGACGGTCGGCGCGGGTACCACCGCCAACCATCACGTCGGCGTCACCGTCAACGGCCGCGCTCTCGATGACGTCGCCTTCAACGCCCAGGAACGGCCGGTCTTTCACCTTACCGTCCCGGTCGAAGCGCTGGTGGAAGGAAACAACGTCGTCGAGCTGACCGCGCTCGGCGGCGACAGCGACATCAGCCTGGTCGACTACGTCACGCTCAGCGACTGGCACACCGATCGCGCCGATGCCGACCAGCTGCTGTTCACGGCCGACGGGCAGCAGTCGATCGAGATTAGCGGCTTCTCGACGCCGGCCATCCGGGTCGTCGACGTGACCGATCCGGCGGCGGTTATCGACGTCCTCGGCACCGTTCGCGCTTCGGACGGCCTCTATGCGATTGCTCTATCGGCGCCCGGGACTGGTGTGCGCCGGCTATTCGCGTTCACCGACTTCACGGCGCTGGCGCCGGCGTTCGTTCGCGCCAACGCGCCGTCCGCCTGGCAGGACGCGGGCAACGCCTTCGACTACCTCGTCTTCGCGAGAGCGGCGTTCATCCCCGCGCTGCAGCCGCTCATCGAGCTGCGCCTGCGCCAGGGCTATCACCCCGCGGTCGTCGATATCGAGGACGTCTACGACGAGTTCGGCTTCGGCGCCAAGACCCCCGCCGCACTGCGCCGCTTCCTCGCCAGAGCGGCCGCGACCTGGCAGCGCAAGCCGCGATTCGTCGTTCTGGCGGGCGACGCGACGATGGATCCGCGCGACTACGCCGGGCTCGGCGACTTCGACCTCATTCCGACCAGGCTGCTGTCGATGGCGTCGATCGCGCTCGAGACCGCCTCGGACGAATGGTTCGCGGATTTCGACGACGATGGGCTGCCGCAGCTGGCGGTCGGACGGCTGCCGGTGCGCACCGTTCCGCAGGCGGAGGCGATGGTCCGCAAGATTGTCGCGTATGAGGAGCAGCCGGCGGCGGCATGGGCGACCGACCTGACCTTCGCGGCGGACGAGAACGACGCCGCCAATGACTTCGAGGGCGCCAGCCGAGCGATTGCTTCGGCCGTGCCGGCCGGCTTCACGTCGCACGAGGTGTTCCGCGGCGCGATCGGCGCGGCCGCCGGGGGGACGCTGGCTTCGCAGGTGACGGCCGGCAGCCTGATCGTCAATTACGTCGGCCACGGCTCAACCTCGCTGTGGGGCCGGGACGGCGATCTCCTGACCAACGCCATGGTGCGGAGCGGCTGGCAGGGCGGAGCACGGCTGCCGTTTGTCATCGCGATGAGCTGCCTGAGCGGCTTCTTCCACGGCATCTACGATGAGGAGAGCCTCGCCGAAGCGCTGCTGCGGACGCCGGACGGCGGCGCCGTGGCGGCGTGGGCCTCCTCGAGCCTGACCTCGGCCGCGACGCAGCGGCTGGTCAGCCAGGAACTGTTCCGGCTGCTGCTGCGCAACGGAACGCTGACGCTCGGCGAAGCCGCGGTGCGCGCGAAGCGGATCGTCAGCCAGCGCGACGTCCGCCGCTCCTGGATTTTCTTTGGCGACCCGGCGACCCGGCTGCTCGGCGTCCAGCCCGGGTCCGAGACGGAAAGCGGGCCGACCGGCAACACCGCCGCGCCGCTCGAACCGGGCGGACTCCGCGTCGGCGACATCGCGGCTGGCACCGTCCGCCGGGTGCGGCTGGCCGACTTCGACGGCGACGGCCGCGCCGATCTCCTCGTCTACCGCCCGGCCTCGGGTGCCTGGCAGATCTGGACCGCCGCCGGGCGCTTCCTGGTCGGCGGCCGCTGGCCGGCCGATCTCGACGTCCAGGCCGCGACCTTCAACGGCGATCGGCGCGCCGACCTGTTCCTTTACGACCCCCGCTCGGGCGGCTGGTTCCAGCTCGCCAGCGACAGCGGCGCCTTCGTCGCCACCGCCGGGGCCGGCCTCGCCAATGCGGAAGTCCATCTCGGCGACTTCAACGGCGACGGACGAGACGACGTCCTGCTCTACCAGCCGGCGAGCGGCGACTGGTCGATCGGGATCAACGATGGCCTCGGTTCGTTCACGTTCCGGTCCGGCCACTGGACGCCGCGCCTGACGGTGCGTGTCGCCGACTTCGACGGCGACGGCCGGGCGGATGTCTTCACGTATCAGCGCGCGACCGGCAGCTGGCGGCTGATCGATTCGGCCCTCGGCCACCAGCCCGTCGGAACCACCGACGCGGGACGCGAAATCCTCGTCGCGCGACTCGATACCGATCGCCGCGCCGATCTGCTGCTGACCGATCCGGTCACCGGCGGCTGGGACACGTGGGTCAGTCCCGACGGCACGTTCGCCCATGCCAACTCGGGCAGCTGGGCACCCGGACGGGCCGTGCAGCTGGCCGACGTGACCGGCGACGGCCTCGACGAGGCGGTCCTCTATCACCCGCGCACCGGCACATGGAGCCTGGCGCCGCTGACCGCCGCGGCCGCCGGCCTCACCGGCGGCGGCGTCGTCCCGGCCTGGGGAGAGATCGGCGCCGGCGACATCGACGGCGACGGCTTCGACGAGGTCTATTTCTATCAGCCGCTGAGCGGCGACGTGCAGCTCCTCAACCCCGAAGGGGGCGGCGTCATCGAATCAGGGATGGCGGCATGGCCGTCCGGCTGGACGATCCGCGGCCGCGAGGACAGCGCGCCGCTCGATCTGGGCCGACTGAGCCCCTCGCCGACGCCGCGCACACCGGCGCGGATTCGGGCCGTTGCGACGACGGTGAATCGCGCGGACGCGCAGGCGGCGATTGACGCGCTGGGGCTGCAGGTCACGGTCCCCGCGGCCGGGCGCTACTACGGCGATTACGACCGCGCGCCCGAATCCGCGCCGCAGACGATGCGGTCCGCCGGGGCGGAGGCGGCCGCGGCCCCGTCGCAGACTCCGCGGTCGATCAAGCCGTCGCCCGAGGCGCCTTCGGCGACGGCTGAGCCGTCCGGACCCGAGTCGGCGCCGGCGGACGCGGCGGCGCCTGGTGACGATCTCCGACCGGCGCATTCGTCATCCACGCCCGCGGCTGGCGGCTGGGCCGCGCCGTTCAGCGTGACCGTCTCGGGTGTTTCCACCGGCGCGGCGTCAGCCGGCGGCTCGGTGCGGGGCGACGACGCGGTCTCGACCGCGCTGCTGCCGGCGGACCCGATCGCCGGCGACGATCTGGGACCGCGCGCGGCGACCGCGCCGGCAACGGCGCTGACCGACCGCTCGGCGGTGCTGCACGGCGTCACCGCGCGGCTGGCGGCCGGCAGCCGATCGGGGTTCGTGTGGGGCACCGGCGCGCAGCCGTCGAACGAAACCGCGCTCGGGAATCCCGCGTCCGCGGCCGGCGCCTACACGCAGACCGTCGCGGGCCTCCGCCCCGATACCGTCTACTACTTCCGCGCCATGGTGGAAGAGCCGGACGGCACGCGGCTGCTCGGAGACGTCATGACGTTCCGAACCGCCGCGCCGCGGCCGGTGTCCGGAAAATAACACGGCGCGCCGATCGCGTCACTGCGGCTTGGGGCGGGCGGCATCGAGAATCGGCTCGAACGGGCCGAACTGGTGCTGCGCCTGCGGAAACTGGTCGGCATACGGCGGGAACGGCGCATCGATCGGCTTGCGGGCGCGATCGGGATAGTCCTGATCGAGGTGCGCGCGGGTGGGCCGCGGCTGGCTGTTGATGTAGGCGGCGACGTCCCACGCCTCCTCCACCGACAGCATCGGCGCCTGGTAGTTCGTGCCGATCGGCATGTTGGCGCGGATGAAGCTGGCGGCGGCGATCAGCCGGTGCATGCCGGCCCCGTCGTTGAAACTGTCGGGGCCCCAGAGCGGCGGAAAGACGTAGCCGTTGCCATCCCCCGCGGATCCCTTCCGCAGCCCTTGCCCGTTCTCCTGATGGCAGGCGATGCATCGCTGCGCGTAGACCGCGGCGCCCTGGGTGGCGCTCGCCGGGCGATCGAGCAGCGGCAGCGCCGGCGCGCCTCGTCCGTCGAGCGCCGTGCCAATCGGGACGCCGGTGCTCAGGAACTGCAGGTACGCGACCAGCGCCTTCATCTCCCTGCCGTCCTGCGGCATTGGCCGGCCGTTCATGCTCCGCTCCATGCAGCCTTCGATGCGGTCCTCGATGGTGCGCACCTCGTTCTCCCTGGCGATGTAGGTCGGGAACAGCGCGTAGACGCCAATCATCGGCAGGCCGTAGCGCTGCGTGCCCGCCAGCAGGTGGCAGCTCTGGCAGGTCAGATTGTTGCCGGCGTAGCGCAGCGACGCGCCGCGCGCCTCCGGCCCGATCAGGCGGTAGGTCTCCGAGAACACCGCCCTGCCGTAGAGGACGGTGTCTTTCCAGATCCCCGAGGGCAGCGCAGACGGGTCGGGTGTCGGCCAGGGCGTCGCCGCCGCCGGCGGCGGTGCCTGCGCGTCGAGGCCGGCGAACGCGACCACCAGCGCGGCGGCGAGCAGTCCGGGAAGGTGAAGCCGTCGAGTGGCGCGCCACCGCTGGAGCGCCGGCGACCGGCGCAACCGCGACGCCTCGGACATCGACTCTCGATCCACGGTCATCACAGACTCCATCGGGAGCAGGTTGCGCTCGCGCAGCGCGTCGCACGTCGGTCGGGGGCGCCCGGGGCGACGGTCGCGGCCGCCGCCGTCACGCGCCGAAGCGGAACGTGCCGAGCCGCCCGAGGATGGTTGCCTTGAGGTCATTTTCCGACGTCGCGCTGGTCAAATCAACGTCAGCGTCAGCGACGGCGTCGAGCAGGGCGCGAATCAGCTGGGCGCGGCTGATGGCGGCGCCGCTCTGCGCGCGGATGTTGGCGGCGAGGCGATCGAGGAAGACAATCTGGCGGTTGAACAGCACCACCGTCACCTTGGTCCAGGCTTCATCGTGGACCGGAGGGCGGCCGGGCTTGCGTTTCGCGGCGGCGGTTCGGCCGGTCGGCGCGAGGATATCGGTGGGAGCCTTCGGGGGTGCGGTCGCGCGGCGCCGGGTCATCGGGTCTCCGCAGTGCTCGCGTCGGCGCCGTCGTGGATTATTCCACCCCTAACCGGGCAGCGCCGCCAGTTGTCGAGTCGGGCGCTATTCAACACTGTCGGCGCAGTTTACTCCAAGCTCGGCAAGCTGCAAGCCCTCGACGGCTGGGATTTTTCCGTCCCGAAACGGTTTTCCAGGTACGAACATACCGGCGGCCTGCGATCAGTGCTTGAGCGTCCGCAGCCGCTCCAGCACCTCGCCGGACAACCGGCGGAAGGCATCGGCGGCGCGCGAACGCGGAGCAGCCTGGAAGATCGTCCGCGACGCCGGGTCCGCGTCCCCAGACGCGCCCGCACTTTCGCGACGCTGCGCGCGGCTGCGAGCGGCAGCTTATAATTCCGCATGCCCAGCGCCGCCGCCGTCCGTCCCGTGCTCCTCGGTATCGACCGGCTGCTCGACGCCGACCGCGGCCTCCTCACCGGCCGCCGCATCGGCATCGTCTCGAACCCGGCGTCGGTTGACCACAGCTTTCGCCACACCGTCGACCGCCTTGTCGCCGCGGCCGACGTGCAGGTGACGGCGCTGTTCGGCCCGCAGCACGGCTTCCGCTCGGACGTCCAGGACAACATGATCGAGACCGCGCACGCCCGCGACGCGCGCCGCCGCGTGCCGATCTATTCCCTCTACAGCGAAACGCGCGAGCCCACCGCCGAGATGCTCCGCGACCTCGACCTGCTGGTGATCGATCTGCAGGATGTCGGCACGCGCGTCTACACCTACATCTACACGATGGCGAACTGCCTCCGCGCCGCCGCGCGCCACGGCCTCCACGTCGTCGTCTGCGACCGCCCGAACCCGATTGGCGGCGACGAGATTGAGGGCAGCCGCCTGGATCCGGCCTACGCCTCGTTCGTCGGACAGTTTGCGATTCCCCTGCGCCACGGCATGACGATCGGCGAGATCGCGCGGCTGTTCAACGAGGCCTACAGCCTCGGCGCCTCGCTCGACGTGGTGCCGCTCGAGGGCTGGCGGCGCGCCGACTACCACGACGCCACCGGCCTGCCGTGGGTCATCCCGTCGCCGAATCTGCCGACGCTCGACAGCGCGATCGTCTATCCCGGGGCGGTGCTCTTCGAGGGCACCCGGCTGTCGGAGGGGCGCGGCACGACGCGGCCGTTCGAGCTGATCGGGGCGCCGTGGATCGACGGCGAGCGGCTGGCGGAGGACATGAATGCGCGGGGTCTGCCGGGGGTGTATTTCAGGGAGGCGTTCTTCGAGCCGACGTTCCAGAAGCACGCGCGCGAGACCTGCGGCGGCTGCCAGCTGCATGTCACCGATCGCCAGCGCTTCAAACCCGTGCGCACGGCGGTCGAACTGCTGGCCGGTTTCCGCCGCCAGGACCCGGCCCGGTTCGCGTGGCGGGAGCCGCCGTACGAATACGAGCACGACAAGCAGCCGATCGACATCCTCTACGGCTCCGATCGGCTGAGGTTGACGATCGACGCCGGCGGCGACGTCGATGCGCTGGTGGCGTCCTGGACGCGGGAGGAGGATGCCTTCCGGCGGACGCGGGAAAAATATCTGTTGTATTAGAGCTATCAGCTGACGGCTCTCAGCTTCCCGCTTCCCGCTTCCCGCTTCCCGCTGCCCGCTGCCCGCACGCTGCTACTGCTTTCTCGCGGTCGCTCGGGCCTCGCTGATTTGGCGGGCGTGTTTGTGGGCGTGGCCGGCGTAGATCGACAGCCAGCGCTCGACGCCAAACGGAGTTTCGCGGTAGGTTCCTTCCCTGAGCCACTGCTCCGGCGTCAGCCGTTCGAGCAGTTCAGCGGTCGCTTCCCGCGCCCAGCGGAAGAGCTCGAGCGCCGATTCGTACGGGCGGTCGTAGTAGAGCCGTCTCGCGAACTCATCCTGATCCTGCCGCTCGAAGGTCGGCCGATCTTCTGCGAGCAGCGCCCGCAGGCGGCCCGCCGCCGTCATTTCGCTATCGGCGAGGTGGTGCAGGATTTCCCGCGTCGACCACCGCCCCGGCCCGGGCCGCGCGTCGATTTCCTCCGGCGTGATCGACAGCAGCACCTCCGCAATCGCCGTATACCCGTCCCGATACTGCGCAATCAGTTTCTGACGTTCGTCCGAAGTCACGTCTGCTCCTCTCACAGCTGACAGCTCTCAGCTCTCAGTTCTCAGCTCTCAGCTCTCAGCTCTCAGCTCTCAGCTAGCCTCTCGTCTTCGCGATCCCCGGCGCCTTGGTCTCCTGGGCGGTCTGCGGCACCAGGTGGTGCGCCGTCAGGTGTTTTTGCAGTTCGTCGAACGCTTCACCGACGGAGTCGACGTGACAGAGCAGCTTCAGGTCCTCTTCGTTGATCGCGCCCCACTCAGCCAGCGGCTCCAGCTTGAGGACGTCGTTCCAGTACTCGCTGCCGTACATGATGACGAGCAGCTTCTTCGACAGCTTGCGGGTCTGCGCCAGCGTCAGGATCTCGAACAGCTCGTCCATCGTCCCGAACCCGCCCGGGAAGATCACCAGCGCCTTCGCGAGATACGCGAACCAGAACTTCCGCATGAAGAAGTAGTGGAAGTTGAAGACCAGCTCGTCGGTGATGTAGCGGTTCGGCGCCTGTTCGAAGGGCAGGCGGATGTTGAGGCCAATCGATTTGCCGCCGGCCTCCTTCGCGCCGCGGTTGGCCGCCTCCATGATACCGGGACCGCCGCCGGAGCAGACCACGAACCGGTGCCGCTGCGCTTCGAGCGACATGCTCCAGGTTGTCAGCTGCTTGGCCAGCGAGCGGGCATCCTCGTAATACCTCGACCATTCGACCGCCTTCTGACTGCGCTTGAGGGCGGCTTTGTAATCGGCCTTGCGCCGTCCGGTCGCGGTCTTCAGCTCGCGCAGGTTGCGCTGCGCCAGCGACCGGCTCTGGACGCGGGCCGAGCCGAAGAACACCACGGTGTCCTGGATGTTGTGCTTGCGGAAGCGCCGCAGCGGATCGAGGTACTCGGCAAGGAGGCGGATCGGCCGCGCGTCGGTACTGTCGAGGAACTCATCGTCTTCATACGCCAGCGGGTGCTCGTCGTTCACCAAAAAACTGTATCATCTTCCAGCAAACCGCAGCAGCGGCGACTCTCCCGGAGGATCGATGCAGATGATGGGGCGAACGAACGGACTGATGGCGATCGCGCTGGCGGGCGCGGTGGCGGCGATGACGGCGCTGACCTCGGCGCAGCAGCCGGCGGCGTCGAAGAGCGGCTGGGACCTCCCGCCCGAGGCGCAGACGCTGAAGAATCCGTTGACGGTCGACGCCAAAGTGATCGCCTCCGGCAAGGCGACCTTCAAGGACAAATGCCAGAAGTGCCATGGGCCACAGGGCAAGGGGGACGGCCCGGACGCCGACCCCGACGCCCAAGAGGACATGGACCTCACCAACGCCAAGCGCGCCAGCCGCAACCCCGACGGCGTGGTGTTCTACAAGGCCTGGAACGGGCGCAAGAAGCCGAAAATGCCGGCCGTCAAGGACGACCTCACCAAGGAGCAGCTCTGGGCAGTCGTCGCCTACGTGCAGACGCTCCGCAAGACCGCCGCGCCATAGGCGTCGCGCGCTACAGCAGGTGGGTGACGAGCTCGCCGATCAGGTAGCCGATCGCCGCGACGCCGAAGCCGACGACGAACATGTCGCGGCCGCTGCTCCACACGCCCCGCCCGGTGAACAGGCTCCGGGCGGCGCCGATCGCAAAGTGCGCCGTCATGCTCAGCACGAGCGAGGTCCACACCGCCTGCCAGTGCTCGAGGACGACGAACGGCACGATCGGGATGAACGCGCCGACCGCCGTCGCCGTCCCGGTCACGATTCCGTCGCGCAGCGGCGCCAGCTCGGCGGGATGGATGTTCAGCTCCTCGCGGACCATCGTGTCGAGGGCCTTCGGCGGATCCTCCATGATGGCGCGGGCGGTCTCCTTGGCGAGTTCGGCGGACAGCCCCTTCGCCTCGTAGATGATCGCCAGCTCCTCTTCCTCGAGATCCGGCATCAGCTTCAATTCCTGCCGCTCGATGTCGATCTGGTGGGCGTGCACCTCCGCTTCGCTCTTCGCGGCCAGGTAGCCGCTCGCCCCCATCGACAGCGCATCCGCGATCGCGCCGGCGACGCCGCTGATGATGACGATGTGCGGGGCGACGTCGGCGCCGAGCACCCCCGCGACCAGACCGAAATTGGCGGTCAGGCCGTCGTTGAAGCCGTAGACGATGCTGCGCAGGTAGCCGCCCGAGCCGCCGACGTGCCACGGCTCCCCGTCCCGTCCCATCGCTTCGGCCAGCGATCGGGCGTGCACCGCCGAGTCGTTGGCAATCTCGAGCGCGGCGGCGTGGGTCTCGCGGTGCGCGGACTGTCGCGCCATCAGGAGGTAGGCCTGGACCTCGCGTCCTTCCTCGGCCAGCATCATCGGCAGCACCAGCGCGGTCCCGAAGCGCCGCGCCGCCCAGGCGAGCAGCCGCGTCCTGGTCGCGGTCCGGTAGGGCGGCAGCGGCCGCCCGCCGGCGCGGAACAGCTCCTCCCAGCGCCCGGCGTGCTTGTCCTCGACAATCGCCAGCTTGGTGAACAGCTCCTTCAGGTGCGGCGTCGTCTCCACCGCCGCCAGCGCGCGGTACAGATAGGCCGCGTCCCGTTCATCGCGGTAGTGTTCGTCCCAGCTTTCGTCAGCCTGCGGCTGCGGCTCGCCAACGGCATCCATGCGATCCAGCATAGCGCGCTTTACTCGGCCGCGGGCCAGCCGCTAGGATGGCGCTGACGTGTCCGCGCCTGCCAATTCGCACGCCGCCGGCTTCGATCACGCGATCCTGATCCGCGCCGCGCCGGAACGGGTGCTCGCCGCCTTCTTCGATCCGGCGGCGCTGTCGGTATGGTGGCTGGCCGAACGGTCGGTGACGACGGCGCGGCCGCTGGGGGTCTACGCCGTCGAGTGGCCGCCGACGGCGGACGCCGACCCGGTGCTCGGCCGGCTCGGCGGCGTCTTCTACGGCATCGTCATGGACTACCGGCCGGGCCGGGAACTGTTCGTCGCCGATGCGTGGTGGATTCCGCCGGATGGCGATCCGATCGGGCCGATGGCGCTGCAGATCGACTGTGTGCTGGAGGACGACGCCTGCCGCCTCCGCGTCCGGCAGTCGGGATTCGAGGATACGCCGCGCTGCCGCCGTTACTACAGCGTGATCGAACGCGGCTGGCACATCTCGCTGTCGGCGCTGAAAACCTACCTCGAGCGCTGAGCGCGATCTCCGGTCAGCCGATCCGCTGCACGTTGACGAAGTTCGCGTCGAGCTGACTGACGTCGGCGCTGACGTTGACGAACACCACTACGGCCCCGGCGGGCAGGATCGCCCGGTCGATCAGCAGCCGCTCGAGCCGCGCGATGTCGCGCTCCGCGGTCAGGATCGGGGCGATCCCCCAGTACAGCGACAGCGTGCCGGCGACACGGCCGCTGTCGGTCGCGGCGAACACCGGCGTGCGCGGCCGCAGCGCCGACAGCAGCCGGGCGGTCTTGCCGCCGCGCGTCACCGCGACGATCGCGTCCGCCTCGCCGGTCGCGGCCAGCGTCAGCGCCGCCGCGCAGAGCGCGCGGCTGTGCCGCGTCGAGGCCGCGTCCATCACCGGGACGTGCTCCTCCGGCGGCAGCGACTCGGCGTCGTCGATGATCGCGGCCAGCGTCTCGACCGCCCGTACCGGGTAGGCGCCGGAAGCGGTCTCCCCGGCCAGCATGATGGCGTCGACCCCTTGATCGACCGCATTGGCCGCGTCGCTGACTTCGGCGCGGGTCGGCCGCGGGTCGACGCGCATCGATTCCAGCACCTGGGTGGCGAGGATCACCGGCCGGCCCAGCGCGCGCGCCTGCAGGACGATCTGCTTCTGGACCCTGGGGAGTTGCTCGAGCGGCATCTCGAGGCCGAGGTCGCCGCGCGCGACCATCACGCCGTCGGCGGCGGCGAGCACCGTCGTGAGATTGTCGACCGCTGCCGGCCGCTCGATCTTGGCAATCACCGGTACCTGGCGCCCGGCTGCCTCCATCACCGTCCTCGCCGTCCGCACGTCGTCGGCGGTCTGGACGAAGCTGAGCGCCACGAGATCGACGCCGAGCGCCAGTCCGAAGCGGAGGTCGTCGGCGTCCTTCGCGGTCACCGAGGAGTCCGGCAGCGCGACGCCCGGGGCGTTGATGCCCTTGTGCGCGCCGAGCGGCCCGCCGGCGACGACGACGGTGCTCAGCCCGGCGCCGCTCCGTTCCGTGACGCGCAGCTCGAGGCGGCCGTCGTCGAGAAAGAGCCGGTCGCCGGGGCGCGCCGACTCGACCAGCGGCAGGTAGGTGGTGAAGACGCAGCCGGCGACCGAGAGCTGGTCGCCGGCCTCGATGCGCAGCGTCTCGCCGGCCGTGAGCTGCAGCGTCGCGCCGCCGGCCACCCCACCGGTCCGGATTTTCGGTCCGCTCAGGTCCTGGAGAATTGCGACGTGGCTGTCGGCCCGGCGGCAGGCTTCGCGAATGGCGTGAAAGGCGGCGGCGTGCGACTCGTGGGTCCCATGCGAGAAGTTCAGGCGGAAGACATTGACGCCGGCCGCGACCAGCGCCTCGAGGACCGGGGTCGCAGCGGACGCCGGGCCGACGGTGGCGATGATCTTGGTGTGGCGCATATCCGGATTTCCAGACGGCCCGAGCGCAGCGGCTCGGCCCCGGCCGGCGGGACGGCGGCACGGGTGCGATCGCTGACGGCGTACGGTAATCTGATGCCCGCGGCGGCCCGGACAACCGGCCGCCCGACGGTGCCGTAGCTTACCATCGCAGAGCCTGCGGTTCGGTCGGGCCGGCCCGTCGCCGCACCTTGTGACCATGGAACATCAGTCGCAGACTCAGATCGACGCCTGGCTGCGCGCCGCGTCCGCCGACGCCGATCGGCGCGCGCTGCCCGGCCTCAAGCCGCTGCTCGAGGCGCTGGCGCAGTCGACCGCGGCGCTGCGCGAGGCAGATCGCCTTGCCCGGGACGCCGCGGCCAGCGCCGCCAGCCGCGATGCCGCCCGCTCCCCGGGCGCCGCGGTGGTGGATACAACCGAATGAGCACCGCGGACCTGCGGACGATTGCCGAGATCGCGCCGCTGCTGCAGCGCCGCGCGCTGTCGCCGGTCGACCTGACCCGGGCCTGCCTCGACCGCATCGACGCCCGCCCCGAGCTGAATGCGTTCATCACCGTGATGCGGGCGGCGGCGCTCGCCGAGGCCGCGGCCGCCGAGCGCGCGATCGCCACCGGCCAGTACCGCGGCGCGCTGCACGGCGTGCCGGTATCGGTGAAGGATCTCATCGACGTCGCCGGCGTCGCGACAACGTCGGGATCGGCGGTGCCGCCGCGGCATCCGGCGCACGATGCGCCGCTCGTCGCCGGGCTGCGCGACGCCGGCGCGATCGTCATCGGCAAGACCAACCTCCACGAGTTCGCGTTCGGCACGACCAGCGAGGAGTCCGCGTTCGGGCCGGTGCGGCACCCGCTCGACCCGACCCGTTCGGCCGGCGGCTCGAGCGGCGGCGCCGCCGTCGCCCTGGTCGAAGGCATGTGCTTCGCCTCGATCGGGACCGATACCGGCGGCTCGGTCCGCATCCCGTCGGCGGCCTGCGGCGTGGTCGGGCTCAAGCCCGGCCTCGGCGAGCTGTCGACGGACGGCGTCGTGCCGCTCAGCACCACCCTGGACCACCCGGGCCCGCTGACGCGATCGGTCGGCGACGCCGCGGCGGTGTTCGAGGCGCTCTGCGGACGCACGCCGGCGTTCCCGGCCGCGGCGGCGGGACCGCTGGTGTTCGGCATTCCCGAGGGCTACTTCTACGACCGCCTGCATCCGGAGGTTCGCGCCGCGCTCGCCGCCGCCCGCGCCGCGCTTGCCGCCGACGGCCACCGGATCCGGACAGTCGTGGTCGAGAACGCCCCATGGACGGCGCCGGTGTATCTGCATGTCGTCCTGCCGGAGGCGTCGTCGTATCACGCCGCGATGCTCGAGCGCCACGCCGACCGCTACTCGCCGGGCGTGCGCCTCCGGCTCGAGATGGGACGTTACGTGCTCGCCGAGGACTACGTCCGGGCGATGTTCCTGCGCTCGGTCCTGACCGGCGCGGTCGACGCCGCGCTGGCCGGATGCGACGCGCTCTTGCTCCCGACGCTGCCGATTCCGGCGCCGGTCATCGGCAAGGCGACCGTCGACGTCGACGGCCGCGACGAGCCGGTCCGGACGGTGATGCTCCGCCTGACGCAGCTCTTCAACATCACCGGCCATCCCGCCATCGCGCTGCCGGCCGGCACCACGCGCGACGGCTGGCCGGTCAGCCTGCAGCTGGTCGGCCACCGCGGCGCGACGGCTGCCCTCCTGGCCGTCGCCGCGACGGTCGAGGCGCGGCTCGGCGCGCGACGGCCGTAGGAAACGATGATTTCGCGGATTTTCCACAACTGGGAGCGGCGCCTCGCCGCGGCGGCCGAGCATCGGCTGGTGCGGCCGTTCGAGTGGGGCCTCGAGTGGATCGACGGGCTCGGCGCCGAGGGCGCCGGCGAAATCGAGCGGCTCGCCGCCTGGGCCTCGCGCACGGTCGCCGAGAGCGAGAGCTACTTCGCGCTCCCGCCGACCGACGACTACACCCTCGAGGGGGATCGGCTGTCGTTCCCGAGCGCGATCGTCACACCGCACCCCGAGAACAACGTCGTCCGCGCCCGCTATTTTCCGGATCCATCGGAGCGCGGCCGCCGCCGTGCGGTGCTGGTGCTGCCGCAATGGAACGCGGATGCGGGCGGCCACGTCGGCCTCTGCCAGCTGCTGAACCGGTTCGGCATCAGCGCCCTGCGACTGAGCCTGCCATACCACGACGCGCGGATGCCGCCGGAGCTCAAACGCGCCGACTACATCGTCAGCGCGAACGTCGGACGGACGGCGCAGGTCTGCCGCCAGGCGGTGCTTGACGCCCGCCGCGCGATTGCCTGGCTGGCGCGGCAGGGCTACGAGTCGATCGGGATTCTCGGCACCAGCCTCGGGTCCTGCCTGTCGATGCTGACCGCCGCCCACGAGCCGCTCGTCCGCGCCGCCGCGCTCAATCACATCTCGCCGTACTTCGCGGACGTCATCTGGGAAGGGCTGTCGACGGCGCACGTCCGCGAGAGCCTCGACGGGCGGGTCGCGCTCGACGCGCTGCGGCACATCTGGATGCCGATCTCCCCCTTCCCGTACCTCGATCGGGTGCGCGGCAAACGCGTCCTGCTGGTCTACGCGAGGTACGACCTGACGTTCCCGGTCACGCTGTCGCGGCTGCTGATCGACGAGTTCCGGCAACGGGGAATCGACCACGAGGTGGCGGCGCTGCCGTGCGGGCACTACACGACCGGGATCGGCCCCTTCAAATGGCTGGACGGCTTCGTCCTCTGCCGCTTCCTGAGCCGCAGCCTGTAGCCGGCCCGCCTCCGGGCTAGAGGTACTTCAAAACGCCGCGCAGCGCGTCGAACAACACGCCGGCCACCGCCCTGATGAGCGGCGACGCCTCGCCGTTGGCAATGTTCTCAGCGGTCGCGACCGGCTGCGTGACGAGCAGGTAGATGAGCCCGCTGGCGAAGACCACCGTGACGATCCCGATGATCCCCGCGACGCTGAGGCTGCGCTGGGCAAAACTCATAAGGAAGGGGCCAGTCTACAACGGGCCGGTCCAACTGTGGTTTGGACGAAACCGCCGGCGCGCCGGTTCCCTGCCTCCGGCTCAGCCGGCGGCCAGCTCCGTCGCCGCGCCGAGATCGAGACGCGCCAGCGTCGGGCCGACCTTGTCGCGGTCGCCAACGATGACGGTCAGGAGCTTCGCCGGATCGAGGTGCCGGGCGGCCACCCGGGTGACCTCGGCCTCGTCCACGGCCAGGACCTTGGGGACGAACGTCGAAAAATGATCGTCGGGCAGCCCGTGCAGCGCGAGCTGCGCGGCGGCGCGGCTGATCTGCTCGGCGGTCTCGAAATTGCGCGGATAGCCGCGGGTCAGCGCCGCCCGCCCGGTTTCGAGCTCGCCGCGGGTCACCGGCCGATCGCCGCGAATGCCGCGCAGCTCCGACAGCGCTTCCAGGATGGCGTCGGCGGTGGCATCGGACTGGACGCTGGCGTGCAGGACGAACGGGCCCGGTCCGCGGCGGAAATCGAACGAGGTGCGCGCGCCGTAGGTGTAGCCCTTGTCCTCGCGCAGGTTCATGTTGATGCGGCTGACGAACTGTCCGCCGAGCACCATGTTGACCACCAGCAGGGCGTGATAGTCGGGCGTCGAGCGCGGCACCGCGACGTGGCCGATGCGCAGCTCGGACTGCGCCGCGCCGGGCCGGTGCAGCAGCGCCAGCCGCTCGCGCGGCGGCGCGGGCGGGGCGAGCAGCGCCGCCTGGGTGTGGCCGGACGCCGCCTCCGGCTGCCAGCTCCCGAACGCCGACTCGACGAGATCGCCGAGCGCGTCGTGGCTCGCGTCGCCGGACGCCACCACCGTCAGCGCGGCGGGGGAAAACATCGAGCGGTGATACGCCTCGACCTGCTCGAGCGTCATCGTCCGCAGCGAGGCCTCGCTGCCGATCGGCAAGTGCCCGTAGGGATGCCCGGCATAGACCAGCTCGGTGAACGCCCGATCGGCGAGCGCCGGCGCCATGTCGCGGAGCTGCACGAGCCGGTTCAGGCGCAGCTCGCGCACACGCTCGAAGTCGCGCCGGTCGAGCCGCGGCCGCCGAATCATCTCTGCCAGCAGACCGACCGCGCGGTCGCCGAAGCGCGACAGGCTGGTCAGGGTCAGGACCGTCGCGTCGGAGCCGATCTCCGAATCGAGATGGCCGCCGATCCGTCCGAGGCTGTCGTGCAGCGCGATCGCGTCGAGCTCGCCGCAACCCTCGTCGAGCATGTCGCTCGTCACCGCCGCCAGGCCCGGCTGCGCCGGCGGATCGGCGGCGGCGCCGGCCGGCAGCAGCGCCAGGAAACTGATCAACGGGACGGCGTGATTCTCAATCGTCATCACCGCCAGCCCGTTCGGCAGCCGCCGGCGGCGGATCTCCGGGAACTGGAACGCCGGCTCCGGCCCGAGCCGCGGCAGCCGCGAGCGATCGATCGCCATCAGGACACCGACACCGGCTGCGAGTCCGCGAGCCCGAGAGCCGCCTGCCCGCGCGGGACGACGCTCAGGAGGACGCGGCGATCGGGATGGAGCCAGTCGCGCACGACCCGCTGGATCCCCTCCGGCTGGACGCGCTGGTAGCGGGCCAGGTCGGCGGCGAAGAAACCGGGGTCGCCGACGTAGACGTTGTAGGCGTTCAGCTGATCCCCCTTGCCGCCAAAGCCGCCGACCGTCTGGAGGCGGTAGATGAAGCTGGCTTCGGCCTGCGCCTGGCAGCGCTCCATCTCTGCCGCCGTCGGACCGTCCGCGCCGAGGCGCGCGACCGCGTCGCTCATCGCCCGCTCGAGCTCCGCCAGCGTCCGGCCCGGAGCCGCGGTCGCGACCATCTGGAAGTAGCCGCCGATTTCACGGGAGCTCTGCGCCACCGAGATCTCGGTCGCCATGCGCTGTTCGTAGACCAGCGTCCGATAGAGCCGCGACGTCTTCCCCGCCGCCAGGACTTCGGCCGCGAGATCCAGCTCGGCGTCGTCGGGCGCGAAGATCGCCGGCGAGTGCCAGGCCATGTAGAGGCGCGGCAGCTCGACCCGGTCCTCGAGCAGCAGCCGTCGTTCGGCGGCGATGGCCGGCGGCGGCCCGGCGACGACCGCCGGCGGCGGCTCACCGGCATCGAGCGGGCCGAAATAGTCGGTCACCATCGCAAGGACGCGGTCCGTGTCGACGTCCCCGGCGATCGCCAGCGAGGCATTGCGCGGCCGGTAGTAGGTCTGGAAGAAGGCGCGGACGTCGTCCAGCCGCGCCGCGCGGATGTCGTCGGCGCCGCCAATCGTCATCCAGTGGTAGGGGTGGTGCGGCGGATAGAGCGATGCCGACAGCGCCATCCCGGCGAAGCCGTAGGGGCGATTCTCGTAATTCTGGCGCCGCTCGTTGAGCACGACCTCGCGCTGGTTCTCGAACTTCGCGTCAGTCAGCGCCGGCAGCAGGAAGCCCATCCGATCCGACTCCATCCACAGCGCCAGCTCGAGCGCGTTGGTCGGCACGACCTCCCAGTAGTTGGTGCGGTCGGCGTTGGTCGAGCCGTTCAGCGAGGCGCCCGCCTCCTGGAGCGGCTGGAAGAAGCCGCGGTCGTAATGCTCCGAGCCCTCGAACATCAGGTGCTCGAAGAGATGCGCGAAGCCGGTCCGGCCCGGCGTCTCGTTCTTCGACCCGACGTGGTACCACACGTTGACCGCGACGATCGGACAGGAATGATCCTCGTGAATCAGGACGTCGAGGCCGTTCGGCAGCCGGTGCTGGGAGAAGGGAATCGTGACCACGCGAGCGCTCACCGGACCGGCGTCAGCGGAATGGCGGTCTTCTTGTAGCTCGCAATCGACAGCTGAACCGCGAGCTGGCGCGCCGCATGGTGGAAGGCCTCGGCCGCCGGCGAGCCGCGCTCGCCGATGGTGATCGGCACACCGGTGTCGCCGCCAATGCGGATCGGCTCGTAAATCGGCACCCGCCCGAGGAACGGCACCGACAGCTCGGCGGCCAGGGCCTCGCCGCCGCCCTTGCCGAAGATGTCGGTCTCGTGGCGGCAGTCCGGGCAGATGAAATGGCTCATGTTCTCGATCAACCCGAGCGGTGTGACGTTCAGCTTCTGATACATCCGGATCGCCCGCCGCGTATCGGAGACCGAAACGATCTGCGGCGTCGTGACGACGACGCTGCCCGAGACCGGAACGTTCTGGCTGAGGCTGAGCGCGATGTCGCCGGTACCCGGCGGCATGTCGACGATCAAGTAGTCGATGTTCTCCCAGCGCACCTCCCGGAAGAACTGCTGGATGACGCTGTGCAGCATCGGGCCGCGCCAGATCACCGGGGCGTCGTCGCCGGTCATGAACGCCATCGAGACGAGCTGGATGCCGTACTGCTCGGCCGGGATGATCTTGCCGTTTTCATCGCCGGTGAGCTGGGTGCGGATGCCGAGCATCAGCGGCACGTTCGGGCCGTAGACGTCGCCGTCGATCATCGCGACGCGCGCGCCCATCTGGCTGAGCGCGATCGCGAGGTTGACCGCCACCGTCGTCTTGCCGACGCCCCCCTTGCCGGCGCCGACCGCGATGATGTTCTTGAGCCCGGGCACGGGCGCCTTGCCGGCCGGGTCGGCGGACGTCGTCGACCGGACCTGGACACCCATCTCCACTGCCACGCTGGTCACGCCGGGAATCCGCGCCACCGCGTCGCGGGCCGCGTCACGCAGGCTGTCGCGGTACGGCGCACCGTGCGTCGCCAGGTCGATGCCAACCGCGACCTGGCCGCCGTCAATCTTCAGATTGCGGATGAACTTGAGCGAGACGATGTCACGCGTCAGATCGGGATCGCGGACGGTACGCAGCGCGTCGAGCACCGCGGCTTCTGGAACAGCTGCATTCATGGTGTGGCGTCTGACATTGTACCCGGGACGCGGCGCGGCGTGCCGGAACTACAGGCGATCGGCGACCATCCGGCCGACGATCGGCAGACTGAAGCGTTCCCCCTTGTAGGCCTTGAACAGCAGCAGCAGCCAGACGGCCAGCGAGCCGTAGAAGACGACGATGGCGAGGATCCAGCCAAGCAGCGGGATCGCGAGGCAGACGAGGAAGGCGGCAGAGGCGGCGCCGAAGAAAAACGTCGACTGGAGCGCGTGAAACCGGACGAAGGAGTTCGCCGGCTCCGCCAGGTAGAGGACGATGCCGCTCAGCCAGCCGAGGCTGTAGGCCAACGCCGCCGCCACGTTTTCGTCAACGCCGAACGACGTCCTGCGATTCTCGGTCACCAGCGCCTCGTCAGTTACCGGGCCGCAGGAATGCGCGGCGCGTTTCGTTATGCAGCAGCACCCAGTATCCGTACAGGCTCAAAGCGGTACCGAACGGCAGCAGGAACAGGTTGAGGGCGCCGAGGCCGAGTACGGTGGTGCGGCCGCGCGGCTCCAGACGGCCGATCGACAGACCGGCCCAGGCATTGAGGCCGCCGCCGGCGAGGAGCGCGACGCCGCCCAGCGCGAACGCACCGGCGGTGACGCCGGCAGCCATCCGCTCGTCCGACGCCGTGATGCCGATCGCGACAGCGCCGATGCCGAGCAGCAGCAGGGTGACGCCGAGCAGCAGGCCGATCCCGCCCCAGACGAGTTGGAGGATGCCCAGCAGATGCAGGTGCGGACGCATGGCGCGGACCTAGCGAATGGTGATACGGACGTCGACCAGGGTCTGCGGCGCCCCGCGGGGGGAAACGCTGAACCTGAACCGCGCCCCTTCGCGCACGCCGGCGGGCACGCGCAGGCGCATGTCGTGGGTCGTCGTGACTTCCCCTCCGCCGCCGCAGGTCGCGCACCAGTCCGACCAGACCTCGCCGCGGCCGCCGCAGCGCGGGCAGGTGCCGCGCAGCGGCACGTGGAGCGGCACCTGCGCGCCCCAGAACGCTTCCTGAGGGGTCAGGACAATCTCGGCCGACAGGGTCGACTCGCGCGGGCCGCCGAAGAAGGAGTCGCGCATGCGGTCGAGGACGCTCGAGACGGACGGGAAATCGATCGCGACTTCGTCACCCAGCCAGTCGGCGCGGGTCCCCGACAGCAGACGGGCATCGTACGAGCGGCGCCGCTCGGGGTCGCGCAGCACTTCGTAGGCGCGCGACACGTCGAGGAACGCGGCCCCCTTGTCGTCGCCGGAGATGTCGGGGTGATAGCGCCGCGCCAGCTGCCGGTACGCGCGTCGGATCTCGTCGGCTCCCGCGCCCGGCGCCACCCCCAACACGTCGTAGTAGTCACGCATCGTGCTTCGTTCCAGTGCCCTGCAGGACGGATACCGCCCACGGGCTAACGATAGGAGCGGCCCGGGGCGAAGTCAAGAATGGCCCGGACCGGATGCTAAAATCGACCGATGAAGGAATGCCCGCTCTGTGGAGAAACGATGCGCCTGAGCGTGCGGGACATCCCGGGTTCGGCGGAACACGCGGGGGTGGTGCGGGTGATCCGTGAGTGGATCTGCCCCGAATGCGACTACTTCGAAGATGCCGAAGCGGGGGAGGGTTAGCTGGATCAGCGGGCGCCGAGGGTCAGCAGCACTTCGTTGCGAACGTCTTCCTCGAAATCCGCGAAATTCAACGCCGTTTCGCACTCGTCGCACAGCACTTCGATCACCGCGGGGCGCCCTTCTTCGTTCGCCTCTACCCGGGTGTCGCGCAACTGAACGACGTGCATCTGCAGGGTCTTGACCAGAAAGTTCTGGTCGTTCCCGCAGCTCGGACAGGTCAAAGCCATCTAGACTGCACTCCTCTCGGCCGCCGGGGCCGTTGCCAAACCTTCGAATTGTACGAGAACGTCTTTCGATTACGCAATCAAGATCTTCTGGGGAATGCACCACCGCCGCGGTGTACGATGCACGGATGGCCGAATTGAAGTCCGCGACGGTGATCCTCAGTGAAGCGCGAGGCCCCCACTGGGTCGCGTGGCTGCAGGGCGCCGACGGAAAACCGGAGCAATCAGTGATATTGGTGGGCAGGACCCGGGCCGAAGCTGAAGAGCGGGCGCGCCGCTGGGCTGGGCTGAACGCCGCGAAGTAGCGCTTACTCCTCCGGCTCGTCTTCGTCCGCGAATTCCTCGGGGTCACCCAGCCGCAGCACCTGGCCGCTGGCATGGGCCGACAGAATGCAGTGGGGTCCCTTGGCCTCGAGCGACACAACCGCCACATCCCACGGACGGGCGCGATAGGCCGCCGCGACGCAGCCGCACGGCAGCCCTTCGAGCGCTTCGAGCTCGAACACGGTTGTCGTGGGTCTTACCGAGTTCAGCGCACCTGAGGGAACCACCATACGCACCTCCCGTCGTTGAGTGTCGATGCAATCCTGACGCCAGATACATTCTTAGACCGTGCGCTGTCAGTTTTGGTTCCCGCGCCCCCAAGATCCTCCACAGGCGGGAGTTCGACGCATTCCCGCGCAGCATGCCGGGACAGTGCCGGATGACCCCTCCGGGCTACAGAAGTCCTGGATAAATGACCGTTCCATTCCGAGCCCGCCCGAAGTCGCTCAATTCATGAGACTTCGGCGGCGCGTCGGAGAGTATGTGCAGAACCGTCACACCACCCACCAAAAGCGCGTCGGCGAGGAACCGGCGGTGACATTGCCACCACACCGCTTCCGCGCACATGACCGTCGTCAGCCCTGCTTCGGCAAATCCCTGGAGCGCGGCGGCCCCTTCCCCGAACTCCTCCGTCGCCATGTGGTCCGCGTAGCCGCGGAACCCGGCGTGGCGCACCGCGGTGTTGATCGAATCCGGGCGCGGTCGGCGGCGCCCGCCGAGCGCCGGGAAGTGGCGATATGACACGCCCGCGGCGGCGAGCCATTCGGTCATGACTTCGCGAGCGAAGTGCGGATGGCGCCGGGACGCGGGAATGCTTCGGATATCGGCGACCTGGCGGACCGCATGCGCCCGCAGGAGGTCGAGAAAATTCTCGGCGGATCGGGTCGAATGCCCAATGGTATAGATCGTCACGCCAATCGTCAGCCCTCGCTGCCGTAAATCAGCCGCGACTCGACGTGCGCCCCGGGAAACAGCGCGCGCGCGGCTTCCTCGTAGACGGCCAGCTGGACCTGGTGGGAGGGGCGGGGACGGCCCGTCTTGAACTCAATCACCACAATCGATCCATCGTCCCGGATCAGCAGGCAGTCGATCGTGCCGCGGAGCACCACGGGGGTGGCGCCGCCCTCCCCGTCCGGATTTTTTTTCAGCGAGAACGGCACCTCGTAGAGCCGCTGCCCGCCCGACCACAGCGCCGCGACATCCTCCCGGCCCCGCATCTGCCGCCAGAGCGCCACGGCGCGCTCGACCGTCGCTCCCGCATCAATCAGACTCGTGCGCTCTTCGGCCGTGAGCAGCTCGCCGGCAAGCGCCGCACAACCGGAGGCCTCCTCCGCCTGGCGATCGCCGCCGTGCTGGAAGAGGCGGTGAACGAGCGTCCCGACGATCGACGCATCCGCTGGGCCGTCCTCGCGCTCATCCGGGACAGCGGGTCCCTGGATCCACCGGGTGACGGGCAAGCGGGACACTTCTCCGCCGTCCGGCAGCGCGTCAAAGCGGTCCGCCATGGGGATGGCTGGCGATGCGTCAGCGGCCAAGCTGACCGCCGCCGCGGCGTCCGGGACCCGGCAGATGCGCCACTCGAACGGCCGGCCTGACGGCCCCGCCCAGCCGATCGCCTCGCAGGCCTCGAAGGCGGTCGCGGCGAGGCCGAACAGCTGACGGATCGAATCGGGCAGGACCTCGCCAAGACTGCCCCTGCCCGGCTGCATCGCGCCTTTCCTGAGCGCCGATGACAGGTAGAGCCGGTCGCGGGCCCGCGTCAAGGCGACATAGAGCAGCCGCCGGCTCTCATGCTTCTCCCGCTCGCGCTCGACTTCGTCGGTGGCTGACACGAACGGCCCGATTGACACCGAGGGCTCTCTTCCCTCGCCGTCAACGGTCACCCGGATGGGCCGCGGCGGTCCGCTCGCCCCCTTGGCCAGGTTCACCACGAAGACGACCGGGAACTCGAGGCCCTTCGACGCGTGGACCGTCATCAGGTTGACGGCATCGAGCGCCTCGATCACGGCATTCGATTCATCCCCCGCCGTCATCGCCTCGATGTGATCCGCAATCCGCGCCAGCGTCGCGTAGCCGCGGTTCTGGATGCGCCTGACCAGCCCGCGCATCTTCTTGAGGTTCTCCCACGCCTGCTGACGGCGCCCGCCGCGCAGCTCGTAGGCGTAGGCGGTCGAGCGCAGCAGCGCCTCGATCAGATCCGCCGGCGGCATCCGGTCGACGAGCGCCAGCCAGCCGCCGAGGCGGCGCCTCACATGCTCGAGCACGCGCCGATCCTCGTCGTCGAGCGCCGCTGCCGCCGGCGCGGACTCACCGAGCAGGACGGCCGCGAGCTCCCGTCCGAGCCTCGCCAGGCCGGGATCGGACAGCCGGACGAACCGCGACCGCAGGAAGGCGGCGGCCTTCAGATCCGAGACCGGATCCGCCAGGTAGCGCATCAGCGCCGAGACATCCTTGATCTCGTCGGCGTCGAAGAAGCCCAGGCCCTTATAGACGTAGGACGGGATGCCGCGGACTTCCAGCTCGTGTTCGAACTCGCGATGGCTGGCGCGCGACCGGAACAGGATCGCGATGTCCCCGGGACGAGCCGGCCGCGGCACGCCGGTCTTCGGATCGCGGACCGTCTCCCCGCTCAGGATCCTGCCGATCTCGGCCGCCACCGCCGCCGCGCACGCCGGCACCTCCTCCGCGCACGCCAGCCCGAGCACCGGGCCACGCGCCGAATCGCGCGCGCCGTCGGTCGGAAAGCGGTCGGTCTCGAGGTAGGTGAAGTCGTCTGCCCGGCCGCCCGTCTGCGACATCTCGGCAAACAGCTCGTTGACGAAGTCGAGCAGCTCAGGCAGCGCCCGGAAGCTCCGGCTGATCGCCCGCCGCGGGTCGCCGGCCGGGCGCAGCGCTTCGATATAGCGCCCCGCCTGCTGCAGCACCGCCAGCTCGGCGTCCCTGAAGCGGTAAATCGACTGCTTCCGGTCGCCGACGATGAAGATGGACGGCTGGGTGGCGAGGCCGAGCCCTTCACCCCACGACTGGATCAGCAGCGACACCAGCTCCCACTGCGCCCGGCTCGTGTCCTGGAACTCGTCGACCAGGACATGGTGATAGCGCGACTCGAGCCGGAACCGGCTCTGCGAGAACTCGTCCATCCGACGCAGCAACTCGAGCGCGCGCTGCAGGACGTCGGAGAAATCGAGCACCGACCGCTCGTCGAGCGCCTTCCGGTATTGCTCGAGGGCGATCGCGAACATCCGGCGGATGCCGCGGGCAAGAACGACGTTCAGGTCGCGGGCGAAGGCGTCCACCACCCGCTCGACCTGCGGGGCAATCTGGAACACCGCGCCCCGGTGCCGCCGCGCCGCCTCGGCGGACGGATAATCGCGGGCGCCGTTGTAGGGATGGATCGCGCCGCTCCGCCGCGGCGTGCCGTCGTTGGTCAGGAAATGCGCCGCGACCCGATCGATCAGGGCGCGGATGGCCGCCTCGCCGGCGCGGGCGACGTCGGGCAGCCGCTGCAGATCGCGCGCGAATATCTGATAGCGCGGGTGGCCGACGGGGCCGTCGGCCAGGAACTGCGCCAGCCCGCCGGGCACGGCGCGAAGGACATCCTGCAGCGAGGTTGCGGCGCGCCGGCAGACCACCTCCGCCGTCAGGTCCTTCGGCCCGCGCTCGAGAAAGCGGTTGAGCGCGTCCCAGGCGACCAGCCGGCGTTCGAGCAGCGACGCCAGGCCGGCCCGGGTCCGCGACACGCCGAGCTGGGCCAGCACCAGCGCGATGTCCGGATCCTCCCGCGCCAGTCGGGCGAAGATCCGCAGCGACTGATCGAGCGACGCCTCGATCAGCCGCGGCACCTCGGTCTCGTCCGCCATGTCGAAGCCCGGGTCGAGATCCGCTTCGATTGGAAACTCGCGCAGCAGCGACAGGCTGAAGGCGTCAATCGTGCTGATCGCGATCTCGCCGAGCCGGTCGCGAATTTCGCGCCAGCGCCCCTTGTCGAAGTCCCCGCGTGCCGCCGCTGCCTTCAGCTCGCGAACGATCCGCTCGCGCATTTCGGCCGCCGCCTTGCGCGTGAAGGTGATCGCCAGGATGTGGCCGGGATCGACCCCCGCCTTGAGCAGGTTGACGTAGCGCCAGACGAGCACCGACGTCTTGCCGGTGCCGGCGGAGGCTTCGAGCACGACGTTGTTACGCGGATCGATCGCGAACGCCCGCGCCGACAGGTCGGCGTCGGGCGGCGGCGGGGCTTCGGCCACGGGCGGCGGCGCCGGCGCGGTCGGGTCCGCATCGAACAGCGACAGCTGCGGCGATCCGGGGCGCGGTTCACTCATCGCCGACGTAATCCTTCCGGCAAACCGACGCATACCCGCAGCGCGTGCACAGGAACGGCTCGTCGGGATCGGGCGGGAACTCGCCGCGCTCGATGGCATCGACTGCGGCCAGGAAGCGCTCCTGTCCGGCGCTCACCGCCTCGGCCAGCGACGACGATGCGCCGAGCGGGACGAAGGCGTTCTTCTCCCGGAACGCGACGTATCCCGCCTGGCCGAGGGTCCAGGATCGGCCGTGCCGCCCGCGCAGCGTCTGCTCCGCGCAGACGCCGTAGACCGGCAGCTGCAGCGCGCGGCTCGCTTTCGGGGCCTTCCCGAGTTTGTAGTCGATCAGCCGGAGTGTGCCGTCCGACAGCAGATCGATGCGATCCGCCTTGGCGCGCAGCCGCACCGTGCGCGGACCGGCCGCGGTCTGGAACTCGAAGGCCCCCTCGAGCTGGTGCTCGAGCAGCCGCTCGACGACTGCCCCGCCCTGTTCGATTTCGAACATGAAGGCGCGCTCCGCCAGCCCCGGCGCCGCCGCCGAGCCCAGCAGGTGGGTTCGCTCAATCGCCCGATCGGCGTCCGGCAGGGCGGCGATGCGCGTCTCAGCGACGGTTTCGAACGCGCTCATCGCCGACGCCAGCGTCTCGAACGTGATGCTGCCGCGGCCCTGAGCCTGCCATTCCGTGAAGAACGCCTCGAACACCTCATGCACGAGCTGACCGCGCTCCTGCGCCGACAGTCCCGACTCCTCGGGCCGCTCTTCCGGCAGGCGGAGCACATGGGCCGCGAAATATTTGAACGGACACTCCAGATAGCGCTCGACCCGGCTGACCGCGTAGACCGCTGCCTCGCGCGCGCCGGCGCCGCCGTGGAACATCGCGCCTTCCGCGGGCGACCGCGCCGCGCGGATCGCCAGCCACTCGCGCGCCTCGCCGGACACCGCGTCCGCCGACACCGGGTCGAGCGACAGCGCTTCGTGCACGAAGACCCGGCCCTCTCCGCGTTCGGCGACTGGCGCGCCGGGCAGCCCGGCCGCCTCGATCTCCTCGAGAAAAGACGACGCCGGGACAATCGCGTCTTCCTCGAGCGTGAACAGCGAGACGACGACGCGGCGGCGCGGCAGCCGCAGCAGATCGTGAAACCGTGCCCTCGCCGCCGACAGCCGCTCATCCTCCGCCGGCCAGCCGAGCTGCGTCAGCAGCGACCCCGGATAAAAGATGCTGCGGCGGCTGCGATCGGGCCAGTCGCTCTCGACCAGACCGACCAGCCGCATCTCATCGACGTCCGCGTAGCCGGCCGCCGGCGCGTCGAGAAGCACCAGCCCGCGCGTCCCCGCCCGCGGCGCAAACGTCTGGCTCTCGATCCAGCGCCGCACCGTTCCCGCCAGCTCCGCGATCGGCACCGCCGCATCGTCATGCAGCCGATGCGCGGTCGCGAGCGCCTCGAGCGCCGCCAGGATGGCGGCGCGGGCCCGCAAGTGACTCGCCGCCCAGCCGTCGCCGGTATGCGGCAGCCGTTCGTGCGCGGCGATGAACGCGACCAGCGCGTCGAGCTGCTCCGAGGCATGCGGCGCCTCGGCGACGCGCCGCAGTTCGACGGCCGCCTGCTGCGCCGCGGCCAGCGCCGGGGCGGCGCGGCGCCAGGACAAAGACGAAGACGAAGATCCGGCCGACCGCCGCCCGGCTTGAGCCGCCAGCGCGGTCAGGCCGTCCCAGCCGCCGACGTATTTCACCTCGCGCAGCAGCAGGTCGGCCGCGGCGACGTCCCGCCAGCCGATCTCCCGCGGCGCCGCGAACGACCAGTGCGGCGAGCGCAGCAGATCGACGAGCGTTCCGCGAGTCGCCTCGGTGCCGATGAATGACAGGACGAGATCGACAGCGGCGGCAAACGGCTCGGCCGCCAGCGGCAGCGCGTCGAGCGCCTGGTACGGAATGGCGGCGTCGGGAAACACCTGCCGCGCGAGATACAGGTACGGCAGCGGTCGTTGAAAGACCACCGCGGTGCGGTCGAGCGCCGCCGGCGCGGCGTGGCGGATCGAGCGCGCGACACCGGCGAGCTCCTCCTCGCGATCCCGGCACACCGTCCACGGCAGCGGCTCGGCCGGCCCGGGCGCGACCGACAGCAGCGGCGGCGGCGCCGCGGCGCCGGCCCGCTCCTCCTCGATGCCGGGAAGCACATCGTGGATGCGCTCATGAAAGCCGGTCGCCAGGACGTTCTCGGTCGCGACGATCTCGAGGCGCTCGAGACCGGGAAGCCGGGACAGCAGGTCGAAGTCCGCAAGCCACAGGCCGTTCGGGTCGGCCGCCTGGTCGGCGACGGTGACGACGATGTGGCGGTAGGCGGGGTGGCCGGCGGCTGGAGCGGCGCCGAGCAGGTACTGGCGGAGGCCATGCTCGTCGAGCGCGCCGGTGTCGCGGACCCGCGCCTCGAACAGATCGAAGGCCACCGCGAGGAAGCGCGTCAGCCGCAGCAGCCGCTCGGCGCCGCGATCGATGTCGGCGCTCGGCTCGAGTGCGGCGGTCATCAGACGGGCGAACGCCTCGACCGTGCGATCCCGCCGGCGCAGCTCGTCGTAGAGCGCGAGGCTTTCGACGACCAGCCCGGGGCGAAGCCGGAAAGGCGCCGCGGCGCCGTGCTCGGCGGCATCGGCGGCGGCGCGCCGGAAGATCACCTCGCGTTCGAACTCGCTGAGCCGCCGCGGGGCGGCGGGCAGCCCCTGCTGCAGCCGCTCGTAGAGCCCGGCCCGGGTGACGAGATCGGGCAGCACGACGGCCCTCGAGCTGTCGTCGAGCGACAGGTTCTCGAGCGTCCGCCGCAGCGCTTCGGCGGCGCTGCGGCTGGGAACGATGACGGCGGTGGTGCGCGTCCGCACGGCGGCTCCGGCGTCGCCGCGCGCGACGACGCGCGAGAGCACGGCGTGCATCGACTGCAGGTCCGGCACCCGCAGCAGGCGGGTGATGCGTGGTGTGATCAACGGTGTGCGGGGGAAGACATCAATCGGCGGAGCTCGTCCGACGCCCGGTCGAGCATCATCAAGGCGCCCGCCGCCGCCGATGCGGCCGCCCAGTCGAGTTTCGTATCCCTGAATGATACCGCGTTCCGCTTGTCGCCGGCGGCCCGCGACGCCATCTGCAGCGCGGCCCGGAACAGTCCGTGCGCGGCGTCGAGCTCGGGCGGCGGCGCGACGACCCCGAACATCTGCTTCGCCATCACCAGCCGCTGTTCGAGCCGCGGCAGCGCCCGTGATGGCGGCCCCGAACGATCGCGGATCGCCATCAGGCTGCGCCGCGCCTCGCGCAGCTCGCGGACCGGGCTGGCAATCGCGTCGCGGTACAGCCTGAAGGCGACCCGGCGCGCCGCCCACGCCTCGCGCGCCTGCCTGACGCGGACCGCTTCGCCGAGCTGCCACTCGAGCGAGCCGAGCAGCGCCGAGGTGTTCTGCGGCCGCTTGCGCCCGAGCCGATCGTCAGCCTGCAGCACCCCCTCGAACAGCGACTGGACGCCGCGCAGATCGCCGCGCGCGGACAGCGCGGCGGCGCGCGAGAGCGTCGCGGCCGCCAGCGTCTCGTAGTCCTTCTCGATCGTCAGCTCCGCCGTCAGCTCTTCCGAGACCCGCGCCGCGAGCGCCGCGGCCCAGCCTCCCTGCCGGGCGGCCTCGCGGAGGCCGGCGTCGATCGCCTGCAGCAGCGACAGCCGTTCGGTCGGGTCCGGCGCGATCGACGCGACCCGCATCGCCTCTTCCATCGTCTCGCGGAGATCGGGCGGCGCCAGCATCGTCTCCCGCGGCGGCACGGTGCTGGCCACCAGACTGACTCGCGTCGTGTCTCCGGCGGCGACCCGGAGATCCGAGATCACCTCGTCCAGCATCGACGCGAGGTCAGCGACATCCTGGGCCCGATAGCCGAAATTCGCGGCGGGCCAGCGCATCAGGTTGTCGCGGGCTTCGGTCGCCATCGCCAGGCGGCGGGCGGGATCGGCGGTCAGCGAGATCTGATTGAGCGCCTCGACGACGCGCGCCCCGAGCAGCGCGAAATCGGCTTCGCCGCGCGTTTCTCCGTAGTGGCGGGCGCGAACCGCATCGGCATATCGATCAGTACGCTCCCAGTCGACGACCGATTGCGGGATACTGACGACCTGGAGCGCCGGCGTATCGGTCAACTCCCCCACCGGAATCGACAGCACCACGCGATCGCCGACGCGGGCGAACTCGCCGTAGCTGACGAGCGCGCCGCCGTCGAGCAGAAACAGGCGGTACAGGCTGACATCGGGCGCCGCGCGGCCCTCGATCGAGGCCGGCGCCAGCGCGAGCAGCAGCACCGCCACGGCGCCAAAACGCACCACTTGGCGGTGACCGTTTCGCGCGATGTTGAAAAGGTGTTGAAGAATCGTGGATCTCCTGTGCAACGCCTGACAGCCACCACTTATTTTGACCGAAAGCACCGGGCAATCGCCGGAATTGCACACTGTTGATGCGCCTTCGGTGGTCCTTTCGCTTGTCTGCCGCTGCCGGGAGGCTAGACTAGGCTGCCTTGCAGACACCGCTTCCGCGTCCCACACCCGTGACCAGGCACCGCTTCGAGGAAACGATCAACGGCCGCGAATACCGCATCGAGGTCTCGAATGTCGGGACCAACAAGTGGCGCGCCCAGATCGCCCGCGTCCCCGGTGGCTCGACGGCGACGATGCCGTTCTACGGCAGCACCCCGACCGAGGCCGCGGGACAATTGAGCCGCTGGCTGACGCTGGCGCACGGCAAGGGACGTCCTCAGCTATAGTTTCCTGATGAACGCGCGACGGCGCCGCCGGGGACGGCAGAGAGCGGCGCAGCTGCTGCTCTCGCTGATGCTCTGCAGCGGCTACGCCGCCGCGGCCCCGCCCCATCCCACGCTTCGCGCCCCCGCCCGCTCCTCGCTGCCGCGGATCCGGCTGATTGCGACCGGCGGCACCATTGCCAACCGCGCCGCCGGACGGCTCACCGCCGACGAACTGCTCCGCTCGGTGCCGGCGATCACGGGCATCGCCCGGCCGGAATCGGAACAGTTCGCCAACGCCCCCAGCGCGACGCTGTCGCTCGACCAGTGGCTCGCGCTCGCCCGCCGCATCGATCAGGTGTGCCGCGACGACGCCGATTTGTCGGCGGTCGTGGTCACGAGCGGCACCGACACGCTCGAAGAACTCGCTTACTTCCTGCATCTTACCGTCCGGACCGACAAGCCGGTCGTCATCGTCGGCGCGATGCGCAGCCCCGACATCCCGGGCTACGACGGCGGCGCGAACCTGCTCGCCGGGTTCCGCGTCGCCGCCGAGCCGGCCTCGCGCGGCAAGGGCGTGCTGGTGGTGCTGAACGACGAAATCAATTCCGCGCGGGAAGTCACCAAGACCGACGCCAGGCGCGTCGACACGTTCCAGACGCGCGGCTACGGCGTCCTCGGCGTCGTCGATCCCGATCGCGTCGTCTACTACCGGTCGCCGGCGAGGCGCCACACCCGGCGGAGCGAGTTCGACATCTCGACGATCAAAGTCCTGCCCCGCGTCGACGTCGCGCTGGTCTACCAGGGGGCGGCGGGCGACATCATCCGCTCGATGGTCGACCAGGGCGCCAAGGGCATCGTCATCGCCGGAGCGGGCGCCGGCGCGTTGAGCGGCACGCAGGAAGAGGCGGTCGACGACGCGCTCGGGCGGCACGTCGTCGTCGTCGTCAGCTCGCGCGCCGGCAGCGGCCGGATCGCCGCGAGCCCCCCCGAGAGGGCGGCGGTGCCGATCCACGCCGAGGATCTGGCGCCGCTCAAGGCGCGCGTGCTGCTGATGCTGGCGCTGACGAAGACGCGGAATCCCGACGACATCCAGCGGATGTTCGCGGAATACTGACGGGCGCGCCACCGACACCGCCAGAGCCATGCGAGCGATCATCGTCGAAGACGACCCGACCATCGCCGAATTCGTCGCGCGCGGCCTCAGAGAGGCCGGCTTCGCGGTCGATCACGCCGCCGACGGCGAGGCCGGGTTCGAGCTGACGGCCGGGCAGCCCTACGATGTCGCGATCGTCGACCTGATGCTGCCGAAACTCGGCGGGCTCGAACTGATCGCGGCGATGCGGCGGCAGCATATGCAGACGCCGGTGCTGATCCTCAGCGCCCGGCATACCGTCAACGACCGCGTCAAGGGGCTGGAGACCGGCGGCGACGATTACCTGACCAAGCCGTTCGCGTTTCCGGAGCTGCTCGCCAGGGTGCAGGCGCTGATCCGGCGGGCGACCGGCGCGCCGTCGGCGGCCGAGCTCACGCTCGCCGACCTGACGCTCGATCTGATGACCCGCCGCGCCTCGCGGCAGGGACGGGACATCGAGCTGCGGCCGCGCGAGTTCGCGCTGCTCGAGTACTTGATGCGCAACGCCGGCCGGGTGGTCTCGAAGACCATGATCCTCTCGCACGTCTGGGACTACAGCTTCGATCCGCGGACCAACGTCGTCGACGTGCTGGTCTTCAGGCTGCGCGAGAAAATCGACAAGGGGCTCGAGCCGAAGTTGATCCACACCGTACGAGGCATCGGCTATGTTCTCAAAGTGGCGTGAGCGGCTGCGCCACACGCTCGGCTTCCGCCTCGCGCTGTGGTACGCGGTCGTCTTCGTCGCCAGCTCGCTGGCGATCGTCGGCCTGACCTACGTCCTGCTGGCGGCGACGCTGCGCCAATACGATCGCGACACCCTCCAGACGACGATCGTCCAGTTCGCCGGGGCCTACGCGCGCGGCGGCGTCGACGGCCTGGCGCGGGAGATTCGGGTCGTGCAGCTGGCGGCCGACCCGGGACCGCTGTTCGTCCGGACGGTGGGGGCGAGCCAGGACGTCATTTTCTTCAGCATGCCGGACGCATGGCGGCAGTTCGACCTGTCGCAGCTCGAGACGCCGGCGCTCAGCGGCGAGCAGACCTGGGCGACGCTCAGCCCGGGGACCGGCGGTGCCGACCTCGAGGTCGCGTCGGTGCGCCTCACCGACGGCACACTCTTTCAGGTGGGCCGCAGCACCGGCCGCCGCGAGGAGCTGCTGCGCCGCTTCCGCCGCGTGCTCCTGGTCGACCTCGTGTCGCTGCTGCTGACGGCGCTCGGCGGCGGTGCGGTGCTGACCTGGTACGCGTTGCAGCCGGTCCGCCGGCTGTCCGATACGGTCCGCGACATCATGCACACCGGCCGCACCGAGCGGCGCGTGCCGGTCGACGACTCGGCCGACGCGCTCGGTGAGCTGAGCGGCCTCGTCAATGCCATGCTCGACCGCATCGACGCGGTCGTCGCCGGGATGCGCGGCGCGCTCGACAACGTCGCGCACGACCTGCGGACGCCGATGGCGCGGCTGCGGGCCACGGCCGAGAGCGCGCTGGCCGAGACCGACCCGGCGGTGCTGCGCGACGCGCTGGCCGACTGCCTCGAGGAATCCGACCGGGTGATGGAGATGCTCAATACGCTGATGGACATCTCCGAGGCCGAGACCGGGACGATGGCGCTGCGCTACGAGGCGGTCGACCTCGGCGACCTGATCCGGCAGAGCGTCGATCTCTACGAGGACCTCGCCGAGCAGCGCGACATCCGGATCGAGTCGGCGTGCGAGCCGGACCTGACCATCCCGCTCGATCGGAGCCGCCTGCGCCAGGTCATCGCCAACCTGCTCGACAACGCGGTCAAGTACACGCCGCCGGGCGGCCTGATCCAGGTCGAGGCCCGACGGGAGGGTGGCGGCGCCGTCCTCAGTGTCACCGACTCGGGCATCGGCATCCCGGCGGACGAGCTGCCCCGAATCTGGGACCGGCTCTACCGGGGGGACAAGAGCCGTTCCGAGCGGGGCCTGGGCCTTGGCCTCAGCCTCGTCCGCGCCATTGTCGAGGCGCACCGCGGCCGCGTCTCGGTGCGGTCCGCCCCCGATGAGGGGGCGAGATTCGAGCTCAGCCTTCCCGGGGCGCCGGCGCCGAACCTTTCACCGCTGTAATCCGGCGGACATCGGCCGGTAATGCGCGGCCTCTATTCTCGATGCAGGCACATCGGCTTCATCGGAACAGGAGATCCGCTCATGAACTCAGATAACTTCACCGGCCGGACGCAGCATCGCCGCGGACCGCTTCGGGCCAGGCTCGGCGCCGCGGCGGGCGCGCTTCTGCTGACCGGCGCGCTGGCGGGCTGGACCGCGGGCGGCGCTGGTCTCGGCAACGTTACCGCGGCGCCGGACCACCCGGCTGCGCCTCCCGCCGCCGCCGCCACCAGGACCATCGGAGCGGGCGGCGACTCGTACGCACCGCTCGTCGAGCAGACGGCACCGGCCGTCGTCACCATCCGCTCGGAGCGCATGGTCAAGAACGTCAGCCAGGCGCTGCCGGACGATCCGCTCTTCCGCCAGTTCTTCGGCAACCGGATGCCGCAGCAGATGCCGCCGCAGCGCGAAGGCGGTCTCGGCTCCGGCGTCATCGTCCGCCCCGACGGCTACATCCTGACCAACCATCACGTCGTCGAGGGGGCCGAGCACGTCACGGTCGAGATGACCGACGGCCGCGTCTACAAGGCCAAAGTCGTCGGCTCGGATGCGCCGAGCGACCTCGCGGTCGTCAAGATCGACGGCAGCAACCTGCAGACGCTGCCGCTCGGTGATTCGGATCACGTCCGGACCGGCGATGTCGTGCTGGCGCTCGGCAATCCGCTCGGCGTCGGGCAGACGGTGACGATGGGCATCGTCTCGGCCAAGGGGCGCGCGACCGGCGGGGCCGGCGACGGCAGCTTCGAGGACTTCATCCAGACTGACGCGCCGATCAACCGCGGCAACTCGGGGGGCGCGCTCGTCAACACCAAGGGAGAGTTGATCGGGATCAACTCGCAGATCCTGTCACCGTCGGGCGGCAGCATCGGCATCGGCTTCGCGATCCCGGCCAACATGGCGCGCAACGTCATGACGCAGCTCATCGACAAGGGCGCAGTGCGGCGGGGACTTCTCGGCGTGACGATTCAGCCGGTGACGTCCGACATCGCCCGCAGCCTGGGCCTCAGTGAAGTGCGCGGCGCGCTCGTCAGCAACGTCACGGCGGACAGCCCGGCGGACAAGGCGGGCATCCGGCGCGGCGACATCGTGACCGCGATCGACGGCGCCGCCGTCACCGACGGCAACGCACTGCGCAACCATGTCGCGCAGATGATGCCGGGCACCCGGTCGCAGATCACGGTGCGGCGTGACGGTAAGGAGCAGAAGGTGGACGTGACGCTGGCCGAGCTCAAGGCCGCCGGGCGCGACGGCGATGCCACCGGAGCGACGCCGGATGGCAGCGGCTATGGCATGTCGGTCGAGCCGCTGACACGCGCTACAGCGCAGGAGCTCGGCGTCAAGGCGACGGCCGGCGTGGTCATCCGCGAGGTCCAGCCGTCCGGGCGGGCGGCCGACTCCGGACTCAAGAGCGGCGACGTCATCGAACAGGTTGATGGCAAGCCGGTCAGCTCGCCGGAGGCGCTGCGCGCGGCGCTCACGACCGGCGACCGGCCGGCACTCCTGCTCGTGCACCGTGGCGAGACCTCGGTCTTCGTCACGCTCGAACGCGGCGAGTCGCGCTGACCGCCGGATGATGCTGACGCGCGGGGTCTGGCTGGCGGCTCGGCCGGCCGGACCCCGCGTGTCGATCGGCTATCGGCGACGCTCGTCTCCGCCCCCCCATTCCCCCATCTGAAGACTCCGCCTCAGCGGTACCGCCAGCTCGCGGTGTCAGCCTCCGTGGGTGCAGACCCTTCGACCTGCGCCGCCATCTTCGCCAGCAGATCCGCCGAACCGGGCCCCCAGCAATGCGGCGCACGGCGCTGGAAGACGATTTCACCCGTCCACTTCGGATGGTCGGCCTTTGCCAGGAAGGCATGGAGATTCTCGACCGCGTCGTTCAGATAGTACGAGTCCATGTCGCCGACATACACGTTGAGCTTGTGCGCGACCTTCGGCCCGAGCGATGTCCAGTTGACGCGCAGCACGTCGAGCAGGTCGTACTTCTTCCATGTCGCCGCGACCGCATGATCGATTGCGCCGGTCTCCTTGTTCCAAATGGGCAGCGGGTAGCCGTCGGCGCCGACCGGCGAATAGGTCGCCTCCCAGATGTCCCACTGCCCGCCCGACCGCGACTTGTCGCCGACCGTGAGCTCGAAGTGGTTTTCATCCCGCATCGTTGACACCACATTCCCATCGGGCCGGCGGCGCGTCGGCCGTTCGACCGCGGTCCAGTCATGGGCGATCGCGTAGGCGTTCGGCTCGGTGTAGACATTGACGATTTGGTGATAATTGAAATCGACCGAGTCCGGACAACTCGCGAACGAGCCGCCGTAGAAGTCCGGATAGAACACCTGGTGCGCCAGCGCGATCCAGCCGCCGGTCGATCCGCCCGACAGCATGCGCGCCCACGGCTGGGCGATCACCCGGAACCGCGCTTCGATGGCCGGCAGCAGCTCCGCCATGATGGCATCGCCGTAAGGGCCGTTGTTCGCCGAGTTCACTCCGTAGGAGTCGTCGTAGTAGGGCGAGGGGTGCTGAAGCGTGACGTAGATGAACCGCGGTGTGTCCGCGCCGTTCCACAGCGCGTCGAACTCGCCGCCGCTCCCGAAGCCGCCTGGTGCGGCAAGCGAAAAGTGTCCCTGGATGTAGTTGACGGGGTAATGCACGTCGGGATGCTCCGCGTAGCCCCTCGGCAGCAAGATGGTGGCGCCGAGGAAGATGGGATGGCCCCACCAGCGCGTCAGGATCCGGCTTTGGATGCGAATCCGCTTCACCATGTCGGTGTCGGCGGGCAGCGCGATCGGTGGAATGACCTTGTCGGCGACCAGCCGGATGGCGACGGGCGCTGCGGGATCGAGGTGGACCTTGGCGGGGTCGCCGTAGAGGTTCCCGGGTGACCGCTTCCAGTCCTGCCCTTCCCACTGATCCATGTGCAGCCACACCGTGTGGCCGTCGGCGCGTTTGAATTGCGTGTAGACGTTCACGAAGGCCTGTACCCAGTAGTCGCCCGCGGGGATATCGCGCAGGCTCGGGACCGGATGTCCGCGGTCACGGCCGTCGAAGGTCACCTCGTCACCAGGCGTCAGCCGTTCGACGTATTTCGAGAACAGCGGAGCCCCTTCCGGACCGGTCTGCTGAATCGGCGTCGACTGACCGTCGCGGCTGATCGCGAGATACACCATGCCCGTGACCGCATCGCTGCGCGCACCCGCGGCGACGCGAATCTCGACGCGAACGCCGCTCCCTGGCTGCGCCGCGAGGGCGAGGCTTCCGGCATTGGCCGTCACAGCGGAAACGAGGAAGACAACGACAGAACGCGTCGGTAATCGCCACATCCTCCGACTATAACGGACGCGCGGCACGCCCTCGGCCGGTCGGCAGGGAGGAAGACGGCCGCTGTCCGTGAAAGCCTCCCCGCCCGTCGCCGTGTTACGCTGCCAGCTCTTCAGCGGCCGGCCGGGCGGGTGACCGCTCGCGGCTTCAACAACAGCTCGTTGAGGCTGCTGGCAGTGTGGCGTTCGCGATGAGTCGTGGCCATCGAACGAAGAAGAAGGATTGCCTGATGAAGATGAAGCCGGACAATGCGGGCGTAAGATTCCCGCCGCCGTTCATCTACGTGGCGGCGGTGGTTGGCGGGTACCTGCTGAATCGCCTGTGGCGGCTGCCGGTCGGCGGCGCCATGATCTGGCAAATCGTCGAGTGGCTTTCCTTCGGGCTGTGTCTGGCCCTGACGTTCGGCAGCATCGGCCTGTTCTGGGGCCGGCGCACCTCGATCATCCCGAATCGGCCGTCGAACGCGCTGGTCGTCGCCGGGCCGTACCATTTCACCCGCAACCCGATGTACGTCGGCCTGGCGCTGCTGACCGTCGCACTCGGCATCCTGCTGAATACGTGGTGGCCGGTAATCCTGCTCGTGCCGGCGCTGATGATCGTCCAGGGGCTCGTCATCAGGCCCGAGGAAGCGTATCTTCGACGCCGGTTCGGCGCCGAGTACGAGGCCTACTCGCACCGGGTGCGGCGCTGGATCTGAGCGGTGCGGCGGCGACCGCCGTGCGGCGTTTCGTGCCTACGGGGTGGCCGGACGGGCCAGCAGGCCCCGGGCGCGCAGCCAGTTGAGCAGCAGCGTCGGCCACTCGCTGAGGACCGGATCGGCGAGCGGCATGCCGACGCCGTGCGGCCCGCTCTCGAAGATGTGCATTTCGGCCGGGACCTTCGCGCGGCGCAGCGCCAGGAAGAAGCGCACGCTGTTCTCGACCGGCACCGCGGGATCGTTGGCGGTATGGAAAAGGAACGTCGGCGGCGTCTCCGGCGTCACCCGCAGGTCGTTCGACAGATCCTCGATCAACGCCGGCAGCGGATTTTCCCCCAGGAGATTCTTCACCGATCCGGCGTGCGTCACCGCCGGGTCGAACGACACGACCGGGTAGCCGAGGATCAGGAAGTCCGGACGGCTGCTGGCGCGCTCGATCGGGTCCGTCGCGTCAGCCTTGCCGCGATCGAAATGGGTACCGGCGGTCGACGTGAGGTGCCCGCCCGCCGAGAAACCCATCATGCCGATCCGGTCGGGGATGATGTTGAACTCCGCGGCGCGGCTGCGGACGATGCGGATCGCGCGCTGCGCGTCGCCGAGCTCGATCGGATGGTGATAGCGCGGCCCGAGGCGGTACTTGAGGACGAACGCCGTGATCCCCATCGAGTTGAACCAGTAGGCCTCCTGCCGCCCCTCGTGCTCGATCGCGAGCCCGCCGTAGCCGCCGCCGGGCGCGACGATCACCGCGGTTCCGGAATTGCCGCGCGGCGCCGGATAGGCGGTGATGCTCGGCTTGTCGGTGTCCGCCTGGCCGAGCGCACCGGGTGCGCCACCTTCCCACAGCAGGATCTCGATCGGCCCGGACGGCGCCGCGGCGCGGGCCGCGGGCGCGCCACCCGAGCGTCCGGCCGGCGGCTGCCCGGCCGGCGCCGCGGCGGGAGTCTGCGCCAGCATCGGAGCGGCGCTCGACAGGACAAAGCAGGCGGCGATGACACGCTTCATGAGTCCTCCAGGGGCGAGACGACCGGGAGGCCGTGCCGCGCCAGCACTATAAGCCATCCTGCACCCGGTCTTGGCCGTAGAATTCCCGATGCCCGTCTGTCCCTCCTGCGGAGCGCCACGAACCGGAAGCAAACCGGCGTGCCCGGCGCGCGGCCGGCGAGGTCGCTCGTCCGCATGGTTATGACGGTCCCGCTCCCTGGGTGCCGACATAGAGCGCATAAATCGACTGGCTCGCCGCCATGAACAGGCGGTTGCGCTTCGGCCCGCCGAAGGTGAGGTTGCCGCAGACCTCGGGGAGGCGGATCCGGCCGAGCAGCGTGCCGGCCGGGCTCCACACCGTGGCGCCGCTGTAGCCGAGCGCGCGGCCGGCGTTGCTCGACGCCCAGACGTTGCCGTTGACGTCGCAGCGGAGGCCGTCGGGCCCGCACTTGACTCCATCGATGATGCAGGCGCTGAACAGCCGGCCACCGCTGACCCGGTTGTCGGCGCCGATGTCGAAGACGTGAATCTCCCCCTTGCCGCCGGCCCCGGTGTCGCCCGGGCCCTTGCCGGTGCTGGCGACGTAGAGCCGCTTGAAGTCGGGAGAGAACGTCAGGCCATTCGGGTCGGGCACCTGATCTTCGGAGATGACGAGGTCGACGCGGCCGCCTGGGTCGATGCGGTAGACGCTCGTCGGCAGCTCGCGTTTGAACACGCCCAACTCCGGCGGCTGACCGATGCGCGGGTTCAGCCGGCCGGCGCTGTTGGTGGGGCCTCCGGCCGCATCCGGCGCCCCTTCGTAAAGCTGTCCGCCGTAGGGCGGGTCCGTGAACCAGACGCTGCCGTCTTTGTGGACGACGGCATCGTTCGGCGAGTTGAGGCGCTTGCCCTGGAACGCATCGGCTAGCACCGTTACCGTGCCGTCGTGCTCGTACCGGACCACCCGGCGGGTCAGGTGCTCGCACGAGATCTGTCGTCCCTGGAGGTCAAAGGTGTTGCCGTTGCTGTTGTTCGACGGGCTGCGGAAGACCGAGACGTGGCCGTCGTCTTCCAGCCAGCGGAACTGCCGATTGTTCGGGATGTCGCTCCACAGCAGGAAGCGTCCCTGGCTGTTCCACGCCGGTCCTTCCGTCCACAGCGCGCCGGTCCAGATGCGCTTGATCGAGGTGTTCGCCTGGATCAACCCGTCGAACGCCGGATCGACGGTCAGGACGTCGGGATCGGCGAAGTAGGTGGTCGGCGGAGCGTCGGGCCCGAAATCGCGCGGCGGGTTGGAGACGACCGTCGGCGCCGACAGCGGCGTCCGGCCGCCGGATTGGGCGTGAAGAGGGCGCGGCGCGAGCGCGGCCGCACCAGCGGCGGCCCCGATCGTCTGCAACAGCCGGCGACGCGTGATGGCGCTGGTCATTCGTCTGCTCCCGGGAAGTTTGCGGTTGGTCCGATCGCGGGTCATTATAGGGTCTCGCCTGCTCTACACTGCCACAGTGATTCCCGCCATTATCCTCGCTGCCGGGCGCTCCGAGCGCATGGGCCGTCCAAAGGCGCTGCTCCCGTCCGGACTCGACGGCTGGACGTTCGTCCGCCGCGTCGCGACGACGGTCTGCGCCGGCGGCGCCGAGGAGGCGCTGGTCGTCGGGCGGCCGGACGATGAGGCGCTGAGAGCGGCGGTCGAGCAGCTGGCGGTCCGCGTCCGCTATGTCGAGAATCCGGATGCGGACCGCGGCCAGCTGTCCTCGGTCCTTGCCGGTCTCGCGGCGGCGGACCATCCGGGCGTCAGCGCCGTTCTGGTGGTGCCGGTCGATGCGCCACTGATCACGGCGTCAACGGTGGCGACGCTGATCGCGCGCTTCCGCGCCGGCGCCGGTCCGATCGTGCGGGCTGTCTATCAGGGCCGGCACGGCCATCCGGTGATCTTCGGCCGGGCGGTCTTCGACGCGCTGCGGCACGCCGATCCGTCGGTCGGGGCGCGGGCGGTTCTGCGGGCGTACGCCGGTCAGGTCGTCGATGTCGAGACCGCCGATCCGGGGGTCGTCGGCGATGTCGATACACCGGCGGATTACCGCGCCCTGCCGACCAAACTTTGACCGCCGGCGCCGGAATTAGCTACAATGAGGGTTCGCTTCTCACCACGAGAGGGCCTGTAGCGCAGTTGGGAGCGCGCCTGAATGGCATTCAGGAGGTCACCAGTTCGATCCTGGTCAGGTCCACCAACTCCACGTTGGTCTATTCCGGTCACATGGGTAACAGTCATTCCGAGCACATAGGTAACACTTTCGGGCCGAACGGATAGTCGATCGGTTCGACCCGGATGGTCTCGTCGTCAAAAACTGTGGTTCGTGTCGCTGTCCCTGTGGATCGCGGCGTCAACGGATCAGATTGACCTCCCCAACCAGCGACGCTAGTCCTCCTGATGGTGACGACATCGAACAGGCTTTTAACGAGTGGGGCTCTAATGCGCGAAGGTGCACGAGCACGTTGAGCTTCTAGAGCCGGCGGCGGCCGACCTGCGATAGGACCCGCACTCGCAGCACGCGCCTCCAGGAACGGATCTCAATCAGGCCTGCAGTGACTTGGCTTTTCTTGCCTCCTCCGGTCGTTTTCCGCGTTTTTGAACATCGCCTTCTACTACGGTTTAACTTGAACAGCCGCGCTGTCGGAGAAAACGACGCGTTCTTCAAGGTGAACGCCAGGCCACTCGCTATAATGGCCAGCGTCCCAAGGCCTGACACGTGTCAACTGTTCCGCAAGTGACGGCGCCCCGCATACCGGCTGCACCAGCGGAGCAGGGCGTTCGTGCTGTTCCGGCGGCGCAGCCACGGGCCGCCGAGCGCCTGCTGTCCCTCGACGCCTATCGCGGGCTCATCCTGTTCGTGCTGGTCTCGAACGGGCTCGGCATCCCGGCGCTCGCCGCGTACCCGCACTGGCGGTGGCTGGCCGATCAGTTCGAG
>JANMWI010000085.1:0-41683 GCA_031393955.1 Acidobacteriota bacterium
GCTTCAATGGCACCTTCAGCCGCGGATCGGTCAGACGGTTGCGAAACGGACGGCCGGCCCGTTCGAGCAGCCCCGGCCGGCGAAACCCGTCGCCCTTGCCGAACTCCATCACGGCGCCGATCCTTCCTCGCCCGCCGCGGCAAGCAATCCGTCGAGCCGCCACGCCGCGAGCCGCCCGCGGATGAGCGCCGCGACCGGCGGATACCCGAGGATCAGCGGCCGCGCGAACCAGGCGTAGGTCAGGCCGATCAGGCCGCCGACGACGACCGCGCCGGGAAACGGAAGGCGCAGCGCCAGCGCGCCGACGCCGGCGCAGAGCACGATTGGCGGCAGCGAGCGCATCGCCCATGGCCGGAAGACGTCACGGAGGACGCGCGGGAACGTCAATCCGGTCCGCTCCGCCAGCGCCGGCAGCAGCAGCGGGACCAGCACGACCGCTTGTGCGCAGAGCGACGCGAGCGGCACGCCGATCAATCCCAAGCGGCGGCCGAGGAAGAGCGCCAGGCCGATCTGGACCGCGCCGGACGCCAGGGTCGCAAGGCCGACGTGCAGACGACGGCCCAGCGCCGAGACCACCACCGCCAGGCCGTGGCTGAGGGTGGTGACGACGACCAGCGCGGCGAGAACCACGTTGAGGTTCGCTCCGCCGAACAGGTGGGCGCCGACCCAGGCGCTCACGAATGCGCCGTTGACGGCGAGCAGAACGCACGCCGCGCCGCCGGCCAGCCCGAGATAGACGCGGAACACCGCCGCCACCGCGTCGCGAAGACGGTCGGGACGCTGCTCGCCGGACAGCTGGGCGAGGCCCACCAGGCTGCTGTCGCCCGGCACCCAGGACATCTGCGTCATCATCTGGCCCAGCTTCGCCGTCATCGCGAGCATGGTGATCCAGATCGGATGGCCCAGCGAGGCGAGCACGATCGCATCGGTCGCGACCGACAGCCGCCAGCCCCACGCGCCAAGCCAGGCGCCGAAGCCTTCGCGGAACAGCCGCGCCACCTCGGCGGCCTTCGGCAGCGGCCAGTTCCGCATCAGGTCGGGCGCCAGCGCCCGCAGCCGGACCGCCATCACCGCGGCATTGATCAGCGACGGAATCGCCGCGCCGATTGCCAGTGCGTAGAGGCCGTAGCCCCGGAACAGCAGCACGACGGTGATCGCCAGGTCGAGCGCCCAGGTGCCGGTGGAGATGTAGCCGTAGAACTTCACATCCTGCAGGCCGACCAGGGTCGAGCCGGCGATCCGCAGCGGCAGGACGACGGCGGCGGCGGTGGCAATGATTGTGAGCGGCCCGGCAATCGCCGCCCGGTCGCCCGGTCCGAGGTTGAGCACCGCTGGGGCCAGCCGCCACAGCACGACGACCAGGATGCCGTAGACGACCGAGACGAAGACCGCCGCGCAGGAGGCGTTGCTCATGATCCGCTGCATCGCCCGGCGGTCGCCGCGGCCGTCCGCCTCGGCGATCAGCCAGGGGACGACACCCATCACGCCGAAGTCCGCCATCGCCGCGTAGGCGAGCACCTCGCCCGATGCCAGCCAGTAGCCGTACAGCCGCTCGCCGACACGATGCAGGACGAACGGCACCAGCACGACGCCGACGACGATCGACAGGGCGAACTGGAGATAGGCGAACGACGCGGCGATCGACGCGCGGCGGGTGCGGCTCATCGCGTCCGCCTGCCCATCGCCTGGCGCGCCGCCGCGGCGATCATCCGCTGCGCCGTCGCCGCCCAGCCGGCGGCGTCGGCGCGCCGCCGCCAGCGCCGCCGCGGGCGGGCGTAGTCGGCGGCCAGCGTCGCATCCCAGCGCGCATGAAAGAGCTGACCGTTCTTCAGCACGCCGGCGAGGTAGGCCGCGGACGGAGCGCGGCCGATGGTCGTGCTGCCGAGATGATGGTAGGCGCCGAGACGTTCGAAGCCCGAGGTCGCGACGTGCCAACCCGCCTGCCTGATCCGGCAGGCAAGATCGGCCTCGTCCCATTCGGTCGGACGAAATGCTTCATCGAGGACGCCGACGCGGTCGAGACACTCGCGGCGCACGATCCACGGACGGATGACAATGTCGACTTCCTGCAGCCGCCACCAGTTGCCGGGCGCCGGGCCAATCGTGCTCTGCAGCCGGCGCCAGTCGACGAGCTGTTCCCAGGTGTCGATGGGCTCGGCGGTCGGGATGCAATGGAGACCGCGGCTCAGGCTGATCAGGCCAATTTCCGGATAGGCGGCGAACGTCCGGAGCAGCTCCGGCACCAGCCACCGCGCCCTCAGGAACATGTCGTCCTGCCAGGCCATTACGAACCGGCCGCGCGCCAGCGTGATGCCGGCGTTCGTCGACCGCAGCTCGTGCCCGTTGTCCTGATGGATCCACCGCAGCTGGCGCTGCCCCCACGCCGTTTCCGACAGCTCGTCGAGCATCGCGGCGGTGCCATCGCTGCAGCCGTCCTCGACGGCGACGATCTCGATTTCTGATCCGCCGAGCGTCCGCCACGCCTCGAGGCATGTCCGCAGGACGGCCATGTTGTTGAAGCTCGGAATGACGACGGTCAGGGCAGGGGCGGTCATGGACGGCGCGCGTACGCCTGCAGGTTGAGGGTGACCGGAAGGTGAATGCCGCCGGGCGCGGTGCGCGCCACGGCGTGCAGCGTGCGCCGCACCAGCCGCGCCGCCAGGCCGCGGGCGCCGGGCGTCGCCGGCAGCTCCGGCGCGCCCGGAACAATCGTGATGTCGGCGAAGCCGGCGCGCTTGAGCGCGAGGCGGAGCGCCGTCGGCGAGAAGTGGTTGACGTGGACCAGGTTGTCGGCGAGCGTCGGTCGGTAGCCGGGCCGCAGCCGGCCGCGCCAGCGCTCCTTGCGCAGCTGACCGGGACCGCTCGGCACCTTGACCGCAACCCATCCCCCGGGCGCAAGGAGAACGGCGGCGCGGGCCAGCACCGCGACCGGGTCGGGGATGTGCTCGAGCACGTCGGTCAGCGTGATGGCGTCGTAGGCCGCGGCCGCGGCGTCCAGCTGATGGACGTTGAGCTGGCGGACGGTCGCGCCGGTGCGGCTGGCCGCATAGGCCGCGGTCTGCGGGTTGAGCTCGAGGCCTTCGGCGATCCAGCCGGCGCGGTGGGCGAAGTCGAGGAAGCGCCCGGCGTGGGCGCCGACGTCGAGCAGCCGCCGCCGCGGCGCGGCGAGCCGCGTCGCCAGCGCGTCGAGGATGCCGCGGAAGATCGCGTCCTTGTAGTCCGCTTCGAACTCGCTGCGGATCCACTCGTCCGACCAGCGCTGGTCGTACATCCGGTCGAAGAAGCCAGGCAGCGCGGGAAGCGCCGCCGGCTGACCGAATCCACATCCGGCGCAGCGAAGCAGATCGAGGCGTGCGCCGGTGTACGCGGCCAGCCCCGGATCCTGCGTGCCGTAGACCGCCAGCTCGAACAGCAGCTCGTGCACCGGCGACAGCGCAGTGCCGCCGCACACCTGGCAGGTTTCGAGGGGGACGAACGCCGGCGCGGCCACGGTCATGCCGTCACCACCCGCTCGATCTCCCGTCCCATATCGCCCCAGGTGCGCGCCCGCAGCAGCTCCGACAGCGGCCGGATCCGGGCCTCGGTCGAGGCCGGATCCGATCGCCAGGCGTGGATGCGCTCGGCAATCTCCTGCGCGTTCTCGACATCGGCGATCAGCAGGTCGCGCAGCGACGCGGGGTAGCGCTCGGCGATCCCGGCGGCGGCGCTGACGATGGCGGGGAGCCCGCGGCAGATCGCTTCGTGGACGCCCAGGCCGTAAGCCTCATAGCGGGCCGGATGAACCATCACGTCGGAGGCGCCTATCACCCGGGAGATATCGGTTCGAAAGCCCAGAAACCTCAGTCGATCCGCGATGCCGAGCTCGGTCGCGCGCCGGCGCCACTGGCCGAGTTCGGACCCGGTTCCGGCAACGACCAGGTCGACATCCCAGGATGGCTCACGGCACAGGCGCTGCCACGCGTCGAACAGCCGGTCGAATCCCTTTCGCCGGTCACCCAGCGCGCCGACGAACAGCGCCGCCGGCCGGTCGGCGCTCCAGCCGAGCTCTTTCTTGAGCGCGGCGCGCTCGACCGACGAGACCAGCGGAAACCCAGCAGCGTCGCTGCCGTAATACACCACGCGCGTCCGCGACGGCTCGACGCGCAGGCGGTCGCGGACATCAGCGGCCGTGCGCTCGCTGTTGCAGAGCACCAGCCGCGCACCCGTGATCGCCCGCCGCTCGTTGCGCAGGTCGTAGGCGTGGGTGAGTTCACCCTGGAGCCGGCGGCGCAGCCCGCGCGCCTGAGGGCGATGCGCCGCGTGCAGGTAGTGCACCCAGTTGACGTCACCGGTCATCGCGTTCCCGCCGTTGGCAATCACGTGCGCGGGCCGGTGCCGGCGGGCCCGCCGCCGCCCCGCCGCCGCCAGCAGCGGCGCGCCGAGCAGGTGCGACCCCAGAGGGCGCCGCACCGCGTGGACGTGCACCGCGCTCTGGGTCGCCAGGTCCGGCCAGACGCGATGGCTGACCAGATCGACCCGGGTGTCCGGGCATCCAGACAAATACATCGCCAGGGCGTGATTCGCCCGGTCCATGCCGCCGAGCGGCGTGAAGTCGCCGGCGATCAGCAGCCACTCGCTCATGCCTCTGGTATCCGGTAGGCGCAGGCGACGCCGTGCAGCGCGCCGGCGAGGAACCAGTACTGGATGCCAATCTGGGTGACGAACGGCGTGAAGCTGAAAATCATCGCCGCGATGCCGAGGTTGGCGGCGAAGACCACCCCGGCGCAGACCGCGATCCGCGGGTAGCGCATCTGCATCGCCAGCCGGTACTGGCTCCGCGCCGCCGTGAACAACGCGCCGCCGTAGAGCACAATCATCAGGATGCCGCCGTCGATCATCCAGCCGGTGATCTGGATCTCCGCCCAGATGCCCGGCAGGCCGGTGCCGAAGTAGTTGGCCGCCATGCCCCAGCGGCCGAGGCCGGCGCCGAGCGGGTAATCGAACAGCAGCTGGCTGAAGGTGATGTCGAGCTGCACGCCGCGGGCGCGGTAGTAGACCGCCAGCGGATCGTCGGCAAACAGCGTCATGAAGCGGCTCAGGACGCTGGCGCCGCCGAGCGTGACGGCGGCGACGAAGCTGGCGGCGACGATGCCGCCGGCGAGCAGCGCGAAGGCGGTCGCCTTGCCGGCACGGCGCTGCAGGACGAGCGTCGCCGCGTAGATGCCGAACATCAACAGCGTCACGACCAGGCTGATGCGGACCTGGCTCAGATAGATCGCCGCGATGCCGGCGGCGGCGAGCGCGAACGACCCGGCGCGCTTCCACATCGCCATCGGGCTCAAGCCGAAAATCACTCCCAGCAGCGCCGCGAACATGCCCGGCCCGGCGACCGCGCCCGGCGTGTCGAACAGCCCCGGCGGCCGGACGATCAGCTGACCGTTCGGGCCTTCGTAGGTCACCGCGCCGAGGCCGAACGCCCCTTCGGTGACAATGCGGGAGAGCTCGGTCGGCATGAAGCGGGCCGGGTCGTAGACCTGGAGCACGCCGACGACCGAGTTGACACCGCTGCAGATCAGCAGGATGCCGAGCAGCCGCGCCAGCCGTTCGGGCGTCCGGACGAACACCGGCGCCCAGAACAGCGGCGCGATGACGGCGAAATAAACCGTCAGGTGCGCCAGACCGCCGACCAGCGAGCCGGTGCCCGGGTGCGACAGCATGATCGCGAGCAGCCCGATCACCGCGCCGATCCACGGGAATGCGGCATGCGGCCGCGGCCGCTCCTGCGATTGCAGCTGCCACCACGCGAACGCGGCCAGGCTGATGCCGAACGCCGAGAAACGCAGCGGCAGCCGGAACGCCTGCGTGCCCGGCAGGTAGAGCAGCGCCGGCAGCGCCGTCTGGCTGATGACGAACAGCTCCGGAAAGCCCCACCGCCCGGGTCTGGTGGCGGCGCCCGGTAACGCGGCGGCCGGACGGGCGGTGACGGACGCCATGCTGTTCATCAGTGCACCATCCGCGAACCGACGGTCGCCTCGTACGCCTCGGCAAACTCCCCCGCCAGCCGGCGCGCATCGAAGCGGCGCGCCGCGACGGCCCGCGCATTCCGGCCAAGCCGGGCGCGCAGCGACGGCTCGCGCACAAGCGCCTGAATCGCCGCCGCCAGCTGCGGCGCGTCGCCGGGCGCGTGCGTGAGCGCATCCTCGCCGTCGCGCACGAGCTCGGCCGCGCCGCCCGCCGCACTCGTCACCAGCGCCCGGCCGCAGGCCATCGCCTCCGCGATCACCAGTCCGAACGGCTCCGGCGTCGTGCTCGCATGGACGACGACGTCCAGGGCCCGCATCACCTGGTCCGCGGCGGCGACGAAGCCGACGAAGCCGACGCGATCGGCGACACCGTATTGCTCGGCCAGGCGGTGGAGCTCCTCTCCGGAATACTGGCTGCCCTCGGTGTCGTAGAGCGCGCCGCCGACGATATACGCGCGCACCGGCAGCGCCGCCGGCAGCAGCGCGATCGCCCGCAGGAACACGTCGTGCCCCTTCCACCGGCTGAACGTCGCGACGAGACCGACCCGCACGGTGTCCGGCGGCGCCGGCATCAGGCCCGCCCGCTCGTCGAGATTCACTGCCGGCCCGGCCGGCGCGAACCGCTCGACATCGACCGCGTTGTAGATCACCCGCACCTCGACCGCCCGTCCAAGGACCTCACGGACGTCGCCCGCCACGCTCTGCGAATTCGCCACCACCAGCGAACACCGCCCGGCATAGCGGCGCAGCAGGCGGCTGGTGAGGCGGCGGCCGTTGATGTACTCATGCATGTGCCAGACGAGACCGCGCCCTGGCGGGCCGACGCGGGCCGCGAGGATGTGGGCCTTGAAGCCGTTGGTATGGACGACGTCCGGCGCGAGGGTGGCCAGCGCCGCCCGCAGCTGCCGCTGGTAGGCGGGCAGGGCGAGCGACGCAAGCATCAGCCGCGCCGCCAGCGCGACTCGTCCCCTCTTGCCAAGGCCCGATTCGCCGAGCCGGGCCAGCGCCGGTGGCATCGGCAGGATCGACACCGCGACGCCGACGGCCCGTGCCGCCGCGCCGAGCGGCCCGGGACCCGGAAGAATCAGATCCAGGCTCCAGTCGGGGCGCGTTCGCCGCAGCTCCGCGGCGATTTGCAGCAGCATCGCCTCCGAGCCCCCCATCTGGTCCGACACGCTGACAAAGGCGACACGCATCAGGCCGGGTCCGGCTCGCCTGGCGCGACCGCGAGCACGTGCGGCCAGGTATCGAGGAGCGCGTCCGGTTCGTAGGGGCGCAGCAGATCCGCCATCCGCGCGCCGCGCGACGCCCGGCGATGGGCGGCGGCCGAGTGATCGATCACCCAGGCGCGGTACCCGGCCGCCAGCAGCCGCCGGACACAGCCGGCGGCCGACTCCCCTCGCTCGGCGAGCAGGTGCGGGTGGCACTCGAGCAGGATGTGGCGGTAGCGGCCGGCCGCCAGGCCTCGCTGCATGCCGGTGAGGACGGCGGCCTCGCCCCCCTCGACGTCAATCTTGACGAGCCGCACGCGCTCGACTCCCTCCGCATCCAGCGCGGCGTCGAGCGACGTCGCGTCGGCGTCGAAGTCGGTCGCAACGCCGGCCGCGACGGCGCGCGAGATCCCCCAGTTGCCGTCGTCCGGACGGAAGGCCGCAAACGCCAGCCGGCCCGCCCCTTCCGCCACCGCCGTCCGATGCGCGACGACGTGGGTGAGTGCGTTGACGGCGAGGTTCGCCGCCAGCATCCGATGGAGCCGCGGCTCCGGCTCGAAGGCGATGACCCGGCCCGACCGGCCGACCCAGTGCGCGGCGGCGAGCGAGAAGTAGCCCCAGTTCGCCCCGACGTCGACGAAGACGTCGCCGCGCCGGAGGAGGCCGGCGGCGAGCGCGGTTTCCTGCGGCTCGTAGCCGCCGGTGTAGCAGACCTCGCGGGCGACCGAGTCGCGGCAGTCGCACTCGTAGAGGAACCCGCCGAGTCGCGGCGGCAGCGCCATCATGAACGGCGCGGAGCGCAGGCGCCCGAGCTGGCTGACCGCCCAGTAGCGGCCGACCGGCAGATGCGGTATCGCCGCCGCCAGCGCCCGCACGACGAGGGGGGCCCGGCGGTCAGCCACGGACGCGACCAATCAGCACGACGTTGTCGGAGAGGCCGCGCGGAAACCACGCCGACACCGCCGCCGGGTAGTGGCGGGCCGTGCCCGGCAGCCGCCCTTCGCCGGTGTAGCGCACCTCGACGGCATCGAGCCCGCACTCGGCGGCGACGCGCCGCAGGTCGGCTTCGAGCAGCGCCGTGATGTGCGCGGGGTAGGCGCCGTCCTGAAACGCGGAGAACCGCTGCTTGGCGACGAGCGTCATCAGGCTGAGCACGCTCAGCTGGTTGGGCGTGCTCACAACCACCCAGCCGCCGGGGCGGGCGAGCCGCACGAGCTCGCGGCAGAACGCCCGCGGGTTCTCGAGATGCTCGATGACCTCGACGGCCGCGACGACATCCGCGCAGGCGCCGGCGAGCGGCAGCGGCCACTCGTCGAGATTCGCGCGCGTGAAGACGATGTCCTCGGGCAGGCCGTCGTAGCGCACCGCGTCGATGCCGATGCAGCGCGTAAAGCCGGCGCGGACGTGGCTCCAGAGATGACCACCGCCGCAGCCGACATCCGCCAGCGTGCCGCCGGTCTGCCGCTTGGCCAGCAGCGCCGCCACGGTCCGGTAGATCGCCGCACCGCTCGATCCGAGACTCTGCCGTGCGCGGCGGTCGAGATCCGCGGCCGCGCGATCCGTCATCATGCCTGCACCGCCGCGGCCGGCAGGGTGCCGACCAGTGCCGCCGCCAGGGCGGCCAGCTGACGCGCCGGATCGCAGAGCGCCTGCGCCCGTGCCGGACCGGCCTCGCCGAGCCGGCGCCGCTCGCCGGCATCGCCGATCAGCTTCCGGAGCGCCGCCGTCAGCCCGCCGGCGTCGCCGGCAGGCACCAGCACGCCGCACTCCGTCGTCACGATTTCCAGCGCGCCGCCGAGCGCCGTCGTCACCACCGGGAGGCCGGCGAGCAGCGCCTCGACGAAGGCGAGCCCGAACGGCTCGGGGCCGGTGTTGGGCTGGCAATGGATGTCGGCGGCGCGCAGGCACGCCGCCACGTCGCGGCGCTCGCCGAGAAATCGCACCCGCTGGCCGATGCCGAGCGCCGTGGCGTGGTCACGCAACGCGCGCTCCCGCGCCTCCTCCTCGGGCCGCTGCGGCGCGCCAGCAATCCAGAGCTGCCACGGTTCGGCCACCGGAGCCAGCGCGGAGAGCAGGGCGTGGTGGCCCTTCCATGGTTCGAATCGGCTGGCGACGATGACGACGGGGGTACGCTCGTCTGCTCCGAGAGACGACCGCAGTGCCGCCCGGTCGGCGCCCGACCGGTCCGGCCGCACCGGCGCATAGACCACCTCGGCGGCCAGCGCCGGATAGAGCGCACCCAGACTGGCGGCGGTGAACCGGCTGTTGGCGATCACCAGGTCGGGGCGGGTCCGCCTCGCCCAGCGCTCGGGCCAGGTCGTGCCCGACACCCGGTCGTGCAGCCAGAGCACCAGCGCGGCGCCGGCGCGCCGGACGACCGGAGCCGCCAGCCCGAACGCCCACGCCGAATGGCAGATGACGACGTCGGGACGCTCGGTTTTCAGGACCGCCGCCAGGGCTCGCCGGGCGCGCACGATCGTCCACGGCCGGCTGGCGCGGACCGGACCGAGCCGCGCGCAGGACGCGCCGGTCGCGTCGATTTCGCCGGCCAGCCGCCCGTCGAAGCAGGTCGCGAAGACCGGCTGCATGACCGGGCAGAGCGCGCGGTCGGCGGCGCATGAGGCGACGATGCGCTCGACACCGCCGTACAGATTGCCGGCGCAGAGATGCAGCACGCGCACGGCAGCAGGCGTCATGGTCAGAAGATGCGCCGGCCGACGGTGATGGTGTCGCCGGGCAGCACCAGCGTGGTGTCCTTGGCCTTGATGTCGAGGACCTTGCCGTCCACGGTCCGGCGAATCCTGACGCGATTCTTGTTGGCGCGATCGGTCACCCCGCCGGCCATGATGATCGCCTGCTGGACCGTCGTTTCCTGACTCAGCACGAACTGGCCGACGGTCCGCACCTCGCCGCTGACGAAGAACTTGTCGGCCGACGGCACGAAGATCGAATCGCCCGGGCGGAGCCGGATCCGGCTGGCGCGGCCGTTCTCGATCTCCTGCCGCGGAATCCGCTCGCTGCTCTGCGCCGACAGGCCGCTGCCCGCCGCCTCGTGCGTGATCTGGATGTACGAGCCGGACTCCGGCGTCGGATAGCCCGCCTGCGAGAGCGCCCGCGTCAGCGTCGGGTCGCCCTGCAGCTCGACGTAGCCGGGGTTCTTGACCGCGCCCATGACGTTGACGCGCTGGCTGCGGAATTCCTTGACGCTGATTTCGAGATTCGGGTTGGTCAGATAGCCGCCGGTGACCGCTCCCTGCGCGTCCCGGCGCAGCCCGAGCAGTCGCCGCAGCAACTCCTCGATCTGACGCGTCGTCAGGCCGCTGACCTTCTGGCGGCCGACGTACGGACAGTCGACGGTGCCGTCGCTGTCGACGACCATCGAGGGACGCGACAGCGAGTCGTCGTTGAACACGGTCAGCGCGAGGACGTCCTGCGGGCCGACGACGTAATCGTCGGCGACCGCTGCCGGCGGACCGGCCGTCCCCCGGCCGGCCGGCGCCTGGCCGAGCATCAGCAACCACAGGACCAGTACGGTACTCATCGATTTAACGCTCCCCATGTCAAGCTCGCCACGATGCGATGGTTGGAATATTCGCGCGACAGATCGCGCGTCGAGGCGCGGTGCAGGAGCTCGACGTCGACGACGATCCGGGCGCGGTCGCCGACGCGGTAGCCGACGCCGGCGCCGTAGCTCGTCAGCGTGTCGCTGCCGAGTGCAGGGACCGGAACAACCGACACCCCAGCGGCGCGGTAATCCATCGACTCGCGGCCGCCGAGCAGCCGCAGCTCGAGCATGCCGATCGCCTGGGCGGCCAGCACCGAGCGGACGCCGCTCAGCAGGTAATAGGGCAACAACTCCTCGTAGGAGTAGCGGATGTCGCGGGTAAAGCTGGTGTCGAGCTTGTAGCGGCCGACGAACTGGATGCCGATCGCCCCCGCGGCGACGATGCCGCTGTAGTCGGGCAGGGACGGATCGAGGCCGTTGAAGGCGCGGTAGCCAACCGACGCGCTGCCGGTGACCAGCCCGAGCGGGCTGAACGTCAGGGTCGGCGCGATCTTCCACGAGTCGGCGTCGCGTACCGGCGAGCGCGGAAACCGCTGCGTCTCCCGGCTGACGACCAGACCGGCGGTGGTGATCGGCGTCAGCGCAACGTTGAGGGCGGTGACGTAGCTGCGATCGGTTTCATCGAGAGTCCGGGCCAGCGGCACGCCGCGAAACTGGGCGGTGTCGTCGAAGACGTCGCTGGCCTCGCGGGCGGTAAAGACCATTTCGGTCCGCGAGGCAATCTTCAGCCGGGTGCCGGCGGTGAAGACGCGCGGCCGATGCCGGGCGCGGACGTCGATCTCGGCATTCGGCCGGGCGCTCGTCTGGCCGGTGCTGAACGACGCGAACGGCTTGAGGACGTTGAGGTCGAGGTCGACGCGGCCGCCGAAATTCCGGTTGACGCTCCGCTCGTCGACGTACTTGCGGAAATAGACGAACTCGGAGCCGCTGGTGTAGGCGAGGCGGAGCCGTCCAGGGTGCAGCGCGACCTCGAGCTCCGGCGCCACCATGAAGGTGAAATCGCGCTTCGGGTTGACGCGCTCGTTGAAGACGTTGTTGTCGATGCCGGCATTGGTAATCGACAGCCGCGGCCGGAGCTCGAACGGGCCGACCCGGACCGCCTGGCGGTCGGCATCGGGGCTCTGCGCGCGGGCCGGCGCCGCGGCGAACACCAGCGCCGCCGCGGCGGCGCCGAGCAGCCCGAGGATCCGTCTACCGCTCATGCTGCGCACCTCATGACACTTGGGCCCTCGGCACCTTCGCGATCCCGAGCTGGCGGGTTTTTCGATAGAGATTCGCGCGCTCGATGCCGAGCGCCGCGGCCGCGTCGCTCATCCGCCACTGGTGGCGCTCGAGGACGGCGGCAATGTAGTCGCGTTCGAAACGCCGCCGCGCCTCGCGCAGGCTGGCGGTCAGATCCCAGCGCGTGAAAGCGCCGTCGATCGGCACGTGCGCGAGCACGTCCTCCTGTGTCACGACCGCCGCGGCGTCGGCGAGGGTGGCGGTGAGCACGGCGACCAGCTCGTCGAGGTTGCGGGGCCACGGCAGCGCCGCCAGGACCGTCACCGCCGCCTGGGTGAAGGTCCGCCCGTGCTCGCCGAGATCGGCGAGCACGCGATCGATGATCGCGCCGAGATCGCCGGGGCGCTGGCGCAGCGCCGGGATCGTGACCCGGCCGGACGTGAAGCGGCGCAGCAGGTCGGCGCGGAAGCGGCCCTCCCCGACCTCGGTCTCGACGTCGCGCGACGTCGCGGCGACGAGCTGGAACGCCAGCGCCATCGGCCGCTGCCGGGTCGTGACCTTGCCTTCGCCGTCGCGGAGCAGCCTGGCGAGGCGGCGCTGCGACGACGCCGGCAGCTCGTCGATGTTGTCGAGATAGAGCGTGCCGGCACCGGCGCGGACGACGGCGGAGGCGCGGCCGATCGGCTCGAGATCGGTCGACGCCGGGCGCCGCGGCGCCGCGCCGAAGAGATCGAAGTCGAGGTCGGCGGCCTCGGCGGCACCGCAGTCGAGCGCGACCATCGCGCCGCGGTGGTCGCTCGCGGCGTGCAGCGCCTCGGCGACGGCGCGCGGCGCACAGCCGGCCTCGGCCGACAGCAGAATCGGCGTCCGCCGGGCCGCCGCCCGCTCGAGCGCGCGGCGCGCGCGGCACACCGCTTCCGAGGCGCCGACGAGCGGCAGCGGGCCCGCGGCGGCGCGCGCCGCGCCGGCTGGACGCCGTGTGACGGGCTTCGCGCCCGTGAAATCAGTGGACAGTCGCATACGGATGCCTGGCGACAGCTTCGCCCCGTGAGTCACAGGGCGACCAGTGCGGCCACAGAGCCAGCAGCGGCGGGGAGGAAAAATGAGTTCTGGGGGAGAACGCCGGGATTGTGGCAGGTTTCGCGCCCTGTGTCAAGAATGACACGTAGACGCTGCAGTTACGACACAGGACGCCGTCAGTAGGCGGCGAGCCGCCGAGCCGCGGCGGCGATCTCCGCCTCGCCGGGCAGGAAGGCCTCCTCGAGCGACGGCGCGTAGGGCACCGGGGTGTCGAGCGCGCCGATCACCCGGACCGGCGCGTCGAGATACTCGAACGCCTCTTCCTGGATGAGCGCCGCGACGCTCTCGCCAATTCCGCCGGTCCGCGAATCCTCGTGGACGATCAACACGCGGTGGCAGTGGCGCGCCACCGCCAGCACCGCGCCGCGATCGAGCGGCGCCAGCGTGCGCAGGTCGAGGACGGCGGCCTCGACGCCGTCCGCGGCCAGCCGGTCCGCCGCCCGCATCGCGACGTGAACGTAGGCGCCGTAGGAGATGATCGCCAGATCGCCGCCGGCCCGCCGCAGCGCCGCGCGGCCGATCGGCACCGCCGCCGGCGCCGCGCCGTCCAGCACCTGGCGGATGCGCGGATCGCGGTAGAGCGCGATGTGCTCGTAGTAGAGAACCGGATCGGGATCGGCGACGGCGCTCGCCATCAGCGCGCGCGCGTCCGCCGGCGTCGACGGGACGACGATCTTCAGCCCCGGCGTCCGGTAGAACCACGCCTCGGTATTCTGGCTGTGATACGGCCCGGCGTGGCGGAGCCCGCCCCACGGCATCCGCACCACCATCGGCACGCTGCCGCCCCAGCGGTAGCGGATCTTCGCGGCGTTGTTGACGAGCTGGTTGAAGCCGGTGGCAACGAAATCGTTGAACTGCATCTCGCCGATCGGCCGCAGGCCGGCCAGCGCCGCGCCGACGCATGCGCCGAGCACCGCGCCTTCCGCGAGCGGCGCGTTCAGGATGCGATCGCCGAACGCCACCAGCAACGGCCGGAGCAGCAGGAAGGCGTTGCCGTACGACCCGCCGACGTCTTCCCCAAACACGAACGCGCGCGGATCGCCCTCGAGCGCGTCACGAATGCCGAGCGTCACCGCTTCGAGAAAAGTACTGCCCGAGCGGTCGAACGGACCGAGCGGCTCGACCGCCGGCAGCCCCGCCGATGCCGCGCCGGCGGCCTCCTCGGCCTCGATCGGGTCCGTCCGCGTGCGCGGCGGCTCTCCGGCGCACACGCCAACGCCCGCCTCCGCTCCATCCGGCCACGGCGCCGCGATGACGCGCACCGCCTCGGCCTCGACGATCGACAGCACCTCGGTCTTGATCTCCGCCAGGCGTCCCGGCTCGATCACCCCTTCGGCCTCCAGCCGCGCCGCATACGACGGGATCGGATCGCGCGCCGACCAGAAGCGATAGAGCTCGGGATTCGCATAGCCCGAGCCGGCCGCCGGATAGTCCCAGCCGGGCTGCGGATCGCGGCCGAGATACAGCATGTCGTCGTGATGGGCGTGGCCGCACATCCGCATCGACACCAGCTCGAGGAGGGCCGGCCCGTCCCCGGACCGCGCCCGTTCGACCGCCCAGGCGAACGCCGCGGCAATCTCGTCGGGGTCGGTGCCGTCAATCGTGAGGCCGGGCAGGCCGTAGCCGACCGCCTTGTCGGCGAACACCCGCACCGCCGACTGCTCGCGGACCGGCGTCGAGAGCGCCGTCTGGTTGTTCTGGATGCAGAACACCGCCGGCAGCTTCCGCGCCGCGCACAGGTTGATCGCCTCGTGCCACTCGCCGAGCGACGAGCCTCCCTCGCCGATGCACGACAGCGCAACCTGGCCGGAGCCCTGCCGCGCGAACGCCAGCGCCATGCCGGCGATCGTCAGGCTGCCGACCGCCAGCGGTGCCGCCGCCGGCAGGATGCCGGCGCTCAGGTCGCCGACGTGCAGATCGCGGCCGTGCATCGGCGGGCCGGCCTTGGCCCTCTGCGCCGACAGCACCATCCGCACCATCTCCGCGTCGGGCCGCATCGCCAGGACCAGGCCAAGGTCGCGGATGAGCGGCGCGACGACATCGCCGCGCCATCCCCCCGCGTCGCGATAGCGGCTGCCCCGCCGCAGCCTGATCCCGGCGGCATAGATCGCTTCCTGCCCGAGCGATCGGAAGCCCTTGCCCTGGAACGGCGCACCGCCGAAGTGGACTTCGCCGCTCGTGAAGAACGACTTGAGACGGTTGTCGGTGGCGCGGGTCAGGACCATGCCGCGCAGGATCTCGATGCGCTCGGCCGGCGTCAGCGACGCGCGAATCGCGGCACGGCGGAAAAATCCGTCGCACCCGTCGACGAGCTCGTCGTGCGCGAGGGCGAACCGGTCGTGCGCCGAGACGCCGGGGGTGGGGTCATCGAGCGACGGAAGGGGGGAACGGCCGAGCGCGGCACGCAGCGCCGCGGCGAACGGCACCCGCAGCGCATCGATCTCAGCCTCGTTCTGCGCCGCGGCCGCAGGGATCTGGCTGAACGCCTCGAGCGCCGCCGCTGCGGCCAGGGGAAAGCGCTCGACGACGAACGCGCCGAACCGCCCCGCCAGGGCTTCGGCGGCATCCGCTGGCGGCCCGTGCATGGGGTGATCCTACCGCAGCTGCCGGTGCGCTAGACGACCGGCGCCGCGCCGCGGACGAAGGCCTCGATCTCCGGCGCCGGCATCGCCCCCGACGTGCGGGCGACCTCCTTGCCGCCGTGAAACACCGCCATCGTCGGGATCGATCGGATCCGGAAGCGCTCGCCAAGCCCGGTCAGGACGTCGGTGTTGACCTTGACGACGAGGAGGCGGCCGGCGTTGGCGGCGGCCACCCGGGCGAGTTCCGGTGCGACCATCCGGCACGGGCCGCACCACGGTGCCCAGAAATCGACGACCACCGGCTGGCCGGCGGCGGCAACCAGCGCGTCGAAGGCGTCCTCGCTCGGCACCTCGATCGGCTCACCCGCGGCCGGCAGTTCCGCCCGGCACTTGCCGCACCGCGCCTGGCGCGCCGCGAAGGCGATTCGGTTACGCTGGCCGCACGCCGGACAGGTGTGAATGAGCCCCCGTGCATCGAGTCCAATCGTGCCCATCTCGATCCCTCAGTCCGAAACCGCCAGCTCCCCCGGGACAATCGGCCGGGTCCGTGGCAGCAGCCCGCGCCGGGCCATGTTGCCGACGAAGGCGAGGATGCCGACGAACGCCGCCAGCTTCAGCGCGTCCGCCGTCGTCGACCGCGGCAGCGCCCGCCACAGGAACCACAGCACCGGCTGCGCGATGCAGACCGCCCAGACCGACCCGTAGAAGTAGCGCCGCTCGTGTCCTTCGTTCTGGGTCGAGCGCTTGACGCGCGGCAGCAGCCCGAACGCGCCCAGGCTCCACACCGAGATGACAATCGGGAAGTAGAAGGCGTCGTAGAGCTGCCGCATCTGCCAGTGGCCGGTCACCGTCGCGGTCGCCAGGCCGGTGATGTTCAGCGCCGCGAAGGCGATGACCTCGCTCCACGCCAGCGTGTAGCAGACGCGGCGGTAGAGCGGATTGGGACGATCCTCGGTGAAGCGGATGATGTACGGCCGCGGCTCGACACCCGGCAGCCGGCCGCGCAGGCCGGCGATGCCGGTGCCCATTAGCACGACGCCGAGCCAGACCGCCATCCGCGCGTCGAAGCCGCGGTAGAAGAGGTCGAACGTCAGCGGCCCGGGGGCGATGAAGAAGACCCAGATCCAGATCGGCCAGTGCGCGACCCGGTAGCTCGCCTTGTTGAACTCGCGGATCGTCCGGTCGTCCGCCAGCTCGATGCGCTCGGCATGGCCGAGCGTCCGCTCGTAGGACGGCGGCAGCAGGCTGCGGCGGGGAGCACGGGGGGCTTTGGTCTCGACGGGTACAGTGGACAAGCGGTGAAAAATCTCCAGACCGCAGGTTATCACGCCTGTGCGGGACTCCCGCCCGCGCGAAGTGGGATATCGTGAGCGCCATGTCCCGCCCTGCGCTGGCCGCCGGGGCCGTCCTGGTGCTCGTGGCGGCGCTGTTCACGAACCGGGTGTCGCGCAAGATGCCCGACCTCGAAGTCTACTGGAAGGCCGCGGTGCGGGCGCGCGCTGCCGAACCGCTGTATCGGGCCGAGGACCAGCACTACCAGTTCAAATATCTGCCCGCCTTCGCGGTCCTGGCCGTCCCCGGCGGAACGCTCCCGCTCCGCGCCGCCAAGGCGGTGTGGTACGTCGTCTCGATCGCGCTCATCGTCGCGCTCCTGTCGCTCAGTCCGGCGCTGCTGCCGGAGCGGCGCCGCCCGGCGTGGCTGCTCGTGACGGTCGCGGCCGTCGCGATGGCGAAGTTCTTCGCGCATGAAGTGGTACTCGGCCAGGTCAATGCGCTGCTCGCCGTGCTCGTCGTCGGCGCCGTCCTGGCGATGCGGCGCTCGCGGGACGTCGCCGCCGGGCTGCTCATCGCGCTGGCGATCGTCGTCAAGCCGTACGCGGTGATCTTCCTGCCGTGGCTGGTCGCGCGGCGGCGCCCGGCGGCGGCGCTGTCGGCCGGCGGCTCGCTCGCCGGGCTGCTGCTCCTGCCGGCGCTCGTCTACGGCTGGACCGGCAACGTCGATCTGCACCGGGCCTGGTGGCGGACGGTGACGTCGTCGACGACGCCGAACCTGACGAACGCCGACAACGTCTCGATCGCCGCGATGTTCGCGAAGTGGCTCGGCGCGGGCGCCGCCGCGGCGGCTCTGACGGTGGTGGTGTCGGTCGCGGTGCTGACGCTGGCCGGCGCGGTGGTGCTGCAGCGCCGGCGCGTCGCCGACCCGGACGGGCTCGACGCGGCGCTGCTGCTGACCTGCATCCCGCTGCTGTCGCCGCAAGGGTGGGACTACGTGTTCCTGGTCTCGACCCCGGCGATGATGTTCCTCGTCAACTATGGCGACCGGCTGCCGCGGCCGCTCCGCGTGGCGGCCGGCACGGCGCTGGCGGTGGTCTCGTTCAGCCTGTTCGATGTCATGGGCCGCGCCGCCTACGGCGTCTTCATGTCGCTGTCGATCGTCACGCTGTGCTACATCGTGATCGTGGCGGCGCTCGGCGCGCTGCGGGCGCGCGCTGCCGCCTGACGCGGCCGCCGCGACGGCCGTACAAACGAAACGCGACGCCACGAGGCAGGCCTCGGCGGCGTCGCGTCAGAGAAGCCCGGTATCCGGTCGCTCGGCGTCGACCGCCGGCGTCAGACGGTCTGTTTCTTCCGGGCGCTCCGGCGGCGCACGAAGAACACGCCAACGACGCCAATCGCAATGGCTACGGCTGCGAACATTACTACCTCCTCAGGTGCGGAGTCCTGACGCAAGCGGGATGCCGCCAGCCAACCGCCGTCGCTAAGCTGCTGAGCCACGCTGGCTTGCGGCACCCGGCCGGCAGGGCGCGCACTACAATGGTCGGCGGCCGGACCGCCGCTTTCGTCGGACCGCTGCCACTTCCGTCACTGGCCCCGGAGCCGCTTGCTCATGCAGATCCGCATCCTCGTCACCGGCGGCACGTTCGACAAGCAGTACGACGAGCTGACCGGCCGCCTGTTCTTCCGCGATACCCACCTGCCGGAGATGCTCCGGCTCGGGAGAAGCCGGCTCGAGGTCGCGGTCGAGACGGTGATGATGGTGGACAGTCTCGATCTCGATGACGCCGGACGCGAGGTGATCGTCGGCTGCGCCCGCGCCTCGGCCGAGCGGGGGATCGTCATCACCCATGGAACCGACACGATGGTGCAGACGGCGGCCGCGCTCGCCGCGGCGGGGCTGACGGTCAAGACGATCGTGCTGACCGGGGCGATGGTCCCGTACGCGTTCGGCAGCTCGGACGGGCTGTTCAACCTCGGCAGCGCGCTGTCGTTCGTCCAGGTCCTCCCGGCCGGCGTCTACATCGCGATGAACGGGCAGCATTTCGCCTGGAACGCGGTCACGAAGAATCGCGCGACCGGCACCTTCGAGCGGCTATGAAGAGCCCAGTCGCGCTCGCCTCGAAGCTGCCGGCCGTGGGGACGACGATCTTCACGGTCATGTCGCGGCTCGCCGCCGAGCTCGGCGCCATCAACCTGTCGCAGGGCTTCCCGGACTTCGACTGCGATCCGGCACTGGTCGATGCCGTCGATCGCCAGATGCGCGCCGGGCGCAATCAGTACGCGCCAATGCAGGGCGTGCCGGCCTTGCGCGAGGCGATCGCGGCCAAGTTCGCCGATCTGTACCGCTGTGCCTACGACCCGGACGCGGAAGTGACCGTGACCTCGGGCGCGACCGAAGCGATTTTCGCCGCGGCCGCCGCGGTCCTCCACCCCGGCGATGAAGCGATCGTCCTCGAACCCTGCTACGACTGCTACGTCCCGGCGATCCGCCTGAACGGCGGCGTTCCGATCGTCGTGCCGCTGTCGCCGCCTGACTACGCGATCGACTGGGCGGCCGTCCGCAGGGCGGTGACGCCGCGGACGCGACTGATCTTCGTCAACTCGCCGCACAACCCGACCGGAACCGTGCTCGGCGCCGGCGACCTCGAGGCGCTGGCGGCGATTGTCGACGGCACGCGGATCCTGATCGTCAGCGACGAGGTCTACGAGCACATCATCTTCGACGGGATCAGGCACGAGAGTGTGTCGCGCCATCCCGCGCTGGCGGCGCGCGCGTTCGTGATCGGCTCCTTCGGCAAGACCTTTCACGTCACCGGATGGAAGGTCGGCTACGCGGCGGCGCCGGCCGAGCTGACCGCCGAGTTCCGGCGGATTCATCAATTCGTGACGTTCTCGACGCACACCCCGGTCCAGTACGCGCTCGCCGAATTCCTCGCCGACCGACAGCGGCTGGCGGCGCTTGGACCGTTCTTCCAGCGCAAGCGGGATCTGTTCCTGGAGCTGATGGCGGGCTCGGCGTTCACGCCGCTCGAGAGCCGCGGCAGCTACTTCCAGCTGATGGACTATTCGGCGATCACGACCGAGCATGACGCCGACTTCGCCGTGCGCCTGACGCGCGACCACGGCGTCGCGTCGATCCCGACATCTCCTTTTCTGCACGGCTCACCCGCTCCGACGGTGCTGCGCTTCTGCTTCGCTAAGGAGGATGCGACGCTCGCTCGGGCAGCCGAGCGGCTGCGTGAGGTCCGCCGCTGAAGGCGACGATCACCAGGCGAGGGTGAACGCCAGGCGCTCGGTGGTCGCGCCGGCGGCGGTCCGGCCGACGATCTGGATGAAGTACTGTCCCGCACCGAGCCAGGACAGCGGCAGAGCGAACTGCGCGGCCCCCGCCCCGGACGGCAACGGGTCAATCTCCCGCATCGGCTGCGCTCTGACATTCAGGATGGTCGCGCTCAGCTCGATCGGTGCGCCGCTCGCATCGAAGGTGGGCACGCGAATCAGGAGACGATCGCCGCGGGAGAAGCGGCGCGTCGCCGAGGGGGCGGCGGCCGGGTCGCCGGCGATGGCTTCGAAGTCGCGAACGGTGCGGGCCCGCAGTAGCTGCGGAAAGAGCCGCGGCCGCGCCGTCCGCGCGGCGACGAGATCCGGCACGTCGATGTCGCGGGTGTCGCGGTCGACGATCCGCCCCTCGGCGTCGAAAAGATCCAGATCGATCTCGACCCGTCCGGGCGGCACGTCGAAGCGGGCGCTGTCGGCGCCGCCGGCCGCGCGCGCCGGCACCAGCCGGCCGCTGAAGAGTTCCTGCCCGTCCGTGCTGCGCGCCCGCACCGTCGCCACCGCGGCACGGGATCCCGCGCGCGCTTCCCAGGCCACGACCAGGCGCGTCCGGCCGGCCGCATCCGGCAGCACGGTTGCCGAGGTCTCGACGAGCGCGCTGCGGTGCAGGACGCGTCCGACCACCGGCTTCATCACGATCGAGCCGCGCCGTGGTCCTTCGAACGGCGCCCAGTAGCCGGGCCGTGTGTGAATCTCCAGCCCGGCGGGCACGGTGCGCAGCTCGAACGCATGGAACTTCCCGTCCGGCGGGGGCATGGCCACGGTCAGCGCGTAGTAGCCGGCCAGGTCGCGGGCAATGCGGTCCAGGGCCGGATCGACACTTCCCGCGAAGCTTCTGCCGCCAGTCTGCTCCGCCAGCCATCCGATGGTGCCGGTGGCGGCAGGGGCGGCGGTCGCGGCCGTCCCGCCATCGCCGGGACGCACGGCGTAGATCGTGAGATGCGAGCGGCTGGCGGCGCGCAGCACGCCCTGGGCGTCGAAACGCCCGCCCGACGGATTGGGCGCGTCGGTGGGAAAGCCGTCACTGACGACAATCAGGATGGGACGGTCGGCGGCGAGGTCACCGAGCCGCAGCGTCTGGTTGCGCAGCGCCGCGTTGACGATCTGGGCGCGGCTGGCGATGACGGCCGCCGGTGCCCGGCCGATGTACTGCGCCTCGAAGGGGCCGCGCGGCGCCAGGTCGCCCTGCCGCCCAACGAAGCCGGCGATCGCGGCGCGCAGGGCGGCCCGGTCACGGGTGAACCTGACCGACGCCGGATCATCGAGCGGCCTGGTGACCAGCGCCAGATCCTGCGGCTCGAGCCGCTCGTCGACGAACTTGAGGAGCGCCGAGCGGACGCGGTCCGCGGCCTCGCCTGGGGCGACGTGGAATTCGTCCAGCAGGAATGCGAAAACGCGTGTGCCGCGCTGCCTGGCGCTGGTCAGATCGTCCGACGCGGACGCGGGGATCGCTGCGGCGGGCGGAAGGCCGCGGAATTCGGCTGAGGCCAGAGGACGGGCGACGCCGTTCTCGACGAGCGCAAAATCGGCGAGGCGCAGGGAGGTCACCGGCCGGCCGCGGCGGTCGGTGACGAGCGCATCGATGCGAAGCGGGCCATCCCCGTCGTCCGGCACCGCGCTCGCGGCGGTGACGGCTGGAGGCGGCGGCGTTCGCGGCTCCTGCGTCCGCCCCGGCGCGCCGGCCGCGAGCAGCGCCGTCACGACCGAGAGCCGGGCCAGACCCCGACGTCGTCGCGTGCTCCTCACCCGTCCAGTCTACCGCTGCGGGGGCCCGCCGCCGATCAGCCCCTCTTTGACAACTCGTCCTGCGGAATCAACAACTTACGCTAAAGATGAGTGTCCCCCTAGCGAGCGCCGGCACCTCGCCCGCCGGGTCCAGCCGGCGCGACCACGTCGAGCACGCCGTTCATCATCTGCCAGTGCGACGGGAACGTGCAGAGATACGGATACTGGCCCGGCGCCGCCGGGGCGCGGAACTGGAACGTCACCGTCTGCCCGGGCTCGAGCAGCTTGGTCGAGTACAGCACCTGCGGCATGTCGGGCACGTACTGCTGCGCCTGCCCGGTCGGCGACGACGCGAGCCGGTCGCTCGCCTGGCCGATCTGCGGCAGCGAGCCGGCCTGGCCGAGGACGAAGTTGTGCTGCAGCAGATCCGGGTTCGTGTAGACGATCTCGACCAGCTGCCCCGGCGCGACGGTGAACGCGGTCTTGTCGAACTTCATCTGGCCGGGAATGACCGACAGCCGCAGCACGACGTCCGGCGCCTGCGCTGCCGGCGGCGGCAGCGCCGCGGCCGCTGCGCCCCCCTCGGCGGTGAACGCCACGTGCGCCGCCAGCTCGCCGGGCCGCGCATAGAGCGCTCCGGCATTGGTCTGCCGCTCGATGCGGTACTTCCACGTGCCGGCAAGCGGGGTCTTGCGCCCGCCGGACTCGAGATAGATTGCGTCCGGCTCGCCGACAAAGCCCCCTTCGTTGCGGCTGTTCTGAATCCTCACTGTGACGGTATTGGCGCCGTCATGCAGCGTCCCGGCCGGCAGTTCGTAGACCGGCGCGAAGTTGCCGCGCGCCGCGCCGGCCGCCTGCGGATTGGCCGGCGGCACGAACGGCGCGGCCGTCACGGCGATCCCGTTGACCCAGACCTCGGCGTTGTTGCGGACAACCCCCAGCGTCAGCGTCGCGGCGTCCCTGGCCGACGGCAGCTCGACGGATCGGCTGAACCACACCACACCGTCGAAATCCGGCAGGCCGCGGGACTCCCAGTTGCCGGGGACCGCCATGTCCTTCCAGTCGCTGGCGATGTCGGCCGCGGCCGGAGACCGCCAGTCCGGCTTGATGGCACCGAGACGCAGCGCCACCGGCAGCCCGCTGTAGGGCAGGGCGTTGCGGTCGGCATGGTACGCCGCCGTGAAGCTTTTTTCGTGGCGGGTCGCGGCGACGTAGAACGCGCGGCTCAACCACTTGTCGCTGTAGTTGGGCGCCGCCTGGCTCGCCGCGTAGAGCGCCGCGCCGACGGCCGGCGACGCCGGCATGTCGGCAATCGCCAGCACCGCCGCCAGCCGGGTGTGCAGATCCGGATCTTTCAGGAGGCCGGCGGCAAGGATCGCCGCAGCGGCCCCCTCGGTCCGCGGCAGCACCATCGCGGCCGCCTTGCGGACGCCGGCCGCCGGATGCTTCAGCGCCCCCACGGCGGCCGCATACCCTTCCCCGGATCCCTCCTGCAGCAGGCCGAGGCCATGCAGCGTCCAGAGGGCGTGGAACGCGCCGCCGTTGATGCCGACACTGTCGACCGCCGGATTCCGGACGAGCGCGACGAGCTGCGGCAGGACATCCTTCTGGCCGCGCTCGACGAGCAGCCGCTGCGCCTGCAGCCGCCAGAACATGTTGTCGGCCGAGAGCGCGTCGATCAGACCGGACGGATCGCCCTTCGACAGCGACCGCTTCTTCGCCGGCGGCGCCCCTTTGTAGACGATCCGGTAAATCCGTCCGCGCGAGTGGTCGCGCATCGACGTCTCGTAGGCGGCCCCCTTGCCGGTGCTGTAGCCAGTCGGCGTCGGATTGTGCTGGGCGATGAAGTTGTACCAATCGGCCACCCACACCGCACCGTCCGGACCGACCATCGACGCGACCGGCGCGAACCACTCCTCGGCGCTCGAGATCAGGTTCCACCCGTCGCGCGTCACGAACCCGGCGCCGTCGCTCTCGATCACCGCCTGGCCGGTCAGGTGCGCGGTCGGCTCGTTGATGAACGCGATCCGGTTCCAGTACTCCTTCGGGAACGAGCGCGCGGTATAGAGATAGTGGCCGGCCGCCGCCGTGTAGCCGCCCCACACATCGACCTGGCGGATATACGGCGTGGTCGGGTGCACGGCGTAGAACGCCGCGGCGCTCTGATAGCCCTGCCCGCCGGCCGGGCCGCCGCGCCCGCCGGCGGCGCCCCCCGGCAGCCCCTTCACGTCGGCGAAGTAGCGGTTCGGAATCGCCAGGTACCACGACTGGTCGTTGTTGGCGGTCGAGCCAAAGACGTCGAACGTTTCCGAGAAACCGAGCCCCCACGTATTGTTGGTCGAGGTCGTCAGATACTCGAACTCGCTGCCGTCCGGCTTGAAGCGATACGGACCTTGGGTGAACTGCAGCGGCTTGCCGTTCATCGTCCCGTTGTAGCCGGAGTAGCCGACCACGCCCCAGACGTGATTGTCGGGCGCGTATTGAAGATTCGACGGACCGGCATGCGAGTCGCGCAGGCCCCAGCCGCTGCTCAGGATCTGGCGGACGTCGGCCTTGTCGTCGCCGTTGGTGTCCTTGAGAAACAGGAAGTTCGGCGCGCCGCCGACGATCACGCCGCCGTTGGCAAAGACGATGCTCGTCGGGATGTTGAGGTGATCGGCGAAGACGGTGAACTTGTCGGCCCGCCCGTCGCCGTCGGTATCCTCGAGGATCTTGATGCGGTCGTCGCCGGGATTGCCGTCGAGCACCTCGTTCGGGTAGTCCAGCGCCTCCACCACCCACAGCCGGCCGCGCTCGTCGAACGCCATCGTCACCGGCTTGACGATGTCGGGCTCGCTCGCGAATAGCCGGACCTCGAACTCCGCCGGCACCTGCATGAACCGCTGCGCGTCGTCCGGCGTGAAAGGCAGCTGGAACTTCGGCGCCGGATCGCGGTTCTCGTAGTTGGGGACGTTGAAGCCGTCGACATAGGTGATACCTGGCATTTCGAGCGCCTGCCAGCCCTGCCGGGCGGGCTCCGCGACCGTCCACAGCACCGCGTTGGTGACGAGCGTCTGGAACCCGGGCCGGGTCCAGGTCCGTTCGTCGTGGCCGTAGCCGGTGTAGAACACGCGCCCCTTGCCCTCGCTGCGGACCCACGTCCATGGCGCGCGCGCTGCGCCGTCGACCCGGTCCATCAGAATCGTCCGGTCGGCCGCGGCCTGGGCCGGCTCGGCATAGGCTTCGTCGGTGGTCTGGAACGGTTCGACGCCGCGCATCACGGGGTGTCCGGGCTGGACGATCTCGGCGGTGAAGTCGGTCGGGTCCTTCGCCTGATACCGGCCGCCGACGAGCGAGCCGTACTTCCCGGACCCGGCAAACGCCGCCGACGCCGAGTGCAAGGCGATCAGGCCGTGGCCGCTGTCGATGAACTGGGCGAGCGCCTGTTCTTCAGCCGCCCCGAGCGTCACCTGGTCGCCGTAGATCATCAGCGCGTCGTAATAGGCGAGCCGGGCCGGTGTCAGCGCGGCGGCCGGCGTCGCCGCATACGTCAGCTGAATGCCGCGGCGCGCCAGCGGCGCCGCCAGCAGCGGAAACATCTTGGCCGGGTTGTGGGGACGATCTTCGTCCTGGCCCAGGAAGAGGACGCGAATCGGCCGGCCGGCCTGGACCGCGGGACGGGCGGAGCGGGCGGCGGCGGCCCGCGCCGGCGCGGCCGGCGGCGGCGCCTGGGCGACGAGCGACAAACCGGCGAGCGACAGGATCGAAGCGGCTGCGGCCGCGCGGGACGTGACGAATCTCATAAGTCAGCAACCTTTTCTGCGGAAACCGTCAACGCGGATGATACAGCGGGAGAGGGAGTTGCGGGACGGTCCGCGTAGCGGGACGCGGGAGCAGCAGGCAGGAAGCGGGTAGCGGGCAGCAGTTTGACCGCCCTGCGCACCGCATGCTACAACCCTCCCCTCCTGCCTCCTCGAGGACATCCACATGGCCGCAGACAAGAAGATTCGTGTCGGGATCGTCGGCCTCGGCTTCGGCGCCGAGTTCATCCCGATTTTCCAGCACCATCCGAACGCCGAGATGTACGCCATCTGCCGGCGCGACCGGTCGCAGCTCGACGCCGTCGGCGACCGCTTCGGAATCAAGGTCCGCTACACGGACTATGCCGCGATGCTGGCCGACCCGCAGGTCGACGCCATCCACATCAACTCGCCAATTGCCGATCATGCGCCGCAGGCGATCGCGGCGCTCGAGGCCGGCAAGCACGTCGCCAGCACGGTGCCGGCCGCCACGACGGTCGACGAGTGCCGGCAGATCGTCGAGCTCCAGCGCCGCAGCGGCAAGGTCTACATGATGATGGAGACCGTGGTCTACAGCCGCGAGTACCTGTTCGTGAAGGAGATGTACGACCGCGGCGAGCTCGGCCGGATCCAGTTCCTGCGCGGCAGCCATCAGCAGGACATGGCGGGATGGCCCGGCTACTGGGAAGGCTTTCCGCCGATGCACTACGCCACCCACTGCGTCAGTCCGTGTCTGGCGCTCGTCGGCCGGCATGCCGAGCACGTCGTCTGCCACGGATCGGGGCGGATCGACGAGGCACTGATCCCGAAGTACGGCAGCCCGTTCGCGATTGAAACCGCGACGTTCAAGCTTCGCGATTCCGACGTCTGCGCGGAGGTGACGCGGAGCCTGTTCGCGACCGCCCGGCAGTATCGCGAGAGCTTCGACGCCTACGGCTCGGACAAGTCGTTCGAGTGGCAGCAGGTCGACGGCGAAGACCCGGTCGTCCACACAAGAAGCACCGCCGCGCATCCACTGTCGGAAGCGGAGATCCCGCAGCGCGTCAAGGTGCCTGATTACGCGAAGCTCCTGCCCGAACCGATCCGCCGCTTCACGCAGCCGGCGGAGATCCAGGACGCCGATCATCTGTCGTTCCTGCAGGGCGGCGGCCACGGCGGCTCGCATCCCCATCTCGTCGACAACTTCCTGATGGCGTGCCTCGGCGAACGTCCCGCGATGCCGGACGCCGAGACGTCGGTGAACTGGACGATGGTCGGGATCTGCGCCCACGACTCGGCGCTCAAGGGCGGGGAAAAGATCGTCATTCCGCGATTCTAACGGGACATCCGTGGACTTTCGCCCGCCAGGGAATCATCGACGTACTCGATGCGCAGTTGACCGCGCCCTCGCGCGGCTGTGGCTGCTTTGATACCGGCCGCCGGAACCTGGCGCGGCACCGGCCAACATCCACCCCGACAGCCGCCGGATCTCCGGCGGACGGCAGCGCGTCATAATGCCTCGTGGCTACATCGATCCTCTTTTCCCCCCTGACCCTCCGCGGCGTCACGCTTCGCAACCGCATCGTCGTCTCGCCGATGTGTCAATACTCGAGCGTCGATGGGTTCGCGGACGACTGGCATCTCGTCCATCTCGGCAGCCGCGCCATTGGCGGTGCGGCGGCGGTGATCACCGAGGCGACGGCGGTGCTGCCCGAGGGGCGGATCAGCCCGGACGACCTCGGCATCTGGAAGGACGCACACATGGAGATGCTGTCGCGCATCTTCCGGTTCGTCGCGCGGCACGGGGCGGTGCCGGGCATGCAGCTCGCCCACGCGGGGCGGAAGGCCAGCACCAGCGCGCCGTGGAAGGGGGGGAAGTCGCTATCGGTCGAGGACGGCGGGTGGCGACCGATCGCCGCACCCAGCGCGGTGGCGTTCGATGAGGGATATCAGGTGCCCGAGGCGCTGGACGAGGCCGGCATCGCGCGGCTGATTGCGGCGTTCGCCGCCGCGGCACGGCGGGCGGTCGAGGCCGGCGCGCGCATTCTCGAGCTGCACGCGGCGCACGGTTACCTGCTCCACGAGTTCCTCTCGCCGCTCAGCAACCGCCGCGACGATCGCTACGGCGGCACTCTCGACAACCGCACGCGGCTGGTGCGCGAGGTCGTCGAGGCGGTGCGGCAGGTGCAGCCGGATGGCGACCCGCTGTTCGTCCGGATCTCGGGGACGGACTGGGCCGACGGAGGATGGACCCTCGAGGACTCGGTCGCGCTCGCGCGGCAGCTGCTGCCGCTCGGCGTCGATCTGATCGACTGTTCGTCCGGCGGCCTCGTGCCCTACCAGCAGATCCCGGTGGGCGCGGGCTACCAGGTGCCGTTCGCGGAACGCGTCAAGCGCGACGCCGGCATCCCGACCGCGGCCGTGGGACTGATCACGGCCCCGGAACAGGCCGAACAGATCGTCCGCAGCGGCCAGGCCGACCTGATCGTCATGGCGCGCGAACTCCTGCGCGACCCCTACTGGCCCTTCCACGCCGCCCAGCACCTCCGCCAGAAGCCGGACGTCCCCAACCAATATCTACGCGCCTTCTAGGGCACGCTGGCACCCGGCACCGTGGCACCCCGAGCACCGTGGAAGTCTGGCACCGTGGCACCCCTGGCACCGTGGCACTCTGGCACCGTGGCACCTCTGGCACCCCGGCCCCTTGGCCCCCCGGCACCCTGACTATTCCACCCCTACCCCGACCGGACACGACACGCCGGTGCCGCCGACACCGCAGTAGCCGTTCGGGTTCTTCGCCAGGTACTGCTGGTGATAGTCCTCGGCATAGTAGAACTCCGGCGCCGGGAGGATCTCGGTCGTGATCTTGCCGTAGCCGGCCTTCGTCAGCGCCGGCTGGAAGGCGTCGCGCGACGACTCGGCCGCCTGCCGCTGCGCGTCGTCGCGGTAATAGATCCCTGAGCGGTACTGCGTGCCGGCGTCGTTGCCCTGGCGCATGCCCTGCGTCGGGTCGTGGCCTTCCCAGAAAACGCGCAGCAGATCGGCGTAGCTGATCTTCTTCGGGTCGAAGACGACAAGTACAACCTCGGAGTGCCCGGTCGCGCCGCTGCAGACTTCGCGGTACGTCGGGTTCGGCGTCGACCCGGCGGCATAGCCGACCGCAGTGGTGTAGACGCCGGGGATCTGCCAGAACTTGCGCTCGACTCCCCAGAAGCAGCCCATGCCGAACAGCGCCGTCTCGTATCCCGCCGGAAACGGCGGCTCGAGCGGCGCGCCGTTGACATGATGCGTCTCGGGGACCGGCATCTTCTCTTCGCGGCCGGGGAGCGCCTCGTTCCTGGACGGAATTCCTGTTTTCTTGCCGAACATACTTGCCTCCGCAGCGGGCCGTACCGCTTGGTTCTGCAGCGGCGCGCCGCCTAGTTCTGATTGAGCATTACGAAAATGAGGAAGCCGACGATTGCCAGCAGCACGAGCAGCGCAATCTTCCAGGCGCTCTTGGGATACTGCCCCGCCATCCGCCCGGTGGCGCCGTTGACCACCACCTGATAGCTCTTCGACCCGTAGAGGTAGGAGAGCAGCCAGACTGGTACCAGTATGTGCTTGAACGTCTGAGCCGAGAACACCGGATGAGTCTGCAGGTTGCGGTATGTATCGCCGGGAATCTCCCGCGCCGCCATCTGCTCGAGCTGCCCGGTCATCGACTGGCGCGAGTGCTCGGCCGCCTCCAGCAGCACCACCTGGTAGTGCTCGACGATGAAGCCCGACAGGAAGCCAGTGGCATACGGGACCAGCGCCGCCGTCGGAAACGGCTCGACCTGCTTCAGCAGCTGCTGCGACACCCCCTGGGTTCCGGGTACCGGTTCGTCATCAAAGAAATAACGCACTTCCCCGGCCGCTGGTTCCCAGCGGACGTGGCGGACCTGCCGGGTCTGCGACCGGCCGTTGCTGTCGCGGTAGGTTTCGTTCGTGTAGTAGTAGTGGCCGGCGTCGGCCGACCACGGGCACACCGCCTGGGCGTCGAAGGTCCAGTACGGGATATAGACGCCGCGGACCCGGTCGACCAGCGCACGCCGCTTGAGCGCCCCGGGTGCCAGCCACTTGCTCGCGTACCAGCGCCGGATCTGCTCGCGGACCTGCGGCTCGGAGACCGTGAACGGCAGCAGCGCCTGCGGCCGGATCGGGTCCTTGATTTCCTTGTAATCGACGAGCGAGGGGGAGCCGCAGAAGCTGCAATTCTGGCCGACCCGCTCGGGGTCGAACACCGACACCGCCTTGCAGCTCTGGCACTGGACGGTCCGCTTGTCGGCCTGCCAGCCGCGCGCTGCATCCGGCAGATCGCGCAGCGCCCGCGCCAGATCGTTCTCGACCAGCGCGCCGGAGGCCGGGTCGACCGAGAATGGCGCCGCGGTTCCGCAGAACGGGCAGACCAGCAACTGCTTCGACGGATTCCACTCCGCCTGCGCGCCGCAGGCCGCGCAGGCGTGCTTCTCGAGAGCGGCGATGTCGGCCATCAGCCCGGCGCTATTTCGCGAGGAAGTCGTCGAGCGCGCTGCGCTTGATCCGGTACGACGCCCCGATCTTCTTGGCCGCCAGCTCGCCCGATTCGATGATCGTCATGACATCCGCTTCCGGCACGCCGAGCGCCGTGGCGACGTCCGCCGGCGCGAGCAGTTCGGGTGGGGCGCCGGCCGCCGCGGCGCCGGACCGCGCGCCGCCGGGCGACGAGACGCCCGGCAGCCCCTGCTGCTGCATGATCTGCTGCGCAATCGACAGGCCGACCGCCAGCTCGGTGGCCATGCCGCCAGCGCCGCCCCCCTTCTCCATGCCCAGCGCCATCTGGAACTTGACGAAGTCGTTGAGGTTGCCGACCGCCGCCATGCTCGACCGCTTGTCGATCGCCTGCTCGACCTCGGGCGGCACCGACACGTTCTCGACGATGAAGCTGGTGATCTGCAGGCCGTACTTGGCGGCAACGACCGGGTTGATGAGCGGCAGCAGCGCCTCGCCGAGCTCGCCGTAGCGGCTTGCCACGTCGAACACCGGGACTTTCGCCGACGCCAGCGCATCCGCGAAGATGCTGACGATGCGCGACCGCATCGTGTCGGCGAATTCATCGAGCCGGAAGTTCTGGTCGGAGCCGGCGACTTCCTTGAGGAACAGCCTGGGATCGACGATCCGGAAATCGTAGGTCCCGAACGCCCGCGCCCGGACGATCCCGAGGTCGTCGTCGCGCATCATGATCGGATTGGCGGTGCCCCACTTGTTGCCGGTGAACAGCCGGGTGGTGACGTAATAGACGTCGGCCTTGAACGGCGAGTTGAAGCCGTACTTCCACGACTTCAGGCGCGTCAGGACCGGGATGTTGTCGGTCGTCAGCGTGTGCTTGCCGGGGCCGAAGGTGTCCCCGAATTCGCCGAGGTAGACGAACTGCACCTGCTGTGATTCGCGGACGATCAGCTGCGCGCCGTTCTTGATTGCCTTGTCGTCGTCCGGAAAGCGATACGAGAGGGTGTCGCGGGAGTCGTCGGTCCATTCGATGACCTCGAGCAGCTCACCCTTGATGAAGTCCATCAGCCCCATGTGTGTCGGCTCCAGTGTCGCGAGACCGGCGCGGCGGGCGGGCCGCGGCCGTTGAGGCTATTCTATGCGCGGATGACCCTTGGCATCGACGCGCTCCACTGCCCGAACTGCGGCGCGCCCGCCGACCCTGACGCCGGGCGCTGCGCCTATTGCCGCGCCCGCCTGGCGGCGGTCGCCTGTCCGTCGTGCTTTGCCGCGATGTTCGAGGGAGCGGCGTTCTGCCCGCGCTGCGGCGCGGCGCGCGCCCGCGGCACCGCCGCGCCGTCGGACGAGCGCTGTCCCGGCTGCCGCGCCGACATGGCGGCGGTGTCGGTCGGCGCCGTCCCGATGCTCGAGTGCCCAGCCTGCGACGGCGTCTGGCTCGACGCGGCCGCGTTCGAGCGGATCTGCACGGACGGCGAGGCGCGCGCGGCAGTGATCCATCGGCCCGGAGGTACCGGCCCGGCGACCACCGAGCAGCGCTTCCGCTACCGGCCGTGCCTGCGCTGCGGCCGCATGATGAACCGCGTCAACTTCGCCAGGCTCTCAGGCACGATCGTCGACGTCTGCCGCGGCCACGGCACGTTCCTCGACCGCGGCGAACTGCACGCGGTCGCCTCCTTCATCCATGACGGCGGGCTCGATCGGATGCGTGAGCGCGAGCTCTCGGACATCCAGGAGGCGCACCGACGCCAGGCGGCGGAGAACGCGAAAGCCAGCCGATCGCAGGAGGCGGGTTCGAGTGTGTGGGATGCGGCCTCGCTGGCCGAGATCGTCAAGGCAATGCGGGGCTGGTAGGAAATCAGCCTTCGGCGCGGAGCTCGATCGACCCATAGTCGCGGAGCGGGTCGGCTTGGCCGACCAGCGGCACCAGCCGGCGCCCGAGCGAGGCGCACAGATCCTGGACCGCCGCAGCCGTCCAGCCCGTCGTCGGCCACAGCGTCGGATGGATCTCGACGATGACCGACAGCGCAGCGCCGCCGGCGCGGATCGTCGCCGCCGCGCCCGCCAGGACGTCGAACTCGAAGCCCTCGACATCCACCAGCATCCAGTCGGGCCGCAGCGCCCGGGCACCGCAGTAGTCGTCGACGGTCGAGACGCTGACGTCAGCGCGCGTGCCGGGCGCAGGGGCGTCGGGATTGGGCGACGCCAGCCGGCTCAGGCCGCTGCCGGGATCCCCGAAAAACACCGAGTGGCCGGGCGTCCGGCCAAGCGCGAGGTCTTCGACCCGGACCGCGCCCGCGAGGCCGTTCATCGCCAGGTGCCGCCGCAGGGCGGCGGAAGTGCCGGGATTGGGCTCGAACGCGATCACCGTGCCGCCGGGTGCCGTCCAGCGGGCGATCTGCAGCGCGTAGACGCCGACGTGGGCGCCGATGTCGAGGGTCGTCTGGCCGGGATGCATCCGCGCGCGCAGGATCGCGGCGAGGTCCGCCTCGTAGTCCGGCTGGATGAAGCCGCGGAAGCGGGGATCGAGCCGGAACGCTTCGCCGTTGATCTCGGCCGTGACGCCGCGTCCGGCGGTGAGCAGATAGAGGACCTGGCCGTAGAGCGGGCTCAGGAACCGCCGCAGCGGCGTGTTGCGGCGCCCGGCGCCGCCGGCCACGGCGGAGAGCAGCCTGTGGAGGCGACCGACCGCGCCGCCGAGCCGCTGCTCCACCAATCGGCTATGTACTCGGCTCGAAGTTCAGCGCCACGCCGTTGATGCAATAGCGTCGGCCGGTCGGCGGCGGACCATCCTCGAAGACGTGGCCGAGGTGGCCACCGCAGCGGCGGCAGTGCACTTCGGTCCGGGTCATGAACAAGCTCCGATCTGAGGTCGTCGCGATCGATCCGTCAATCGGCTCGTAGAAGCTGGGCCAGCCGGTGCCGCTCTCGAATTTCGGATCCGACGCGAACACCGGATTGCCGCAGCCGGCGCACGTGAACGTGCCGGCCCGCTTCTCATGCAGCAGCGCGCAGGTGCCGGCGCGTTCGGTGCCGTGGTCGCGCAGCACGCGGTACTGTTCCGGCGTGAGGAGCCGCCGCCATTCCTCGTCCGACTTCACCACTTCAAATATCTCTGTCTGGCTCTTCATGCGTTCCGCTCTCTGCCTCGTTCCCTGAGCTTAGCCGACCGGCTACCGGGGACCAAACCCTTCGCGATACCCACGGCGGAAGCCGGCGCGATAGCCGGATTGATAGTCGGCCCTGGCGCCAACCGACGGCTGATAGCCGGCGTCCGCCTGTTCCAGCTCTCGCTGGCCTTCCAAATCCCACTTCCCGCCGTTGATTTCCTTGTCTTCTTTGCCGGCCTGCCGGCCGTCGACGAGCCCCTTGTCGAACCCGGCCAGATAGCCCGGCGCCGCCCGCCGCCGGGCCTCCGCTGACCGTTCGCCGGCGGCGGTGAGGCCGCCCTCCTCGCCGCTCCGCGCGGCGAGGAACTCGGCACGGGTGACGACGCCGTCGTGGTTCGCGTCGGCATCATCGAACGAGCCCAGCGCGGTCTCCCATTCACCGCGCCCGAGGCGCTGGTCGTTGTCGCGGTCGGCGCGGGTGAAAGCGGCCACGAGATCATCGCGGAAGCGCGTCGCGGTCTCGCGATCGAGCGGGCGGTTCATCTCCGCCCCCGAGATGACGCCGTCGCCGTTGGCGTCCTGCAGCCGGAACGCCTCGTCGCTGCCCCGCCACTCGGCGCGTGTGACGACGCCGTCGTGGTCGGCGTCCATGGCGCGGAGGCGCGCGTCCGGGTGGCCGCGGTCCCGTGAGCGCGAGTCGTCCTGGGCCGACGCCGGCGCCGCCAGCACCCCGGCGGCCAGGGCCGCGGCCAGTATCCCGTGTTTTCGCATCGCTCCTCCCCTATTGCAGCGTGTCGCAGGTCTTCGGATCGCCGGTCTCGAACCCGCGGCGCAGCGCCGCGACGCGCTGCGCCGACGAGCCGTGCGTGAACTTGTCGGGAAACACCCGGCCGGTCGACATCCGCTGGATGCGATCGTCGCCGATCGCCGCCGCGGCGTTCAGCCCCTCCTCGAGGTCGCCGCTTTCGAGCTGCACGCGCCGGCCCGAGCCGGGCTGCGTGGTCGCATGCGCCCAGACGCCGGCGAAACAATCGGCCTGCAGTTCGAGGCCGACCGACAGAGCGTTTCGCTCCGACGGATGCTGCGCCTGCTGCTGGCGCAGCTGGCTCTCGATTCCGGTGAGCGACTGGACGTGATGCCCGAGCTCGTGAGCGACGACATACGCCTCGGCGAAATCCCCCTTGGCACCGAACTTCTGCTTCAGCTCGTCGAAGAAGCCGAGATCGAGGTAGACGTGGTGATCGCCCGGACAGTAGAACGGTCCGCTTGCCGACTGCGCGTAGCCGCACCCGGTCGTGTCGATGCCGTCCCTGAACACTCGGAGCGTCGTCCGGTGATACCGCGGACCGAGAATCTTCTGCCAGGTGTCCTGCGCGTCCCCCATGACCGCGTCGAGAAAGTCGATTGTCTTCTCCTCAGCCGGGGTGGACGCAACGGGTCCCGGCGATCCGACCGAGGCGGTCGGCGCGGTCGACCCGCCGCCGCCTACCAGGGACAGAAAGTCCACTCCGGTCGCCCAGCTGAGCACCAGAAGGACCAGGACACCGCCAATGCCGAGCGGGACGGCGCGCATGCCGCCAGACCGGCCGCGCAGATCCTCGATATTCCCGCGATCACCAGGCGTCCATTTCATTGTCCGTAGTCCTCCGCGGCGGACACCTGCAAGAAACGGGACTACGCGACTCGACCGGTTGATTCAGCGCATCTCGCGAAGCGTCCGGCGAACGTCGGCGTGGGCCAGGACGACCGCCGGCTGCCGCTGCAGCGCTTCGAAATAGCGGCGCTGGAAGCCCTCGCCGGTCTCTGAAGCCGCCAGCAGGTGCTCGACCTGCTCGACGAGCGCCCCCGCGTCGGCATCGGTCGCGGGAGAATCCGGCTCGGCGGTCTGGTCCATCCGGACGATCAATTCCGACAGGGCATGCAGCCACGCGAACCACGGGTCGCCGATGACGAGCTGCAACAGCGACGCGTTCGACGGGATCCGGCCGCGGTCCATCTCGTAGGTCGCCCGGGTGTCGTCGAGCAGCACTTTGTGAAGATGCAGCAGCCGCCCGCGCAACTCGCGAAGCCGGACGCGGTTCTGCTCCCCCATCAGCGCGTATGGCGACGCCGCCGCGGCGCCGTTCGGCGCGGCGGCCACGGCCTGCAGCGCCGCGAGATCGAGCGGCGCCGACATCATCTCCAGCGAGCCATCCGGACGGCGCGGCCAGTCGGCTTGCGGGCGGTCCCAATAGAGCTCGAGCCCGTTGCCGTCGGGATCCCGCAGATAGAGCGCTTCGCTGACGCCGTGATCGCTCGCCCCGTCGAGCGCGACCGCGGCATCGCGGAGGCGGCGCAGCGCATCGCCGAGTGCTGCGCGATCGGGATAGCGGATCGCGAAATGATAAAGCCCGGTGGCGCCCGCTGCGGGCGGCGAGCCGCCCCGGCTCTCCCAGGTATTGAGGCCGATGTGATGGTGGTAGCCGCCGGCGCTCAGGAACGCCGCCGACTGGCCCATGCGCTGCGTCAGCTCGAACCCGAGAATGCCCTGGTAGAAGGCCAGCGCGCGCTCTAGGTCGGCGACCTTGAGGTGCACGTGTCCGATGTCGGTCCGGGGGTCAATCGGGTTCGCCATACGACATCATCGCGCACCTGCCGGGGGGCAGATCAAGCGGAGGAGTACGGGGTCGGGAGCCTGCGCCCCGGACGCTATAATCAACCGAATGAGACATCTCCTGCTGCGGGCCGCCGCTGTCGTCATCGTCACCGGACTCGCCGCCGGCGCGGCCGCCCAGCCAACCGAACGCGCCAAGGTACCGGACAAATACCGGTGGGACCTCACGCAAATCTACCCCGACGATGCGGCGTGGCGGGCCGCCAAGGACAAGCTGGCCGCGGAGGCCGCGGCGATTGCCCCGTTCAAGGGCACGCTGGGCTCGTCGGCGGGGAAGCTGGCGGAGGCGCTGGAACTGGGCAGCCGCATCGCGAAGGAGTTCACGCGCATCTACGTCTATGCCAGCATGCACTCCGATGAGGACACCCGCGTCAGCAGCTACCAGGGGATGCAGCAGGAGATGGCGCAGCTCGGCGCCAAGCTCAGCGCCGAGAGCGCCTTCATCGAGCCGGAGATCCTCAAGACCGATCCCGCCACGATCGGTCGCTTCGTCGCCGCCGAGCCGCGGCTGAAGAACTACGCGTTCTATCTTGCCGACATCCTCCGCCGCCGCGCCCACACGCTGAGCGACGGCGAGGAGCGGCTGCTCGCCAGTGCATCGGTGATGGCCGGCGCGCCGTCCGACGTCTTCGACATCCTCTCAAACGCCGACTTCCCGTATCCGAGCGTGACGCTGTCTGACGGGAAAACGGTCAAGCTCGACAGCGCCGGCTTCAGCCTCTATCGCACCGTGCCCAACCGCAAGGATCGCGAGAACGTGATGTCGACCTTCTTCACGGCCCTCGGCAATTTCCGCGGCACGATCGGCGCGACGCTGAACGGGCAGGTTCAGACCGACATCTTCTACGCCAAGGCGCGGAACTATGACAGCGCGCTGGCGCGGTCGCTCGACGCCGCCAACATCCCGACGTCGGTCTACATGCGGCTGATCGACGGCGTCAACAGCAACCTGCCGACATTCCATCGCTACCTGGCGCTGCGCAAGCGCATGATGGGCGTGTCCGAGCTGCACTATTACGATCTGTATGCGCCGCTCGTCGCCTCGGTCGACACCACCTACCAGGCCGACGAGGCCGAGACCCGCGTCCTGGCGGCGCTGCAGCCGCTCGGCGACGAGTACGTCACCGCCGCAAAGCGGGCGTTCGCCGAGCGCTGGATCGATCTCTATCCGACGCCCGGCAAGCGTTCCGGCGCCTACTCGAATGGCGGCGCCTACGACGTCCATCCCTACATGCTGCTGAACTACAACGGCAAGTACACCGACGTCAGCACGCTCGCGCACGAGCTCGGCCACACGATGCAGTCGTTCTTCTCGAACAAGACGCAGCCCTACCCGCTGGCCGACTACCCGATCTTCGTCGCCGAGGTGGCGTCGACGTTCAACGAGGCGCTGCTCATCGACTACATGCTCAAGGACATCAAAGACGACGACCAGAAGCTGGCGCTGCTCGGGAACTACCTCGAAGGCATCAAGAGCACGGTGTTCCGCCAGACCCAGTTCGCCGAGTTCGAGTTGCGCGCCCACGAGATGGCCGAGAACGGGCAGCCGCTGACCGGCGACGCGCTGTCGAAGCTCTACGCCGACATCACCCGCAAGTACTACGGCCAGGACAAGGGCGTCTGCATCGTCGACGACTACGTCCAGAACGAGTGGGCCTTCATCCCGCACTTCTACCGGAACTTCTACGTCTTCCAGTACGCGACCTCGTTCACCGCGTCGTCGGCGCTGTCCGAGAAAGTGCTGGCGGGCGACCCCGGGGCGACCGGCCGCTACCTGACCTTCCTCGGCGCGGGCGGATCGAAATACCCGATCGACCTGCTGAAGGACGCCGGCGTCGACATGACGACCGACGAGCCGCTCGCCCTCACGATGAAGAAGATGAACCGCGTGATGAACGAGATGGAGTCGATTCTGGCGAAGAAGAAGTAGCCAGCGCGCGGCGGGCGGCGGCGATTTCGCGCCGCGACGGAGCGGTCGCTCGCGGCCGCTTGAAGTCGATCGACGCGAGCGCCTCGACAACCGCGCTGGCGACGACGTGGTGGGCGAACCACTTCCGGTCGGCCGGAACGACGATCCACGGCGCGTGCGGCGCGCTGGTGTGGCGGATCATGTCCTCGTACGCGGCCATGTAGTCGTCCCACCGGGCGCGGTCCTTGAGGTCGTCGGGATTGAACTTCCAGCGCTTGTCCGGTTCGTCCAGCCGGGCCAGGAAGCGCTCACGCTGCTCATCGGCCGACACGTTCAGGAAAAACTTCCGGATCAGAAAGCCGCTCCGCGCCAGGTGGCGTTCGAACGCGACGATATCCTCGAAGCGCTCCTTCCAGATCTGCGGCGTGACCAGCCCCTCCGGCAGCCCCTGCCGCTCGAGTAGTTCGGGATGGACCCGCACCACCAGCGTCTCCTCGTAATACGAGCGGTTGAAGACGCCGATCCGGCCGCGTCCCGGCAGCCGCGCTGTTGTCCGCCACAGAAAGTCGTGGTCCAGCTCGTCGGCCGAAGGCGCCTTGAAGGACGACACCTCGCAGCCCTGCGGGTTGACGCCCGACAGCACGTGTTTGATGGCGCTGTCCTTCCCGGCCGCGTCCATCGCCTGAAAAATGAGCAGCACGCCCCAGCGGCGGTGGGCGTAGAGCTGCTCCTGCAGATCGGCGATCTGGCCGACCGTCCTGGCAAGCGCCGCGGCGGCGTCCTCTTTCTTCAGCGGCAGGTGCGCCGTGCCGCGCGGATCCATCCGGCTTAGCCGGAAGTGACGGCCGTCGGTGACAACGAAGGGGGAGATGCTGGAAGCCACGCGCCTATCATCGCTCAAGCCGAGGACAACGCAGCGAACCGGCGCGGCGGCTTGAACCGGCCGGCGGGCCGCTGCAGGTCTCAGCGCCGCGGCGCCAGCGGCTTGATCATCTTGATGAAGTGGCAGGGCCGGGTGGCTTCCGAGGGATCGGCGAACGGCTCGGTGCCGGCCTCGACGTAGCCCAGCTTGCGGTAGAGGGGAGGAAGTTCTTCGCGCAGGTTGACGACCCGCAGCTCGCTCTGGATGGCGCCGCGCGATCGGCAGTGGTCCTCGGCCGCGTCCATCAGCGTCCGGCCGTAGCCCCGTCCCTGTTCTCCGGGACGCACCGACAGCAGGCCGATGTAACCGCTCGTGCCGCGCAGCTCGACGTAGACGGCACCGACCGGCGTGCTGTCGCGCTCGAGCAGCAGGAACGCTCCCTTCGTCTGGAGCGCGCCCACCCCCTCGGCGGTGATCCGGTCGCCAACCTTGAAGAAGCGCTCGACGACATAGGCCTGGTTGATCAGGTCGGTCAGCACGGGGACGTCACCGGCGGTCGCCGTCCGGATGGGCATGGGGATCAGAACTTCCTGAAGGTCAGATTGAGACGGCCGTCGAAGCCCAGCCCCGGCGGGGCGGTCCCCGGCAGGATGCGGGTGACGCCGTGGTAGCGCAGCCGGGCCGCGCCGCCAAAGACGAACGCGTCACCGGACGCCAGCAGCCGGGTCTCGACCGGATCGCGGCGCCGCAGGCCGCCGAACAGAAACCGGGCAGTGTCGCCGATCGACAGCGACACGACCGGCTCGCCGGCGGCGAGCGACTCGGGGCTCTCGTCCTTGTCCTGATGCAGCCCCATCCGGCTGGTCGCCGCGTAGAGATTGACGATGCAGATGTCGGGGGCGAAGGCGAAGCCGGCGGCGCGCGCGGCTGCCGTGGCCAGCGCGGCAAGGTCATCGGGCAGCGGGTGAGGGGAGCAGCCGTCGACGTCGCCGCGAACGTCCTCATACGAATAGCTTCGCGCGTTCCAGTGGCGGCCAAGACACATCATCCGCACGCTCATCGTCCCGCCGCCGCGTACGACCGGGGTGTAGAACCCTGACGAACCGGCACCGAGCGCCAGGCAGCGCGCGGCGACGTGTCGCTGCTGCTCCAGCGTCAGGTAGTCGGGCAGGTGCGAGGCTCCGGGGGAGAGTTCGGCGGCGGCGGCCTGGCGATTCATTCATCTATGATGGCCCAGCCGGCGGCGGAGTGAAACCCCGAGGCTTGCGCGGCCGGGCGCGGTGCGGCAGGATGGCTGCGTCTTCTTGCGGGCAGGAGCTGACATGTCAGACAGGATGTGGGCGTATTCACGGCGGATGGGGCGGGTGCTGGCGGCGCTCGCCTGCGCGGCGGCGTGTCTGGGGGGACTGGCCGCGGGGCAGGAGGCCGGCTTCGAAAAGGAACTGGCCGCGTTCGAGGCGCAGGACAAGGCGGCACCGCCGATGCCGGGCGGCGTGGTCTTTGTCGGCAGCTCGAGTATCCGGCTGTGGGACCTGAAGGGGTCGTTTCCCGAACTCGGCGCCGTCAACCGCGGCTTTGGCGGCTCGCAGATTGCGGATTCGGTCGAGCATGCCGACCTGCTGGTGCTGCGCCGCAAGCCGCGGACGGTAATTTTCTATGCCGGCGACAACGATTTGGCGGCCGGCAAGACGCCGGCGGCGGTGGCGGCCGACTACAAGACCTTCGTCGAGAAGGTGTGGGCTGGGCTGCCGGATCTGCGGATTGCGTTCATCGGCATCAAGCCGAGCCTGCAGCGCTGGGCGATTGTCGACAAGGTCCGCGAAGCCAATGCGCTCATTCGGGCGTATAGCGCCACGGACGACCGGCTCGGGTATGTGGACGTGGACGGCCCGATGCTGGGGTGGGACGAGAAGCCGCGGCTGGATCTCTTCCAGCCCGACGGCCTGCACATGACCCCGAAGGGCTATGCGCTGTGGACGACGCTGGTGCGGCCGTTCGTGGAGTAGCTCTCAGCTATCAGCTGAGAGCTGAGCTGACAGCCGACAGCCCCCCACAGCCGACAGCTGATAGCTGGACAGCGAAGGTGCCGTTTTGCGACAGCGGCCTTGAAGAAATTCTCCCGGCAGTGACTTACTCTCCCACAGCGGCTGCGGCTGTCGTCGAGCGCGCAGCGCGAGGACGACAAGTGAACAAAGCGACCCGGGGTAACTGTGTGGCTCCGGCGGCTGCCCCGTACAAAGAAACAGGCCGCTGGATCCAGCGGCCTGTGAAGAATAATCCCGGCAGTGACCTACTCTCCCACACAGTTACCCATGCAGTACCATCGGCGGTAGAGAGCTTAACTTCCGTGTTCGGAATGGGAACGGGTGTGACCCCTCTCCTATGACCACCGGGAAACGTCCTGCGGGGCGGGCGCGCTCGCCGCAGGTGTGATTGTGTGCCTGGGGTTCGACGGCGTCTCCTGCCAGATACCGGCATGGCGCATCATCGATCGTCCCAGACAATGTCAAAGAGCGAATTGCCCGCCATTGCCATCAGAGGCGTCGGCGGGTCTGCCCGAACCGCGGAGCGGCGAGGGCGGAAATATCCTGCAAACGGTAGTTTCTTCGTTCCACGTCCACACTGTGCAGTGTGAGCATTGTAAAAGAAAAAATGGTCAAGCCTCACGACTGATTAGTATCGGTTAGCTTCAGCCATCGCTGGCCTTCCACACCCGACCTATCGCCTGGTAATCTTCCAGGAGTCTTTAGAGAGCTTATGCTCTGGGAGATCTCATCTTGTGGAGGGTTTCACGCTTAGATGCCTTCAGCGTTTCTCCCTTCCGCACGTAGCTACCGAGCGCTGCCGTTGGCACGACAACTCGTACACTAGAGGTGCGTCCATCC
>JANMWI010000122.1:0-5590 GCA_031393955.1 Acidobacteriota bacterium
CCGCTCCCCACGTGGACCGCGGCTAGTAGCGGTAATGCTCGGGCTTGTAGGGGCCTTCGACCGGCACCCCCAGGTAGTCCGCCTGCTCCTTCTTGAGCGTCGTCAGCTTGACGCCGAGATGGCCGAGATGGAGCCGCGCGACCTCCTCGTCGAGGCGCTTCGGCAGGATGTACACCTTCTTGCCGTACTTGTCGTTGTGCTCGTGCAGTTCGAGCTGGGCGATGACCTGGTTGGTGAACGAGGCCGACATCACGAAGCTCGGGTGGCCGGTCGCGCAGCCGAGGTTGAGGAGCCGCCCCTCGGCGAGCACCATCACGCTGTGCCCGTCCGGGAACCGGTACTCGTCGTACTGCGGCTTGATGTTGATCCGCTGCAGCCCCTTCACCTTCTTGAGCCCGGCCATGTCGATCTCGTTGTCGAAGTGGCCGATGTTGCCGACGATTGCCTTGTCCTTCATCTTCGCCATGTGCTCGGCGGTGATGATGTTGAGGTTGCCGGTCGCGGTGATGAAGATGTCGGCGGTCGCGACGACGTCTTCGAGGGTCTTGACCTCATACCCTTCCATCGCCGCCTGGAGCGCGCAGATCGGGTCGATCTCGGTGACGATGACGCGGCAGCCCTGGCCGCGCAGCGCCTGGGCGCAGCCCTTGCCGACTTCGCCGAAGCCGAACACCACCGCGACCTTGCCGCCGAGCATGACGTCGGTGGCGCGGTTCAGGCCGTCGACGAGCGAGTGGCGGCAGCCGTAGATGTTGTCGAACTTGCTCTTGGTGACCGAGTCGTTGACGTTGATGGCCGGGAACAGCAGCGAGCCGTTCTCCATCATTTGATAGAGCCGGTGAACGCCGGTGGTCGTCTCCTCGCTGACGCCGCGCATGTCGGCGGCCACCTTGGTCCAGCGGGTCGGGTTCTCCTTGAGCTCCTTGCGCAGCAGCTCGAGGATCACGCCCCACTCCTCCGGCTCCTTGTCGGCGTCGAACGCCGGCACCTTGCCGGCCTTCTCGAACTCGACCCCCTTGTGCAGCAGCAGGGTGGCATCGCCGCCGTCGTCGACGATCTGCGTCGGCCCCTTGCCGTCGGGCCACATCAGCGCCTCGCTCGTGCACCACCAGTACTCGTCGAGCGACTCCCCCTTCCAGGCGAACACCGGGGTGCCGCGCGGATGCTGCGGCGTGCCGCCGTCCTCGGGGCGCCCGACGACGACGGCCGCCGCGGCGTGATCCTGGGTCGAGAAGATGTTGCAGGAGACCCAGCGGACGTCGGCGCCGAGATCGACGAGCGTCTCGATCAGCACCGCGGTCTGGATGGTCATGTGCAGGCTGCCCATGATGCGGGCGCCGGCGAGCGGGTTCTTTCCCTTGTAGCGGGCGCGCAGCGTCATCAGCCCGGGCATTTCCTGCTCGGCGAGGCGCATCTCCTTGCGGCCGAACTCTGCCTCGGCAAGATCCTTGACCTTGTACGGCGGCCGGCCGGCCTTGGCCGCCGCCTCGAACGCGTGGATGTCTTTCACTGCAGTACTCATGGCTATCCCTTCTGTTGACCGATCAATGGCAATGCCCCGTCGGGCTGGTGATTCCTGACCGCGGTCGCGACAAAGAGCGCCGGCCCCTTGGCTGACGGCTGCGCGGCGAGCGGCACGATTCGGATGCGGCCGAGGCCGGCCGCGGCGAGCAGGCCGGATAGCTGGTCGGCGCCGAAGCCGAGCCAGACGTGCCCCATCTGCTGCCGGTATTCCTCGCGGTCGTGCGGCAGCATGTCGGTGATCAGCAGCCGCCCCGCCGGTTTGAGCGTCCGCGCCGCTTCGGCCAGCGCGGCAGCCGGGTCGGCGACGTGATGCAGCACGAGCAGCAGCGTCGCCGCGTCGAGCTCGCCGTCCTCGACCGGCAGCGCCTCGAGCTCGCCGCGCCGCACGTCGACGTTGACGGCGTGACGCAGACGACGCCGCGCCGCCTGCAGCATCTCCCGCGAGCGGTCGACCGCGACGACGCGGGCGACAAACGGCGCCAGCGCCGCGGCCGCCTGGCCGGTGCCGCAGCCGAGATCGCCGACCGTCCACCGGTCGTCGAGCAGCCCGGCGAGCGCCTGGAGGTGCGACGCCGCGCCGAACAGGTCCTCACGTAGCTTGTCCCACTGGCCGGCCGCCGACTCGAAGAATGCTTCGGACGTCGAGCGCCGGCGCGTCAGGACCTCCTTGAGCCGCCACGCGTCCTGATCGGCGGCGGCCCCCGCATTGAGCTGCTCGCGCAACAGCGACCACAGCCGCCGGGTCGAGGCCTCGCGGTCGTCGAGCGACAGCGTGTAATAGCGGCAGGTGCCTTCGCGCCGCGACACCACCCAGCTGGCGTCGCCGAGCGTCTTGAGGTGGCGGCTGACGGTCGACTGCGGCAGCTGGAGAATTTCGCAGAGCTCCGACACCATCAGCTCGTGGCGGTCGAGCAGCAGCAGCATCCGGCCGCGGGTGGCGTCCGAGAGCGCCGACAGGTCGTCGAAGATTGCCGCGGTCACGCGGCCACGTCTTTCATCCGTAAATCCGGATTAATGGTTACACTATTGCCAGAGGATGTCAACCGCGGCGTCAGCTGGACGCGACGGACCGACCATCCCAGGGCTGGGCAGTACCAGGGTCGCTGTGAACCCGATTCCCACAGTTTGCCCATGGCTTGCCACTTTGGCACCGCGGCTGCACGACTGCCCCGCCCGGCGGGCGCCATAAAACCGGCATTTGCCGTCAAATTCCGCGTTTCGTCATGGCATCCGGTTGGCAATGGCGAGGGTGACCCGTTCCCGACGTTCGTGACGGGGGTATTCGCGAAGGACATATGCGCAAGCTCAATATTCGACTCGGTCTCATCCTGGCGTTCTTTGCAGGCACGTTCGCCGGCCCCGGCGCCGCCCAGGCGCGGGCCCTCGACCGGCTCTGCGACCCGTCCTATGAGGACTGCCGCGCCATACTGCTGAACTACATCAAGGCCGAAACCGTCGGCATCGACGTCGGCTTCTGGTTCATGGAAGACGCGCGCTACACGACCGAGCTCATCAACCGCTTCAAGGCCGGGGTGCCAGTGCGGGTCATCATGGACCTGCGCGCCAACGCCACCAACCAGTACAACGCCCAGCGGCTCGCCGAGCTGCAGGACGCCGGCATCCCGATGCGGAGCCGGACCGGCAGCGGCATCATGCACTACAAGATGATGCTCTTCGCCGGCCAGGGCATCGTTGAGTTCAGCGGCGCCAACTTCAGTGCCGACGCCTGGGTCTACACCGGGACGACCCCGTACCTTAATTACGTGGACGAGTCGGCCTACTTCACCGACAACGCCTCCTTCGTCCACAGTTTCATGTCGAAGTACGACGACCTCTGGACCAACACCTCGTCCTATTCGAACTACGCCAATATTTCTACGCTGGTCCGCAGTTACCCCTCGGCGTACGTACAGGATCCGCAGCTCAATTTCCCGCCGCTCGAGTCCTACGCCAACCGCGCCGTCGGCCGCTACAACAAGGAAAACCAGAAGATCGACGTGATCATGTATCGGATCACCGACCGCCGGCACAGCGACGCGATGATTGCCGCCGCCGGCCGAGGTGTCCCGATCCGCCTGATCAGCGATCCCCAGCAATACCGCGACCCGAAGCGGCTGTGGGACGCCTGGAACATCGACCGGATGATGATGGCCGGCATCCCGATCAAGATGCGCGCGCACGCCGGTCTCAACCACGAGAAGCTCGTGCTGCTCTACAGCCAGAGCATGTCGATCTTCGGCTCCTCGAACTGGACCAGCCCGTCGGACAACTCGCAGGAAGAGCACAACTGCTTCTGCACTGACCCGACGATGTTCAGCTGGTTCGTGACGATGTTCGAGCGCAAGTGGAACAACACGGCCGGCGTGCTCGAGAACGATAACTTCGTGCCGCTGCCGCCGGACAAGCCGGTCAACCAGTCGCCGGCCAACGCGGCTTCTGGCCAGGCGACCAGCAGCCTCACGCTGAAGTGGTACGGCGGCCCCTGGGCGCACAAGTATGACGTGATGCTCGGCACCGACCCGAACAACCTGCAGCCGGCGGTGCTCGACGCCGAGCTCGGGCCGAGCGAATCTGCGACGCAATACCAGAGCTTCGCCGCCACGAACCTGCTGCCCGGCACGACCTACTACTGGCGGATTGTCTCGAAGACGATGGCCAACCTCGGCCGCAACGGCGACCTCTGGTCGTTCACCACCGCCGGCACCGCGCCGCCGCCGCCCGCCAATGGCACCACCGCCAGCGGCGACATCGTCCTCTACGGCCTCGACGGGGTCATCACCGGCTCGAAGTGGTCGATTGTCTCCGACTCGACCGCCGCCGGCGCCAAGCGGCTGTGGAACCCGAACGCCAGCGCCGCGAAGATCACGACCGCGCTGGCCGCTCCGGCCAGCTACGTCGACTTCACCTTCAACGCGGTCGCCGGCCAGAGCTATCACCTGTGGATGCGCGGACGAGCCGACAGTAACACCTATACGAACGACTCCGTGTTCGTGCAGTTCTCGAACTCGGTCACCTCGAGTGGCACACCGATTAACCGGATCGGCACCACCGCGGCGGCCGAGTACAACCTCGAGGACTGCAGCGGTTGCGGTCTTTCAGGCTGGGGCTGGCAGGACAACGGCTGGGGCTCCGGCGTGATGGGCGCCTACATCTACTTCGACAAGACCGGCACCCAGACGCTGCGCCTGCAGCAGCGTGAGGATGGGCTGTCGATCGACCAGATCATCCTGTCGCCGGCGCCGGCGAGCTTCCTCAACGCGTCGCCCGGCGCGCTGAAGAACGACACCAACATTTACGCTGCGACACAGGGGTCGATGGCGGGGTCGGTTCCGACCGCGCCGCCGCCACCCGCCGCCGCGCCGCTGCCTTCGCCGTGGATGCACGCGGACGTCGGCAACGTCGGCGTCGCCGGTGACACCACCGTCGATTCGACCGCCACGTTCACCGTCCGCGGCGCCGGGGCGGACGTCTGGGGCCCGCAGGACGCCCTGCAGTACGCCTATCAGAGCCTGAACGGCGACGGCTCGATTGTCGCCAAGGTCGGCAGCGTCTCGAACACTGCGTCGTGGACCAAAGCCGGGGTGATGATCCGGGATTCGCTCGACGCCAACGCCCAGCAGGCGATGATGCTGGTGTCCTACAGCAAGGGCCTGGCGTTCCAGCGCCGGACCGCGACCGGCGGCCTCAGCGCCAGCACCAGCGGCGCCGTCGCCGCGGCGCCCTACTACGTCCGGCTCGACCGGGCCGGCAACACCATTTTGGCCTATCAGTCGACGGACGGCGCCACCTGGCAGCTGGTCGGCACGGACACGTTTTCGATGACCCCGACCGTCTTCATCGGCATCGGCGTCTCCAGCCACAGCACGTCGATGGCGGCGACCGCGACGTTCGACAACATCTCGGTGACGACCCCCTCGGAGGGCTAGGGCTAATCCGATGGCCCCCAGCCGGTGACCACCGACTCGCGCGTTCGCGACCTCAACTCCCGGCCGGTGCGTCCGACCGGGAGTTTCGTTTTGTACTGGATGATTTCGTCGAGGCGCGTCCACGACAACTTCGCGCTCGA
>JANMWI010000133.1:0-21382 GCA_031393955.1 Acidobacteriota bacterium
CGTCAGCGTCTTCAGGACCGAGTCGGTCTGCTCCTTGAGGTTCAGGTTGATCACCGCATCCGAGGGGGAGACCACCTGGCGGTCTTCGATGAAGTCGCCGAGATGCGAATCCTCTTCCTCGCCGATCGGCGTCTCGAGCGAGATCGGCTCCTGGGCGATCTTGAGGACCTTGCGGACCTTCGAGACCGGGATGTCCATCCGCTTGGCGATCTCCTCCGAGGTCGGCTCCCGTCCGAGCTCCTGGACCAGTGCGCGCGAGGTCCGGATCAGTTTGTTGATCGTCTCAATCATATGGACCGGGATGCGGATCGTCCGCGCCTGGTCGGCGATCGCCCGGGTGATCGCCTGGCGGATCCACCAGGTCGCGTAGGTCGAGAACTTGTAGCCGCGGCGGTACTCGAACTTGTCGACCGCCTTCATCAGGCCGATGTTGCCTTCCTGAATGAGGTCGAGGAACTGCAGGCCGCGATTGGTGTACTTCTTGGCGATCGACACTACCAGCCGCAGGTTCGCTTCGACGAGTTCCTTCTTGGCCTGCTCGGCCTGGATCTCGCCGCGGGCGATCGTCTCGAGCGTCCGCATCAGCTGCTCGGGGGTCTCCTCGAGCTCGTCGGCCATCGCCTTGACCTGGACCTTGAGTTCCTTCTGGCGCTTCAGCAGGCTCTTCTTGTCGTCTTCCTTGAGGCGGCTCTTCTTGTTGTTCTTCGGGTTGACCTGGCGCTCGATGTGATCGATCTCGCGCTTGACGCGCATTACCGCCTCGACCGCTTCCTTGATCTGGTCGATCATCCGCCGCTTGATGTTCTCGGTGAACTCAATCTTGCGGATCAGCTTCGACTCCTCGACCCGCGCGCGCAGTGACTCCCAGCGGACCTTGCGGTACTTGCGCTTGTCGCGCGTCGTCGTCCCCTTGGCGGTGTGCTCGAGCTTTTCCTTGCACTTCTCGACGGTCTGCCAGGCCTTGCGGACGGCTTCGATCTGCCGCAGCACCTGTTTCTTGCGGTCGTCGATCTTCTCGTCGGTCAGCTCCTCGTCGACGAACGTCACGAGCTCGCGGATGCTGCGCTCTTCGGCCTTCAGCGCGTCGCCCATCTGGATGATCAGCCGCGCGATCGTCGGCGTCCGCGAGATCGACTTGATGACAGCGAGCTTGCCGCGTTCGATCCGCTTGGCGATCTCGACCTCGCCCTCGCGGGTGAGCAGCGGCACGGTGCCCATCTCGCGCAGGTACATGCGGACCGGGTCGTTGGTCTTGTCGAGCGCCCCGGGCGTCAGATCGAGCTCGATCTCCTCGGCCCCTTCACCGGTGCGGTCGAGGAGTTTGTCTTCGCGGTACTTCTGCTCGGAGTCGACGACCTCGATGCCAGCGCTGCCGAACGTGCTGAACAGGTCGTCGAGCTCGTCGGACGACGTGATGTCGGCCGGCAGCAGTTCATTGACTTCGTCGTACAGCAGGTAGCCTTTTTCCTTACCGATCGAGATGAGCTGCCTCACCTCGTCGTATTTTTCTTCGATCGACAACGCCATGATGTCTCCTGACCTCCGAGCTTTCTTCTGTCCCGGCCGCGTGACTCTACGAGCGGCTTTCCGCTTCCATCAGCGACTCAATCTGCCGCTTCAATTCCCGGCTCCGGACGAGCAGCGCGTTCATCCGCGCGTCGTCGCCTCCCGGACCCGCCTCCTGGAGGCGGTCGATTTCCCTCTTGATTGCCGCGCGCTCACGGTCGAGCCGGCGCTGCTGGAGAACGCGCACACAGTCCGCCGCCGCCGCCGGCGGGCTCGGCAGGCGGCAGATCTCCGCCACCAGCGCCGCCTCTCCTTTACTTAGACGCTCCAACAGCGTATTCGGTAAGGAGCTTTCCGGCCATCCCTGCAGAGATCTTGCCTGCATCAGGATGCCCCCTGTGGCCAGCCCGTCGACGTCCCCGTCCTCGAGTGTCGCCAGGGCCGCAAGGCCGGCCGCCGGATCGCGCATCAGGGCCCAGATCAGGCCTGTTTCCGCCGGTTTTGCCTGTCCGGCGGGCATGACCGCCCGCTCCTCGACGACCGTCTGCTTGAGCACCGCTGCCTTGCGGATTTCCGCCCGGACGACCTCTTCCGTAATGCGCGCTTTGTGCGCCAGTCTGTCCGCAAACTGGTCACGGGCGGCGGCGTCCGGAATGCGGGCGGCGACCGCAAGCATCGCGTTCAGGAAGTCGCGCCGGCTGTCGTCTTTCGAGAAATCGTGCGCCGCGGAGGCCCGATCGAGCAGGTATTCCAGGTATTGGCGCGAATTGCGGAGCTGCTCCTGGTAGGCGGCCCCCCCGACCTTGCGGATGAAGTTATCCGGATCATCCCCCGCCGGCAGCACCGCGACGTTGACCTGGAAGCCCTCCGCCACCAGCAGCTCGGACGTCCTCGCCGCCGCCCCCTGCCCGGCGGCATCCGGGTCGAAGCTGAGGACGACTTTCGACGCAAAACGTTTCAGCAATTTTGCCTGGACCGGCGTCAGCGCGGTGCCTGACGAGGCCACGACGTTGGTGATTCCGGCCTGAAACGCCTGCGCGAAATCGAAATAGCCCTCGACAATCACCGCATGTTTCGCCCGGGTGATGCTCGACTTGCTCAGATGCAGGCCGTAAAGCGTGCGCCCTTTGACATAAATCGGCGTTTCCGGGGAATTCAGGTACTTCGGCTGCTGCCCGGCCTCCATCGCCCGGCCGCCGAACGCGATGATCGGGCCGGTGTCGCGATGGATCGGAATCATCAGCCGGTTGCGGAAGCGATCCAGGACGGTGCCTTGGTCACGCTGGACGACCAGCCCGCTGCGCAACAGCAGCGGCAGCGGGAAGCCCTCCTTCACGAGCCGTGACGTCAGCGCCTCCCGGCTCGCCGGTGCGTAGCCGGCGCCGATGCGCGCGATCGTCTCGGCCGTCAGTCCGCGCTCCTTGAGCTGACGCCGCGCCGGCGTGCCCGCGGGGGTCTCGAGTTGCTCCCGGAACCACGCGGCGGCGACTTCGTGCGCCTTGATCAGCGACTCACGGTCGCGCTGCGAGTCCTCCCCCTCCTTGCTGCCTTCGGCCTCGGGCACCGTCATGCCGACTCGCGCCGCAAGCTGGCGGACCGCTTCAGGAAACGCGATCTTGTCGTAGAGCTCCACGAACTTGATGACGTCCCCGCCGACCCCGCACCCGAAGCAGTGGAACACCCCCTTCTCGCCGTTCACCTGGAACGACGGCGTCTTCTCGCCGTGAAACGGGCAGAGCCCTTTCCACGCCACGCCGCTGCGCCTGAGCGGCACGCGCTCCTGGACGATCTGGACGATGTCGGCCTGCGACTTCAGGTCCTGCACGAACGAAACGGGGAAGAGCGCCACTAGTCCTTCAGCTCCACCACGGTCACGCCTCCGCCTCCCTGGTTGTCGGGTGCGGGGCCGAACTGTACGACAACCGGGTGCGATTGCAAAAACGCGCCGATCGCGCGCCGCAGCTGGCCGGTGCCGTAGCCGTGAATCAGGCGGACCGATTTGACCTCGCCCATCAGCGCTTCGTCGAGGAACTTCTCGGTTCTGGTCAGCGCCTCGTCGACGTGGCAGCCGATCAGATTCAGCTCGGAGCGGACGCCGTCGCGCGGCTGCAGGTCGACGTTGACGCGCACGCGCCCCGGCTGGGCCTGCAGCGCGGCGGCGGCGGTCAGGACGCGCAGGCCGTCGATCCGCGCGCGCAGGCGCTTGCCGCGCACGTCGACCTCCGCGTCGCGGTCGTGGAGCGCCTGGATGACCCCCTCGAGCCCGAGTGATCCGACCAGCACGCGATCGCCGACCGCCGGGATCCGGTCCGGGCCGCCCGTCTCCGCCGGCGGCGGCGGCGCGGCGTCCGGCTCTCCGCGCAGCCGCTCGCCGATCGCGTCGATGGCCGCCCTGGCCTCGGCGCGGGCGGCGCCGGTCTGGCCGGTCGGAATCAGCCGCGGCGCCATCCGCCGCTCGGCCTCGGCGGCCAGCGTCTCGGTCTTCGCCTTGAGGCTGTCGATCACCGCGTCGATCTCGCGGCGGGCGTCGCGCAGCCGTTCGTTGATGCGCTCCTCGAGCCGCCGCCGGAACGTCTCCTCGCGGTGGCGCAGCTCCTGGTCGCGCGCCTGCAGCTTGGCGGCGGTGTCCTCGAGCGTCTCCCGCTCGCGCGCCGCCAGCCGGTGCTGGTGCTCGAGCCCCTGCAGCTCGCGCTCGACCTTGGCGAGGTGCTCGGCGAGCTGGCTCTCGCGCGCCGTCCGGTAGGCGCGCGCCTGCTCGATGACGCTCGCCGGCATGCCGAGGCGGTTGGCAATCTCGAGCGCCAGGCTGCTGCCCGGAGCGCCGTAGTTGAGCCGGTAGGTCGGCGCGAAGGTCTCGGGGTTGAAGCCGAACCCCGCCGCCATCACACCGTCGGTCGTCGACGCGTACGACTTCAGCACGTCGTAGTGCGTCGTCGCCACCACGGCGGCGCCGCGGCGGCGGAAGTGATCGATCACCGCCATCGCCAGCGCGCCGCCTTCGAGCGGATCGGTGCCGGCGCCGGCCTCGTCGAGCAGCACCAGCGCCGGGAGCTCGAGCGCCCGGTCCATCGCGACCAGCGAGGCGATGTGGGCCGAGAACGTGCTGAGGCTCGCGGCGATCGACTGCTCGTCGCCGATATCGGCGAAAATGCTGCGGAAGACCGGAATCTGCGAGCCCTCGGCGGCCGGGATGAGCAGCCCGGCCTGCGCCATCAGCGACAGCAGCCCGGCGGTCTTGAGGGCGACAGTCTTGCCGCCGGTGTTCGGCCCGGTGATGACCAGCACGCTGACCGGCGGGATCAGCAGCACGTCGACCGGCACCACCACACCCGTCTCCACGGGGACACTCACCTTTACCGTAACTTGTTGATTCGACAGGTCGAGTTCGTCTGACCCCACGGAACGCGCATCGAGATGGCGCCGGACCGCCGGAATCAGCAGCGGGTGGCGGGCGCCACGCAGCTCGAGACGGCCGTCGGCGGCGATCGCCGGCGCAATGCCGTCGACGGCCGCCGAGAACAGCGCCCGCGCCTGCAGCACGTCCAGCTCGGTGGCGGCTTCGACGGTGCGCTCGAGGTCCTCGCCGCGAGCGCGGAACGCAGCGGTCAGCGCCGCCAGGATCCGCCGGACCTCTTCGGCCTCCTGCTGCTCGAGGGCGACGATGTCGTTGTTGATCTCGACGGTGCTGAGCGGCTCGAGGTAGAGGCTCGCGCCGCTGCCGGAGCTGCCGTGGACGATGCCCGGTATCGCGGAGCGGTGCTCGGACCGGACGACCAGCACGTAGCGTCCGTTCCGATCGGTGACGATCTGCTGCTGCAGATATTTCGAGGTGTCCTTGCCCCGCAGGTAGGACTCGAGCGTACCGCGCAGGCGGGTCCGCTGTTTTCGCAGCCGCTCCCGGACGCTCCGCAGCTCGGGGCTGGCGTCGTCGGCGACCTCACCGGCCGGATCGATCTTGCTGCGGACCTCGGCGATCTCCCGCTCGAACGACGCGGCCGTCGCGACCACCGCCCGCAGCCGCGGGAAGGTGCTGCGCGCCCGCCGCACGGCGCCGGCCGCGGCATCCACCGAAGCGAGAAACGCCGCAAGTGACAGCAGATGGGCCGCCTCGAGCGTCCCGCCGTCGACCGCGAGCGCCGCGAGCATCGCGTCGAGCTCCTGCGGTGCGAACAGGCCGAGCTGATTGTCGCTGAGGAACCGCACCGTTTCGCTGGTTGCGGCGAGCGCGTGTTCGACCGCCGCCGCGTCGGTCAGCGGATGCAGATCGGCGAGACGCCGTGCGCCGGCCGGCGTGACGGCGAACCGCCCGACCGCCTCCACGATCCGATCGAACTCGAGGGCTCTGAGGGCGCCTGACTGCATCGGACGTTGAACGTGGCTCTGGAATGAGTTACTGCGGACAGGGAATCCACAACTATACCTCAACCCGACAGCGGTTCGGCAGCCGGCGACCGGGTCAGGGCAGATGGTTGATGGCGCTCGCGACCGCGGCCGCGCCGAAGCCGTTGTCGATGTTGACGACCGACACGCCGCTCGCGCAGCTGTTGAGCATCGCGAAGAGCGCCGTGAGGCCGCCGAGACTGGTCCCGTAGCCGACGCTCGTCGGCACCGCCACGACCGGCGCGCTCACCAGCCCGCCGACGACGCTCGGCAGGGCGCCTTCCATGCCGGCAACGACGATGACGACGTGGGCGGCGAGCAGGCGGGTGTGCTCGGCGAGCAGCCGATGGAGCCCGGCGACGCCGACGTCGTAGATCCGGTCGACGGTGTTGCCCATGATTTCGGCCGAAATCGCCGCCTCTTCCGCGACGGCGAGGTCGGACGTCCCGGCGGCGGCGATGACAATCGTGCCGCGGCCCGGGGCCGGCGCCGCGGTGCGCAGCGTGATTGTACGGCTGAGCGCATCAAAGCCAGCCGCGGGGAGCCGGTCGAGGACCGCCGCATGGGCCTCGGCGGTGGTCCGGGTGACCAGCAGATTGTGGCCGGCGGCGACAATTTTTTCGGCAATCGCGGCGACCTGGTGAGGGGTTTTTCCCTGCCCGAAGATGACTTCCGGGAAGCCCTGGCGGAGACTGCGATGATGGTCGACCCGGGCGAAGCCCAGGTCTTCGAAGGCGTTCTGGCGCAGATATTGAAGAAGTCCGGCCTGCGCGGCTTCCGGCGTCCGGACCCCGGAAGCGACCTCATCCAGAAGGGCGCGCACCTGCGAGGCATTCATGGCCGCGGTAAACCCCGGCGGACCGTTGCTTTATGACCGAGCAGAGCTATATAATCGGCGTTTGTGTCCAGTGACGAATTCATCGCCTTATGACGCTGCCTGAGACGCTCATCCTCGTCCTTTACTTCTTCGTGCTCAGCATTCTGGCCATCTATGGCTGGCATCGGTACTACCTTGTGTATCTTTACATGAAAAACAAGGGGAAGGCGCCGCTGCCGCTGCCGGCGCTGACGGTGCTGCCGCGTGTCACGGTCCAGCTGCCGATCTTCAACGAGATGTACGTCGCCGACCGGCTGATCGATGCGGTCTGCGAGATGGATTACCCCGCGGACCTGCTCGAGATTCAGGTCTTGGACGATTCAACCGACGAGACAACCGACATCGCCGAACGGGCGGTCCGCCGCCACGCCTCGCGCGGCTTCAACATCCGGCACATCCATCGGGTCGACCGGACCGGCTACAAGGCCGGGGCGCTCGAGGCCGGCCTCAGCCAGGCGAGTGGCGAGTTCATCGCGATCTTCGACGCCGACTTCATCCCTGGCGCCGATTTCCTCCAGAAAACGCTGCCGTATCTCGCGCAGGATCCGAAGGTCGGCATGGTCCAGGCGCGCTGGGGGCACATCAACCAGGACTATTCGCTGCTGACGAAGATCCAGTCGATCCTGCTCGACGCGCATTTCGTGCTCGAGCATGGCGGCCGCAACCGGGCCGGCTGCTTCTTCAACTTCAACGGCACGGCCGGGGTGTGGCGCCGCGACGCGATCGCCTCGGCGGGCGGCTGGCAGCACGACACCCTGACCGAGGACCTCGACCTCAGCTACCGCGCGCAGCTCGCCGGCTGGCGGTTCGTGTTCCTGCCGGACGTGGTCTCGCCCGCCGAAGTGCCGGTCGAGATGAATTCCTTCAAGTCCCAGCAGCACCGCTGGGCGAAGGGCTCGATCCAGACCTGCATCAAGCTGCTGCCGCGGATCCTGCGCTCGAAGCAGCCGCTGTCGGTCAAGATCGAGGCGTTCTTCCACCTCTCGGCGAACTTCAACTACCTGCTGATGTCGCTGCTGTCGATCCTGATGTTCCCGGCGATGTGGGTCCGCTACAACATGGGCTGGACCGAGATGCTGCTGATCGACGTACCGCTGTTTTTCGCCGCGACCGCGTCGGTCGGCAACTTCTACATCGTCTCGCAGCGCGAGCTGTATACCGACTGGCGGCAGCGGCTGAAGTACCTGCCGTTTCTGATGTCGATTGGCATCGGCCTGTGCGTCAACAACACCCGCGCGGTGCTCGAGGCGATCTTCGGCAAGCAGAGCGAATTCGCCCGCACCCCGAAGTACGGGATCGAGCGCGAAGGGGACGAATGGGTCGGCAAGAAGTATCACCAGTCGGTCGGCGTCCAGCCGATCATCGAGCTGGCGCTCGGCCTCTACTTCACCGCCACAGTGTTCTACGCGCTGGTCAACCAGATCTACGGCACGCTGCCTTTCCTGATGCTGTTCCAGGTGGGCTTCCTCTACACCGGCCTGCTCTCCATCCTCCAGCAGTACTCGGGGGAATCGGTGATGCTCAAGGCGCCGGAAGTCGCGAAGTAGCGCCGGAGTCCGGGTCATGACGACCGACGCGAAGCCCAAGGCCGGTCTCGAGGACGTCGTCGCGGCGACCTCGGCGATCTGCTATCTCGACGGCGATCGCGGCGTCCTTGCCTACTACGGCTACGACATCCACGACCTCGCCCGCGGCGCCTCGTTCGAAGAGGTCTGTTATCTGCTCTGGCACGGCCGGCTGCCCGGCCGCGCCGAGCTCGGCGACCTGCAGTCGCAGCTGGCGGCGGCGCGCCCGGTCTCGGAGTCGATGCTGCGGCTGATGAAGCAGCTGCCGGCCGGCGACGGCATGGACATGCTGCGGACGCTGACCTCGGCGCTCGGCCAGTACGATCCCGAAGCCGCCGACGCCTCGCCGGCCGCCAACTACCGCAAGGCGGTGCGGCTGACCGCGCAGGTCGGCAGCCTGGTGGCGAGCTACGGCCGGCTCCACGCCGGCGGCGGTGTGATCCAGCCGGATCCGGCGCTCGGCCATGCGGCGAACTTCCTCTACATGCTGACCGGCCGGCGGCCGGACGCGCTCTCGACGCGCGCCTTCGACGTCGCGCTGGTGCTCCACGCTGACCACGAACTGAACGCCTCGACGTTCGCGGCCCGCGTCGCCGCCGCGACCCTGACCGATCTCTACTCGGCGACGGTCGGGGCGATTGGCGCGCTCAAGGGACCGCTCCACGGCGGCGCCAACGCCGACGTGATGCGGCTGTTGATCGAGATTGGCCCCGAGGCGGGGGCGGAGCGGATTGACGAGGCGATTCGCGGCCGGCTGGCGAAGAAGGTCAAGATCCCGGGATTCGGCCATCGCGTGTATCACACCGAGGACCCGCGCGCGACCCACCTCCGCCGGATGTCGAAGGAGCTCGGCGAGCGCGCCGGCAACACCCGCTGGTTCGAGATGTCGCAGCGGATCGAAGCGGTCGTCAAGGGCGAGAAGAAGCTCAATCCGAACGTCGACTTCTACTCCGCGTCGACGTACTACACGCTCGGCATCCCGATCGATCTGTTCACGCCGATTTTCGCGGTCAGCCGCGTCGCCGGCTGGACGGCGCACTGCCTCGAGCAGTATGCCAACAACCGGCTGATCCGCCCTCGCACCGATTACATCGGACCGCAGTACCCGCAGACCTTCCTGCCGCTGGATCAGCGCTAGCGCCACGGCACCGGCGCCGGCCGGGCGGTTCGCGGCCGTGGCCCGGCCGCAGGGTATAATCAGCACGACCTCCCAGCATGGACCAGCGCTTCATCCGCAACTTCTCGGTCATCGCGCATATCGACCACGGCAAGTCCACTCTCGCGGATCGGTTCCTGGAAATGACCGGCGCCCTCCAGGCGCGCGAGATGGAGGCGCAGGTGCTCGACTCGATGGATCTCGAGCGCGAGCGCGGCATCACGATCAAGGCGCACGCCGTCCGGCTGACCTACCAGGCGGACGACGGCGGCACCTACGTGCTGAACCTGATCGATACGCCCGGCCACGTCGATTTCTCCTACGAGGTGACGCGGTCGCTGGCCGCCTGCGAGGGGGCGCTGCTGCTGGTCGACGCCTCCCAGGGGGTCGAGGCGCAGACGCTCGCCAATGCCTACCTCGCGGTCGAGAACAACCTCGAGATCATCCCGGTGATCAACAAGATCGACCTGCCGGGCGCCCAGCCGGACGAAGCGAAGCGGCAGATCGAGGAGATCGTCGGCCTCGACGCCAGCGGCGCCGTGCTCGCCAGCGCCAAGGAGGGCACCGGCGTCCACGAGATCCTCGAGGCGATTGTCGCGCGGCTGCCGTCGCCGGTCGGCGATCCGGACGCGCCGCTCAAGGCGCTGATCTTCGACTCGTGGTACGACGCCTACCGCGGCGTCATCATCCTGACCCGGGTCATCGACGGCGCGGTCCGCGCCGGGATGAAGATCCGGTTGATGGCGCGCGGCCAGGAGTACGATGTCGACCAGGTCGGCGTCTTCTCGCCGAAGCCGACGGTCGCGGCGGAGCTCGGCGTCGGCGAGGTCGGCTTCATCTTCGCCGGCATCAAGACCGTCAGCGACGCCCAGATCGGCGACACCATCACCGAGGCGTCGCGGCGCACCGCCGCGGCGTTCCCGGGCTTCAAAGTCAGCAAGCCGATGGTCTTCGCCGGGCTCTACCCGGTCGAGGGCAGCGAATACCCGCAGCTGCGCGACGCGCTCGAGAAGCTGCGCCTCAACGACGCCTCGTTCTTCTTCGAGCCGGAGACCTCGGCGGCGCTCGGCTTCGGCTTCCGCTGCGGCTTCCTCGGCCTGCTGCACATGGAGATCGTCCAGGAGCGGCTCGAGCGCGAGTTCAACATGGACCTGGTGACGACCGCGCCGGGCGTGCTCTACCGGGTCACGACCACCGACGGCGTCGTCCAGGAGATCGACAGCCCGTCGAAGCTGCCCGACCCGGGCCGGATCGAGAAGATCGAGGAGCCGGTCATCACCGCGATGATGCTGACGCCGTCCGAGCACGTCGGCGCCATCCTCCAGCTCTGCCAGGAGAAGCGCGGCGCCCAGAAGTCGATCGAGTACCTGGCGCGCGATCGGGTGCTGGTCACCTACGAGCTGCCGTTCAACGAGGTCGTGATGGACTTCTACGACCGGCTGAAGACGATCTCGCGCGGCTACGCATCGCTCGACTACCACGTTACCGGCTACCAGGAAGCGCCGCTCGTCAAGCTCGACATCCTCGTCAACGAGGAGCCGGTCGACGCGCTGTCGAGCATCGTCCATCGCGACACCGCCTACAACCGCGGCCGGGCGCTGGCGGCGAAGATGCGCGAGCTGATTCCGCGGCAGATGTTCGAGATCGCCATCCAGGCGGCGATCGGCACGCGGATCATCGCCCGCGAGTCGGTCAAGGCGCTCCGCAAGAACGTCCTCGCCAAGTGCTACGGCGGCGACATCTCGCGGAAGCGCAAGCTGCTCGAGAAACAGAAGGAAGGCAAGAAGCGCATGAAGCGCGTCGGCCGGGTCGAGATCCCGCAGGAAGCGTTCCTGGCAGTGCTCAAGGTCGGCACCGAATCATAGCGCGAGGGATCATGAGCTTCCACAAGTCGACCGTCCGCGAGTACTTCGAATCGATCGTCATCGCGGTGATTCTGGCGCTGTTTGTCCGGACCTGGGTGGTGCAGGCGTTCAAGATCCCGACCGGATCGATGGAGAACAACCTGCTGATCGGCGACCATCTGCTGGTCAACAAGTTCATCTTCGGCCCGACCACCGGTCGGCTCGAGCACGCGCTGCTGCCGGTCCGCGAGCCGCACCGCGGCGACGTCGTCGTCTTCAAGTATCCGGACGAGCCGGACCGGGATTTCATCAAGCGGGTGATCGGCCTGCCGGGCGAGACGCTCGAGCTGAAGAGCAAGAAGGTCTACATCGACGGCCGGCCGCTCGACGAGCCGTACGTGCACTTCCTCGAGCCGGCGCACGACGCCCAGGAGATCACGTCGTTCGACGTCCGCGAGCGCTACGGGCCGGTCCGCGTCCCCGACGGGCAGTACTTCGTGATGGGCGACAACCGCGACAACTCGCAGGACAGCCGCTACTGGGGCTTCCTGCCGCGCGGCTACATCAAGGGCCGCGCGCTGATGATCTACTGGTCCTACGAGTCGGGGCGGGAGGATTATCTCGACGAGGGCATGGGCGCGTCGGTGAAGCGGCTGGCGTCGGTCGTCACGCACTTTTTCACGAAGACGCGGTGGGAGCGGCTCTTCCACCAGATTCACTAACGCGGTTGACCGGCGGGAGGGAGCGATGGTCCGCAGGATCGTCAAGATCGCGGTGTTCCTGGTCGTCGCGAACGGCGTCTATCAGGTCGCCCCGGTCGCCTACCGGCAGCTGAAGTTCTCCGACGCGCTCGGGGAGCTGGTGCTGTACGGCCAGAAGCTGACCGATGCCGAGATCGTCAACCGGGCGCTGGCGCTGGCCGCCGACAACAACGTCCCGCTCGATCGCGAGTACGTCCGCGTCCGCCACGAGGTCGGCGCGATCCACCTCGATGCCAGCTACGTCGAGCCGATGCACCTGCTGCCCGGCTACACCTACCTTCGGCAGATCGACATCGACGCCAAGGCGGTCGACCTGAGCGCCGCGCCGCCGCCGCGCTGACCGGCCGCCGGACTAGCCGCGCTCGTCGGCGGCGCGCGGCAGCTCCGGGACGGGGCGCGGCGCCGTCGCCGTCGCCGTCTCGGCCGGACGCGGGCGGTGGAGCAGCAGCTTGTCGTCGGGCTTGCCCTGCTCGCGGATGAATTCGAGGACGTGGGTCATCGCCTGAATAGACGACTCGAGCGTCCCCTCGACGCCGCGACGGCGCAGCCGCAGCTCGGTGATGTCGCGCTCAATCTCCTCGAGCCGGGCCTGCGCCTTCTGCAGCAGCAGGTCGGCGCGCCCCTGGGCCTCGCGGACGATCAGCTTCGCCTCGCTCTGCGCGGCGGTCCGGACTTCGTCGGCCAGCCGCTGCGCCGTCAGCAGCGTGTTGCGGAGATTGGCCTCGCGGTCGCGATGCTCGCCGAGCTGCGCCTCGAGGCGCTGCAGGTCCTGGCGCAGCCGATCGATCTCGCGCAGCGCGTGCTCGTAGTCGTCGGCCGCCTCGGTCAGGAATGCGACCACGTCGGTGCGGTCGAGGCCGCGGAACGCGGTCTTGAAGCGCTGCTGGCGGAGGTCGAGCGGCGCGATCCGCATCACCCGTTCGGCCGGCCGGGAGCCGCTCTGCGCCGCTGAAGTGGATGCCGGTCGGTCGTTGTCGCCGGGTTCGTCTGGGAACATCAGCCCCTCACAGTCCGTGTGCCGAAAATGGCGGTGCCGACCCGCACCAGGGTCGCTCCTTCTTCCACCGCCGCCTCGAAGTCATGGCTCATGCCCATCGAGAGATGCCGCAGCGCCGCGGGCGGCAGCCCTTCGTCCAGCCAGGCGTCGCGGAGCGCACGCAGGCGAACGAACCACGGACGGGTCTGCTCCTGGTCCTCGTGCCACGGCGGAATCAGCATCAGTCCGGCGACTCGGACGGCGCGGGCCGCGAGGGCGGCGTCGAGGACCCGGCGCGCCTGGTCCGCGGGCGCGCCGAACTTGGTGGCCTCGCCGGCAAGGTCGACCTGAATGAGCACCTCCGGCGCCGCCTGCTGATCGGCGGCCGCGGCGTCGAGCTTGTGCAGCAGCTCGACCGAATCGACCGTCTGGATGCAGGCGAAGCCGGCCGCGGCTTTGCGCGCCTTGTTCGACTGCAGGTGACCGATGAGATGCCACCTGATCTCCTTGTCGGCCGTGTCGGTGATCTTCTGCAGGGCCTCCTGCACCTTGTTCTCGCCGAAGTCGCGCTGGCCGGCGGCGCGCGCCGCCCGGACATGGTCGGCGCTGAAGGTCTTGGAGACGGCAACGAGGGTGATCGCCGCCGGGTCCCGGCCGGCGCGGCGCGCGGCCGCGTCGATCCGGGACCTGACGGAGCGGAGGTTGGCGGCGATGGCGGCGTCCACCGTCAGCGCCGGGTTACTTGACGTACTGCTTGAGCATCTCGAAGTTCGTCTGCGCTTCCTTGGCGTTGGGCCCGGTCGGCGCCAGCTTGACGTAGATCTCGAACTCCTTGGCGGCTTCGGGCAGCTTGCCGAGGTTGAGGTTGGTGCGGCCGAGCATGAAATGCGACTCGGCGTGATTCGGATTGGCGGCGGCGGCGGCGGCGAAATGCTCCTGCGCCTTGGCGAAGTCGTTGGCGTTCCAGGCAATGACGCCCTGGTTGTAGAGCGTGTCGGCGCTCGGACCGGCGGCGCCGGGGGCGGCCGTGCCGGAGCGCTTGCTCGCCTCGGCGCTCATCGCCTGCGCCTCGGTGAACTTCTTCTGGTCGTTGTAAATCGCCGCCAGCCCGTAGTACGTCTCGACCGAATTGGCGTCGAGCTCGAGCGCCTTCTTGTAGGCCGCCTCCGACGCCGCGTAGTCCTTTTTCAGGCCGAGGGTGGCGCCGATGTTGATGTAGCACTCGATGCACTTCGGGACGTCGGCCAGCACCTGGTTGAACTTGGCGACCGCCTCGTCGTACTTCCCGGCGTTGCTGAGCGCCGCCCCTTCGGAAAACGCCGCCTTCAGCCCCTCCATCTTGGCCGCCGCCTTGGCCGCCTCTTCCTTGCTCATCGGCGCGCCCGAGCCGCCCGGCTTGAGGTTGATGGTGATGTCGGCCATGTCGAGGCCGATCCGGATGTTCGACGTCTGCTTGAGCCCGTCCTTTTCCGCCGTGACGGTGTAATTGCCGGGCTGCAGGCCGATCTGCATGAATTCACCCTTCTTGCTCTTCAGGGTGAACTTCGAATTCGTGTCGACCTGCATGAGGGTGATGGTCGCGCCGTCGACCGGCTTGTTCTCCGCGTCCACGACCTTGCCCTTCAGCCCGCCCGTCTGGGCCCAGGCTGGCGCCGCCGCCACGAGCCCCAGAACGACCGCGAGGATCGTGATCGACTGGCCGAGAATGCGTTTGCCCGCCATTGCAACCTCCGTAATGCCTGAAAACCGGTTTGGACCGTGTGACTTCAGCCTCAGTTTACCATCGCGCGCAGGGCCGCTCGCGGATTCGGGCCGGGACGGTCGTTCAGCCGCCGCGCCTGACGTTGGTGATCAGGTATTCGAGCACCGGTCCCCGGCTCGAGGCGCGGGAATTGATGGCGCGCCGCGCCTCGACCGTGCGCACCCGCAGCCCCGCCGCCCTGGCGGCCGCGTCCCCGTAAATGGCCCCGACTTCGGGCGCGAACGAATTGCTGAGCAGCACGTGCGCGCCGCGCTGGGCCAGCTCCACGACCTGATCCCGGAGATCGGATTGCGCATCGACGGTAAATCCTCCCGCCGTGTACGACGTGAAGCGGGCGGTCCGGCTGATCGGCGCGTACGGCGGATCGAGATAGACGAAGTCGCCCGGCCCGACGGCGGCCAGGGCGGCGCCGAACGGCAGGACCTCGAGCGTGACGCCGGACTCGCCGAAGGCGGCCGCCAGCCGGCGGAGGTTGTCGGGGTCGCAGATGCGGACCGAAGCATGGCGGCCGGCCGGGACGTTGAACGTGCCCTTCGCGTTGACGCGGAACAGGCCGTTGTAGCCGGTCCGGTTCAGGTAGATGAGCATCGCCGCCAGCGCCGGCGTGTAGGCGTCGGCCGGCGCCGCGTCGGCGTGCACGCGCAGGCGCGCCGGGTTGAACTGCTGGTCCCGGACCTCGTAGAAATGCGTCCGCCCGCCGGCCCGGTGCCCCGCATCGAGCGCCCACAACGCCTCGATGACCTCGTCGACGCGGTCGCGGATCGTCCGGTAGCAGCCGATGATGTCGGCGTTGATGTCCGACAGCCGCATTTCCCGCCCCGCGGTTCGGCCGCTGTTGAGGAGGTCGAGACAGACCGCGCCGCTGCCGACGAACGGCTCGAAGTAGCGGCGGAAGTCGGGCGGGTAGAACGGGCGGAGCGCCGGCAGCAGCTGCCGCTTGCCGCCCGCCCACTTCAGGACCGGCCGGACGCCGGGCTGGACCGCGACCGCGGCGGCCGCTTTCATCGCCCGGCCTGCCCGGTCGGCTGCGGCGCGTCGGCGGCGAAGAAGCGCTCGATATCCCGCAGATCGTGGGTCACCGGCGCCGGCGGCAGCGACGCCCGGAACCTGGCGCCGTAGCCCATCGTCCGCAGCCGCGGGTCGAGCACGGCGAGGACGCCGCGATCCTGACGGTGCCGCAGCAGCCGCCCGAGCCCCTGCTGCAGCGCCAGCACCGCCAGCGGAATCTGGTATTCGCCGAAGGCCGATCCGCCGCGCGCGGCGATCGCCTCGATCCGGGCGGCGGTGATCGGATCGCCGGGGGAGGCGAACGGCAGCTTGTCGATGATGACGCAGCTGAGCGCCTCGCCGGCGACATCGACCCCCTGCCAGAAGCTGGAGGTGGCGAGCAGCACCGCGTTCGGCGTCGCCTTGAAGTCGCGCAGCAGCGCCGATCGCGGCGCGCTCCCGTGGACGAGCACCGGGTAGGCGATCTCGGCGGCCGCCAGCGCCTGGACCTCGCGCAGGTTCGCGTAACTCGTGAACAGTACGAAGGCGCGCCCCCGCGTCCGCTTGACGATCTCCACGACCTCGCGCGCGACCGCGGCGGCGAACTCCCGCGACCGCGGATCGGGCATCCGCCTCGGCAGGTACATCAGCGCGCGCGTCGGATAATCGAATTCCGACGCCAGCCGCACTTCGTCGGCGCGCCGAATCCCGAGCCGGCTGCGGAGGTACTCGAACGAGCCGTCGACCGTCAGCGTCGCCGAGGTCAGCACCGTTGCTTTCATCCGGTCGAGCAGCAGCTCGCGGACCACGGTCGAGACATCGATTGGCGAGGCGCGCATGAAGACGCCGCGGCCGCGGGTCTCGAGGTAATAGACGAAGCCCGGATCGTCGGCCCTGAGCAGGAAGCTCAGGTCGCCGCGGATCTCGGCCGCCCGCCGCCCGGCGGCGAGCAGGTCTTCCGGCGCCTCGGTGGCGAGGGCGATTTCCGCCTCGAGCGCCTCGACCGCGCCGATCAGGTCGGCCCCCTCCTCCGCGACTCCCACCATCTGCACGCCGCCGACCCGGAGGCGGCTGTCGGCGCCACCCGGGCCGGACAGCCCGAGCCGCATCCGCTGCAGCGCGGCGAAGAAGTCGCGGGCCCGCTCGCGGACCCGCTCGGCGGCATCGCGCAGCCCGCCGACCAGCTCGCGCCCGCCGCCGGGGATTGCCGCCGCGGCCCGCTCGACATCGCGGGCGAGGTCGTCGACGCGGTAGCTGCTGACCGCGATGCCGAAGTACTGCGTCGCGACGTCTTCGAGCTGATGCGCCTCGTCGACGACCGCGTAACTGCACGACGGGATGACCTCGCCGTAGGCGCTCTGCCGCACCGCCGCATCGGCGCACAGCAGATGGTGGTTGACGATGACGATGTCGGATTCGGCCGCCCGCTGCCGCATCCGGGTGATGAAGCACTCGTGGTGCCGCGGGCACTCGGCGCCGATGCAGTTCTCGGTCGACGCCGAGATGTCCTTCCAGAACGGCAGCTCTTCGGGCAGGTCCTCGATCTCGGCGCGATCGCCGGTCGTGGTCTCCTGGCGCCACTCGTCAATCAGTCGGATGTAGAGCGTCTCGTCGGGGGTCCGGCGGAAGCCGGCGTCGACGGCGCCGAAGCCCGGCGAGGCCGGGCCGTCGCGGTAGGCGTCGAATCGATGGACGCACAGGTAGTTGCCGCGCCCTTTCATGTAGGCGGCGGAGAACGGCACGCCGAGCGCGCTCTGCAGAATCGGCAGATCCTTGTAGAAGATCTGCTCCTGGAGGTTCTTCGTGCCGGTCGAGATCAGCACCCGCTGGCGGCTGAGGACCGCCGGGACCAGGTAGGCGAGCGTCTTGCCGGTGCCGGTGCCGGCCTCGGCCAGCAGCACACCGCCGGCGGCAAAGACGCCGGCGACGGCGTCGCTCATCTCGAGCTGGCCGGGGCGCGCCTCGAACCCCGGCATCGCGGCGGCGATCGGGCCATCGGGCGAGAAGGCGTCGCGGACCTCCTCCGCCAGGGTCGGCGCCGCGTCCCCGCCGGCCGCTACGGTTCGGGATAGAGCGGGAAATTCCGGCACAGGGCTTCGACCTCGGCCCGCACCGCGGCGAGCACGCCGTCATTGTCGGGAGAGGCGAGCGCTCGGGCGATGAGCGACGCGATCAGATCCATTTCCGGCTCGCGCATGCCGCGGCTGGTGATCGCCGGGGTGCCGATGCGGATGCCGCTGGCGACCATCGGCGGGTTGGTGTCGAACGGAATCGCGTTCTTGTTGACCGTGATCCCGGCGCGGCCGAGCGCCGCCTCGGCGACCTTGCCGGTCAGCCCCTTCGAGAACACGTCGACCAGCATCAGGTGATTGTCGGTGCCGCCGCTGACCAGCCGGAAGCCGGCGCCGGCGAGCCCGCCGGCGAGGCGCTGCGCATTGGCGACGATCTGGCGCTGATATTCCGCGAATCCCGGTTCCATCGCTTCGCGGAAGCACACCGCCTTGGCGGCGATGATGTGCATCAGCGGACCGCCCTGGACCCCGGGGAAGAGCGCGCGATCGAGATCCTTGGCGTGCGCCGCGCGGCACAACACCATGCCGCCGCGCGGTCCGCGCAGCGTCTTGTGGGTGGTGGTCGTGACGAAGTCCGAGTGCGGCACCGGGCTGGGGTGAATCCCGGCGGCGACCAGCCCGGCGATGTGGGCCATGTCGGTGACGACCGCCGCGCCGACGGCGCGGCCGACGGCGCCAATCCGCTCGAAGTCGATCACCCGCGGATAGGCGCTCGCGCCGACCATGATCATCTTCGGCCGGTGCTGGTGCGCCAGCCGCTCGAGCTCCTCGTAATCGATGCGCTGATCGTCCGGCCGCACGCCGTACGGGACGATCGTATAGAGCTTGCCCGAGAAATTGAGCGGGTGGCCGTGGGTGAGGTGGCCGCCATGGGCGAGGTTCATGCCGAGCACCGTGTCGCCCGGCTTGAGCAGGGTGAAGTAGACCGCCATGTTGGCCTGCGCGCCGGAGTGCGGCTGGACGTTGGCGTGCTCGGCGCCAAACAGCTCTTTGGCGCGCGCGATCGCCAGCGATTCGGCGACGTCGACGAACTCGCACCCGCCGTAGTAGCGCTTGCCGGGGTAGCCTTCGGCGTACTTGTTGGTGAGCACCGAGCCGGCCGCCTCGAGGACCGCCTGGCTGACGAAGTTCTCCGAAGCGATCAGCTCGAGCCCGCTGTTCTGGCGGTGCCGTTCCTGGCCGATCGCCGCCGCGATCTCGGGATCGGCGTCGGCAAGGGACCGCCACCGGGGCGGCGTCATGGTCTTGGTCGTCATCTGTTGTTATCCCTGCGAGGCCGCGCCGGACTGCTGGGCGCGCTCGATCTCGCGTATCTGTTCGAGCCGGCGCTGATGCCGTCCGCCCGCAAATGGCGTCCCGAGCCACAGCGTCAGGATTTCGTCCGCCAGCGCGGTCGCGACGATCCGTCCGCCCATCGCCAGGACGTTCGCGTCGTTGTGCTCCCGCGACATCCGCGCGGTATGCGGATCGTTGCAGAGCGCGGCCCGCGTCCCGGCCACCTTGTTGGCGGCAATCTGCTCCCCCTGACCGGTGCCGCCAAGGACGATGCCGCGCTCGGCCCGACCGCGGGCCACCTGCTCGGCGACATCCGCGCAGATCGGCGGATAGTCGACCGCCGGGGTTTCGCTGTCGGTGCCGCGGTCGTCGACCTCGTGCCCGAGGCGGGTCAGCGTGGCAATCAGGTGCTGCTTCAGCGGGTAGCCGGCGTGGTCGGCCCCGATCGCGATGCGCATAGAATGCGATTATACAGGCACGGGGGCACGGTGCCGGGGTGCCAGGGTGCCACGGTGCCACGGTGCCACGTGGCCACGGTGCCACGGTGCCGGGGTGGCATGTTACAGAATCATTATGAGCAGTGTCACCATCGCGCCGCGCGGGGAGGAGCGGGTCCGCAGCGGGCATCCCTGGATCTACCGGTCGGACGTCCTGACGGCTGATGCCGCCGGCGGCGACACGGTCACGGTGGTCGGCGGGAACGGGCGGACGCTCGGGCAGGCGCTCTACAGCGATCGCTCGGAGATCACGCTGCGGCTGCTGACGCGCGGGGCGGAGACCGCGACGCTGGCATTGTGGAAGACCCGGCTGGCCGACGCGTTTCGCTTCCGCGAGTCGCTCGGCATCGACGCCACCGCGTGGCGCGCGGTCCACGGCGAGGCCGACCGGATGCCGTCGCTGATCGTCGATCGCTACGGCGACTATCTCGTCGTCCAGGCGCTGTCCCAGGGCGTCGACCGGCTGTTGCCCGAAATCACCCGCCTGCTCGCCGATCTGACCGGTGCCGCCGGCATCCTGGCGCGCAACGATCCGCGGGTGCGGCTGCTCGAGGGGCTCGAGCAGCGCGTTGACGTGCTCCACGGCACCGTGCCGGAGTCGCTCGCGGTGCGCGAGGGACAGGTTACCTACCGCGTCGATCCGTACCGCGGCCAGAAGACCGGCCTGTTTCTCGACCAGCGCGAGAACCGCGTCGCCGCCGCCGCCTACGCGCACGGCCGGCTGCTCGACACCTTCAGCTACCACGGCGGCTTCGCGCTGGCGCTGGCGCCGCGCTGCAGCGAGGTCATCGCGGTCGACATCTCCGACGACGCGGTCGCGCGGATCCGCGAGAACGCGCAGGCCAACGGCCTGACCAACGTCGAAGCGCGGGCGATGAACGTCTTCGACGAGCTGCGCGAGCTCGAACGCCGCGGCGAGCGGTTCGACACGATCGTCCTCGACCCGCCGGCGTTCGCCAAGAACAAGGCGGCGCTCCGCAAGGCGCTGTCCGGCTACAAGGAGATCAACCTCCGCGCCCTGAAGCTGCTCGCGCCGGGCGGCTACCTGATCACCTGCAGCTGCTCCTACAACGTCAGCGAAGCGGATTTCGCCGACGTCCTCGCCGCCGCGGCGGTCGACGCCCGCGCCGAGGTGGCGGTGGTCGAGAAGCGCATCCAGGCGCGCGACCACCCCGTCCTGCTGACCGTGCCCGAGACCTATTACCTGAAATGCTTCATCCTGCGGAAGCTCGGGTGAGCGCCGCGCAGGTGCTATAGTCGATTCAGGAACTCCCAATGGCCACACGCACTCCGCTGCAACCGCTGCAGTCCTCCGACTTCAGCTCGGCATTTCCGAATTCCCGCAAGGTGTTCGTCGGCGAGGTGCCGCTGCGCGAAATCGCGCTCGCCGGCGGCGAGCCGCCGCTGCGCGTCTACGACACCAGCGGGCCCCAGGGCGGTGACGTGCGCGACGGCCTGCCGGCGCTGCGCCGCGACTGGAACGCGGCGCGCGGCGGCCTCCGCGAGGTGCCGCGGTCCTACCGACCGACGACCGACGAGCCGCGGCCGATGCCGGCGAAGCTGGCCGCCGGGATGCGGACGGCGCTGCGCGGCGACGGCGCGGTCACCCAGCTGCACTACGCCCGCCGCGGCGTCGTCACCCCCGAGATGGAGTTCATCGCCGTCCGCGAAAATCTCGAGCGCGAGTGCTACATCGAGAGCCTCAAGGCCGCTGGCGGCAAGAC
>JANMWI010000043.1:0-16493 GCA_031393955.1 Acidobacteriota bacterium
TCCGGGTTCGGCGGGCGCAGGAGCCGCCGGACCCGGAACCGCTCCCCCCTCTGATAGACTCTTTCCGCTTGGCCAATATCCCCGAAGTACTCGAACGGCTCTGTTACCGGTACCCGTCCCCGCTCGTGGACGCGATCATGGAACACGATCCGGGCCGCCGGATCGTGGCGGTGAAGAACGTCACGGTCAACGAGGAGTTCTTCCAGGGGCACTTCCCCGGCGAGCCGCTGATGCCGGGCGTCCTGATGATCGAGACGCTGGCGCAGGTCGCGACCATCCTGCTGACGCAAACCGCGCCCGGCGGCGAGGCGACCGGCCGCACCTATCTGCGCGGCGTCGACAACGCCAAGTTCCGTCTGCGGGTCGTCCCCGGTGACCGGCTCCGGCTCGAGGTGACGATGGGGGCGCGGCGGTCGCGGCTGGCGCGGATCCAGGCGCGCGCCTACATCGGCGAGACCATCGCCGCCGAGGCGGTGCTGCTGATGGCGCTCGTCCCCGACGTCGTCGCCGGCGGACGGCCGGGCGTGACGCTTCACCCGAGCGCGATCGTTCACGAGAACGCGGTGATTGGCGCCGGCACCGTGGTCGGCCCCCACGCCGTGGTCGGCGATCGCGTCCGGCTCGGCCGGGACTGCCGGATCGGCGCCTCGTCGGTCGTCGAAGGACCGACCGAGATGGGCGACGGCAACGAGATTTTCCCGTTCGCCTCGATCGGCTTGATTCCGCAGGACCTCAAGTACCACGGCGAGCCGACGCGGCTGGTCGTCGGCGACCGCAATGTCTTCAGGGAATTCGTCACGATTCACCGCGGCACGGCCGGCGGCGGCGGGGTCACCGAAATCGGCGATCACAACGTGTTCATGGCCTACGCGCACATCGCGCACGACTGTCACGTCGGCCACCACACCATCTTCGGCAACGCCGCGACCCTGGGCGGCCACGTCACCGTCGAGGACTACGCGACGATTAGCGCCTTCTCAGGCGTGCATCAGTTCTGCCGGGTCGGGAAGTACGCGTTCATCGGCGGGTTCTCGGTGATCACCAAGGATGCGCTGCCGTTTGCGAAGACCGTCGGCAATCGCGCGCGCATCTACGGGCTCAACACGATCGGCCTGGTCCGCCGGAAGTTCTCGTCCGATTCGATCACCAAGCTGCGCCGCGCCTACCGCCACCTCCTGCACTCGAACACCAGCCGCGCCCTTGCGCAGATCGAGCACGATCCGTCGTTGAAGTGCGAGGAAGTCCAGTACGTGGTCGACTTCATCCGCTCGTCGAGCCGCGGCGTCGGCCTCCGTCGTCCGAGCCGCCGCCTCGAGGAGACGGTCGCGGAGGAGTCGTAGGTATCGGCTGCCCGCTCCCTGCTTCCTGCTTTGATAATTCCGGAGCCCGTTTGCAGGGCGGTCAGCGGCAGTGCGCAGCGGGAAGCCGGCAGCAGGAAGCGGGCAGCCGATCTTACGGATGCACGATCGTCACGGTGAAGCTAGACGGGGCAGTGATCTTGCCGACATCGTAGACGCGCACGCAGAGGCTGGCGGCGGACGTCACCGTGCCGGAGACGGCGGCCGCCGCGGCCGCGTTGTCGTTGGCGACGACGATCTGGCAGGCCGATCCGGTCCATGTGCCGATGCTGAGGCCGATCGCCGGCGCGGTCGCTGAGGCGAGCGCGGTCAGCGTCGCCGTGACCGTTCCCCCGGTGGTGGCGGCGAAGGGATACGTTGCCGCGCCGTTGATCGCCAGCGTGCCCGTGAAGAGCGGCTCGGTGATCGGGGCCGACGAGGTGGTGGTGGACTTCGTCGGGGTCGTGATGGTGTTGCTGCTGCCGCAGGCCGAGGCCACCAGGGCGACGACCGCGAGCACCAGTCCGGAAATCAAGCCGCGCATGCCTTCTCCTTCGAAAATCAACGCTCGAGCACTCTCAGATCGACCCCATGTCGGGTGGACGCTTCGTCCGCCGCCCCGCAGAGACGCGGCCAACCGTTCTGATAAACTGCTTGTCTACATGAAGTTTACCCGAACCCACGCCGAATGGCCGCGCATTTCCCTGCGCCGCGCGCCGCGGACGGAGCCCGACCGCCGCGCATGAGCAGGATCGGTCTGATTGCCGGGAACGGCCGGTTCCCGTTTCTGGCCCTGCAGGGGGCGCGCGGTCTCGGCCACGATGTCACCGTCGTCGCGATCCGGGAGGAAGCCTTCGCCGATCTCGAAGCGTCGGCGCGCGAGACCGGGGCGGACTTTCACTGGGTGTCGGTCGGCCAGCTCGGCCGGTGCATCAAGATCCTGAAGGCCGCCGGCATCTCCGAGGCGGTCATGGCCGGGCAGGTGAAGCACGCGAAGATTTTCTCCGGCATCATGCCCGACCTGACGCTGCTGTCCGTGCTGACGCGGCTCAAGGCGCGCAACACCGATGCGCTGATTGCCGCGGTCGCCGACGTCCTGCGCGGTGAAGGCATCGAGCTGCTCGATTCGACGGCGTTCCTCCGGCCGCTGCTGGCGGGGGAGGGGCCGCTCACCGAACGCCGGCTCGACGACCAGGAGCATGACGACATTTCGTTCGGCTACCGGATGGCCGACGCCGTCGCCGCCCTCGACATCGGCCAGACGATCGCGGTCAAGGACAAGGCGGTCGTCGCCATCGAGGCAATGGAAGGGACCGACGCGGTCATCGGCCGGGCCGGTCATCTCGCCGGGCCCGGCGTGCGCGTCGTCAAGGTCGCCAAGCCGGGGCAGGACATGCGGTTCGATGTCCCGGTGGTTGGCCTCGCCACCATCGAGGCGATGCGCGCCGCCGGCGCGACCGCGCTCTCGATCGACGCCGGCCGGACGCTCGTGCTCGACGGCGACCAGGTGTTCAGCCGGGCGAACGACGCCGGCCTGGCGATCATCGGCCGGCCCCGGAGTGAGCAGCGTGCCGGCTGACCTGCGTGTCGCGGTCGTCGGCGCCGGGCACCTTGGCCGCCACCACGCGCGCATCCTCTCGACGCTCGAGGGCGCCCGCCTGGTTGCGGTGGTCGATACGATCCGCGAGCGCGCCGCCGAGGCTGCCGCCGCCAGCGGCGCCCTGGCCCTGACCGATGTCCGCGACCTGCCTGAGGTCGACGCCGTCACCGTGGCGGTGCCGACGGAGCTCCATCGCGACGTCGCGCTGCCGCTGCTCCGGGACGGCATCGCGGTGCTGGTCGAGAAACCGATCGCGCGATCGGTCGCCGAAGCCGACGAGCTGCTCGCCGCCGCGGCGGCCTCCGGCGCGACGCTGGCGGTCGGCCATACCGAGCGCTACAACCCCGCGGTCGCGGCGGTGCTGCCGCTGGTCACCTCGCCGCGGTTCATCGAGGTTCACCGCCTCGGCGTGTTCCCTGACCGGAGCCTCGACATCGACGTCGTCTTCGATTTGATGATTCACGATCTGGACATCATTCTGGCGCTCGTCGATTCAGACGTCGAATCGATGGAAGCGGTCGGGGTGCCGGTGCTGACGGCAAAATTCGATATCGCCAACGCGCGGCTGAAGTTTGCCTCGGGCTGCATCGCCAACGTCACCGCCAGCCGGATCAGCCGCGAGCGGGTGCGGAAAATCCGCTTTTTCCAGCCCGACGCCTACATCTCGATTGACTACGCCGCGCAGGAGGTCGAGGGCTGGCGGCTGGTGCCCCGCCCGGGTGGACGGCCGGCAATCGAAGGCGGGCCGCTGCCAGTCCAGCGCGACGAGCCCCTCCGCCGCGAGCTGGCCGACTTCGTCAGGGCGGCGCGGACCCGGACGGCGCCGCTTGTCGACGGCCACGCCGGACGACGCGCCCTCGAGCTGGCAACGCGAATCGCGGAAAAGATGGCACAGAGCTGAGAGCTGAGGGCTGGCAGCAGGAAGCGGGCAGCGGGAAGCGACTTATCCATGTACAACGATCTCAACGAGTTCATCGCCGCGCTCGACCGCGACCGCGAGCTGTCGATCATCACCGACGCCGTCAGTCCGGACCTCGAGATCAGCGCCGTGACCGATCGCGTCTCCAAGTCGCCCGGCGGCGGCCCGGCGCTGCTGTTCGAGCGCCCGACCGGTTTCGACATGCCGGTGGCGGTCAACCTGTTCGGCTCCATGACGCGGATCTGCCTGGCGCTCGGGGTCCGGCACCTCGACGAGCTCGCGCGCGAGATCGAAGAGCTGACGACGCCGAAGATGCCGGCCGGCATGCTCGACGCGCTCCGCATGCTGCCGACCGTCGGGCGGCTGCGCGACCTGATGCCGCGCACCGTCAAGGACGCCCCCTGCCAGGAAGTCGTCAGCCGCACCGGCACCCTCGACGACATTCCCATCCTCAAGTGCTGGCCGGACGATGGCGGGCGTTACATCACCCTGCCGCTGGTGTTCACGAAGGATCCGGAAACCGGGGCGCGCAACATCGGCACCTACCGGATGCAGGTGTTCGACGGCCGCTCGACCGGAATGCACTGGCAGCGCCACAAGGGTGGAGCGCAGCACTACCGGGTGGCGGAGAAGCTGAAGCAGCGGATGCCGGTGGCGGTCGCGCTCGGCCCCGATCCGGCGCTGGCCTACTCGGCCACCGCGCCAATGCCGGAAGGGCTCGACGAGCTGATGCTCGCCGGATTCCTGCGCCGCAGCCGCGTCGACCTCGTCAAGTGCGTGACGGTCGACCTCGAAGTGCCGGCCAATGCCCAGATCATTCTCGAAGGCTATGTCGAGCCCGGCGAGCGCCGCCGCGAGGGGCCGTTCGGCGACCACACCGGCTTCTACTCGCATCCGGACGACTACCCGGTCTTCCACATCACCTGCATTACGCACCGGAAGCGGCCCGTCTACCTCACCACCGTCGTCGGCATCCCGCCGATGGAGGACTACTACCTCGGGATGGCGAGCGAGCGGATCTTCCTGCCGCTCATCCGCAAGACGCTGCCGGAAATCGTCGACATGCACTTCCCGGCCGCCGGCATCTTCCACAACATCGTCCTGGTCTCGATCGACAAGCGGTATCCCGGACATGCGCGCAAGATCATGAACGCGTTCTGGGGGCTCGGCCAGCTGATGTTCTCGAAAACGATCATCGTCGTCGATCGGGATGTCGACGTGCAGAATGAAGCCGAGGTGGCCTGGATCGTCGGGACGCATTACGATCCGGAGCGGGACGTCCAGTTCACGCGCGGCCCGGTGGACGACCTCGAGGACGCCAGCGACCTTGCCGCCTACGGCAGCAAGATGGCATCGATGCCACCCGCAAATGGCCGTCCGAGGGTTTCACGCGGCCGTGGCCGAAGCGCATCAGCACGACCGCGCCGGCCGCCGAAAAGGCCGATCTGCTGTGGGAAAAGATCCGGAGGGGTTGGAAGGGATGAAGGGTTGGCACTGATGTTCGAGGCGATCGACGCCGTCGAGGCGCGGCGGCTGCTCGACAGCTCCGACCTGATTGTCATTGGCGTGCGCGCGGATGATGCCCGGCGGCAGCGACACGGCGCGCGGACGACGTTCGTCAGGGTCTTCGAGGTGCATGTCGAGGCGGTACCAGCGGCGTTGCCGGCCGCCCTGGCGGCGGGGGAAATCCGCCTGACCGGCGTCCCGGCGTCGCTCGAGGCCGCCGTTGCAGCGGTTCGCGCCATGGCCGGTCTCGCCGGCGACATCCCGCTCACCGGCTTCAGTCTGGCGGAAGTGAGGGCGCTGGCCGGAGACGCCCTGCCGGCGGCCTGTGCCGCGCTCGCCGGCGCCGGCCTCTCGGCGGTGGCCGAGGTGCAGGTCGATCGCCTTCGGCCCGGAGACGAGGCGGCGATTGCCGAGGCGCGCGGCTGCGGCCTGGCGGTGTCGAGGATGACCGTCCTGGATCTCCCCGCCGCCGATCGCGTCGAGAGCGTGCTGCGGGCGCGCGAACTGCAGCGCGCCGCCGGCGGCTTTCGTGTCTTCGCGCCGCTGCCGCGGAGCTTCTCCGTGGCGACCCCGTCGACCGGCTACGACGACGTCAAGCAGGTGGCGATGGCGCGGCTGCTGCTGGCCGAGATCGAGTCGATCCAGGTGGACTGGCCGCTCTACGGTCCGAAGCTCGCGCAGGTCGCACTGACGATGGGCGCGGACGACGTCGACGGCGTCGCAGCGGTCGATGCCGGGCTGCTCGGGACGCGGCGCAGCCCGATCGAGGAGATTCGCGGCAACATCCAGGCCGCCGGCCTCGACCCGGTCGAGCGCAATGCGCGCTACGAGGCGATCGGGTCATGAAGGCGACCCGTCTGGGTGCGGTCGATTATCTGAACGCGCGGCCGCTGGTCTACCGCCTCGAGATGCAGAGCGATCTGTTCGCGCTGCGCTTCGACGTGCCGTCGAAGTGCGCGGCGCTGCTGCACGAAGGATCGATTGATGTCGGCATGATCCCGTCGATCGAGTTCCTGCGGGGGGTGCCGTATCGCATCGTCCCGGGTGCCGGCATCATCTCCGAAGGTCCGGTTGCGTCGGTGGCGCTGTTCACGACCGTGCCGGTCTCTTCGATCCGGACGGTCGCGGCCGACACCAGTTCGCGGACCTCGAACGCGCTGCTCCACCTGCTCTGCGTCGAGCGCTTCGCCATCGACCCGGAGTTCCGGCCAATGCGGCCGGACCCGCGCGCGATGCTCGAGCAGTGCGACGCGGCGCTGCTCATCGGCGACCCGGCGCTGTTCCTGGACTACGACGCGCTCGGTGCGCACAAGGTCGATCTCGGCCAGGAGTGGACGGCGATGACCGGGCTGCCGTTCGTCTGGGCGTTCTGGGCGGGCCGTCCCGGCGCGCTGTCGCCGGAGGGGATGGCGGTGCTGCTGGCGGCGCGCGATCAGGGAGTGGCGGCGTCGGACGAGATCGCGGCGGCGTACTGCGGCCCGGAGCGGGCCGCGCGCGGCCAGGCCTACCTGAGGGACAATATCCGTTACAGCCTCGGGGAACGGGAAGAGGAAGGGCTGCGGATGTACTACGAACTCGCCGGCAAGCACGGGCTGGTCGCCGCCGTCGCGCCGCCGGCGTTCTACCACCGATGACGATCCAACACCTTGCGGCGGCAGTTCGCGCCGGCGAGCGGCTCGACCGGGCCGGTGCACTGGCCCTCTATGCCGGCGCGCCGACGGCCTTGCTCGGCCGGCTCGCCGACGAAGCGCGCCGCCGCCGCCATCCCGCCAACGTCGTCACTTACATCATCGATCGCAACGTCAATTACACGAACGTGTGCATCGCGCGGTGCAATTTCTGTGCGTTCTATCGCCCGGTCGGATCGGCCGACGGCTACGTGCTCGGGTTCGAGGAGATCTTCAGGAAGATCGACGAGACGATGGCGCTCGGCGGCGGGCAGCTGCTCCTCCAGGGCGGACATAATCCGGACCTGCCGCTGGCGTGGTACGAGGACCTGTTTCGCGCCGTCAAGGCGCGCTATCCGACGTTCCGGCTGCACGCGCTGTCGCCGCCCGAGGTGATCCATTTGTCGCGGCTGTCGCGGCTGCCGGTGCCGCAGGTCATCGAGCGGCTGGTGGACGGTGGACTCGACAGCATTCCCGGCGGCGGCGCCGAAATCCTGGTCGACCGCGTGCGCCGGCTTCTGAACTGCTACAGCAAGGCGACCTCGGACGAATGGCTCGACGTCATGCGTCATGCCCACCGAGCGGGGCTGCGAACGACGGCGACGATGATGTACGGAACGGTGGAGACGGTGGAGGAGCGGCTGGAGCATCTGTTCCGGCTGCGCGAGCTGCAGGACGAATCGCGCGCGGCCGGCGGCGACCAGGCCGGCTTCACGGCCTTCATTACGTGGAGCTACCAGCCCGATCACACCGAGCTCGGCGGCGCCGAGGCGACCGGCGTCGAGTACCTGCGGACGCTGGCGATGGCGCGGCTCGTGCTCGACAACTTCGACAACCTGCAGGCGTCGTGGGTCACGCAAGGCGGCAAGGTCGGCCAGCTCAGTCTGGCGTTCGGCACGAACGACATGGGCAGCGTCATGATTGAAGAGAACGTCGTCCGTGCCGCCGGCGCGAGCTACTGCATGGACGAGATCGAGATCGTGCGTAACATCGAGAACGCCGGATTCGTCGCGAAGCGCCGCAACATGCATTACGAAGTGCAGGGCGATCCGATCTTTCGCGAGCGCGAGGTGCCGCGGATGCTGGAGCTGGCCGTGGCGCGCGCCGCCGGCGACGCGTCCCGCCCGCCCGAGATCGGCCGCTACGCGGCGCGGAGCGCGGTCGAGAAGAAGGCCCGCCGGCAGCCGGCCTCGGACTAGCGGCGCCGCAAACGCCATGGCGACGCTGTTCCGGGCCCGGTGGGTCCTGCCGATTGACCGTCCGCCGATCCGCGACGGCTGGGTGCTGACGGGGAACGGCGTGATCGTCGCCGCCGGCGGACCCGGCGGCGAGCCGTCGACGGTCGGCCTTGCGGCTGGCGAGTCCGCGCCGATCCGGATCGTCGACCTGGGACTCGTGGCGGTGCTGCCAGGGCTCGTCAACGCCCACACCCACCTCGAGCTGTCATGGATGCGCGGACGCGTCCCCGCCGGCGATTCGATGCCGGCGTGGGCCGGACGGCTGATCGACCTTCGCCGCGGCGTCGGGCGCGATCCGGTCGCGCCGATCGCCGATGCGGTGCGCGAGGCCCGCGGCGCCGGGACCGCGCTCGTCGGCGATGTCACCAACACCCTGTCGGCATACGACCTGCTCGCGGCGAGCGGGCTGGGCGGTGCCGTCTTCCGCGAGGTGCTGGGCTTCAGCGGCGCGAGTGCGGCGTCCATCGTCGAGGCGGCGCAGGACCAGCTGCGGCGGCTGCCGCCGTCGCCACGGCTGCGCGCGTCGATCGTGCCGCACGCACCGTATTCGGTGTCGCGGGAGCTCTTTCGCGCGGTGGCGGCCGTCGCCGGCACCGGCATCGTCAGTGTGCATCTCGGGGAGTCGGCCGACGAGATTCGCTTCCTGCGCGACGGCACGGGGGCGTGGCGTGAGCTGCTGGAAAGGCTCGGCGCCTGGACCGGGGACTGGCCGCCGCCGGGCTGCGGCCCGGTCGAGTACCTCGACCGTTTAGGGCTCGTGTCGCCGCGGCTGCTGGCCGTCCACGGCACGCACTTCGACGGCCAGGCGCTGGCGCGGCTCGCGCACGCCGGCGCCACCGTCGTCGCCTGTCCGCGGAGCAACCGGTGGACTGGAGCCGGGACGCCGCCGGTCGAGCGGTTCTATGCCTCGCGCGTGCGGGTCGCGGTTGGAACCGACAGCCTCGCCAGCGTCGAGGATCTGAACGTCTTCGCCGAGCTGGCGGCGCTGCGCCGGATTGCACCCGCGGTGCCGGCGTCGCGGCTGCTCGACAGCGCGACTCGCGCCGGCGCGGCGGCGCTCGGCTTCGAGGCGGAGTACGGCAGCATCGCGCCCGGCAGGCGCGCCAGCCTGATCGCCGTCACGATACCCGCCGCCGTCGAGGATGTGGAAGAATATCTGGTCGGGGGCGTGACCCCGGACGCCGTCCGATGGCTCGAGACAGATCCTGAAGAAGCACCGCACCCGCAGAAGCAATAGACAGCCGTGAAGCCCCTCGCCAAATATGCCTCGTTCGTGCGCTTCAGCCACTCGGTGTTCGCGCTGCCGTTCGCGCTGACCGGGGCGCTGTTCGCGCTGCACAGCTCGGCCGGCTGGACGCCGCGCTCGGTCGCCGGACGGGTCGGCTGGATCGTGGTCGCGATGGTCGCGGCGCGGAGCGCGGCGATGGGCTTCAACCGTCTCGCCGACGCGTCGCACGATGCGCTGAACCCGCGGACCGCGGCGCGCGAGCTGCCGCGCGGCATCATGACGCGCGGCGAAGCGGCCGCCTTCATCGCGGTCGCGACGATCGTGTTCCTGGTTGCCGCCTACCGTCTGGGACCGCTCTGTTTCGCGCTCTCGCCGGTGGCGCTGGTGATCGTGTTCTGGTATTCGCTGGCCAAGCGATTCACGACCTACACGCAGCTGTTCCTCGGCCTGGCGATGGCGGTCGCGCCGGTCGGCGGGTGGCTCGGCGCCGGCGGCCGCGGCGGCTGGGAGCCGTGGCTGCTGGGGGCGGCGATCGGGACGTGGGTCGGCGGCTTCGACGTGTTGTACGCCTGCCAGGATCTGGCCTTCGACATCGCGCACGGACTGCGCTCGATCCCGGTCCGGTTCGGCGTCGCCCGTTCGCTGGTCATTTCGCGGACCATGCACGTCGCGACGATTCTCTGTCTGGCCGCGCTCGGGCCGGTCGCCGGGCTCGGCCGGATTTACAGCGCCGGGGTCGTCGGCGTCGCCGGTCTGCTCGTCTACGAACAGTCGCTGGTCAGCGAGCACGACCTGTCGCAGGTCAAGCGGGCGTTCGATTTGAACGGCTACGTCGGCCTCCTTTACCTGGCGACCACCGCCCTGGCGATTTATGTCCACTGACACACGGCGGCGGAGCATCGCGATTGCGGTCACCGGCGCCAGCGGCGCGGTCTACGCGACCCGGACGATGGCGGCGCTGCTCGAGCGCGGCTGTCATCTCGAGCTGGTCATCTCCGACTACGGACGACGGCTGCTGCGCGACGAGCTCGGCGAGACGGCGGCGGTCGACCGGCTGACCGAGTACCTGACCGCCAAGTACGGGGACGGCATCAGCCGTGGCAGCTATACGCTCTACAGCAACCGCGACCTCGGCGCCAAGATCGCCAGCGGCAGCCAGGGCTGCGATGCGATGGTGGTGGTGCCGTGCTCGATGAAGACGCTCGCCGGCATTGCCAACGGCCTGTCGCGCAATCTCGTCGAGCGCGCCGCCGACGTCATGCTCAAGGAGCGGCGGCGGCTGATCATCGTCCCGCGCGAGACGCCGATGAGCCTGCCGCAGCTGCGCAACATGGTGCTGTGCGCTGAGGCCGGGGCGATGATCATGCCGGCGATGCCGGCGTTCTACCAGATGCCGAAGTCGCTCGACGATCTCGCCGATTTCATGGCCGGCAAGATCCTCAGCAGCCTTGGCTTCGACCATGAGCTGTATCCGTCGTGGGAGGGATGACCGGCGCGTGAGCACGCCGCCCGACAAGAGCCCGTCGCGGATCGCCGGCATGTTCGACGCGATCGCGCCGCGCTACGACCTGCTCAACCATCTGCTCAGTGCGGGCCTCGACAAGCGGTGGCGGGAGCGCGCCGTCGAAGCGCTCGCGCTCGGCGACGGTGCGACGGTTCTGGATCTCTGCACAGGGACCGGCGATCTCGCGCTGGCGACGGTGCAGCGGGTTCGCGGCGCCTCGGTCGTCGGGGTTGATTTCGCCGGCGAGATGCTGCGGCTGGCGCTGGTGAAAGTCCGGGCCGGCGCGCACGGCGGGCGCGTGCGGCTCGTCCGTGGCGACGCGGCGCGGATTCCGCTGGCCAGCGGATCCTGCGACGCCGCCACCATCGCCTTCGGCATCAGGAACGTCGCCGAGCCGGAAGGCGCGCTGCGGGAAATCGCCCGGGTGCTCCGCCCCGGCGCGCCGCTGGCGATCCTCGAGTTCGGGCAACCGCGCCTGCCCGGCGTCCGCACCGCCTACGCCTGGTATTTCCGCTACGTGCTGCCGTTCATCGGCCGCCTGATCTCGCACCACCAGAGCGCCTATTCGTACCTTCCGGCGTCGGTCGGGACGTTTCCCCCAGCCGCCGAATTCGCCCGGACGCTGACCGCCACAGGATTTTCACATGTGCGGGCCGTCCCTCTGACGTTCGGGATCGTCTACCTCTTCACGGGGCAGCGGGCCGCCGACAGCCCTTCCGGGGAGTGAGAAATTCCAGGCAAAAGCCTGGAACCGCCGGCCCCGCAGGATCTATAATCATCCTAACCTACTGATGTACTTCAACTTCGAGGACTTCCGGCCGGATACACCGACCCTGCCGCGTTCGCTGACGCGCCTCGAAGTCGTACTGCTCACCGTCGTCGTCTACCTCTCGATTGTCATCCTGATTCTGATCGCGCCGCAGTTGTCGTGGGTCAAGGCCTGGGAAGCCGAGCGGCAGCAGGCGGTCGCCGAGCAGCAGCGGCTGCAGCAGGAGAAGCAGCGCGAGAACGCGCGGTTCGTATTCATCGCGCCGCGGATCGACAAGCCGGCGCCCAAGCCGCCGCAGCGCGCCGAGCTGTCGGACATCGACCGCCGCGCCGCCACCGTCGAACGTGCCCCCAAGCCGACCAACAGCATGCCGTTCTCGCGCGGCAACACCTCCGAGCGGATGGAGGGCGGGCCGCCCGAGCGCTCCGCCCAGCCCGCCCCGCCCGACCGCAGCGTCGAGGAGAGCGCGAGAGGCGTGACGCTGCCGGAGTCGCCATCGGCATCGCAGCCGCACGCCACCGACACCCCGCAGCCGTCGCCGCGCGGGCCTTCCGCCGGCGTCATCGCCGACGCCATCCGCAACGTCCAGAAGTACGTCCAGAAGGAGTCGTTCGGCAATCTGCAGGGAGGCGAGGGGGTCGACTTCGAGAAGTCCATCCAGTTCGACAGCAAGGGGGTCGACTTCGGCCCCTGGCTGCGCCGCTTCATCGCGCAGATTCGCCGCAACTGGAACATCCCGATGGCCGCCATGACGATGCACGGACACGTGGTGGTGACGTTCTACGTCGGCAAGGACGGGCGGATCACCGAGCTGCGGGTGCTGCGACCGTCGAACATCGACGGTTTCAACAACTCGTCGTTCTACGCGCTGGCGGCGTCGAACCCGACGCAGCCGCTGCCGCCGGAATATCCGGACGACCGCGCCTTCTTCACGATCACCTTCTTCTACAACGAGAATCCGGGATCATGACCGGGCCGACACGGACGCAGCAGATCGGGCTGTTGCTGATGCTGGCGGTGCTCGCCGCGCTGGCCCTGGCGCGCGCCCTGCCGGCGTCGTAATGCCGCGGCCGCGGCTCGTCGCGATCGTCGGCCCGACCGCCACCGGCAAGAGCGCGATGGGGATTGCGCTGGCCCGCCGCTTCGACGGCGAGATTGTCAGCTGCGACTCGACCGCCGTCTATCGCGGCTTCGACATCGGCACCGACAAGGTGCCGGCCGCCGAGCGGCAGGGCATTCCGCATCACATGATTGACGTCGCGGCGCCGGTCGAGGAGTACTCGGCCGCGCGCTACGCGCGAGAGGCGGCGGCGGTGATCCGCGCGATCACGGCGCGCGGCCGGCTGCCGATCCTGGTCGGCGGGACGGGCCTCTATTACCGGGCGCTGACGCGGGGGTTCTTTCCAGGCCCGGCGCGGGACGCCGGGTTGCGGGCCCGGCTCGAGCGGGTCGCCGATCGCCGCGGTGCGGCGCGGCTGCACCGGATGCTCGCGCGGGTCGACCCGGAGTCGGCCGAGCGGATCGCCGCGGCGGACCGCAAACGGGTCATCCGTGCGATCGAGGTGTATCGGCTGACCGGCCGGGCGCTGACGGCGCACTTTGCCGACACCGCGTCACCGCTGCCGGACTACGACGTGACGACCGTGGCGCTGCGCATTCCTCCCGAGGCGACCGACGCGCGCGTCGCCGCCCGGGTTGAATCGCAGTTCCAACAGGGGCTGCTCGACGAGATTCGGGGGCTGCTCGCGGTGGGCGTGCCGGAGCACGCGCTGCCTTTTACCGGCCTGGTCTACCGCCAGGCACTCGAGCACCTGCACGGAGTGCGCGACGAGCCGGCGACGCGCGAGCTGATCGTCCGCGAGAACCGGAAATACTCGCGGCGGCAGTTGATCTGGTTCCGGAAAGAGCCTAACCTACACTGGATTCACGCTGCGGGCGAACGCGAGGAGACCCAACAGGAGGTTGCCCGCAGGCTCGCGATCCTGGAGACACCGAGCGATGCCGTCACCGACCCGTGAGTCGAAGCCGTCCGCCTCGCAGCCCAACATCCAGGACGTCTTCCTGAACTTCGCCCGCCGCGAGAAGCTGGCGGTGCAGATTCGCCTGATGGACGGCACCGAGATGGAGGGCCGGGTCAAGAACTTCGATCGCTTCGCCGTCATCGTCGAACACGCGGGCGCCGACCACATGCTCTTCAAGCATGCGATTGCCACCATCCGGTCGCCGCGCCCGATGAGCAATTACTTCTCCGCCCACGAAGCCTGATTGGGCACGCCTCTTCCGGGCCGCGTCATCCTGCTGGTCCTCGACAGCGTGGGGGTCGGGGCGCTGCCGGACGCTGACCAGTACGGCGATGCCGGCAGCGACACCCTCGGCCACGTCGATTCCTTCGCGCCGCTCGCCGTCCCCCACCTGCGCTCGCTCGGCCTGGCGCGCGTCTCGACGATTGCCGGCCGCGACCCGGAGCCCGCGCCGATTGGCGCCTGCGGCCGGATGGCGGAAGCATCGCCCGGCAAGGATTCGGTGACGGGCCACTGGGAACTGATGGGGCTGGTGCTCGAACGGCCGTTTCCGGTCTTTCCGAGCGGCTTCCCGGCCGCGGTCATCGAGGCGTTCGAGCGCCGGATCGGCCGCGGGGTGCTTGCCAATCGGCCCGCCAGCGGCACCGTCATCATCGACGAGCTCGGCGCCGAGCATCTCCGCACCGGCAAGCCGATTGTCTACACCTCGGCCGACAGCGTCTTCCAGATCGCCGCTCATGAAGCGGTCGTGCCGATCGCCGATCTCTACCGGTGGTGCGAGATCGCGTTCGAGCTCGTCGGCGCCGGGATGGGCGTGGGGCGGGTGATCGCGCGGCCCTTTGTCGGCACGCCGGGCCAGTTCCAGCGGACCGCCAACCGTCGCGATTTCGCCCTGACGCCGTTTGCCCCGACGCTGCTCGATCGCCTGACCGCGGCGGGACACCCCGTCGTCGCGATCGGCAAGATTGAAGATTTGTTTGCCGGCCGCGGCATGACCACGGCGGTCCATACCGGCAGCGACGCCGACGGCATGCGCGAAGTGGCGCAGGCGATGGCGGCCACGCCGCGCGGGTTGATCTTCGCCAACCTCGTCGACTTCGACACCCAGTACGGCCATCGGAACGATCCGGCTGGCTATGCGGCCAATCTCGAGCGATTCGACCGCCATCTCGGGGAGCTGCTGCCGCGGCTTGGCGCCGGCGACCTGCTGGTCGTGACGGCTGACCACGGCAACGATCCGACAACCCCGAGCACCGACCACGCCCGCGAATACGTCCCGGTGTTCGTCGCCGGCGAAGCCGTTCGGCCGGGCGTCGATCTCGGGACGCGGGCGACCTTTGCCGACCTCGGTCAGACGCTTGCCGAACTGTTCGGCGTCGGGCCGCTCGGACACGGCACCAGCTTCCTCCAGGAGATCATCCGGAGATGAATCCGTTTCCAGGCGCCGGCCGACGGCCGGCGCCGCGAGGCCCGATCTCGTGACCAGTATCCGTGAAGCGCTGGAACAGCGCGAGCGAACCATCCTCGCGCCGCAGGCGGCGATGAGCGGCGACTCTCGCGGACGCCTGCGCGACGAGCCGCCCGACCCGATTCGGCCGGCCTTCCAGCGCGACCGCGATCGGGTGATTCACTGCAAGGCGTTCCGCCGCCTCAAGCACAAGACCCAGGTCTTCTTCGCCCCGACCGGCGATCACTACCGCACGCGCCTGACCCACACCCTCGAGGTGTCGCAGATCGCGCGCAGCATCGCCAAGGTCCTGCAGCTCAACGAGGACCTGACCGAGGCGATCGCGCTCGGGCACGATCTTGGCCACACCCCGTTCGGCCATGCGGGGGAGCGGGTGCTGAACGAATTGATCCCCGGCGGCTTTAACCATTACGAGCAGAGCCTGCGGATCGTCGACGTGCTCGAGAAGGACCGTGCCGGCCTCAACCTGACCTGGGAGGTGCGCGACGGCATCGCCCGGCATTCGAAGGGCAAGAGCGGCATGCCGGTCGGGGCGCCGCCCGAGCACCGTGCGAGCACCGTCGAAGGGCAGATCGCCCGGGTCGCCGACATCATCGCTTACGTCAACCACGATATCGACGACGCGGTGCGAGCCGGATTGTTGAAGGAGGAGGATTTGCCGGCGGCCCACGTCGCCGTGCTGGGAACGAGCGGTGCCGAGCGGATCGGCCGGATGGTGACGGACGTGATCGTCCGCAGCCTGGAAGGTGGGCTGTCCGAGATTCGGATGAGCGACGAGATCCTCAACGCGACCGTCGGACTGCGAAGCTTCCTGTTCGAGGCCGTCTACGAGAACGAGATCGCCACCGCCGAGTTCCGGAAAGCGGGCGGTATTCTCGGCGGCCTGTGGGAAAAGGTCCGCGAATCGCCGGCGGAGTTCCTCGACCCCCGCACCATCGAGGAGGAGGGGCTCGACGCCGCCGCGCGCGACTTCCTGGCCGGCATGACCGACCGGTATTCAATCAGCCTCTACGAGCAGCTGTTCATTCCGAAGTCCTGGGCCTAGCCGCGGCTCGGCTTCCGATTTAGAGCCGAGCGACTGGCCCGGGACAGTTACACGGATTGAACGGATTTACGTGGATCGACACGGAGACGTCCGCGTCGGGCTGGCCGCGCGCGTCGCGCGCTGACCAGCCTCATGAACGGGTGCTCCTCCGTGTCATCCGTGTCATCCGTGTGTTTCCGTGTTTATTCCGA
>JANMWI010000050.1:0-40554 GCA_031393955.1 Acidobacteriota bacterium
CAGGACGCGCTTGATGTCGTGCTGGACCAGCGCGACCGCGGCGGCGAGCAGCGCCGTCAGCGCGCCGACGATCGCCACGCCGTGCAGGACCTGCGGCGCGTGGCTGAAGAGGGCCGCGTTACGGGCGATCAGATAGACCCCCGCCGTCACCATCGTTGCGGCGTGGATCAGCGCGGACACCGGCGTCGGCCCCTCCATCGCGTCGGGCAGCCACACGAACAGCGGCACCTGCGCGCTCTTGCCGACCGCGCCGATCGTCAGCAGCAGGCAGATCGCCGAAACGATGCCGAAGCCGCCGGCCTCCACCGGCCGGGCCGCCACCGCGGCGGCGATGTCCCGGAAATCGAGCGTGCCGAAGGCATAGAAGGCTAGGAACAGGCCGAGCAGGAAGCCGGCGTCGCCGATTCGGTTGACGATGAACGCCTTCTTGCCGGCGGTCGCGGCCGATGGCTTGTGGTACCAGAAGCCAATCAGCAGGTACGAGCACAGCCCGACCCCTTCCCAGCCGACAAACAGCACGGCGAGGTTACCGGCGAGAACGAGCAGCAGCATGAACGCGCAGAAGAGATTGAGGTAGCTGAAGAACCGCGCGTAGGCGGCCGCCGGCTCGTCCTTCATGTAGGCGACCGAATAGAGGTGGATCAGCAGGCCGACGCCGGTGACGACGAGCAGCATCACGGCGGCCAGCGGATCGGCGCGGAGCAGCCACTGGACCTTGAACATCCCAATCCCGTCAGCGGTGGCGAGCGGAATCTGCGGAATCCAGTCACCGAGGTGGAACTCGGAGAGCCGCGCCGTCTCGGGCGCGGCGGTCAGCCCGGCGAATACCGCCACCGACAGCACGAAGGCGGCGCCAATCGCCGCCGTCGCGACCACGGCGCTGGCCAGCCGGCCGAACCAGCGGACGCCAATCAGCCCGGTCACGGCGGCGGCCACCGCCGGCACCGCCGGAATCAGCCACAGCGCGGTCATCGCGGCACCGTCCGTCCCGCCGCGCCGCCGGCTACCATTTCATGATGTCCATATCGTCGATGTTCAGCGTTTCCTTGTTGCGGAAGAACGCCAGGATGATGCCGAGGCCGACCGCTGCCTCGGCGGCGGCAATCGCGATGACGAAGATCGCGAACACCTGACCGACGGCGTGATGCCACTGGTAGGAGAACGCCGCCAGGTTGAGGTTCACCGCGTTCAGCATCAGCTCGATCGACATCAGCACGACGATGACGTTGCGCCGGACCAGCACGCCGATCAGGCCGGTCGTGAACAGCGCCGCCGACAGCAGCAGGTAGTGATACGGGGTGATCGGCGTCACGCGTCCCTCCGCGCCAGCAGAATCGCCCCGACCATCGCGACCAGCAGCAGCATCGACGCGACCTCGAACGGCACCAGGTAATCGGTATAGAGCAGCATGCCGACGACTTCGGTGTTGCCGCGCGCCGGCCCGGCCGCCGCGGCCGCCGCCACCGCACCCGCCGGCTGGCCCGACGAATAGACAAGAATCGCCGCGATCTCCGCCAGCAGCGTCGCCGCCACCACGATGCCGAGCCGCGTCTGGCGGCGCCGGTCCGGCGCCCCCTGCGGCAGCCGCCGCAAGTTCACCAGCATGACGACGAACAGATAGAGCACGACGATGCCGCCGGCGTAGACCAGCACCTGGATGATCGCCAGGAACTCGGCGGCCAGCGTGACGTAGACCATCGCCAGGCAGAGGAAGTTCGCGACCAGGAACAGCACGCCGTGGACGGTATTGCGTGCGGTCACGACCAGCATGCCGAAGCCCAGAATCAGCGCCGCGAGCGTGTAGAAGACAACCGGTTCGAGCATGGCCTTAGAACAGCACCTTCAGCACGGCAGTGACGACGAGGTTGGCGATGCCGAGCGGGATCAGCACCTTCCAGCCGAGCCGCATCAGCTGATCGTAGCGGTAGCGCGGCAGCGTCGCCCGGATCCAGATGAACAGGTAGAGGAAGACGAAGGTCTTGAGCACGAACCAGATCCAGCCGGGCACGATGCCGAGCAGCGCCAGCGCCGCGAGGTTCGGAAACGGCCGCAGCCAGCCGCCGAAGAACAGCGTTGTCGCCACCCCGGAGACGACGATCATGTTGGCGTATTCGGCGAGGAAGAACAGCGCGAAGCGCATGCCGCTGTATTCGGTGTGGAAGCCGCCGGTCAGCTCCTGCTCCGCCTCGGGGAGGTCGAACGGCGCCCGGTTGGTCTCGGCAAGGCCGCCGATGAACAGGATGACGAATGCGACCGGCTGGACGAAGACGTACCACACCCGCGCGTTGTACTGCGCGTCGATGATCCCGACCAGGCTGAGCGTCCCGGACATGACGACGATGCTGACCAGCATCATCGTGATCGCGATCTCGTAACTGATCAGCTGCGCCGAGGCGCGCAGTCCGGCGAGCAGCGGGAACTTGCTGTTCGACGCATAGCCGGCGAGGATGATGCCGTAGACGCCAATCGACGCAATCGAGACGATGTAGAGCAGCCCGACGTTGAGGTCGGCGATGACCAGCGAGGCCCGGTAGCCGAAGAAGTTGGCCTCGCGGTCGAACGGCAGCACCGCGAACGCGATCAGCGCCGGCACCATCGCGACGATCGGCGCGAGCGTGAAGACCATCCGGTCGGCCCGCGCCGGGGTGATGTCTTCCTTGAGCAGCAGCTTGATCGCGTCGGCGATCGGCTGGAGGGCGCCGTGCGGCCCGACCCGCATCGGCCCGAGCCGGACCTGCACCCAGGCGATCACCTTGCGCTCGAGCAGCGTCATGAAGGTGACCGACACCAGCACCGCGTTCAGCAGCACCAGGATCTTGAGCAGCGGCACGACGTAGTCGTGGACCATCAGCGATCGACCTCGCCGACGACGATGTCGATCGAGCCGATCAGGGCGACGACGTCCGAGACGAGATGCCCCTGGATGAGGCGCGGCAGCGCCTGAAGATTACAGAACGACGGCGGCCGGACCCGGAAGCGGTACGGCACGTGCGAGCGGCCATCGCTGACCAGGAAGAAGCCGAGCTCCCCCTTCGGCGATTCGATCGCGTGATAGGTCTCCCCCGCCGGCGGGCGGATCAGCCGCGGCACCTTGCCGAGCACCGGCCCCTCCGGCAGGCCGTCGAGCCCCTGGCGGATGATCCGCAGCGACTGGTGGAACTCCTCGATCCGGACCAGGTAGCGATCGTAGGTGTCGCCGGCGGTGCCAACCGGTACGTCGAAGGCGAGCTCGCCGTAGGCCGCGTACGGCTCGGCGCGGCGGACGTCGCGCGCCACCCCCGAGCCGCGCAGCGCCGGGCCGGTCAGGCCGAGGGCAATCGCCTCGGCGCCGCCGATGACGCCGATCCCCCGGGTCCGGTCGAGCCAGATGCGGTTGTGGGTCAGCAGCTCCTCGTACTCGGCGACGCGGCGCTCGAACAGGTCGCAGAACTCCCGCACCTTGCGGTCCCAGCCGGTCGGGATGTCGAGCGGCAGGCCGCCGATCCGCATCGCGTTGTAGGTCAGCCGGGCGCCGCAGTACTCCTCGAACAGATCGAGCACCAGCTCGCGCTCGCGGAACGCGTAGAGGAACACCGTCATCGCGCCGAGGTCCATCGCGTGGGTGCCGAGCCAGAGGCAGTGGCTGGCGATCCGCTGCAGCTCGGCGAGGATGGTGCGGATGTAGCGGGCGCGGCGCGGCACCTCGAGCGACATCAGCTTCTCGACGGTCTCGCAGTAGCCGAGATTGCTGCTCGCCGCGGCGACGTAATCCATGCGGTCGGTGAGCAGGATGATCTGCGCCCAGTCGCGGTGCTCGCAGAGCTTCTCGATGCCGCGGTGGAGGTAGCCGATGACGATGTCGGAGCCGACGACGCGCTCGCCGTCGAGGCGCAGCACGACCCGCAGCACGCCGTGCGTGCTCGGGTGCTGCGGCCCCATGTTGAGGACCAGCTCCTGGGTGTCAAACACCGCCGCCGCCGTTCACGCCCGCGGCGCACCGCGCCGTCACTCGATGTCCTCCGCGCGCTGGACGCGCAGCCAGTCCATCGGATTCTCCATCAGCATCTCGCCCGGCCCCTCGAGCGGATAGTCCTTGCGCTGCGGATGGCCCTGCCAGTCGTCCGGCATCAGGATCCGGCGGAGGTCGGGATGCCCGTCGAACGGGATGCCGAACAGGTCGAAGACCTCGCGCTCGAGCCAGCTCGCCGCCGGCCAGACGCCGCTCACCGACGGCGCCGCCTCGCCGTCGGCGACGCGGACCTTCAGGCGGACGCGGTGGCAGAGCGCGGTCGAATACAGGCTGTAGACGAGATCAAAGCGCGGCTGGCGCGGCGGCCAGTCGACGGCGGTCACGTCCGAGCAGGCGTCGAAGCCGGCGCCGGCGGCGGTCGTCAGATGCGCCGCCGCTTCGAGCAGGCGCGCGCGGCCGATGACGAGCGTCCAGTCGCCAACCCACCACGACACGTGCTCGACCGCCCCCGGCAGCGCCGCCTCGAGCGCGGTAATGAACGCCGGCACCAGCAGCCCGTCGGGGGGCGGCGGCTCGGTCGGACCGGCGGGCGGCGCAATCGCCCGGGCGCCGGGGTGACCGGCGCGCGAACCGGCGGTGCCGGCGGGATCTGGCCGTCCATCGCCAGCTGGCGGCGGTCCGCCGGCGGCGCGCGGAGAGTCTGACATGGTCGTTCGTCAGCCCCGGATCAGACTTGCCACTCGAGCGCACCCTTCCGCCAGGCATAGACATAGCCGACGACCAGGATGAACAGGAAGACGAGCATCTCGACCAGGCCGAACACCGCCAGCCGGTCGAGCGACACCGCCCACGGGAACAGGAACACCGTCTCGACGTCGAAGATCACGAACAGCATCGCGATCAGGTAGTAGCGGATGCTGATCCGGCCGCGCGCGTCGCCGGTCGGCTCGATGCCGCACTCGTAAGGTTGAAGCTTGACGGTGCCGGGCCGGTCGGGATGGACCAGCTTCGAGACGAGGATCGTGCCAATCGCGAACCCCGTGGCGACCACGATGAAGAGGAAAACCGGGATGTAGCTGCTGAGCATCGGCGTGCAAGCGGGCGAGGCGGCCTCCCGGCGGCGGGTCCTGCTCTCCTCGAAGGCCGGGCTGTTTATAACATGCGCTCCGGGGGGTGTCAAGAAACCGCAACCCTAGTGCTGACAACAATTTTCAAGGATTCGGCGTTCTTGACGCTCCGCGCGTGCGGGACCTATACTCGACGAGAGGCTCCCACATGATCCACCCGCTGAAGGCGCTCGGCCTCCTCGCCGTGACGCTCGCGCTCCCCGGCTTCGCGCAGCAGGCGCCGCGCGCTTCCGACGAGGGCCCGCGCACCGCCCGGATTTACGTCAGCGTGCTCGGCCCCCGAGGCGCGCCGGTCACCGACCTGACGGCCGCCGATTTCACGGTCCGTGAGGACGGCGTCGCCCGCGAGGTCCTGCGCGCCGCGCCGGCCACCGATCCGCTGCAGGTGGTCCTGCTCGTCGACGACAGCCAGGCCGCCACCGACGCGATCCAGCCGCTCCGCGAAGGGCTCCGCGCCTTTGTCGATCAACTCCACGGCCGGGCCGAAATCGGCATCGTCGCGGTGGCGGATCGCGCCGCGTCGCTGGTCGCCCCGACCACCGACCGGACCGCCCTGAACAAGGGCATCGACCGGGTGTTCGCGCGCTCCGGGTCGGGCGCCTACCTGCTCGACGGCATCATCGACACCGCCCGCGGCTTCACGCGCCGCCACGCGGCGCGCCCGGTCATCGTCGCCGTGACGATGGAAGGGGTCGAGTTCAGCAACCTCCATTATCAGAACGTCCTGAAGGAGCTCGAGAACAGCGGCGCGGCGCTGCACGTCCTCGCGGTCGGCACGCCGGCCTCGTCGATGGCCGACGAGATGCGCAATCGCAACCAGGTGCTGGCCTACGGCACGGAGGAGACCGGCGGCCGCCGCGAGCAGCTGCTGACGCCGTCCGGGCTCTCGGATGCGCTGCCGCGGGTCGCGCAGGAGCTGCTCCACCAGTATCTCGTCACCTACAGCCGGCCGGAAACGCTGATTCCGCCCGAGAAGATTCAGGTCAGCGTGTCGCGGCCGGACGTGACGGTGCGGGCGCGCACCCGCACGGCGGGGCGCTGATGCACCGAACGGTCGCGCTGGCGGCGGCCGTGTGCCTGGCGGCGGTCGGCCTGGCGGCGCAGGGACGCTTCCGCGCCGGCATCGAGCTGGTCTCGCTGCAGATCACGGTGACCGACGGCGGCCGCTACGTCACCGACCTCAACCAGGACGATTTCGAGGTCTACGAGGACGGCGCGCGCCAGGCGGTCTCGTTCTTCTCGCGGATCCAGCAGCCGACGGCGCTGGCGATTCTCCTCGACACCAGCAACAGCATGGAGGAGAAGCTGCCGACGGCGCAGGAAGCCGCGGTCGGCTTCGTCCGGCGGATGCGGAAGGACGACACCATCGAGGTGATCGAATTCAACAACCAGGTGCGGATCCCCCAGCCGTTCACCAGCGACGCCGCCGCGCTCGAGCGGGCGATCCGCCAGACGACCGCCAACGGCTCGACCTCGCTCTACAATGCCGTCTACGTCTCGCTGAGCGAGCTCAAGAAGATCCGCGCCTCGTCTGCCGAGGAGGTCCGGCGCCAGGCGATCGTCGTGCTCTCGGACGGCGACGACACGACCAGCCTCGTCGAGTACGACGAAGTCCTCGATCTGGCGAAGCGGTCGGAGACGGCGATCTACGCGATCGGGCTGCGGCCGTCCGAGATCGGCCGGCCGCGCTTCAAGGAGGCGGAGTTCGTGCTGCGCCAGCTCTCCCAGGAAACCGGCGGACGGGTCTTCTTTCCGACCGCCGTCGCCGAGCTGCCGAAGATCTACGAGCAGATCTCCGAGGAGCTCGCCAGCCAGTACAGCCTCGCTTACACGCCGAAGAACCCGATGCGCAATGGCGTCTGGCGGCGGGTTGACGTCCGCGTGACGAAGCCAGGGCTGACCGCCCGGACGCGCCGCGGCTACTTCGCGCCCGGCAGCCGCTAGGAGTCCCATGCACCTGCTGCCTCTCCTGCTCTACGCCGCGGCGGCGGCCGCCTACGCCGCGCACTTCGCGCGCCGCGACCCGCGCACCGGCCGGCTGGCGACGGCGACGCTTGGCGCCGGCGTGCTCGCGCACACCTTCGTCATCGGCATGCAGACGATGGCCGCCGGCGACCTGCCGCTGGTCGGCACCAGCGGCGCGATCTCGGCGTTCGTGTGGCTGCTCGGCCTGGCCTATCTCTACATCGAGCTGACCTCGGACGAGCGCGCGCTCGGCGCCCCGGTCGCGGCGCTGCTGGCGCTGCTCGAGATCATCCCGGCGCTCGACCCGGCGGTCCAGCCGCGGCCGCCGCTGCTGCAGAGTCCACTGTTCACGATCCACATCCTGTCGGTGCTGTTCGGCTACGCCAGCTTCGCGCTGGCGTTCGTGCTCGGCGTCACCTACGTGCTGCTGTTCAAGGAGATCAAGGCGAAGCAGCTCGGCTTCTTCTACGCCCGCCTGCCGTCGCTGCAGATCCTCGACGTGATGAACGGCCGCGCGGTCACGGTCGGCTGGATCTGCCTGACGCTCGGCGTCGTCGTCGGCGGCGTCTGGGCCGCGCAGGTGCAGTCGTCGCCGGATCCGCGCGCCCAGGCGATGTCGATCGCCGATCCCAAGATCCTGGTCGCGGTGGTGTCGTGGGCGCTCTACGCGTTTGCGGTGGTCGCGCGGCGGACCGCGGGCTGGAGCGGGCGGCGGGCCGCCTACCTGTCGACCGTCGGGTTCCTGATCATCCTGCTGAATTTCGTCCCGGTCGGCTTGTTCCTGACCAAGAGCCACAACTTCTGACATGCGCCTGTTCGCAGTCGGCCTCAGTCACCGCACCGCTCCCGTGGACCTCCGCGAGTGCGTCGACTTCGCCCGCGGCGGCCTCGATCAGGCGCTGTCGGCGCTCGCTTCGCGCGGCGTCGGCCGCGAGGTGGTGGTGCTGTCGACCTGCAACCGCGCCGAAATCTACGCGGTCGGCGAGACCGATGCCACCGCCGACGGGGTCGGGCGGTTCTTCAGCGAGTATCACAACGTCCCGCACGCCCGGGTCGCCGAGCACCTCTACCTCCGCCGCGGCCCCGAGGCGGCGCGGCATCTGTTCCGCGTCGCCGCCGGGCTCGATTCGCTGGTCGTCGGCGAGCCACAGATCCTCGGCCAGGTCAAGGCGGCGTATTCGACGGCGAGCGACCTGCATTACACCGGGACGCTGACCAACCGGCTGTTCCACTCGGCGTTCGCCGCCGGCAAGCGGGTCCGCGCCGAGACCGGCCTCGGGGCGGGCGCGGTGTCGGTGAGCTATGCGGCGATCTCGCTGGCGCGGAAGATCTTCGGACATCTCAAGGGGCGCGGCGTGCTGATCGTCGGCGCCGGCGAGATGGCCAAGCTCACCGGCGTGCACCTCCAGGCGCAGGAGGTCAACGAAATCGCGATCGTCAGCCGGACGCTGGCGGCGGCCGAACAGCTCGCCCGCCGGCTGGGCGGACGGGCGGTGCCGTGGGCCGGCCTGAGCGAGGCGCTCGCCGACGCCGACATCGTCATCACCGCGACCGCCGCCACCGAGCCGGTGCTGACGCGGGCGATGATAGAGGAGGTGATGCGGCCGCGGCGCGGCCGGCCGCTGTTCATCATCGACATCGCGCTGCCGCGCGACGTCGAGGCCGAGGTCGGCAGCCTCGACCAGGTGTTCCTGTACAACATCGACGACCTCCAGACCATCGTCCAGGAGAACCTCGCCCGCCGCAGCGGCGAGCTGGTCCGCGCCGAGGCGATCGTCGAGGAAGAAGTGCTGCGCTTCACGTCGTGGATGCAGTCGCGGGACGTCGTCCCGACGGTTGTCGCGCTGCGGCGCCGCTTCGAAGCGATCCGCCAGGGCGAGCTGGCCCGGCTCGAACCGAAGATGACCGGCCTGACCCCCGACGCCCGCGCCCGCGTCGACGAGATCACCCGGCTGATCGTCGAGAAGCTGCTGCTGACGCCAACCGAGCAGCTCAAGGCGCTCAGCGACGAGGCGACGGTCGTCGCCTACGCCGACGCGCTCAACAAGCTGTTCAGCCTCGCCCGGGAGCAGGAGCGCGGCCGGCCCGACCTGGCCGCCACCGCCGACCCCGGCGACACGGACGCGACGCCGTGAGGCGGCTGACGATCGGGACGCGCGGCAGCGCGCTGGCGATGTGGCAGGCGCGGACGGTCGCGGCGCTGCTCGAAGGCGCCGGCGCCGCGGTCGAGATTACCGTCATCAAGACCGCCGGCGACCGGCTGCAGCAGGCGCCGCTCTCGGACGTCGGCGGCAAGCGGCTGTTCGTCAAGGAGATCGAGGACGCGCTCGCCGCCGGCGGGATCGATGTCGCGGTGCACAGCGCGAAGGACATGTCGGTCGCGCTGCCCGAAGGGCTCGAGATTGCCGCCGTCCTGGCGCGGGAAGACCCGCGCGACGCGGTCGTGCTGCCCGGGGCGGCCGGAGCGGCGGACTTCCAGAAGGCGCTCGGCACGCTGCCGGCGGCCGCGCGGATCGGCACCGGCAGCGTCCGCCGGGCGGCGCAGCTGTCGGCGGCCTTGCCGCACGGCCGGTTCGTCGGGATCAGGGGCAACGTCGATACCCGGCTGCGGAAGCTCGACGCCGGGGACTACGACGCGCTCGTGCTTGCCGCCGCCGGGCTGCGGCGGCTCGGCCTGGCGGCGCGGATCACCGCCGCCATCCCGATCGAGGTCTGCGTGCCGGCGCCCGGCCAGGGGATTATCGCGGTCGAGATCCGATCGTCGGACAACGCCGCGCGGGCGGCGCTGGCGGGCGTCAGCGATGCGGCGGCGGCGATCGCGCTGACCGCGGAGCGCGCCGTCGTCTCGGCGCTCGGCGGCGGCTGCCAGCTGCCGCTCGGCGCGATCGCGCTGCACGACGCCGGCCGCCTGCGAATGCACGGCATCGTCGCCTCGCCGGATGGCCGGCAGTCGGTGCGGCGCGAGGTGGCCGGTCCGGCGGACGACCCGGCAGGACTCGGCGTCCGGCTGGCGGCGGCGCTGGCGGACGGCGGCGCGATGGATATTCTCGGCGCCCTCGGCAGCGGCACGCACACGGCAGATCACGAGTGAGGCGCCAGTCATGACTGACCCCTGCGTCTATATCGTCGGCGCCGGCCCCGGCGACCCGGGGCTGATCAGCGTTCGCGGCCAGCGCTGTCTGGAGGCGGCGGACGTGATCGTCTACGACCACCATGTCCACGCCCGGCTGCTCGATTCGGCACGGCGCGACGCCGAGCGGATCGACGTCGGTGCGGCCGCGCCGAAGCCGCTCGACCAGGAGGCGATCTCGATCCTGCTGGCCGAGAAGGCGCGCGAAGGCAAGGTCGTCATCCGGCTGAAGTGGGGGGACCCGTTCGTCTACGATAGCGGCGGGAAGGAAGCGCTGTTCCTCCACGAGCAGGGCATCCCGTTCGAGGTCGTGCCGGGGATTCCGGTGACGCTCGGCGGCGCCGCGTATGCCGGGATCCCGGTGACGTATCCGGGCGCCGGAGACGTGCTGGTGCTGGTCCGCGGCTATGAAAACGAGTCGGTGGCGCCGGCGGTCGACTGGAGCCGGCTGGCCGGCGTCGGCGGTACGCTGGTCTGTTACGCCGGACCGGCGCAAATCGCCGACGCGGCGCGGGCGCTCCTCCACCACGGCCGCGCCGCGGACGAGGCCGCGGCGCTCGTCTATCACGCGACGCTGCCGTCGCAGCGGACCATCGACGCGACGCTCGGCACGCTGGCCGAGAAGGCCGAGGGGACCGAGCCGGCGTTGATGGTGATCGGCGCGGTCGCCGGACTGCGGGCGCACCTGCGCTGGTTCGACGACCGGCCGCTTTCCGGGCGGCGGATTGTCGTGACGCGGTCGCGCGAACAGGCCGGCGAGCTGATCGACATGCTCGAAGAGCGCGGCGCCGAAGCGGTCGGCGCGCCGGCGATCCGGATGGCGCCGCCCGAGGATCCGGCGGCGCTCCAGGCGGCGTGCGACCGGGCGTCACACTTCGACTGGATCGTCTTCACCAGCACCAATGCGGTCGACCAGTTCATGCAGCAGCTGCTCGCGCGCGGCGACATCCGCGGCCTGCACGGCGTGCGGCTGTGCGCCGTCGGCGCGTCGACCGCCGCCCGGCTGCAGCGCTACGGCATCCGCGTCGACCTGATGCCCGCCGAGTTCCGCGCCGAGGCGGTCCTCGACGCGATGCGCGGCGCCGGCACGCTGCAGGGCGCCACCGTGCTGCTGCCGCAGGCCGACATCGCGCGGGATCGGCTCGGCGACGGACTGCGGGAGGCCGGGGCCGACGTCACCGAGGTCGTCGCCTATCGGACCGTGCCGGACCACCCCGGCCGGGACGAGCCCGACGTCTACCGCATGCTGCTCGACCGGCAGATCGACGCGGTGACATTTGCCAGCGCCTCCGCGGTCCGCAACTTCGTCGACGGCATCGGCCGCGATCAGGCCGTCGATCTGCTCAGCCGTGTGGTGGTCGCCTCGATTGGACCCGTGACGGCCGAGGCCGCCCATCAGCTCGGCATCACCACGACCGTGATGCCGACGCGGTATACCATTCCCGATCTGGTGGATGCCCTGGTCGGGCATTTCGCCGCCGTGACCCAGGCAGCCACATGACACCGAGGATCCGCTCCGACCGGGCGGCGGCCGCGCCAGCCGCGGATGACCGCCGCACCAGCCCCGACGATCTGCCGATCCGCCGGCCGCGCCGGCTGCGCAGGAGTGCCGCGATCCGCGGACTGGTGCGCGAAACGCGGCTGTCGCCGGAGATGTTCATCTATCCGCTGTTCGTCTGCACCGGCGAAGGGCAGCGCCGCGAAGTCGGATCGATGCCCGGGGTCTTCCAGCTGTCGGTGGACGAAGCGGTCCGGGAGGCCGAAGCCGCGCAGGCCGACGGCGTCCCCGGCGTGCTGCTGTTCGGGCTGCCGGATACGAAGGATCCGGTCGGCTCGGGCGCGAGCGATCCCGACGCCCCCGTCCAGGCGGCCGTCCGCGCCATCAAGCAGGGCGTGCCCGGCCTGCTCGTCGTCACCGACGTCTGCCTGTGCGAGTACACCTCGCACGGCCACTGCGGCGTCCTGGACGGTGACGAGATCGCCAACGACGCGACGGTCGAGCTGCTGGTGGAGGCCGCGCTCTCCCACGCCGCCGCCGGCGCCGACGTCGTCGCGCCGTCCGACATGATGGACGGCCGGGTCGGCGCCATCCGCAGCGCCCTGGACGACGGCGGGTTCACCGACACCGCGATCATGTCGTATGCCGCCAAGTACTGCTCGGCGTTCTACGGACCGTTCCGGGAGGCAGCGGACTCCGCGCCGGCGTTTGGCGATCGCCGCTCCCACCAGATGGATCCGGCCAATATCGAGGAGGCGCTGCGCGAGGTCGAGCTCGATCTCGACGAGGGAGCCGACATCATCATGGTCAAGCCGGCGCTCGCCTACCTGGACGTGATCGCCCGCGTCAAGGCGGAGTTCGGCTGTCCGACCGCCGCCTACCAGGTGAGCGGGGAATATGCGATGCTCAAGGCGGCGGCCCGCAACGGCTGGATCGACGAGCCGCGCGCGATGCTCGAGATGCTGACGTCGATCCGGCGGGCCGGCGCCGACATCATCATCACCTACTACGCCCGCGAAGCCGCGCGGGCGCTGCGATAACCGGGGCTCGCCCCATGCCAATCAGTGGAGTCCTCATGCGTAAAATGACCGTCGCGTTCGCCGTCGCCCTCGCCGCAGTGCTGACCCTGACCGCCTACGCGGCCGCTGCGAAGAGCTACCAGTTCACCGGCATTGTCAAGAGCGTGGAGGGGACGACGTTCTCGGTCCAGAAGAGCGCGACCGAGACGTGGGAGTTCAGCACCGACGCCTCGACCAAGGGGGCGCCGAAGGTCGGCGACAAGGTCACGGTCCAGTACCGCATGGTCGCGACGTCGATCGACAGCAAGGCCGCCGCCGGCCCGGCCGAGGCGCCCGCGGCGAAGCCCGCCGCACCGGCAAAAAAGAAGTAGTCCGGCGCCGCGACCGCCCGCGGCGGTGAGACGCGCGGGTAGCGCAATCGGCCCGTGTTTGTTATCGTCGCGGGATGCTCCGCAGGAAACGGTCGCGCTATCCACGTTCCGAACAGCTGTTCGCGGCCGCGTCGCGGATTCTGCCCGGCGGTGTCGACAGTCCGGTGCGGGCGTTCAAAGCGGTCGGCGCGACGCCGATCTTCGCCGTCCGCGGCCGCGGCGCGACCCTCGAGGACGCCGACGGCCACCGCTACGTCGACTACGTGATGTCGTGGGGGCCGCTCATCCACGGCCACGCGCCCAAGGGGCTGCTGAAGACGCTGGCCGAGACGGCCGCGCGCGGCACGAGCTTCGGCGCGCCGACCGAGCTCGAGACGCGGCTGGCGCGCCGGGTCGCGATGCTGATGCCGTCGATCGAGCGCATCAGGTTCGTCAGCTCCGGCACCGAGGCGACGATGAGCGCGGCGCGGGTGGCGCGGGCGTTCACGAAGCGCGACCGGATCCTCAAGTTCGAAGGCTGCTATCACGGCCACGCCGATGCGTTCCTGGTCCAGGCGGGATCGGGAGCGATGACGATGGGGGTGCCGACGAGCCCCGGCGTCGCCGCCGCGGCAGCGGCCGACACGCGGGTGGCGCGCTACAACGACCTCGACTCCGTCCGCGAGGTGATGGACGCGGCCGGCGCGGAGATCGCCGCCGTCTTCGTCGAACCGATCGCCGGCAACATGGGACTGGTGCCGCCGGCCGAAGGGTTCCTGGCCGGCCTCCGCGAGATCTGCGACCGCGCCGGCGCGCTGCTGGTCTTCGACGAGGTGATCTCGGGCTTTCGCGCCGCCGCGGGCGGCGCCCAGCAGGTGTTCGGCGTGCGGCCCGACCTGACCTGCCTCGGCAAGATCATCGGCGGCGGACTTCCGGTCGGCGCCTACGGCGGACGAGCCGACATCATGGCACTGGTCGCGCCGGCGGGACCGGTTTACCAGGCCGGGACGCTGTCAGGCAATCCGCTGGCGATGGCGGCGGGACTGTGGACGCTGCAGGAGCTGTCGCCCGGTCTCTACAAGCACCTGGCCGGGCTCGGCGCGCGGCTCGCCGCCGGCCTGGCGGACGCTGCCCGCAGCGCGAACGTGCCGCTGCAGGTGAACGGCTTCGGATCGCTGCTCACGCCGTTCTTCACCACCCGTCCCGTCCGCGACTACGAATCGGCGCTGTCGTCCGATACCGCCGCCTACGGCCGGTTTTTCCGGGCGATGCTCGCGGCAGGGATCTACATCCCCCCGTCGCAGTTCGAGGCCTGGTTTCTGTCGGGCGCCCACACCACTCGCGCGGTGGACAAGACCATCGCGGCAGCGCGCAAAGCCTTCAAGGAGTGCTGATCGCCGGCAGGGGATCCTGCCGGCGATCGTTCCGACGCGGGACGAGGTCTAGCGAATCGACGGCGGCGTATCGAGGCTGACGCGCAGGATCGTCCCGGCCGGGAGGACGACGTCCTTCCCTTCGGTGGCTGCAACGGTGCCGCCGCCGCCGATCAGCACGCCGAGCAGCGCCCCCTTCATCCCACCGATAATGCCACCGATGATGGCGCCGACGCCGGCGCCGGCGCCAATCTTGCCCGCCTCCCCCTTGATGCCTTCGCTCTCGAGCGCCTGTGTAACGGTTCCACGCATCGGGTAGTCGCGGCCGCGGACCGTGATCTGGTCGAACGCCACCGTCAGGCTGCCCTTGCGCTCCATCCGGGTCGTCTTGGTGACGCCGCTAATCACGCCGCGCACCGTCGAGCCGGCGGGAATCAGTACGTCGTTGCCGCGGTAGAGATCGGCGACGGTCGTGGCTTCGAAGCGCTGTTCGACCTGAGCGGTCTCCGACGACAGCTCGTTCTGGATGCGCACGTCAATCTCCTGGCCCGCGGGGATCACGCTGCTGCCGTTGGTCTGCCGGGTCGAGGTCGTCTGGCCGGGCCGGTTGCGATCGCGGTCATCGATGGTGCCCTGGGTCGTCCCCTGGGTGCCGCCCTGGCCGGAACGCGTGCGGTCGTCACCGGCGACGCCGCCGCTAATGCCGCCGCTGACGCCGTTGTTGACGCCGCCGTTGACGCCGCGGCCACCGGGCTCGCTGTTGGTGCGCCAGCTCTGATTGTCGCCGCGGGTCGAGTCCCCGCGCGAGTCGATGCCGGCGCGGGACCGCACTTCCTGAATGCGATCGCGGACATCGGTGTACTCGGTGCGGTTGATGGTCCCCTCACGGCGCAGCTTCACCTTGAGGTAGACCACGTCGTCGCGCAGGTCGTCGAGCTCGCTCTGCAGGCGCGCCGACATGTCGGGGTTGGTGCTGCGCAGCCGGGCGACGTCGCCGCCGGCCTGGTAGACCTGATCCTGCAGCCGCTGGACGTCGGCGGACGTCACGGACTGGGCCGCGACCGGCACGGCGCACGTAATCACGATCGCGGCAACGCCACACGCGCGCAGCCACGCCGACAACGGAAGTCTGTGTCGCTTCATCTTTGCCATCCTCAATTCGTCCCCGCCGGCGGTCGTCACACGCGAACGACCGCGCGGGCGCGGGTTTCCTCTGCTCCGCAGTAATGCAAAACCAACGCCTTGCCCCCCCGGGCGGGGCGCCGCCGGGGCGCACCCGTAAGTGCAGGTAGATCAGCAGGTTCTCGCCCGCCCGACTCAGCCTTTGGACGTCGGGCCGCGGCCTGAGGTTTCCCGGCAGGTCGATCTGGAGTCTGAACGCTACACAGACTGGTCGCGCTGCCGAGCCGGAAGCCCGGCGACGCGGATGGTATGATCGGCAGGTTTCACCCATGCCCCTCGTCAAGCTGCACAAGACCGTCGGCGTCCGGGTCGGCACCGTCCAGGTCGGCGGCGGCGCGCCGGTGGTCGTCCAGTCGATGACCATGACCGACACCGCCGATGCCGAGGGGACGGCCCGGCAGTGCATCGAGCTCGCCGAAGCCGGCTCCGACATGGTCCGCATCACGGTGAACGTGCCGGAGGCGGCCGCGGCGGTCCCCGAGATCAAGCAGCGGATGCTCGATGCGGGCGTCAGCGCGCCGCTCATCGGCGACTTCCACTACAACGGCCACCAGCTCCTCACCCGCTACCCGGCCTGTGCCGACGCGCTCGACAAGTACCGCATCAACCCGGGCAACGTCGGCACCGGCCGGCGCCGGGACGAGCAGTTCGCCACCATCTGCGGCGTCGCGCGGGATCGCAACAAGCCGGTCCGCATCGGCGTCAACGGCGGCTCGCTCAACCAGGAGCTGGTGCTCGCCAAGATGCAGGAGAACACCGACCGCGACCTCGGGCTGACCTCCGAGGAGATCATCAACGAGTGCATGGTGCTGTCGGCGCTGCAGTCAACCGAGCTGGCGCTCGAATCAGGGCTGCGCAAGGATCAGATCATCATCTCCTGCAAGACGTCGCGGCCGCGCGACCTGAACGCGGACTACCGCGACCTCGCGCGGCGGACCGATCAACCGCTGCACCTCGGGCTGACCGAGGCCGGCATGGGCATCAAGGGTCTGGTCTGGTCATCGGCGGCGATGGGCGTGCTGCTCAACGACGGCATCGGCGACACCATCCGGGTGTCGCTGACCCCGAGGCCCGGCGGCGATCGCCGCGAAGAAGTCTATGCCGCGTGCGAGCTGCTGCAGGCCCTCGGGATCCGCTCGTTCTCACCGAGCGTGACCGCCTGCCCCGGCTGCGGCCGCACCACCAGCAGCACGTTCCAGGAACTGGCCGAGCGCACCCAGGACTACATCCGCGAGCGGATGCCCGAATGGAAGGCGCTGCACGAAGGCGTCGAGACGATGACGCTCGCGGTGATGGGCTGCGTCGTCAACGGCCCGGGGGAGTCCAAGGCGGCCAGCATCGGCATCAGCCTGCCGGGCACCGGCGAGGCGCCCAACTGTCCGGTCTACATCGACGGCCGGCACGCGACGACGCTGCGCGGGACCTACGACGAGCTGGCGGTGGCGTTCCGGGACCTGGTCGACAACTACGTCGCTACCAAATACCCGCGCCGCACCGTCGGCGCTCAGTGACCCGTCCCCGCTAATCCAGGACCACACCCGCGGCACCTCGTCTCAGCCGCGGACCGGTGCGACGCGGCGCGCCCAGACGACGAGCAGCGCCGTCCCGCAGATCATCAGGCCGGCCGCGAGGCCCCACCACAGCCCGATCACCCCCTGACCGGCCGCGAAGCACAGCCCGTAACCGAGCGGCAGGCCGACGAACCAGTGCGCGCCGAGATTCCACAGCATCGGCGTCCTGGTGTCACCGAGGCCGCGCAGCACCCCGGTGGCGACGCCCTGCACGCCGTCGAAGATCTGGAACAGCGCGCCGACGAACAAGAGCGACACGCCGATCCGGATCACCTCCGTGTCGGGGGTGAAGGCGCGCATCAGCAGGCGTGGCAGCAGCAGGAACACGATCGCCGATCCGGCCATGAACAGCGCGCCGAAGAGGATCGCCGTCCAGCCGGCGCGGGCCGCCGCCGCGGCGTCGTCGCGGCCGGTCGCCTGGCCGACGCGCCCCGCCCCGGCCGAGGCGACGCCGAGCGGCACCATGAAGGTGAACGCGATGATGTTGATGGCGATCTGGTGCGCGGCAAGCGCCGCCGGCGCCAGCCGGCCGGCCAGCACGGTCGCGGCCGCGAACACGCCGACTTCGAGGGTGACCTGCGACGCCGCCGGCAGGCCAAGCGCCAGCAGCCGGCGCATCCGCTTCCGCTCGATGCGCCAGCGCGGCACCACCAGGCGGCCGCCCTCCCGGTGGACGATGACGGCAAGCAGCCAGCCCGCCATGCCGAGCCGCGACAGCACGGTCGCCCACGCCGATCCCCGGACGCCCATCGCCGGCGCGCCGAGCTGGCCGGAGATGAGCACCCAGTTGGCGGCCAGGTTGACGATGTTGGCGGCGATGATCGCGATCATGACGGGACGGACCACGCCCATGCCCTGCAGATAGCGCCGGAAGGCCGCGTAGAGGAGAAGCGGGAGGACGCTCCAGATCAGGACGTGCAGGTAGGGACGGACGAGCGCCAGCACGGTGCGGTCGAGACCCCACAGTCCCAGTGAGGCAGACAGCAGGCCGAGGGCGAGCGTCACGGGGACGGCGAGCACCACCGCCAGCACCACGCCGTGCAGCAGCCAGGCATGGCACTCGTCCTCGCGGCCGGCGCCAAACGCGTGCGACACCAGCGTGTCGAGGCCGAGCAGCAGCCCCATCGCGAAGATCGAAATCCCGAGGAAGAGTGACGAGCTGATGCCGACGGCGCCGATGGCCTCGGGGCCGAGGCCTCCGACCATCAGTGTATCGGCCAGCCCCATCGTCACCCAGCCGACCTCGGCGAGCACCACCGGCGCCGCCAGCCGCAGCATCGGCGGGGACTCCTGTCGAAGATCTCCCCAGTTCACCGGCGGGACCCTGGGAACGCGGCGATCAGCGCCAGGGCATGAGCTTCTCGATCCACTGGATCCGCGTCAGGTCGTTGTAGATCACCGTGACCATCAGCATCAGCAGGAGGACGAAGCCGGCGAGCAGCATCTTTTCCTTCACCTTCATGCTGAAATCGCGGCGCGAGACGCCTTCCATCGCCAGAATCGCGATGTGCCCGCCGTCGAGGACCGGAATCGGCATCAGGTTGAGGAGGCCGAGGTTGAGGCTGATCATCGCCATCAGGCTGAAGAGCGCGACCCAGCCCTGGGACGCGGCGGTGCCGGAGAGGTCGGCAATCGCGACCGGGCCCATCAGCTGCTTGACGGAGGTGCTGTGCGTGAACAGGCCGCCGAGCGTCTGGACGATCATCCGCGCCCACGTCCAGTTCTGGACCGCGCTCATCTTCACCGCTTCGAACGGTCCCGGGTCGATGGTCCGCTGCTCCCAGGCACTGAGCTGCGCGCCGATGATCACCGTGTCGCCGACCTTGCGCGGCGACACCGTGACGTCGGCCGGTGCGCCGTCGCGGCGCAGCGCCAGGACGATCGGCTGCCCCTCGTGGGCCTTGATGATCTCCACCAGCCGCTCGCGCGAGACGCCGGATTCGCCGGCGGCGCCGAGAACGACGTCGCCTGCCCTCAGGCCGGCGGCGGCGGCCGGCGAGTCATGCGTGACGGCGATGATCTGCGGGTGCATGATCGGCATCACGCCGACGTCGCCGAACTCGTACTTGCCCTGCGCCGACGGGACCATGCTGATTTCGACCGGCCGGCCGCCCCGGTCGATCGCGAACGACACCTGGCGCTTCGCCTTGCCGACCACCGCCATCTGGAACTGCTCCCAGGTGTCGACCGGCCGGCCATCGACGGAGACGATGCGATCGCCCGGGAGGACGCCGGCCGCCTTGGCGACCGACTGGTCGGCGAGCGAGCCAACGACCACCGGCTCCTGCTCGAAGGCGGGCACCTGCGCCCCCTGGTAGAGCACGAACGCCATCACCACGAACGCCAGTACCAGGTTCATGACCGGGCCCATGACCAGGACCTGGAAGCGCTGCCACTTCGTCTTGGACAGGAACTCGTCCGACGCGCCGCTGCGCGCCTCCTCGGGATTTTCTCCGGCCATCTTGACGTAGCCGCCGAGCGGGATGGCGCTGAGGCAGTACTCGGTGTCGCCGCGGCGAACGGCAAGCAGCTTGGGACCGAACCCGAGCGAGAAGGTCAACACGCGCACGCCGATGCGCCTGGCCATCATGAAATGGCCGAGCTCGTGCACGAAGATGAGCACGCCAAGGACGAACGCAAAGGAAAGGATGCTGGTCACTTGAAAAACCTCTGCCGGGGTCAGCCCTACGATTGTACCCCAGCGGTCGCGCCGAGCGAGAAATCCCTCGCCCAGGCGTCCACCGCCCGGACATCGGCCAGGGTCCGGACCGCGGCCGCCCCGTCGCGCTCGTATTGATCCATCGCCAGGGCAATCAGCCGGGGAATGCCGGTGAAGCCAAGCCGCCGGTCGAGAAACGCCGCGACCGCCACTTCGTTGGCGGCGTTGAGGACAATCGGCAGGCCGGCGTCGCCGCCGAGCGCGCGAAACGCCAGCGCCAGGCACGGGAACCGGTCGGTGTCGGGCGCCTCGAAGTCGAGCCGGCCGGCGCGCGCGAGATCGAGCGGCGGCAGCGGCGCAGACCAGCGCTCGGGATAGGAGAAGGCGTACTGAATCGGGAGCCGCATGTCGGTGACGCCGAGCTGCGCGATCGTCGAGCCGTCGACCAGCTCCACCAGCGAATGGACGATCGACTGCGGATGGACGAGCACGTCGATCTGATCCGCGGCGGCGTCGAACAGCCAGCGCGCCTCGATGACCTCGAGCCCCTTGTTCATCAGCGTGGCCGAGTCGATGGTGATCTTCGGCCCCATGTTCCAGGTCGGGTGGCGGAGCGCCGCGTCGGGGGTCACCGCCGCCAACGTCGCGGCGGAGGCGCCGCGAAACGGGCCGCCCGAGGCGGTCAGGATCAGCCGCCGGACGTCCGCTGCCGGCCGGCCGTGCAGACACTGGTGGATGGCGTTGTGCTCGCTGTCGACCGGCAGCACGGGGACGCCCTTGCGGCGCGCCGCCGCCATGACGATCGCCCCCGCCATCACCAGCACTTCTTTGTTAGCGATCGCAATCGTCTTGCCGGCGTCGATCGCCGCCAGCACCGCATCGAGCGCCGCCGTGCCCGCGGAGGCGAACAGGACGACATCCGCGTCCGGGTGCGTCGCCGCCGCGAGCAGCCCCTCGGGACCGCTGAGCACCCGCGGCGCGCGGACGCCGCGCGCCGTCAGGGCCGCGTCCGCCGCCCGCGCCGCATCCGGCGTCGTCAGCGCCACCACCGCCGGCGCGGTTTCGAGGACCTGTTCGACCAGCCGGTCGACGTTCCCGCCGGCGGCGAGCGCGACGACCCGCAGCCGCTCGGGATGCGCCGCCACCACCGCGAGGGCGCTGCGGCCGATTGACCCGGTCGAGCCGAGGATGGCGATCCGCTTCATCAGAACCGCAGGTAGCGCACGAACACGTAGTAGACCGGCGCGGCGAACAGCCAGCTGTCGATACGGTCCAGCACGCCGCCGTGGCCGGGGATGAGCGCCCCCGAGTCCTTGACGCCGGCGCTGCGCTTCAGCAGCGATTCGAACAGGTCGCCGACGATGCCGAGCGCGGCGATCGTCGCGCCGACGAGAATCAGGACCGCCAGCGGCGTGCCCGGAAAAGCCAGGCGGCCGCCGGCCGCCATCACGGCCGTCCCGAACAGCAGTCCGCCGACCGCCCCCTCGAGCGTCTTCTTGGGGCTGATCGCCGGCGCCAGCGGTCGGCGGCCGAACGCCCGGCCGGTGTAGTACTGGGCGCTATCGCTGATGACGATGGTGATGAGGAGGAGGAGGATCGCCTCACGGCCCGCGTCGGCGCGGACCGCCGCGAGCGCGCCGAGCGGCAGGCCGATGTAGGCGACCGGAAACAGCGCCGCGGCCGTGTCGCGCAGGACCGCCGGCCCCGGAGTGCCGGCGCCGACCGCGAGCGCGCCGAGGGTGACGAGCGCGCTCATTACGACGATCTCGGCCGGGACGCCGGCGCCGCCGATCGCGGCGCACGCCGCCAGGACGGCTGTGGCCGAGACCAGTCGCGGGACGACGGCGCCGAGCGCCGCCGCGATCGCGGCATATTCGTGGAAGGCGAGCGCCGCCGCGACGAGCGCCAGCCCGAGCGTCGCGACCGGCGGCAGGAACCAGAGCGTGCCGATCACCGCCGGCAGCAGCACGAGCGCACTCAACACCCGTGTCATGCGCCCCCCTGCCCCCGACCCCGGAACCCCGTCGTCAACTCCCCGCCACCGCGGGCTGGTGAATACCGCCGTAGCGCCGGTCGCGTTTCTGGTAGGCGAGGATCGCCTCGAGGAGGTCGCGCTTGCGGAAGTCCGGCCAGAGTGTGTCGGTGACCCAGATCTCGGCGTAGGCGATCTGCCAGAGCAGGAAATTGCTGACCCGCATCTCGCCGCTCGTGCGGATCAGCAGGTCGGGGTCGGGCTGACCGGCGGTGTAGAGGAACTCGGCGAAGCGCTGCTCGTCGAGGGCCTCGCCGGAGAGGCCGGCGGCAATCGCGCGCCGCGCGGCATCGACAATTTCGGCGCGGCCGCCGTAGTTGAGCGCGATGTTGAAGAGCATCCCGCGGCTGCCGGCGGTCTTGTCCTCGGCGAGCTTCAGCTCGCCGCGGATGTCCGGCGACAGGTCCTCGTCGCGGCCGATGACGCGGAAGCGGATGTCGTTGCGCAGCAGCGTGTTCAGCTCCAGCCGCAGGTAGCGCTTGAGGAGACCCATCAGGGTCGAGACCTCGCTGATCGGCCGCTTCCAGTTCTCGACCGAGAACGCGTAGAGCGTCAGCACTTTGATGCCGATCCGGGCCGAGCCTTCGACCACCTCGCGCACCGATTCGATGCCGGCGCGGTGCCCCTCGACGCGCGGCAGGTGGCGCTGGGCGGCCCAGCGGCCGTTGCCGTCCATGATGACGGCGATGTGCTGCGGCAGCCGCTCGAAGTTCACCTGTCGTGCGAGCGCCTCTTCGGGCGATCCGGCCGGCACGACGGAGAGAATGTCCTTGAGCGCCATGACCCAGATGAAACCCCGATGATACAGGCTCTGGCGCGAACCGAACAAGGCCCGTCAGTAGAGGACCCGGGCGAGGAACAGGCCCTGCGGCGGCGCGGTCCGTCCCGACTGGCGGCGGTCGCGGGCCGCCAGGATCCGGTCGAGGTCGGCCGCCGGCCATCGCCCGGCGCCGATGTCGACCAGCGTGCCGGCGACGTTGCGGACCATGTGCCGCAGGAAGCCGTCCCCCTCAATCCGCAGCACCAGCGGCCGGTCGAAGCCGCCGCCGCCCTCCCAGGCGATCTCGCGCACCGTCCGCTCGGTTGACGCCACCTCCGAGCCGGTGCCCTGGAACGAGGCGAAGTCGTGCCTCCCGACGAGCCGCTGCGCGGCGTCGCGCATCGCCTCGAGATCGAGCGGCTGGGGCACGTGCCAGGCGTAGCGGTGCAGGAACGGCGACATCAGCGGCGCATTGACGAGGTGGTACTCGTAGATCTTGCCGGTGGCGCTGAAGCGGGCGTGGAAGGCGGGGTCGGCCTCCTCGGCGGCGAGGATCCGGACCTGCGGGATGAGCGCGCCGTTCAGCGCCCGGACGAGCGCCGCCGGCGCGATTGGGTTGGCGAGGGTGAAGCTGGCGACCTGGGCCAGCGCGTGAACGCCGGCATCGGTCCGCCCGGCGCCATGGACGACGACCCGGTGCCCGTCGAACGGCGTCAGCGCGTCTTCGAGCAGCACCTGCACCGAGAGGCCGTCCGCCTGGCGCTGCCATCCGATCAGATCCGTGCCGTCGTACTGGATCGTGATCTTTAGGTTGCGCATCAGCTCGCGCGGGACCCCGGCTTGACGGCCGGGATGTGGCGCGCGCACATCGGGCAGGCATCGGGCGGATAGGACGGCACCTGGAGCTGGACCAGCGCGTACAGCGGCAGGTTCAGCCGTCCCGGGTCGCTGCCGCGATCGACGATCGACGCGGCGCCGAGCACGCTCGCGCCCGCGGCGGTGGCGACGTCGGCGGTCTCACGCGTCGATCCCCCGGTCGTGATGACGTCCTCGACGATCAACACGCGGTCGTCGGCCGCCAGGCTGAAGCCGCGGCGGAGCGTCAGCGCCCCGTTGACCCGCTCCGCGAACAGCGCCCGGACGCCGAGCGCGCGCGCCACTTCATGACCGATAATCAGGCCGCCGAGCGCCGGCGACAGCACCGCGGTCGGCTGGAGGTGGGCGGTGCGCCGCGCCAGCGCGCCGCCGATCGCCTCGGCCAGCTCCGGGAACTGCAGGACCAGCGCGCTCTGCAGGTAGCGTTCACTGTGCAGCCCCGAGGTGAGAAGAAAATGCCCCTCGAGGAGCGCCCCTGATTTGCGGAACAGGTCGAGCACGGCCTCCGACTGCATGATGGCGCAAAGTCTATAACACGCCCGGGCCCGGGGCCTCAGAAGCTTTTTTTTCCCGGCGTGGTGAACCGTTCCCGGCCGCGCTCCGTCCATACCTAGACGATAGGGGCGGCGCGTCGGTTTCCGGGCGCGGCGGCAACACTGGAGCACATCCGATGCGTCATCGAACCTCGCCCCGCGGCACCGCCGCCGTGCTGGCGGTCTGGCTGGTCGCCGGCGTCGGGCCGGCATTCGCGCAGAACGCGGCGGGGCCTCCGCCCGCCGCCGGTCAGCCGGTCGCGGCGCCGTCCACCGCGCCGCAGTTCCAGCTGACCGCGGACGAAGCGGTCCGGATGGCGCTCGAGAACAACCTCGGCATCCGCGCCGAGCGGCTGAGCCCGCAGGTCCAGGCGCTGATTCTCAGCCAGACCCGGGCCTCGTTCGCGCCGACGCTGATCTCGAACTTCGTCAAGAACAGCAGCACCACCCCGCCCGAGGACTTCCTCACCGGCAGCGACACGGCGCTGACGAGCGCCGGCCTGCGCACCAACGGCGGCCTGCAGCAGCTCCTCAAGTGGGGCGGCGGCCGCTACCAGGTCACGCTCGACGGCGCCCGCAACACGACCACCAACGCCGGCAGCGTCTACAACCCGCGGCTGTCGTCGAACCTCAACGCCGCCTACACGCAGCCGCTGCTGCGCAATTTCTCGATCGACGCGCTGCGCCAGCAGCTGCTGACCGGCGAGAAGGAGCAGGAGATTGTCGACCTGCAGCTGCAGCAGCGGCTGACCCAGACCGCGCGGGCGGTCCGGAGCGCCTACTACGACCTGGTCGGCGCGATCGGCCAGCTCCAGGTCGCGCAGCAGTCGCTCGACCTCGCCAACGAATCGCTCCGCAACAACCAGCGGCGTGTCGAGGTCGGCACCATCCCGCCGATCGACATCGTCGAGGCGCAGGCCGAGGTGTCGCGCAACGAGGAGGCGGTGATCATCAACGAGGCGCAGGTCCGGTCGTTCGAGGACGCGCTGCGGACGCTGGTCATGAACCCGTCGCAGCCGGACTTCTGGACCGCGCGGATCGCCCCGTCCGAGCAGCCGGTGCTGGCGGCGCAGGACGTCGACGTCGACGCCGCGATCCGGAATGCGCTCGACCAGCGGACCGACCTGGCGCAGTTCCGGCGGCAGATGGAGCAGACCGACATTGCAATCCGCTATGCCCGCAACCAGAAGCTGCCGGCGGTCGATCTGACGACCAGCTACAACGTCATCGGCCTCGGCGGCACGCAGAACCAGTTCGACTACGCCGCCGGGGTAATCCCGGCGCCGATCATCCGCACCAGCCAGCGCAGTTTCGGCAATGCCTTCCGGGACGTGCTCGGCAACAACTTCCGGACGTGGAGCGTCCAGTTGCATGTCAGCTATCCGATCGGCACCAGCGTCGCCGACGCGGCGCTGGCGCAGGGCCGGCTCCAGCACGAGCAGCAGGTGACGTCGCTCCGCGCCGAGGAGCTGCAGGTCGCGGCCCAGGTCTGCGACGCCGGCCGCCAGGTCAACACCACCCTCAAGCGCGTCGACGCGACCCGCAAGGCGCGCGAGTTCGCCGAGCGCCGCTACGAGGCCGAGCAGAAGCGCATGACCGTCGGCCTGTCGACGACCTTCCAGCTCTTCCAGGCCCAGCGCGACCTCTCCACCGCCCGCCTCGCCGAACTGAACGCGATCATCGCCTACAACCGCTCGCTCGTGAACTTCCAAGCCGTCCAGCTCGTCCCGCTCACCGGCCGCTAACCGCCCGCCCGTGGCACCCCGGCACCCCGGCCACCCCTGGCACCCCTGGCACCCCGGCACCGTGGCACCGTGGCCCCCCGGCACCCTGTTCCCCTGATACACTCCCCCGGCGTGAAGCTGACCGTGACGGTGATCACCCGGGATGAATCCCGCCACATCGCCGCCGCGCTGGCCTCGGTCGCCTGGGCCGACGAGATCATCGTGGTGGATGCGGAGAGCACGGACGACACCGTGGCGATCGCGCGTCCGATCGCGACCCGGGTCGAGGTCCGGCCGTGGCCCGGTTACGGCGCGCAGAAGAACTACGCGGCGTCGCTGGCCGCGAACGACTGGATCCTGTCGATCGACGCCGACGAGCGCGTCACGCCGGCGCTCGCGGCCGAGATCCGCGCGCTCCTCGAGGGCGTGCCGGCGGCGCGCGGCTACCGCGTGCCGCGCGTGACGTGGCACCTCGGCCGGTGGATCCGATCGACCGACTGGTATCCGGATTTCCAGCTGCGCCTCTACGATCGCCGCGCCGGGCGCTGGGACGACCGCCGCGTCCACGAGTCGCTGCGGCTCGATAGCGCGCCGGGCCGGCTGCGCCACGAGCTCGAGCACTACGCCTATCGCGACATCTCACACCATCTCGCGACCATCGACCGCTACACCACGCTGGCGGCTGAGCAATGGTTTGCCGCGGGACGACGGGCGGGCGTGCTCGATCTGCTGCTGCAGTCGCCGCTGGCGTTTCTTCGCAACTACGTCCTCCGCCGCGGGGTGACCGACGGCGTGCCGGGGTTGATTGTGTCGGTGCTGAACGCCTATTACGTCTTCCTCAAGTTCGCCAAGCTGTATGAACTGCAGCGGCCGGCGGGCGACAAGCGCTGATGTTCTCGCTGCACATCGACACCGCCCGGACCTGGCGCGGCGGCCAGAATCAGGTCCTGCTCACCGTCCTCGGCCTGCGGGCGCTCGGCCATCGCGCGATGCTGGTGGCGCACCCGGACGGCCAGCTGCTGCAGCGCGCCAAGGAAGGGCTCGACCTGCTGCCGCTGACGCCGCGCCTGGAGATGGACCTCAACGCCGCGTGGCGGCTGTCGCGGGTCGTCCGCCAGTTAAAACCCGATATCCTCCACGCCCACGATCCGCACGCGGTGGCGATGGCGGGGCTGGCGCTGTCGATGAGCACCGCGCTGGCCAAGCCGCCGCTGGTCGCGTCGCGGCGGGTCGACTTCCACCTCCGCGGCACGTCGCTGTCGCGCTGGAAGTACCGCCAGGTCGACTGCTTCATCTGCGCCTCGACGGCGATCCGCAGCATGCTGATTGCCGACGGGGTTCCCGAGATGCGGGCGGTGGTCATTCACGAAGGGGTCGACATCGATCACATCGACGCCGCGCCGCCGGCCAACCTGCACGAGGACCTGTTCCTGCCGCATCTCGCGCCGATTGTCGGCAACGTCGCGGCGCTGGTCCCCCACAAGGGGCAGCGCCACCTGATTGAGGCGGCGCTGCGGGTCCTGCCGCAGGTGCCCGACGCGCGCTTCGTCATTGCCGGCGAGGGTGAGCTGCGCGCGACGCTCGAACACCAGATCCGCGAGCACCGGCTCGAGAAGCACGTGCTGCTCGCCGGCTTCCGGCCCGACGTGCTCTCGGTGCACAAGGCGTTCGACATCTTCGTGATGAGCTCGCTGACCGAGGGCCTGGGGACGTCGCTGATCGACGCGATGGCCTGCGCCAAGCCGATCGTCGCGACCACCGCCGGGGGGATCCCGGAGGTCGTGACCGACGGCGAGACCGGCATCCTCGTCCCGCCGCGCGACCCGGCGCGCATGGCGGAGGCGATCGCCGCGCTGCTCAAAGACGAGCCGCTGCGCCGTCGTCTCGGCGAGGCCGGCCGGCGCCGCGCCGTGACGCACTTCAGCGCCGAGCGGATGGTCAAGGAGACGCTGCGCCTCTACCGGCGGGTGGCGATGCACCCCCACCAGGAGACCTAGCGGCGCGGGCCCGCAGAGCGGTCCGTCCTTGCCGGCGAAGAAGGCCGCTCGCAAGGCTGTGCTCCTTCGCTCGCCGCATGCGGCCTGACCGCCTGCGAAGTGTGCGAATGACAGAGCGGTCGCTACTCAGATCGAGATGGCGAGATGTGTTACGATGTCTTACATGAAGACGTCGACCATCACGATTCGCCTGGACGACGCACTCGGACGGGAGCTCGATCAGGCATGCGCGCGCACCGGTCGAACAAGAAGCGACCTGGCCCGCGACGCCCTGCGCCGCCAACTTGCGCTGATGCGATTCGAGCGCGTCCGGCGGCGTGTCCTGCCGCTCGCCGAATCGCAGGGCTATCTGACGGATGACGACGTCTTTCGCGACGTGTCGTGAAGGTCTTCTTCGACACCAACGTGCTGATCGCCGCTTTTGCGACGCGGGGATTATGCGCCGACTTGTTCGCACATGTGCTGCTCGAGCACGACCTGGTGGTGGGCGAAGTGGTCCTGAGCGAGCTGCGAACGAACCTGCGCAGCAAGCTGAAACTGCCCAAAAAGACCATCGACGAAATCGAAGCGCAGCTGCGTGATGGTGTCGTGGTGAAGAGACCAGCGAAGCACCTCGGCCTGAAGATCAGCGATCCGGACGACGAGTGGGTCGTGGCGTCGGCTGTCGCGGGCGGCGCCGATGTGCTCGTCACCGGCGATGCCGCGATTCTGAAGCTTGGCAAACGTGCTCCGCTGCCTATGCTCTCCCCGCGCGGGCTCTGGGAGCTCCTTCGTGGCCCGGAACCTGGGCGATGAATCGGTCCGAGGCCTGAGGAACCTTCAAGGTTCGGGTCGCGGGCACACAGAGCCTCAGTCCGGCTTTGGCGACCGCGAAGCTAGCTGCGACGTGCCAGCCGCGATGGCTGTTGGCAGGGCTCAGCGTACCGCCGACAGCCCGGAGCGGCAGCCCGACTGGCCGCGCGGGCAGTCGTCGAAGGTCACCGCCGCGCCGTTGTCCGAGAACGTGATGCCGCGGACGAACCGGGATCCCTTGACCGCGTCGGGCTCGAGCAGCTCGACCTCGCGGATCGGCTTCTTTGTGTAGCCGTCGAAGATCCGCAGGCGGTAGCCGTTGATCAGGAATCCGACCCGCAGACCGTCTTTGGCCCACGCGATTTCCTCGCACCGCTCTGCCGGCAGCGTCAGCGTGCCGACCTCGACGGCGCTGTCGGCTGACGCGCCGAGCCACAGCGTCTGGCAGGTCTTGTCGGCGCACGGCTCTTCGCGGACGAAGCCGAGGCCGCGGGCCTGGGCGGGCGCCGCCGTCAGTACGACGTGCGCCGCGCCGACGCGGCGGCCGACCGCATAGCCACTGGCCGCGGCGGCAGCCGCGACCAGCACGATCACCGCCCCCCTCAGCGCCGCGCCCGGCCGCCGCGCGGCCGGCACAGCCCTTTCAACGGACATTGCGAATCCCCCTGCTTCCGGCCGTAGCCGCAAGCCTGCATCATGCCGACGTGGCAGAGTGAAAAATCAAAGCGGACCGGGTCCGCCCGGTCGAGCCGGCGGAGCGCGGCGGTGATGTCGGCGGCCATCTTCCAGCCCGGGCTGGCATACCGCGTCAGCCCCAGGCAGCGCCCCAGCCGGATGACATGCGTATCGAGCGGGACGATCAGCTGCGACGCCGACACGCGCGTCCAGACGCCGAGATCCACCTCGTCGGCGCGGATCATCCAGCGCAGGAACAGATTCAACCGCTTGCAGGCACTGCCCGCCGACGGCCGGGGAAAGAAATAACACACCCCGGGGCGCCGCGGCGTCCGTCCGTAGGCCCGGCGCAGGTCGAGCGCCAGGGCGCGGGTCGAGAAACTGTCGAGCGCCGGCCCGATGTCGGCGGCGGATGGATCGTAGCCCTCGAGGAAGAACCCCTCGATCGAGCCGGACCGATCGATCATCTGCCGCAGGATCCACAACAGCGCGATCAGATCCGCGCCGCGGATCCAGCGGTGCACGATCGCGCGCATCGCCGGCGTCGCCGCTTCCGGTTCGAACGTCCGGACGAACGCCGCCGGGCGGGAACCGGTCACCGCGAGCAGCGCGTCGATCGAGTTCAGCACGCTCGCGACCCGGCCGAACGCCAGCCCGGCGGCGCAGAAGCCGACAATCTCGCGGTCCGCCGGATCGGCGAACGGCCGGACCCGGTGCACCGGATCGCTGGTCGCGTCGGCGTGGTTGTAGTCGTGATACAGGAGGTCGAGGCGGGTGCTCAGGCTCTTGTCACGGACGGTCTGCAAGGACACGAGGCCTCCACGATATCTCAGCCGACGCGTCTTCGTGCTAGCGTGGGCGGCGCGCCAGCGGCGCGACTCATCATGAAACAGCCAGCACACCCCTGCTTACTCACCGCGGTCATCACCCTGTCGGTGCTGGCCGCCGCGCCACAGCCAGTGCGGGCACAGGCAGCGCCGCCGCCCAACATCGTCCTGATCATGGCGGACGACCTCGGCTATGGCGATGTCTCGGCGTACGGCGCCACGGCGCTCAAGACCCCGAACATCGACCGCCTCGCGGCCGGCGGCCTGCGCTTCACTGACGCGCACGCCGCCGCCGCCACCTGCACGCCGTCGCGCTACGCCCTGATGACCGGGCAGTACGCCTGGCGCAAGCCCGGCACCGGCATCCTCCCAGGCAACGCCGCGCTGATCGTCGATCCGGCAAAGATGACGCTGCCGGGCGTCCTCAAACGGGCCGGCTACGCCACCGGCCTCGTCGGCAAGTGGCACCTCGGGCTGGGGCCGGCCGGCGGGCCTGACTGGAATCGCGACATCACGCCGGGCCCGAACGAGGTCGGCTTCGACGACTCGTTCATCATGGCGGCAACCGGCGACCGAGTCCCGACCGTTTACATCGACAACCGATCGGTCGCGAAGCTCGATCCGGCGGATCCAATCGGCGTCCGCTACGACGCGCCGATCGGCGACTGGCCGACCGGCCGGGATCACCCCGAGCTGCTGAAGATGCGGCCCAGCCACGGCCACGACCAGACGATCGTCAATGGCGTCGGCCGCATCGGCTACATGACCGGCGGCCGCGCGGCGCTGTGGACAGACGAGGAGATGGCCGACGTCTTCACGTCGCACGCCGTGCACTTCATCGAGGCCCACCACGCCCGACCCTTCTTCCTCTACTTCGCGCTCCACGACCCGCACGTGCCGCGCATGCCACACCCGCGCTTCGTCGGCAAAAGCGGCATGGGCCCGCGCGGCGACGCCATCCTCCAGGCCGACTGGTCGGTCGGCGAGGTGCTCGCGGCGCTCGACCGGCTCGGCCTGGCGGCGAACACGCTCGTCATCTTCACGAGCGACAACGGTCCGGTGCTCGACGACGGCTATCAGGATCAGGCGGCGGCGCTGGTCGGCCGCCACCAGCCTGGGGGACCGTATCGCGGCGGCAAGTACAGCATCTTCGAAGCCGGCACGCGGGTGCCCTTCATCACGCGCTGGCCTGGCCGCATCAAGCCGGGGCGGTCGAACGCGCTGGTCTCGCAGGTCGATCTGCTCGCGTCGCTGGCGGCGTTGACGTCGCAGCGCGTGCCCGGCGGGGACGCCGGCGACAGCGCCAATGTCCTGCCGGCGCTGCTCGGGCAGTCGCGCACCGGCCGACAGACCCTCGTCGAGCAGGGCGGCACGCTCGCCCTGCGGCAGGGGACGTGGAAATACATCGCGCCGGGGAAGGGACCGAAGCGGAACGTCGAGACGAACATCGAGCTTGGCAACGATCCCGAGCCGCAGCTCTACGATCTCTCGAAGGATCCGGGCGAGCTGCACAACCTCGCCTCCGCCCAGCCCGGACGGGTAGAGGCGATGGCGGAGGCGTTGAAGACAATCAAGGGGGAATAGCGACCAAGGTGCCGGGGTGCCGGGGTGCCAGGGGTGCCAAAGTGCGAGGGTGGCAAGGTGCCACGGTGCCATGGTGCCGGGGTGCCATGGTGTTAGGTGGCACCTCGCGTTAAGGCTGGCGGGGTTTGGGTTTCTTGCGAAGGTTCTCGGCGACACGGAAGGCGACGATCTTGGTGATCAGGGCGAGCGGCAGGGGTTGGTCGTGCGGAAACTGGACGGAGCCTTTGGCGCTCTTGTAGGGCTTCAGGGCCTCGCGAAAGGCGGCGATGGCGCTCGGCGCGGGATAAAAACCGATGTGCCGCTCGTAGCCGGCGAAGTGCACGAGGTTGCCGTTGAGGGTGAAAGTCGGAATGCCATAGCCGATTTTTTCCGCCGCGTCCGGCGCCGCGCGACGGATCGTCCGGCGCACCTTCGTCAGCCGGGCCTTCACGGCGGGCGGAAATCCTGCCAGGTAGTCATCGATCGTCGCGGCGGCGCTGGACGCTTTCATGCGGTGCTCCATGGTTGGCGAAGTCCACGGTCCGAAGGATTGTCAGAAGGTCGTGATCGGCTCTCCCGCGGCGCACATCGGACAGGACTTCTCCGGATGGTTCTCGGGCGCCGGATATTCCGCCAGCGCGTAATTGGGGACGTCGAGCAGCACGATCGCCTCCATCCGGTCGCAGATCTCGGCGGTCGCGATCACCGTTCCCCCCGCCGCCGTTACGAGTTCGGCGCACCGCTGGAACGTCTTCCCGGTATTCCGCACGTCGTCGGCCAGCAGCACCCGCTGGCCGGCCATGTGCTTCGCGTAGAAGCCGCGCAGCGAGAAGCCGGCCTCGTCGCAGGTGATCGGCGCGAAGCTGCACGGCGGATGGGTCAGCGCACGCCGCCCATCGAGCAGCCCCGCCAGCGTGTGCGCGAGCAGCGCCCCGCCGGTCGCCGGGCCGGCGACGACGTCGGTCGCGGCGAGGAGGTCGCCGGGCAGGACGTCGAGAAGGTCCTGGGCGAGGCGCCAGATGGTCGACGGATGGCGGAACAGCTGATGCGGGTTCAGGTAGAGGCGGCCGTGGAAGCCGTTGCCGTAATCGAAATGCCCGTCGCGCATCAGCACTTCGAGGTCCTGGAGCGTGCCGAGGGCGCGCCGCCGGAGGTCGCCTGGGTTGTGTCCTGTCACTGGTGGAAGCCTCGTGCGGGGAAGCGAACGGGTGGATGCGGTTGTGCCGGCGTCATGCGCCGGAAGCCCGGTAGCGCACCTTGCCGCCGACGATCGTCGCGGCCACGCCGCCCCTCATCTGCCAGCCCTCGAACGGCATGTTCTTCGACTTCGACTTGAGCGTCGCGGCGCGGACCGTCACGGCCGCGTCGGGATCGAGAATCGTGATGTCGGCGGCCGCTCCCTCGGTGAGGGCGCCGCCCGGCAGATGCATCACCGCCGCGGGATTGACCGAGAGCAGCTCGATCATCCGCCGCAGCGGAATCCGTCCGGCGTGGACCAGGCGGTCGAAGACGATCGACACGGCAGTCTCGAGCCCGACGATGCCGAACGGGGCGCGGTCGAATTCGACCATCTTCTCGTCGGCGTGGTGCGGCGCGTGGTCGGTGGCGATGACGTCGATGCTGCCGTCGGCGAGTCCCTCGAGCATCGCGTCGCGATCGGCCGCGGCGCGCAGCGGCGGGTTCATCTTCAGGTTGGTGTCGTATTTGACGGCGCCGTCGAGCGCCTCGTCGGTCAGCGTGAAGTGGTGCGGCGAGACCTCGCAGGTGACGCGGACGCCGCGCGCCTTGCCGGCGCGGACCGCGCGGAGCGACTGGCGGGCGCTCATGTGGGCGATGTGGACGTGCGCATTGGCGAGCTCCGCCAGCGAGACATCGCGCTCGACCATAATCGATTCCGCCTCGCCGGGGATGCCGCGCAGGCCGAGCTGTGAGGCGTAGTAGCCCTCGTGCGCGACGCCGTCGCCCTTGAGTGACGGGTCCTCGCAGTGGTCGATCACCGGCACGCCGAGCATGCCGGCGTACTCGAGCGCCCGGCGCATCAGCAGCGCGGTCGCGACCGGCCGGCCGTCATCGGTGAAGGCGACACAGCCGGCCGCCTTCTGCTCGCCGAGCTCGGCAAGCCGCTCCCCCGCCGAGCCGATCGAAACCGCGCCGATCGGATAGACGCGCGCCAGCCCGGCCTCGGCGGCCTTCTTGAGAATGAACTGGGTGATCCCGGCGTGGTCGTTGACCGGGTCGGTATTGGGCATGCAGGCGACGGCGGTGAAGCCGCCGGCAACCGCCGCGGCGGTGCCGGTGGCGACCGTCTCCTTGTGCTCCTGGCCCGGCTCGCGGAGATGGACGTGGATGTCGATCAGCCCGGGCGCGACGATCCAGCCCGGCTTGATCTCGAGCACCTCGGCGCCGTCGACCGGCAGGTCGCGCCCGACCCGGGCGATCCGGCCGTCCTCGATCAGCAGGTCGAAAGCGCCGTCGCGCCCGTTCGCCGGATCGATGATCCGGCCCCCCTTCATCAGCAGTCTCATCGGCACCTTCAATGCTCGTCGAGCGCGCCGTCGGCGTCACGGCCCGACAGCAGATACAGCACGGCCATGCGGACCGCCACGCCGTTGGCGACCTGCTCGAGAATGACCGAGCACGGACCGTCAGCGACTTCGGAATCGATCTCGACGCCGCGGTTCATCGGCCCCGGATGCATGACGATCGCGCCGGCGGCGGCGCGGCGCATCCGCTCCGGGGTCAGGCCGAAGAGCGAGAAATACTCGCGCACCGACGGAATGAAGTGGCCGTGCATCCGCTCGTGCTGGATGCGCAGCATCATCACCACGTCCGCCCCCTCGACCGCCGCCTCGACCGACGTCGTCGCCCGGACGCCGAAGCGGTCGAGCCCGGCCGGCATCAGCGTCGCCGGTCCGCACGCCCAGACCTCCGCCCGCATGGTGTTGAGCAGCAGCACGTTCGAGCGCAGCACGCGGCTGTGCAGCAGGTCGCCGACGATCGCGATCTTGAGGCCGGCGAGGCGGCCCTTGTGCTCGCGGATGGTGAAGGCGTCAAGCAGCGCCTGGGTCGGGTGCTCGTGCATGCCGTCGCCGGCGTTGATGATCGCCGAGCGGCAGGTCCGCGCCAGCAGGTGCGGCGCGCCGGACGAGGCATGGCGCATGACGATCATGTCCGGAGACATCGCCTCGAGATTACGGACCGTGTCGAGCAGGCTTTCCCCCTTGGTCACGCTGGAGGTCGCGGTCGCGATGCTCAGGGTATCGGCGCTCAGCCGCTTCTCGGCGATTTCAAACGACGTCCGGGTCCGCGTGCTCGGCTCGAAGAACAGGTTGACGACCGTCCGGCCGCGCAGCGTCGGCACCTTCTTGATGGCGCGGCCGCCGATCTCCTTCATCGCCACCGCGGTGTCGAGGATCAGGCTGATCTCGGCGGCCTCGAGCCCGGCGATGCCGAGCAGGTGGCGCGAGGCCAGCGCTGCCGCGGCGGGGGCCTCGGTGGGGGTCATACGCTCTCCTCGAGGATCACTTCGTCGGCGCCGTCGATTTCCTGGAGCCGCACCTGGATGCTCTGCTTGGCGGAGGTCGGCAGGTTCTTGCCGACGTAGTCCGCCTTGATCGGCAGCTCGCGGTGGCCGCGATCGACGAGGACAATCAGCTGGATGGCGCGCGGCCGGCCGAAATCAATCAGCGCGTCGAGCGCGGCGCGGATCGTCCGGCCGGTGTAGAGGACGTCGTCGACGAGCAGGATCTTGCGGTTGTCGATCGAGAACGGGATCTCGGTGCGGCGGACGACCGGCTGCGGCCCGACCGGGTGGCGCATCAGGTCGTCGCGATAGAGCGTGATGTCGAGCGCGCCGGTCGGGACGTTGTCGCCGTTGATCTCGTGCAGCGCCCGGGCCAGCCGCCGCGCCAGCGGCACGCCGCGGGTGCGGATGCCGACAAGCGCAATCTCGTCGAGGCCGCGGTTGCGCTCGAGGATCTCGTGGGCGATGCGGGTCAGCGCCCGGCTCATGCGGTCGCCGTCCATTACCAGCGGCATGGCAGACTCCGGACAAAGAATGAGGCCTGGGAGGAGAACGCAGCACGCGGCGGACGCCGCAGCCGACAGCTAAGACGCAGATTCACAGCAGCACCTCTTGGCCTCCTCACAGGGACGCCGTTAAAGAGGGCTCCATCTTAGCATGGCTCCCGCTGAACGCCGCGCATCGAGGGTCAGCGCGCATAGCTGGGAATGAAGACGATCGGCCGCTCGGCGGTGTAGGCGCGGCTGAACAGATCGGCCCGCGCGAAGCCGTCCATGTCGCGCGCCACCGGCAGGCCGAGATAGTAGAGCAGCGTCGGCGCGACATCGACCACCGACCCGCGCGGCCGGCGGCCGGGCTCGACCGCGGCGCCGTAGGCGAGCAGGAAACCGTCGGGCGCGCGTTCGTGCGTGCCGGTAAAGTCCGGATCGCCGAGCAGCCGGCCGAGGACGCGCTTGACCGCATCGAGCGGCTGCATGCCGAAACCGGAGACCACGACCAGCAGATCCTCCGGGCCCATCCCCGCCGCCATCGCCTCGACCTCGCCGTCGACGAACGCGTAGTAGTCGTCTGTCGCCTGCAGCGGCCGGTGAAGGTCATCGGCCTGCAGATCCCGGAACGTCCGGGTCTGGCCGGCCGTGAAGAAATAATGGCCGACGGTGTCCAGCCCGGTCAGGCGGAGCGCCGTGAAACGCGCGTCGCGGCCGGGCGCGACCGCGGCCAGTGCCGCGGCGTAGAAGCGATCCCGCCGGAGCGCCGGCCCGGCAGGCCCTTCGGCGGCCGCCCCCGCCGCCGGCCGCGGGGCAGTCTCGCCCGCGGCCGTGAATACGGCCAGCACCCGCGGCAGCGCGGCGGCGGGATAGGCCGAGCGGTCGAACTCGGTCAGCGAGGCCGCGACCTGGTGAAAACGGTCGCTGACCATCACGCCGCGGACCGGCGCGGCGGGATACGTCAGCGGCCAGCGCACCACCGCCACCGGCAGCCCGGCGGCGGAGATGATCGACCAGACCGGCTCCGCCCGCCACACCCCGGATCGGTTCGGCTGGTTCCGGACGAATCCAAGATCGACCAGCATGTGCGACAGACAGTGATCGGGCAGCAGGTCGACGGCGCGATCGTCGCCGCGGGCGAAGTACGCGCCGGCCGAACGGACGCCGTTCTTGGCCGGGTACATTCCGGTCGCGACGGCGGCCCAGACCGCGTCCGGCTGGGTCGGCCGGACCGTCGCCAGGTCGATGACCGCGCCGCGATCGAGCAGCCGCGCGAACCCCGGCAGCCGCCCCTCGGCGACGCGCGGCAGGATGTAGTCCATCGACGCCCCGTCGAGCAGCAGCATCGCGACGCGCGGCCCTTCCGGCGCCACCGGCCGGTCGAGCGGCAGCGGCGAGACCGGCGGCGGCGGTGCCACCGCCCGCCCCCGCGCCGCCAGCGGCAGCGCCAGCGATCCGCATGCGGCGAGCACGAACAGCGAAGCGCCGACGCGGCTGCCGCGCCGGCCGAACGAGTAGTGGGCGATCGCGATCGCCAGCAGCACGACCGCCGACGCCGTCGTCGCCACCGCCCCGGCGGTCATCCGCCACGCCGCTTCCTCGGTCAGCGCGGTCGCGAAGCCGCGCACGTTCAGCCACATCAGCAGCGCCGCGACCGCGGCCGCCGCGGCGCCCATCCACGCCAGCATCCGCACGCTCACCCAGCCGGGCGAGAACGCGTCCAGCGCGAAGAACTCGCGGACGACAATGACGACGTAAAAGGTGATCGCCAAGTGCAGGCCGTACAACGCGCCGATCGTCACGTACCAGCGCCAGGTCGTCGCCGAGAGGATCGGAATCTGCGGATTGAGCTGGAGCACGAGCACGGTCAGGTAAGCGGCGCCGAGCGCGCCGGCGAGCAGCGAGTTCGTGCCCATCCGCAGGAAGCGCATGGCGCAAGTGTATACTTCGCCTATGCCCGTCGACGTCGATGCCGCGGTGATCTCCAACACGCGCCTGTCGGACGATTACAGCGTCATCGCACTGGCCGCCCCCGAGGTCGCGGCGCTGGCGCAACCCGGTCAGTTCGTGATGGTGAAGACGTCGCGCGGCGCCGATCCGCTGCTGCGCCGGCCGTTCTCGATTTTCGAGATCCTCCGCGACGCCGACCAGCGGCCGATCGGCCTGACGCTGCTCAACAAGCGCATCGGCGTCGGCACCGGCCGCCTCTACGACGCCGCGGCGGGCGCGCGGCTGGCGTGCCTCGGCCCGCTCGGCCGGCCGTTCGAGCCGGCCGCACCGCCGGCCGAAGCGTGGATGGTCGCGGGCGGCGTCGGCCTCGCCCCATTCGTGACGCTCGCCGAGGCGCTTCGCGCCGGCGGCGGCACCCGCCGGCTGTTCTACGGCGCGCGCAGCGCCGCCGACCTCTATTACGTCGAGCTCTTCGAGCGCCTCGGCGTCGCCGTCACGCTCGCCACCGAGGATGGCACGCGCGGCCAGCGCGGCTTCGTCACCGGCCCGCTCGACGCCGCGCTGCGCACCGCCGCCGGCCGCGACATCCGCCTCTACGTCTGCGGTCCGACCCCGATGATGCGCGCCGTCGCCGCCCTTGCCGACGCCCACGGCGTCCGCTGCGACGTCTCGCTCGAGCAGGTGATGGGCTGCGGCCTCGGCGGCTGCTACAGCTGCGTCGTCCCGGCGCGCGACGCCGGCGGGGCACCGCATCTCGTCCGCTCCTGTCTCGACGGCCCGGTCTTCGACGCCGCCCGCATCGTCTGGGACGGCCTCGCCCACTGACATGGATCTGTCCGTCTCGATCGGCGCGCTGACGCTGCCGAACCCGCTGATTGCCGCGAGCGGCTGTTTCGGGTACGGCGTCGAGTATCGCGACGTCGTCGACCTGTCGGCGCTCGGCGGCGTCGCCGTCAAAGGGCTGTTCCTCGCCGAACGCGAAGGCCATCAGCCGCCGCGGATCGTCGAGACCCCCGCCGGCATGCTCAACGCGATCGGCCTCCAGGGGATCGGCGTCCATCGCTTCGTCCGGGAGAAGCTGCCCGAGCTGCGCGACCGTGGCGCGATCGTCTTCGTCAACATCTGCGGGACGACGGTCGATGAGTATTGCGAGATCGCCCGGATCCTGTCCGACCACGAGGGGGTCGCCGCGATCGAGCTGAACATCTCCTGCCCGAACATCAAGGCGGGCGGCATCACCTTCGGCTGCAGCCTCACCGGCACGCACAACGTCGTCAGCGCCGTGCGCAAGGTCACCGCGCTGCCGGTGATCCCGAAGCTGACGCCGAACGTCACCGATGTCGCCTCGTTCGCGCGCGCCGCCGAGGAGGCCGGCGCCGATGCGGTGTCGCTCGTCAACACCTTCCTGGCGATGGCGATTGACGTCGAGACCCGCCGGCCGAAACTGACCAACATCGTCGGCGGCCTGAGCGGCCCGGCAATCCGGCCGATCGCGGTGCGGATGGTCTACGAGTGCCGGCAGGCGGTGAAGCTGCCGATCATCGGCATCGGGGGAATCGCGACCGCCGAGGACGTGCTGGAGTTCATGATCGCCGGGGCGACCGCCGTGCAGATCGGCACGGCCAACTTCGTCGAGCCGTTCCTCTGGACCCGCGTGCTGCAGGGGCTGCGCGACTACATGGCGCGGCACGCGATTGGCCGGCTCGCCGATCTGACCGGCAGCCTCGATGCGACCCGGAAGGAGACCGCGTGGATCAGCTCCTGATCGCGCTCGACGTCGAGAGCGCGGCGCGCGCCCGGAGCCTGGCCGGCGAGCTCCGCGGCGTCGCCGGCGGGTTCAAGATCGGCAGCCGCCTGTTCACGTCCGAAGGTCCGGATCTCGTCCGCCGGTTCGTCGACGACGGCGAGCGGGTCTTCCTCGATCTGAAGTTCCACGACATTCCGAACACGGTCGCCACCGCGGTTGCCGCCGCGGCCGCGCTGGGCGTCTGGATGGTGAACGTCCACGCCGTCGGCGGCGCCCGCATGATGCAGGCGGCCGCCGACGCGGGGCGCGAGACCGCGGCGCGGACCGGCCGCCCGGCGCCGCTCGTCATTGCCGTCACGGTCCTGACGAGCATGACCGCGGCGGCGCTCGCCGAATCGGGCGTCGCCGGCGCGGTCCTCGATCAGGTCCTGCGGCTGGCGGAGCTGGCGCAGCAGGCCGGGCTCGACGGCGTGGTCGCGTCGCCGCAGGAGACCATCGCCATCCGGCAGCGATTCGGGACGGAGTTTGCGATCGTGACGCCGGGGATTCGGGGAGGGGCGGCGAAAGCCACCGCGACGGACGACCAGGAGCGGACGATGACGCCCGGGGAAGCGCTCGCCGCGGGAGCGAGCTACCTCGTGGTGGGACGGCCGATCATCGCCGCCGACCAGCCCCGGCAGGCCGCCGAACGGGTCGTCGAGGACATGCGGCGGTCGGCCGACCAGGCGCGCTGACAGGAACGGGGGAAGAGGCCGGCGGCCGGCCTCCCCCTCGTGATGCCCGCGCGTCAGCGCGCTACTTCGCGGTGATGATGAAGTGGCCGCGGCGGTTCTGCTGCCAGCAGGCCTCGTTCTCGTCCGAGCAGAACGGCTGCTCCTCGCCCTTGCTGACGATCGTCACGCGGTCGGTCGCCAGACCGAGGCTGACGAGATAATCGCGGACCGCGTCGGCGCGACGCTCGCCGAGTGCCAGGTTGTACTCGTTGGTGCCGCGCGAGTCGGCGTGCCCCTCGACCATCACCTTGGTGGTGGTCCAGCGCTTCATCCACTCGACATTCTTCTGGAGCGCGGTGCGCGCCGCCTCGTTCAGGTCGGTCGCGTCGAGGGCGAAGTAGGCATCGGTCAGCGGCTTTTCGGCGTTCAACTGATCGAGCGTCTTGCTGCGGAACAGCTCCTCCTCGGTCGGCGGCGCCGGCTGCGGTGCGGGCGGCGCGGGCGGCGGCGGCGGGGGGGGCGGCGGCGTCG
>JANMWI010000070.1:0-43709 GCA_031393955.1 Acidobacteriota bacterium
GGTGCCAAGGTCTGCTGCGGCGACGAGCGCTATACGCTGGCCCAAGTCGTTGAGGGTTTCATGCGTGATCTCTAGGGTGCTCAGAAGGTCTCCAGCTTCCCGCCGACGCTCCATTGCAACGTATCCCCGTGCACGTAGCAACTTGAGTCTAGAACTCCAAAAGTCATCCTTATAGACGTGTGAAAGCTCTAAAGCGCAATCCAATTCGACGTCCGCCGCTCCCCAACGACCAAGCGACTGCAACAACCGAATCTTTGTGTGACGAATCGTGAGATCGGCCCAACGCGACTCATAATTTGAAGGGAACCCTTCCCTAACTATTGCTGTCTGATTAAGAATCTCCTCTGCTTCAGAAAGCTGGCCTGCCGCGATGAGGACATTGGCTAGGCAGTCGATGGCGGCAAGGCTGATATCGACGTCTACTGAGTCAGAGCTGAACACAGAAGAAGCTTCACTTCGAGCTTCATCGAACCGCGAAAGCAGCAGAAGAGCGTGCGCCAAGTTGATGCGTCCGCCGAGCAGGGTCCTTCGATGGCCAGATTCCTCGCCGCTCGCTATCGCAAGATTGCTTTGTTCAGCCGCCGACCGAGCGTCTCCGGCGAGGTTATCAGCCACGGATAGGCCGAGGTGAATCCGTCCCTGCAGCCAGACATTTGGCGACCCTTTTAGCAAGTTGTTGGCCGCGAGCAAATGACCGCGCGCTTCATTGAGGCTCTGACCAGACGCGCTCGCCTGAGCGAGCTGGAGTCGGAGTTCTACAAGCTGATGTATTTCTCCGCTACTTGCAACCGCACGCCGAACCGCTGACAGCACCGGCAGCCAGCCAGGGCGTGATTGAGAGTAAATGCGAAGAACGCCCAACTGCGCGCGGCTGAGCAGATACTTATTCCCTGCAGCTTCGGCGAACGTCTGACTCCGATGGATTTCACGGGAGCTAACGATTAAATCTCCCGCTTCAAAGGCGATCATGGCTAGCACATATGTCAGCCTCGCTAGGCAATCTAGATTGCCGGTATGAACTCGCAGGGCAGACGTGGCAGCCTTCATCGCTCGACGTGAGTCACCGCACTGGTATAAGAGCTCAGCCTCAAGCCAATTGTGCCGAGCCAAGTCGAGCCGTCTTAGCGGTGCGGAGTCAGACACTAACGCACTAAGGGCATCGCGAAAGCGCCCCTCGGACATCGGATCTTCTACGCGCGCCCACGGAAGGCTCGAAGGCATCAGTGCACCGCGCCAGGCTTCTGCTTTCGATTGCCCAAACTGCCTACGCGGGCCCTCGCCACAGCGATCAAGCCCTCAATGTCAGCTGCGTCCGTAGGCATTGAAGCGATTGCAGTCCGGACCTCCAATGGAATATCCGGGACCGTGGCTGACGCCGACTCGACATGTCGACGAATGGCATCAGCGATCGACGACGCCATCTGCAACGTAGACTCGAATTGTATAACTGCAAATTCCTCTTTCTGAAGAGGAAGGAACAAGTCCGCGGCGCGGGCGAGCGAGCGAATTGTCGACGCGGTTTCCGCAAACAGCGCTTCAGGAGCATCCTGTTGATGACTCCGAGAGATGTCACCAGACAATGGCAGGCGAACAAGAATGAGAACTACAGGCAAAGTCTCCGAAGAGGTAACCGGGTTAGCGGAATGCCGGAGGTCTGTTACGCCTTGAATCGCGGGACCGGTGACAGACGTAGACCGCGCTTGTTTAGCTGCGGCGGCAATCTGTCTGCCGACTCCCTCGATGATGCGCTGATGCTGTTCCGAAAAACCGTCGACCGCTATCGAATAGGTCGACAGCACGCCGATGACCTCATCGCCAGATATCGCAGGCGTGCTCAGGCAACTCCTTAGTCTGGGAGTTATTGACCGGCCGGATTCCCCAAGATCCAGAAGTGGATCCGAGTTCCTGATCGTTTGACGATGTGCGGCGACCCAGCCGCTGAGTCGCTGGCCAAGCGGGATTCGCAATCCTGTCAAAAGTTCCGAATGCTCACCCAATGCCAGAGCGCAGACCAGTTCTCCTGAGCCGATATCGTTGAGATAGAAAGCGCTCAATGACGCGGGTACAACTCTCCTAAGGTGCTTTAGGGTTGTATCGGCTACGACAGCAACGGATCCTTGCCCCATCAATCCCTGGGCAAGATCAAAAAGCGCAAGCATCTCCTCGCCGCTAAAGGTAATTTCTTCGAGACTGTGGTTGGTGACTCTTGCGGACCTTCTCGTTGGCGGCGCCTCCGCCGCTGGAGCGGTGTTTGTATCAATAGAATCGACGTCTAGGCTATCTTTTGCATGTTCCTTTATGAAGGTGTCGACGACTAGCGGATCATACATTAGCCCTCGACGCTCGAGCACGATCCGGATAGCGTCCGCGTCAGGCAACTTCGGGCGATAAGGCCGGTCGGATGTCAATGCATCAAAACAATCTACGACGGACAGAATTCTTGCCCCTATGGGTATTGCGGCGCCGGCGATGCGATCGGGGTAACCGGAGCCGTCCCAATTCTCGTGGTGATGGCGAACTATTGGAACTACAGGGTAAGGAAAGTCGATTGCGGATAGGATGTCGGCGCCAACGCTAGCGTGCAGTTTTATTTTGTCGAACTCGGCCGGTGTCAGGGGGCCGGGCTTATTCAGAATATATTCAGGGACTGCTAGCTTGCCCATATCGTGCAGGAGCGCCGCCGCCTCGATGGCTTTGATTTGGTTTTCGTCTTTCACGCCCATCGATTTGGCTAGCTTGACGGTTTGTATCTGCACTCGGCGAATATGGCCATGAGTAATCTGGTCCTTAGCATCTATAGCCATCGCCAGAGTCTCGATCGTGGACAGATACAACCGGTTCAGCTCGACTAAGTGACGATGCGCGTCGTCCACCCTTCCCATCGCGGTCTTAAATGTCAGATAAGAAATCAACAAAAGGGGAAGCAAGATTCCGACTACGCGCGCGAACTCAGGTTGCTCGGGTTGAAGATAAGGCAGGAGCAGTGCGGCGACTGAGGCACCACTAAAATAATTTAGAGATAACCATAAGAAATTGGTTCTCCATAACTGATACGTGGATACGTTCTTTTCGGCGGCGACGGCTACCGCAACCAAAACGCTATTTAGCAGAAAGTAGGTCAGCGCCAGAAGTGCAAGCGGACCTATCAAGGGGAGAATGGGTCGCGTCGAATGGGATAGGGGTTGTATATCCGCAGTCAGATAAAACAAGTTCGACGCTAGCCAGATCGCCACCGATGGCGCCGCCATGTTGAAGAGTACGCGTGAGAGATTCTGGGACTTGGAACCGAGCCACAGAGATATAACCAGACTGTCAAGAACGACGATCATCGTAGCGGCGGCGGGGCCGAATAACAAGACCGCGGCGAAAACAAATGTGTCGGATACGGAAAGGCGGGCGGGGATTTTCGGGATGCGAACGGTAAAAGATCCGCTAAGCAGAGTGAGTCCAGCTAGTAAGGACCAATGATAGCTGACAGGCTCCCGCAGTAAGGTGTACAGGGACGCGGTGACGGCGAGCAAACCCATCGCGATCACCGAGCCAACGTACGCCTGGGTGCCCGTACTCAACTTAGCGGCTGATTTCATCGGTGTGAACGCCGAAGCTTGCTAGTCTCCCCAGATAATCAGGCGCGCCATTATATCCTCCTTGACGGTGAGTGCGTTCCGTGTGGCGTGACGCAGCGCTTAAGCTATCCGTTGTCGCTCCATACGATGGTGTCGGCCCACACCAGTGTCTCGCCCCAAACGATGGTATCGCTCCAGACGATCATGTCGCCCCAAACGATGGTATCGCTCCAGACGATAGTGTCGCTCCAAACGATCGTGTCAGCCCACACTATGGTCGAGCCCCAAACGATTGTGCGGCTCATTACTTTAGAAACGGCGTCTGCGAAGCGTGGATCCCCATTGCCGGTGAATTGATGCGGGGAGAGGATTGTAAGAGGCGTAATGCGTTGAGCGGTGAATCCATTTTGATCGACATCGGCAAAGCCGACGCCGGCGTTCTGCTGCAGTTCTCCGGCAATCCAGGTCGGCGCCGCATCGTTGCCGCGGCTCAGTTTCACGGCGCTGACGATGTTCAGGCTCCCCGCGCCCGCTTCGATCAGGCCGGCGCCGGCGACCCGGGAGCTGGTCAGCTGTAGCACCAGCTTCGCATCGGCCGGCGTCAGCCGCGGGTTCGCCTCGAGCAGCAGCGCGACCGCCCCGGCGACCACCGCCGACGCCATGCTGGTGCCACTCAGCTGCATGTAGATGCGCGCCCCCTGGCCCGCCACCACCCGCTCGGGATAGGTCGCCGCCAGATAGGAGCCCGCCGCGCCGGTCGCCACAATCTTGTTGCCCGGCGCCGCCAGCTCCGGCTTGAGCACGCCGTCGATGGCGGTCGGCCCGCGCGAGCTGTAGGTCGCCATCCGGTCGTCCGAGCGCAGCGGCGTGCCGAAGGTGTTCAACGCCCCGACCGTCAACGCCGCCGGGGCATTGCCGGGCGAGATGATGCCGCCGACCACCGGCGTCCCGTCCGCCGTCTTGCCGAGGTTGCCGGCCGCCGCCACCACCACAATCCCGGCGTCGACCGCCCGCTGCACCGCGGCGCACAGCGGGTCGTCTCGGTAGGACTCGTACACCGGATGGCCGAGCGACAGGTTGATGACGCGAATCGCATACTGCGCCCGGTGATCGACCGCCCAGTCGATCGCGTTGATCACGTCGCTCGTCCGCCCGGCGCCGTCGTCGCCGAGCACGCGCAGGCTGATCAGGTGCGCGCCCGGCGCGATGCCGCCGTAGCCGCCGTCGCCGCTGGCGGCGATGATCCCGGCGATGTGCGTGCCGTGCCCGAAGCCGTCACGCGTGCCGGGACGCCCGCCGGTGAAGTCGACGCTCGCGACGATCCGCGACCGCAGGTCCTTGTGCGACGCGACGCCGGAGTCGATCACCGCGACGCCAATGCCGCGCCCGGTGACGCCGCGGAACGCCCCGTCCCAGACCTGGCTCGCCCCGGTCGCTTCGGTCGTGACCGCCATCGCGCGCCGCACCACGACGTCCCCCGACGCATGGTCGAGGGCGGGATCGCCGCTGAACGACGCCAGCTGGTCGCCAGGCACTTCGAGGACCGCGCCGTCCCGAAGCGCCGTCTTGATTCGGGCGCCGTAGCGGGCCGCCAGCTGCTGCAGCGCGTCCGGCGTGCCCGAGACAATGACGCTCGACGCCTCGGCGCCGCCGGCGGCGATCTGCTCGGCCAGATCGCGCGACAGCCGCGCTCGATGCGGCCCGGCCTGCGCCGCCGCGCTCGTCCCAATCAGCAGCGCCGCCGCCAGGCTGCACAGCACACCGCGTCGGACCGACAACAAGACCAATGGACATTGGGTCATGGGTTACGCCCTGCCTGGGAACGGGTTGGGTGACGAGAGTACCTAACGCACAGTCAGTGCCACACTCAGCCATTTGGGTTTCGCAGGAGAAATCCCGCATACTCGAACGACACGAGCAGGCATAAACGCGCATTTTGTGGGCCGAGCACGGTTTCGTGCGCATTCCGCGGCATTCCGACAAGCCAGCACCGGGCGACTCATCAGCCAACCGGTTGACCCGGCGCCGCCGGCAGAATCGCGCGGGTAGGCCGGACCCGTCAAAAAGACGGGCTTTTTCGTCTTCCACCTGCGGCCAACGGATTGGCCGGTGAGGGTCATCCTTGGCCAGGACCACGCGAATACTCATTGGACTCGTCGCTGTCGCCGCGATCGCCGGCCTGCTGTTCGTCGCGCTCAGGTCTCCCGGCCGCCAGCGCCCGGTCGCGGTCGGCGTCTCCGTCAGACCTGCGCGCGGCGGTGCTCTGACCGCCTCACTCCGCTCTGAACCGGGCACCTACAACCGCTACGTCGAACAGTCCGCCGCCGCGGAGCTGCTGTCGCTCCTCACCCAGGCCCCGCTGGTCCGCGTCGATCCGACGACCGATCACCTCGAGCCGTGGCTGGCGGAGAGCTGGACCCGGTCAGACGATGGCCTCACCTATACGATGCACCTGCGTCACGGCGTGACCTTCTCGGACGGCAGCCCGTTCTCGTCGGCCGACGTGCTGTTCTCGTTTGCCGCCCTCTACGATCCGCGCGTCAACGCGGTCCTCGCGCCCGACACCTACGCCGGCGGCCGCCCCCTGACCGTCGAGGCGCCGGATCCCGCCACGGTCGTCCTGCACCTGGCCGCGCCGGCGGCTGCCGGCCTGCGCCTCATCGACGGGGTGCCGATGCTGCCGAAACACCGGCTGGAGAAAGCGCTCGCCCAGGGGAAGTTCCGGGCGGCATGGTCGGCGGCGACGCCGCTGCAGGACATCGCCGGGCTCGGGCCGTTCGTGTTGACCGAACACCTCCCCGGCCAGCGCCTGGTCTTCAGCCGCAATCCTCACTATTGGCGCCATGACGCGGCCGGCACCGCGCTGCCCTATCTCGACCGGCTGACCGTGGAGGTCGTCAGCGATCAGAACACCGAGGCGCTGCGGATGCAGCAGGGGCAGATCGACCTGATGGCCAACGGCGAGATCCGCCCCGAGGACTTCGTCGCCTTCCGCCGGCTCGCCGCGCAGGGTGCGCTGCGGCTGATCGACGCCGGGGTGGGGCTGGATCCCAACCTGTTATGGTTCAACCTGTCGCCGGCCGGCAGCGCCGATCCGCGCAACCCGTGGCTGCGCAGCCGCTCCTTCCGCCAGGGCCTGTCGTGCGCGATCGATCGCGACGCCCTGGCCAACGCCGTCTATCTCGGCGCCGCGGTGCCGATCTACAGCCCGATCACGCCCGGCAACACCAAGTGGTACGCCCCCGTGCGGCCCGCCTGCGACCACGATCTGCTGAAAGCCCGGGATCTGTTGTCGGCCGCGGGCCTCTCGGACCGTAACGGCGACGGCCAGCTCGAGGACGCGGCCGGCGTGCCGGCCCGGTTCTCGATCGTCACGCAGCAGGGGCATACGATCCGCCAGCGGACCGCGTCGGTGCTGCAGGAGCAACTGCGGCAGATCGGCATTACGGTCGACATCGCCGGACTCGATCCCGGCGCGCTCTTCGACCGCTGGTCGCGCGGCGACTACGACGCGATCTACTTCGGCGTGCAGTCGAGCGCGACGGACCCGGCGCTCAACCCGCAGTTCTGGCTGAGCTCCGGCAATTTTCACTTCTGGAATCCGCGCCAGCCGTCGCCGTCCACCGAGTGGGAGAAGCAGATCGACGACCTGTTCACGCGCCAGGCGCGGTCGCTCGACCTTGCCGAGCGCCAGCAGCTCGTCACTGAGGCGCAGACCGTCCTGGTCACTGAATTACCCGCGATCTATTTCGTCGCCCCGCAAGTGACGCTGGTCACCAGCACGCGCGTCGCGAACGCCCGCCCGGCGCCCCAGATTCCGCAGCTGCTGTGGAGCGCCGACACGCTGGCTGACGCCTCAGCCCGCTGAGGCCTGACCCGCCGGCCGCTTCCAGCCGAAAAGAGACACGTGCATCCCGGCTTGTTCCCCTTCGTGCTGCGTCGCGCCGGCGCCGCCCTCATGCTCGTCCTGGTGGTGTCGTCGTCGGTCCTCGTGCTTGCCCATGTCGCCCCGCCCGCCGACGCCTTCGGCACCGATCCGCGCGTCCTCGCGGCCGAGCGTCATCGCCTCGGGCTCGATCGGCCGCTGCCGCAGCAGTACGCGGCCTGGCTGGCGCGCGCCGTCCGCCTCGATCTTGGTGAATCGCTGCATTTCCATCGTCCGGTGTCGGGTCTCATCCGCGAGCGGGCCGGCCGGACCCTGCTGCTCGGCCTTTCGGCGCTGGCGCTGGCGACAGCGCTCGGCGTCCCCGCCGGGATCCTGACCGGCAGCCGGCGCGGCGGCGCGCTGGCCGGCGCGACCAGAGGCACGTCGGTCGTCCTGCTGTCGGCACCGCCCCTGATCATGTCGCTCGTCGTTCTATTGATCGCGGCCCGCACCGGATGGCTTCCCGCCGGCGGCGTGCCGGACACGGCGGCCGGGGCCGGGTGGGGAGCGGCGCTGGCGGCCACCGCCCGCTATCTGATCCTGCCCACCCTCGCGCTCGGCCTGCCGGTGGCGGCGACGATCGAGCGGCTGCAGTCGGCGTCGATCCGCGCCGCCCTCGATGAGCCCTGCATGGCGGCCGCCCGGGCGCGCGGCGTCCCGCTGCAGCGGATCGTCTGGCGGCATGCCCTGCGGCTGTCGCTCGGGCCGGTCCTGGCCGTCTACGGGATCATCATCGGCAGCGTCCTCAGCGGATCGTTTGCGGTGGAAGTGGTCCTCTCGTGGAGCGGGCTCGGGCAGCTGATGTACCAGGCGCTGCAGGCCCGCGACCTTTACCTCGCGGCCGGCTGCGCCGCGGCCGGGGCGGTCTGTCTCGCGCTCGGCATCTTCATCACCGACGTCGCCGCCGTGCTCGTCGACCCGCGGATCGCGGGGGCGTCATGACGAGTGGCCGGCTGCTCGGAGCGATCGCGGCGGCCGGCCTGCTGCTGGCCGCGGTCGTCGGCGGTGCGGTCCCGCCCCACGCTCCCGGCCGGCAGTTCGCCGATTTCAGCTATGCGCCGCCGATGTGGCCGCACGTCCGCGACGCGGCGGGACATTGGCGGCGCCCGTTCGTCTATCCGCTGCGGCTGGTGAACCGGCTCGAGCGGACGTTTCAGGAGGATCGCGCCCACCCGGTGACGCTCCGCTGGATGTCGGACGGGGCGCTGCTCTCAGGCGACGGACCCGGCGGTCCCTGGCTGGCGCTTGGCGGCGACGCGCTCGGACGCGACATCCTTGCCCGGCTGCTCGCCGGCGCCCGGCTGTCGCTCGCGGTGTCGCTGGTCGCCGCCGCGGGGGCGCTGCTGTTCGGCGCGGTCCTCGGCGCGGTCGCCGGCTTCACCGCCGGGCGGCTCGACGGCCTGATCATGCGCACCGCGGACTTCGTGCTGGTCCTGCCGGCGATCTACGTCGTGATCGTCCTTCGGGCGGCGATGCCGCTGGTGCTGTCAACGACGCAGGTGTTCTGGACGCTGGCGGGCGTGCTCGCGCTCGCGGGATGGCCCCAGCCGGCACGCGGCGTCCGGGCTATCGTGCGGTTGGAGCGCCGCCGGGAGTACGCAGAAGCGGCACTGGCACTCGGGGCGGGACCCGCGCGGATTCTGCTGCGGCACCTGCTGCCGGCGACCCGCGGGTTCCTGGCCGTCCAGTTGACGCTGCTGCTGCCGGCCTTCATCCTCGCGGAGGCAACGCTGTCGTTCGTGGGGTTCGGATTCGCGGAACCGACGCCAAGCTGGGGGGTTATGCTGCAGGATGCGGCGCAGGCCGGCGTGCTGGCCGAAACTCCCTGGCTCGCGGCGCCCGCCGCCGCGATTGCGCTGTCCGTGCTCGCCCTTCACCTCCTCGTTCAGAACTCTCCCGCCGCAGGACCTTCTACGGTCCTGGACAGCAAAGTCAATCAAATCAGCTAGTTAAGTAAGTTACATTGCTGCAGAGCGGTGTGTCTTTCTGAGACACGGCTGCTGCAGTCTTTTACAGGGCTATCTCGCGACGGCCCCGAAACGCGTTCCGAGCTGTCCCGAAACGGAGCATCCGCGCTCGAAAAACACTTCTGTCAGACCCGCCAACGAAACCGTTAAGTAATTGATTCTATTGCGTTTAATGCGCAAGACGAATGACTGGATACGGCTGGCCTTACGCTTGCTCTGCCATAGGCGTTTGCAAGTGTGTAACAGGTCCTTTTTCGAAAGGCTACAAGCCGTGGTGCGATGGAAAATCATGTTGAGGGTGGGGCTGGCGCTGGCGCTGGTCTCCGTCCTGGGAGGCTCCCCGCCAGTGATGGCGGCGCCGGGCCGAGATCCAGGCGATCACCCCAAGTTGGACCAGGAACTGAACCGGCGTGACCGGGAAGTCAAGGGAGGCACGTCCCGGGCGATCATTCAGCTCAAGCCGGGCTGGGACGTCTCTGGGGAAGTCGGCAAGTTGGGCGGCAAGCTGGGCAAGCGCCTCGGCCTGATGAACGGTCTGGCGGTGGAGCTGCCCAACAAGGTCCTCCGCAACCTGGCCAATCACCCGGGTGTGGCCCGGGTCATCTGGGATCGACCGCTCGACCCCAAGATGAACCTCGTATCCGTCGCGGTGGGCGCCCGAGCGGTCCAGCGCCAGCTTGGCGTCAGCGGGGCCGGTGTCGGCGTCGCGGTCATTGATTCCGGCATCTCTTCGTGGCACGACGACTTGACCTATGGAGGGGCCTCAAGCGCGGTCCGGACGAGCGGCGGACAGCGTGTCGCGGCATTCGTCGACTTCGTCGGCGGCATCGCGACGCCCTACGATGATTATGGTCATGGAACGCACGTGGCCGGGATTATCGCCGGCAACGGCTACGACTCCGCCGGGCTGCGCGCCGGGATTGCCCCGGATGCACACCTGGTGGGGCTGAAAGTGCTCGACGCCAATGGCCGGGGGGTCATCAGCAATGTGATCGCCGCGCTCGAGTGGGCGGTCACGAACCGGGCGGCGTACAACATCCGCGTCATCAATCTGTCGGTCGGCGCGGGCGTAGCCGAGTCCTACAACACCGACCCACTGACGCTCGCGGCGAAGCGCGCCGTCGATGCCGGGATCGTCGTGGTGGCGGCGGCGGGGAACCTCGGGCGCAACAAGCTCGGGCAGCCCCAGTACGGCGGAATTACCGCCCCCGGCAACGCGCCGTGGGTGCTGACCGTCGGCGCATCGAGCACCGAGGGTACGGTCACGCGAAAAGACGATGTCTATGCGCCGTACAGTTCGCGCGGACCCTCACCCATCGATTTCGCGGCCAAGCCGGATCTGCTGGCCCCGGGCACCGGGGTAGTCTCGCTGAGCGATCCGGCCAGCCAGATGTATCTCACCCGGGCAGCATTCCTGGTGGATGGCACGAGGCCGCTGGGGTCGAAGCCGTATCTGGCCCTCTCGGGCACCAGCATGGCCGCGCCGGTCATTTCCGGAACGGTCGCGTTGATGCTGCAAGCGAATCCTTCGCTGACTCCCAACCTTGTGAAGGCGTTGCTGCAATACACCGCACAGGCGTATCCGGGGTACGACGCCCTCACGCAGGGGGCCGGCTTCCTGAACACCCAGGGAGCCGTCGAGCTGGCGCGCTACTTCGGCACCGCCCAGCCCGGACAGCCGTATCGCATCGACAAGCACTGGAGCCGCAGCGTCATCTGGGGAACGCACCGTCTTCGCGGCGGCGTCCTCCGGCCTGACGCGAACGCGTGGAAGCTCGGGACCGTCTGGGGCGCTCCCAAAGACCCCGTCGGCAACAACATCGTCTGGGGCACGCTGGCCCCAGTCGCCGACTACAACATCGTGTGGGGCACGGCCCTGGATCCGGCCCTCAACATCGTGTGGGGCACGGCCCTGGATCCGGCCCTCAACATCGTCTGGGGCACGGCCTGTGGCGGTGCTGATTGCCCGGGAGTCATCTGGGGCACGGTCTCAGCGATGAACATCGTCTGGGGCACCGCCCTTGATCCCGTCATCAACATCGTCTGGGGCACTGCCCTGGAGCCGCCTCTCAACATCGTCTGGGGGACGAGCGGCGCGGTCGACACCACGATGTGGGCAACGTCGGGGACAGACGCGACGCTCTTCGTTCCAGCCGCCGCCGACCCGCTCCTCGATGTGGCCGTTCCGTTTGACGCCTTGTTTGCGGACCCAACCCCGGTGGTGGCTCCGGCGGCCGTCACTCCCGTTTCTCCAGCGCCGATTGGAGGGCTGCTCTAATGGAAAAAATGCCTTTCCGCGACGCCCAGGAAGTGATGGACGTCAATGCGGTGATCAACGCGGCGGCGAATACGACTCCGGCGACCGGCTCGACCACGGTCGAGACCAACTGGCGGCAGGCGCTGCCGGTCCTGACCGGCAGCATGGTGACGCTCCGTGAGCTGCGGCTCTCGGACGCGCCGTCGCTGCTGGCGATGCTTTCGACGGAGGAAGTGGCGCGGTTCATCTCGCCGCCCCCGACCACTGTCGACGGCTTCGAGCGGTTCATTGCGTGGACGCACCGCGAACGCGCGGCAGGCAATTACGTCTGCTTCGGCGTAGTGCCCCACGGCATGGACACCGCCATCGGCATCTTCCAGGTCCGGCAGCTCGAGCCGGGGTTTGGAACCGCCGAGTGGGGATTCGCCATCGGCTCCGAGTTCTGGGGCACGGGCGGGTTCATGGACGGCGCGAAGATGGTCGTCGACTTCACGTTCAACGTGATCGGCACGCACCGCCTCGAGGCGCGGGCGGCGGTCGCGAACGGCCGCGGCAACGGCGCGCTCCGCAAGGTCGGGGCGCAGCAGGAAGGGATCCTGCGCAAGTCGTTCCTGCGCAACGGCGAATATCTTGACCAGACCCTCTGGACGATTCTGGATGAGGACTGGCGCCGTTCGTCGAAGTCGGTGTGGGGCACGCGCGTCCACTAGACGCGGTGTCGGCGGGCACGTCAGCCGGAAGCGGGTCACTCCGCTTCCGGCTTTTTTCGTTTCCGGGAGAATCCGGATCCCGCGCCGGCGTGGTACGCTCGGGGACGATGACGCTTGCCGCGGTTTTCCCTCCCATGGTCACGCCGTTCACGGCCGGCGTCGTCGACACGGCGGCGATCAGCTGGAACGTCCGGCGCTGGATGGCGGCCGGCCTAGGCGGTGTGGTCGCCCTCGGCACCAACGGCGAAGCGGCACTGCTCGACCAGGCGGAGGCGGACCGCGTGCTCGACGCCGTTCGCGGCGACCTGCCGGCGGATCGGCTGCTGATTGCCGGCACCGGCCGGGAGTCCACCCGCGCGACGATTGCCGCGACCGGACGGGCGGCGGCGCTCGGCGCGGACTTCGCGCTGGTGCGGACGCCGTCGTTCTTCCGCAGCCAGATGACGCCTTCGGCGCTCGAGGCGCACTTCCGGGCGGTCGCCGACGCGGCGCCGATTCCGATCCTGCTTTATAACTTTCCCGGCCAGACCGGCGTCAACTTCCTGCCCGAGACGGTGGCGGCGCTGGCCGCGCATCCGAACATCGCGGGCATGAAGGAGACCGGCACCGACGCCGCCCAGCTGGCCGCCTTCGTCGAGGCCGGATCGCGGACGACCTTCTCCGTGCTGGTCGGGGCGGCCCCCGGCATGTACCCCGCGCTTTGCGTCGGCGCCGCCGGCGCGATCGTCGCCGTCGCCGGCGTGCTCCCGGAATTGTGCGTCCAGCTCTACGCGCACGCAAGAGAGGGGCGCCACGACGAGGCACGGGCGCTGCAGCGCCTCCTGACGCCGCTCGGCCGCATGGTGACGACCACCTACGGCGTGCCGGGCCTGAAGGCGGCGCTCGACGTCGCCGGCTACCGCGGCGGAGAGCCGCGGCCGCCGCTGCAGCCCGCCGCGCCGAAAGCAATCGATGAAATCCGGGCGGAGATCGCCCGTGTGATGGAGGCTGTATGAAGGTTCCCGAACGCCTGCTCCTCGGACCCGGTCCGAGCCCCGTGTCCCCGCGCGTCATGCAGGCGCTGGGATCGCCCGTTGCCAGCCATCTCGATCCGGCGATGATGACGCTGCTCGACGACCTCCGGCAGCGGCTCCGCCGGGTCTTCGCCGCCGGCGACGGTGACTTCAGCCTGGCGGTGTCCGGCACCGGCACCGCCGGGATGGAGACCGCCATCGCCAACGTCACCCGTCCAGGCGCCCGCGCCCTCGTCTCCGTCACCGGATATTTCGGCGATCGGCTGGCGCAGATTCTGGAGCGCTACGGCGCGGTCGTGACCCGCGTCGAGTCGGAGTGGGGCCGGGCCTGCGATCCCGACCAGGTCCGGCGCGCCCTGGCGGCGCAGCCCGCCGACATCGTCGCCGTCGTCCACGGCGAGACCTCGACCGGGGTCGTCAATCCGGTCGGCGATATCGTCGCGCTCGCGCGCGACCATGGCGCGACCACGATTGTCGACACCGTAACGACCCTTGGCGCCGTGCCGGTGGCGGCGGCGGCGTGGGGGGCGGACGTCTGCTACAGCTGCACCCAGAAGGGGCTCGGCGCGCCGTCCGGGCTGTCGCCGGTCACCTTCTCGCGCAAGGCGATGGAGGCCCGGGTGCCGGCGCGCAGCTTCTACCTCGACATCGGCCTGCTCGAGGACTACTGGGTCCGCCGCAAGTACCATCACACGCTGTCGGCACCGCTGATCTATGCGCTGCACGCGGCGCTGGTCGTCGCCGAGGAGGAGGGCCTGGAGGCACGGTGGGAGCGCCACCGCCGCCATCACCTGGCGTTCGCGCGCGGCCTCGAGGCGCTCGGCCTGTCACTGCTGCCGCCGGCCAACGAGCGGCTGTGGACGTTGAATGCCGTCCGCGTGCCCGACGGGGTCGACGAGGCGGCGGTCCGGCGGCGGCTGCTCGATGACTTCTCGATCGAGATTGGCGCCGGCCTGGGGCCGCTGGCCGGCAAGATCTGGCGCGTCGGCCTGATGGGGGCCGGCTCGACCCTGCAGAACGTGCTGCTGCTGCTGACGACGCTCGAGAGCGTGCTGCGCGCCGGCGGCTACCGCGGCGCATCGGTGGGCGCAGCGGTCTCAGCAGCGGAGGCGGCCGTCTCGGCGTGACCGCCAGACGCCGCCGCTCGGCCGGCCGGGTCGGCCGGGTGCTGGCAGCGCTCGCCGCCGCCGGCTTCGGCTGGGCCGCCTTCATCTACCTGACGCTGCCCGACGTCCGCGAGCTGCGCACGCGCAATCCCGAAACGACCGCCTTCATGGCGATTCGGGCGCGCGAGGCGACGGCGCGCGGCGAGGAGCCGCGGCGCCTGCAGCGCTGGGTCGGCTACGCGCGGATCTCGCCGAATCTGACCCGCGCGGTGCTGGTCGCGGAAGACAGCGCCTTCTGGACGCACGCGGGGATCGACTTCGACCAGCTGAAGGAGTCGATGGAGACCAATTTCGAGCGGATGGAGTTCGTGCGCGGCGGCAGCACGATCACGCAGCAGCTCGCCAAGAACCTCTACCTGTCGCCGTCGAAGAACCCGGTCCGCAAGCTGCGGGAGTTCATGATCGCGCGCGCGCTGGAGGCCGAGCTCACCAAGCAGCGCATCCTCGAGCTGTATCTGAACGTGATCGAGTGGGGCGACGGGATTTACGGGGCCGAAGCGGCGGCGCGGTCGTATTTCCACAAGCCCGCGGCCGACCTGTCGCCGTCCGAGGCCGCGCTGCTGGCCGCCGCCATCATCAATCCCCGCCTGCTCGACCCCGGGCATCCGACCGCGCGCCTCCGCCGGCGGCAGCAGATGATCCTCCGCCGGATGGGGGCGGTGACGCCCCCCCCGGTTGTCCTGGCGCCCCCCCGCACAGCGCCGGATACCGGAGAACCGGCGTCCGTGCCGATGATTCCTGTGGAAAACGCCGTTCCCGCCCTCCCCGGACAGGTCGTTCCGGGCCCCGGGACCCCCCCGGACCCGCCGCCCGAGCGGTGACGCCTGGACTCAAGCTCTGCCATTCAGTCGTCTACAGTCGACCTTGACACGGACACCATGTGACTCTATAGTCCTTACACGTTTCAGCTCCAGCTCCCCTCCTGAAGCGACAAGGAAGCCGTCGGGTACTTGTGTGCCTGCCGGTATGTGTCGGCATGATGAATTACACCGAACGCATCACGCTGCTGATGCAGGATGTCGTCGAACGGACGCCGCGACTGTCGTTCATCGATCTGAGGGAAGTTGTCGTGTTCGGCCGCTTCGGACGCAGCGACGCGGAGGGCGCGTTTGCCACCTGCCACTGCCTGACGCTGCCGGAGAGCGAGCCCGGCTACTACTTCTGGCGCGACCGCACGACCGGCGAGCTGACGCGGCGGTCGGAGTGGTTCGTGATGAAGTCGCCGCAGGTCCGTGTCGGCCGCACGCCGATCAAATACCTGATCTCCTTCGTACTGCCGCGCTTCTGCAATCAGGGGACGGGCCGGGTCCGCAAGATGGATCTGTATCCGCCGGGCACCCCGCCCTGGGTGGCGAAACTCGATACCATCGTCCACGAGCTCTACCATATCGATCCGGACGAAGCCGGCATCCGCCGCGTCTCCCGGTCGGATGGCTCGGATTCTCCGCTGTCGCACGGTCCGGCGTTCTACACCGATGTTGCCGCGATGGTTCAGGGCTATCTGGCGTCGACTCCGGACCCGGCGCTCTACGACTTTCTGCAGCACGATTTCAGCGCGCTCACCGCCCGCCACGGCGGCATCGTCGGCACGACGTTCCGGAACTTTCCGTCGTTTCCGCAGCGCTTCATGGAGCGCGTGAACATGCCGGCGGAGGATCCGCGGCTCAAGGTCGAGCCGGTCAAGGACCACAGCCAGCCGCCGCTCTACACCGAGGACGATCTGCACATCCGCCAGTTCACCGAGCTGAGCGCCAGGCGGCTGACGCGCAAGGGACAGCACCGGGCGGCCTGATCCTTCACGGGTTCGATCAGTCCATCCGCCGGATGCCGACGAACCGGGTGGCCCAGTAGTCCGCGGCCAGCCTCTCGACGCGCACTTCGCCGCTGGAGCTCGGCGCGTGGACGAAACGGTCGCCGCCGAGCGCAATCCCGACGTGCGACGCGCCGCGGCCCGCGGTGGCGAAGAACACCAGGTCGCCGGGCTGCAGATCGGCGGGGTCGACCGCCTCGCCGGCCCTGAACAGCTCCGCCACCGTCCGCGGCACCTGCCGTCCGTGCTGCGCATAGACGAACCAGACCAGGCCGCTGCAATCGAACCCGTTCGCCGGATCGGAGCCGCCGTTCCGATACGGCACGCCCTGATAGAGCAGCGCCGTCCCGGCCAGGGCGTAGCCTGGCGCCAGCGTCATCGCCCTGACTTCCGATGCGGGCGCGGCGGCGGGATCCGCGGCATCGGCCGGGGCCGGGGCCGGAGCCGACCGCGGACCGGGGAAGGGGCGAGGCACGGCACCGCTCGACGCGCAGGCGCCGCCGGCCAGCACGCAGACGACGAGCAGCGAGACACCGTGCAGGCGCATAGCGATGTCCTGATTATCGGCCGAGCGGCGCCCCGAGTGCGATCGACCGTTCGCTGCTCGCCCTAAGACGCTGCAAACAATCCTGTTACGGCCAAGGCGGTATTGACAGGTTCCACCCCATCGGTCAGAATGATTCCGGTTTATGGAGCAAACGCTCCTGCTCAACGCTACCTACGAGCCGCTCAAGGTCGTCCACTGGCAGAAGGCGATGACGCTCTGGTGCCAGGGGAAGGTCGAAGTCATTTCTGTGTACGACCGCGAGGTGCGGTCGGTCTCCTTCAGCTTCAAGCTCCCCTCGGTCATCCGGCTGCTGCGCTATATCAAGATCAAGCGCAACGTCGATTACGTGCCGTTCTCCCGGGCCAACATCTACGCCCGCGACGACCATTCGTGCCAGTACTGCGGCCGTATCTACCAGACCGCGGAGCTGACCTTCGATCATGTCGTGCCGGTGGCGCAGGGCGGCCGCAAGGACTGGGAGAACATCGTGACGTGCTGCATCAGCTGCAACCGCCGCAAGGGCGGCCGGACGCCGGCTGAAGCGGGCATGCACCTGCGGCGCGTGCCGAAGCGTCCGGACAAGGCGCCGGCGATCCGGATCACGGTCGGGCTCAAGGCGGCGCCCGACAGCTGGCGCGACTACTTCTACTGGAACATGGAGCTCGATCAGAGCTGAGCCACCCGCGCCGGGCGGCCGCGCGCCGTTCGCCTCGCAGGTCCGATTCACCGCACTTCCGGCCCGAGAACCATGTCACCTTCACGCTCGTCGCGCATCGCCGCGGTCCGTCCGTTGTGGGCCGTGGAAGGCGGCCGGATTACGATTGAAGGATCCGGCTTCGTCGTCGACCCGGTGCTGCCGCGGGTCCTGATCGGCGGCAGTCAGGCTCGCCTTGCCAGCGCGTCCCCGTCCGAGCTCACCGCGATCGTCCCGGAAGGCCTCGACGGCGGGACCACGCGGGTCCGCATCGAGGAGGCGCCGGGGGAGACGGCGTTCGTCGAGATTGGCGCGCCGCTCGCGACCGGGCTGCACCAGGTCGACAGCCCGGTGTTCGACGCCGCCGGCAATCTCTACGTCACCTTCAGCGGCTCCCGCGGCCAGCAGGGGCCGGTGGCGATCTTCGTCGTCCGGCCGGACGGCTCGCGCGAGCCGTTCGTCGCCGATCTCGCCAATCCGACGTCGCTTGCGTTCGACCCGGACGGCCGCCTGCACGTGTCGAGCCGGTTCGAAGGGACGGTGCACCGGATCGACGCCAGCGGCGCCGCGACCGTCGTCGCCACCGATCTTGGCGTCGCCTGCGGCATCGCCTTTTCTCCGGACGGGATCCTCCACGTCGGCGATCGATCGGGATCCGTCTATCGCGTTCGCGACGGCCGCGCCGAGCTCCTCGCCTCGATTCCCGCCAGCATCGCTGCCTTTCATCTGGCGTTCGGCACGGACGGCTGGCTCTATCTCACCGCGCCGACGCTCGGCGCGCGCGACAACCTCTATCGGATCTCGCCCGACGGCCGCGTCGAGGTCTTCTACGCCGGGTTCGGCCGCCCGCAGGGGCTCGCCTTCGACGCCCGCGGTGATCTCTACGTTGTCGACGCCCTGGCGGGGGCGAGCGGCGTCTACCGCCTGACGCTGGGTGGCGCGGCGAAACCCGAGCGGCTCGCCGACGGCGGCGGGCTGATCGGCCTGGCGTTCGATCCGCACGGCGGCGTCGTGCTCGCGTCGAGCGACACCGTCTACCGGCTCGGTGCGACGCCGGGGGACGCGGTCCGCGCTTGATTCAACCGCGTCCGGCGGATACGCTTTCGACGGCGACACGCCGCTCATGATCCAGATACTGCGCAGGAAGCCCATCTCGGAGCTGCTGCCCGAGGGGGAGCACTCGCTGAAGCGCGTGCTCGGCGCCGGCGACCTGATCATGCTGGCGATCGGCGCGGTGATTGGCGCCGGCATCTTCGGCGCGATCGGCACGGCGGCGGCCGGACAGGTGACCGCCAGCGGCGAGGTCGTCCGCTACGGCGCGGGGCCGGCGCTGGTCTTCTCGTTCATCCTGCTCGGCGGCGCCTGCGCGCTGGCCGCGCTCTGCTACGCCGAGCTCGCGGCGATGATCCCCCAGGCGGGCAGCGCCTATGCCTATACCTACGCGACGCTCGGCGAGCTGGTCGCGTGGATCATCGGCTGGGACCTGATCCTCGAGTACGCGGTCGGCAACGTCGCGGTCGCGATCTCGTGGGGCGACTATTTCACGACCCTGCTGCGCGGCTTCGGCCTCCAGCTGCCGGCCTGGCTGACGACCGGCTACCGGACGGCGCTGCTCAGCGCCAGCCCGGAGGTCCACGGCCTGCTCCAGACCGCGCCGCACCTCGGACCAGTCCCCCTGCTCGTCAACCTGCCGGCCTTCGGGATCGTCATGTTCATCACCTGGCTGCTGTTGCGCGGCGCGAAGGAGAGCGCCCGCGCCAACAACATCATGGTGGTGATCAAGCTGGCGGCGCTGACCCTGTTCGTCGCCGTCGGCGCGACCCACCTGAAGGTCGCCAACCTCCACCCGTTCGCGCCGAACGGCTTCACCGGCATCCATCAGGGCGCGGCGATCGTGTTCTTCGCCTACATCGGCTTCGACGCCATCTCGACCGCCGCCGAGGAAACCGTCGATCCGAACCGCAACCTGCCGATCGGCATCCTCGGCGGGCTGGCCATCTGCACGGTGATCTACGTCATCGTCGGCTTCGTCCTGACCGGCATGGTGCCGTACACCGAACTGGCGGTGGCGGATCCGCTGGCCCGCGCGCTGCAGCTGGCCGGCTTCAACGCGGTCGGCTGGATCGTCGCGCTCGGCGCGGCGGTGTCGATGTCGGCGGTGCTGCTGGTCTTCCAGTACGGCCAGCCGCGGATCTTCTTCGCGATGGCCCGCGACGGGCTGCTGCCGCGCTGGGCGGCGAAGCTGCACCCGACGCGCCGCATCCCGTATGCGACGACGCTGCTCACCGGCGTGGTCGTCGCGTCCGCCTCGCTGATCGGCGACGCCGCTGAGACCTACGACCTGACCAACATCGGCACGCTGTTCGCCTTCGCGCTGGTCTGCGCCGGCGTGCTGGTGCTGCGCGTCACCGAACCCGAGCGGCCGCGGCCCTTCCGGGTGCCGCTGGTCTGGCCGGTCGCGCTGCTCGGCATGGCCGCCTGCGTCTTCATCATGACCGGCCTACCGCACCAGGCCTGGGAACGCTTCGGTATCTGGCTGGTCATCGGCATCGCGCTCTACGCGGCCTATGGCTATCGCCACAGCCGCCTGCAGCGCCCCTGACCGCCCCGACCCGGGCGGCCAGCCCATCGGTACCCCCGGTTCTGCGGTAAAATAGTCGTTTGGGTTCGTCACAGAAACGGCTCTAGTACCAATGGCCCACGACTGGATTGCGGTACGCGGCGCCCGCGTCCACAACCTCAAGAACATCGACGTCGACCTGCCGCGCGATCAGCTGGTGGTCATCACCGGCCTGTCGGGCTCGGGCAAGTCGTCGCTCGCCTTCGACACCATCTACGCCGAAGGACAGCGGCGCTATGTCGAGTCGCTGTCGTCGTACGCCCGGCAGTTCCTCGAGCAGATGGAGAAGCCGGACGTCGATCTCATCGACGGCCTGTCGCCGGCGATCGCGATCGAGCAGAAGACGACCGGCTCCAACCCGCGCTCGACGGTCGGCACCGTCACCGAAATCTACGACTACCTGCGGCTGCTGTTCGCGAACGTCGGCACACCGCACTGCCACCTCTGCGGCCGGGCGATCGCCTCGCAGTCGCTCGAGCGGATCATCGACATGGTGATGCTGTCGCCGAACGACGAGCGCATCAACGTGCTGGCGCCGATCGTCCGCGGCCGCAAGGGGGAGTTCAAGAAGGAGCTTGCCGGGCTGCGGACGCGCGGTTTCACCAAGGTCCGCGTCGACGGCCAGCTCCGCTCGCTCGACGAGGACATCAAGCTCGATCGCCGGAAGAACCACACCATCGACGTCGTCGTCGATCGCCTGATCCTCAAGGCCGGCATCGAACGGCGCCTGACCGAGTCGGTCGAGATCGCGCTGACCCTGGCCGACGACATCGTCGTCATCAATACGCTCGACGGCGGCGACCGGCTGTTCTCCCGTCGCCTCGCCTGCACGTTCTGCGGCGTCAGCATGCCGGAGATGACGCCGCGCGCGTTCTCGTTCAACTCGCCGCACGGCGCCTGCCCGGAGTGCCAGGGCCTCGGCGCGGTCTACGACTTCGATCCGGCGCGGCTGGTGCCGGACGACTCGCTGTCGCTGCAGCAGGGCGCGATTGCGCCGTGGGCCAAGGGGGACAAGAAACTGGTGCGGGAGGCGCTCTCGGGGCTGAGCCGGACGTTCGCGATCGACCTGACGGTGCCGTTCCGCCGGCTGTCGAAGAAGGTCCGCGACCTGCTGCTGTTCGGGGCCGGCAGCAGCCGCCGCGCCGAAGGGGAGGCGCCGCGCCGCAAGGCGAAGAGCCGCGCCGCCGAGGATCCGTTCGGGGCGGGCTTCGAAGGGCTGGTCCCGAATCTCCGCCGGCGCTACGAGGAAGGGTCCTGGCTCGAGCAGGAAAACCTCGAGCCCTACCGCGCCCTGCGGCCGTGCGCGACCTGCGGCGGCGAGCGCCTCAAGGCCCAGAGCCGCGCCGTCCGCGTCAAGGGGCGGACGATTTCCGACTACGTCCACCTCCCGATCGCCGAGGCGGTACGGGTGTTCGACGCGATCGAGCTCAGCGACCGCGAGGCGCTGATCGCCAGCCGGATTCTCCGCGAGATCCGCGACCGGCTCCACTTCCTGGACGACGTCGGGGTCGGCTATCTGACGATGGCGCGGAGCGCGGCGACGCTGTCGGGCGGGGAAGGGCAGCGCATCAGGCTGGCGACGCAGATCGGCTCGAACCTGACCGGCGTGCTATACGTGCTCGACGAACCGTCGATCGGCCTCCACCAGCGCGACAACCGCGCGCTGCTCGGCACGCTGGCGCGCCTCCGCGACCTCGGCAACACCGTCGTCGTCGTCGAGCACGACGAAGAGACGATCCGGAAGGCGGACTACGTCATCGATCTCGGGCCCGGCGCCGGCGCGCACGGCGGCGAGCTGATCTTCCAGGGGACGCCGGCGGCGCTGCTCGCCGACGGCAACGGATCGCTGACCGCCGCGTACCTGCGCGGCGATCGCGCCATCCAGACACCGCGCGCCCGCCGGCCCGCCAGCCGCGGCGAGATCGTCGTCCGCGGCGCGCGCGAGAACAATCTCAAGAACATCGACGTCAGCCTGCCGCTCGGCGTCCTGACGACGATCACCGGCGTCAGCGGCTCAGGAAAGTCGACGCTGATCAACGACATTCTCTACAAGTCGCTGGCCCGCCAGCTCTACCGCGCCGCCGACGAACCCGGCCTGCACACCGCCATCGAGGGCATCGACCAGCTCGACAAGGTGATCCAGATCGATCAATCGCCGATCGGGCGCACGCCGCGCTCGAACCCCTCGACCTACACCGGCCTGTTCACGTTCATCCGCGAGCTGTTCGCGATGATGCCGGAGGCCAAGGCGCGCGGCTTCCGGGCGGGGCGGTTCTCGTTCAACGTCAAGGGCGGACGCTGCGAGGCCTGCCAGGGAGACGGCGTCATCGCCATCGAGATGCACTTCCTCCCGAACGTCTACGTCACCTGCGAGCAGTGCAAGGGGCGGCGCTACAACCGCGAGACGCTCGAAATCCGGTATCGCGGCCAGTCGATCGCCGACGTCCTCGACCTGACCGTCGATCAGGCGCTGCCGCTGCTCGAGAACTTCCCGCCGATCGCCAACAAGCTGCGGACGCTCCAGGACGTCGGCCTCGGCTACATCAAGCTCGGACAGTCGGCGACGACGCTGAGCGGCGGTGAGGCGCAGCGGGTGAAGCTGTCGAGAGAGCTGTCGCGGCGGGGGACAGGGCGGACGCTCTATATCCTCGACGAACCGACCACCGGCCTCCACTTCGACGACACCCACAAGCTGCTCGACGTGCTGAACAAGCTCGTCGACCAGGGCAATACCGTCCTGATCATCGAGCACAACCTCGACGTCATCAAGTCCGCCGATTACGTCATCGACCTCGGCCCCGAGGGGGGCGAGGGGGGCGGGAGAATTGTTGCGAAGGGGACTCCCGAAGATGTCGCGAGGAGCCGAGAATCCTTTACAGGACGGTTTCTGGCGGACATCCTCGATGCCTCGCCGAAGCCGCCGCGAAGTCTGGCGTCATGAGGTGAACATGAAGGCGTCCTTCGACTCTTCGCTCTGTGGTAAGATAGCCACACTCCGGTCTGACGAAGTTGTGGTTGGTCAACCACAACCCGCCCGATCGCCCTTCCAGTCAGCTGTCTTCCTGGCTTCTAAGTTACCGCTAAATCAACGAGATATGAGCAGCCATGACAGGACTGTAAAGGTGGCAGCGGCTTTGCTGAGGTTGGCGTGGCTTTCCCAGCCGCCATCAGAGAGGTCATGAACGTTCAGCGCACCCTTCGTCGTACTGTGTCCTGCTCCGGAATCGGCCTGCATTCCGGCAACAAGGTTACGCTGTCGCTGAAGCCGGCTCCGGCCGACTACGGTATCCGTTTCCAGCGTGCCGACCTCGGTGGCCTTGAAATCCCGGCTACTGTCACGCATCTGGGCGGCATCCAGTATCAGACGGGACTGACGCGCGAAGCCGTGTCGGTCGAGACCGTCGAGCACCTGCTCGCCGCCCTGACGGCGCTCAGCATCGACAACGTCATTGTCGAGCTGAACTCCCCGGAAGTTCCGATCATGGACGGCAGCGCGGCGCCGTTCGTCTACCTGATTCTCAACGAGGCCGGCGTCAAGCGTCTCCAGGCGCCGCGCCGCTACCTCAAGGTGCTGCGGCCGATTTCGCTGACCCAGGGGGATAAGCACATCGCGCTCTACCCGTCGGATCATTTCAAGGTCACCTACAGCATCAGCTTCGATCATCCCCTGCTCCGCCACCAGTCGCGGACGATGCGGATTACCGAGGAGAGCTTCGTCGAGGACATCGCCCCGGCGCGGACGTTCGGCTTTCTCAAGGAAGTCGAGATGCTCCGCCAGCGCGGCCTGGCGCTTGGCGGCTCGCTCGACAACGCCATCGTCCTCGGCGAGACCGGCGTGCTCAACAACGCGCTGCGGTTCGACGACGAATTCGTCCGCCACAAGATCCTGGATGTGATTGGCGACCTGACCCTGGTCGGGCATCCGGTGGTCGGCCACCTGGTGGCGCATCGCGGCGGCCACGCGCTGCACACCGCGTTTGCCGCGAAGATTCTCGAAGAGGCCGATGCGTGGCGGCTGGTCGACGCCGGCGAGACGGCCGCGGCCGCGATCCCGGTCGGCGTGCCGGTCAAGGCCGGCGCCAGCCTCGCGAATTGAAATAGAGCTGTCAGCTATCAGCTGACAGCTCTCAGCTAGCCGACAGCTGACAGCTGTGAGCTGATAGCTCTAAACCACCACCAGCCGCTTCATCGTCGTCGGCGAACCACACGCCTCGAACCAGTCGATTCCCTCACTGACCAGATCGAACTTCAACCCGTAGCGGCCGCGCGCCGATGGGGCCGTCATCGTCATCTCGACCGTGACGCTCTCGTCGGGCGGCAGGGCATGCGGCAGCCAGGCGCGCTCGAAGTCGCGTGCCAGGACGCCGCCGTCCCGTCCGCACAGCTGCGCCCCGACCCGCACCAGCCGGCGGCCGTAGCTCGCCTGCGCCGGGAACGGCCGGGACGACAGGTTGTGGACGGTAAGGTGGACGGTCAGGGGGCTGCCGGCGCGCGCCACCAGCGGCAGCGCCGGCACCAGCCCGCCGACGTCGATCCGCGCCCGCGGCGTCGCCCCCGGAATGGCGTTGCCGAGATTGTTGTCGTCCCAGATTTCTTGCTGGATGGCCGCCAGCCGGTCGCTGCCCGGCGCGAAGCGGCGCGAGTACATGTCCTCGGGATGGTCGGTCAGCTCCCAGCACAGCCGATCGACGCCAATCGCCGCCGCCATCTGCCGCGCCTGCGCCATCTCCTCGTCGCTGTCGTTGTGGTTGAAGAGGATGTAGCGCCAGTTGATAAACGGCAGGTCGCGGGCGCCGGTGCGCTTCTCGTCGGCCGCCGCGGTGAGGTTGCGGATCGCCTTGTCGAAGTCGCCGCGCTGCCGGTACTTCGCATAGCTCTCCGGCGTCGCGCCGTCGATCGAGAAGGTCACCTCGTCGATGCCCGACCGCGCCAGCCGCCGCGCCTGCTCCTCGGTGAAGGCCAGGCCGTTGGTGCTGGTGTAGAGATAGATGTGCGGAAAGCGCGCCTTGATGTACTCGCACATCTCGATCGCGCGCTTGTGCAGGAACGCCTCGCCGTAGTTGAAGAAATCGACCCGCGCCAGCGACGGGCCGGCCTCGTCGATGACGCGCTGGAACACCGCGAAGTCGAGCATGCCGGCGGTGCGGGTGCGGGTGATGCCGGTCTCGGGCGCGCAGCACGCCTGCGCGCAGGAGATATTGCACGCGGCGGTGCACTCGATATACAGCCGCGACGGCAGCGCCGCGACGTTGAGATCGCGCTCGGGCGGGGCGGCATCCCGGGCCAGCGGCAGCTTGAGCGGGCAGTCGCCGCAGAACTTCGAGCCACCGTTGTTGAGATCCTGGCGAAGGGCGGTGGCGCGCCCGCCGGTCCATACCGCCGACACCGTTTCGGCTTTGGCGTCGCCGAGGACGCGCTTACCGTACGGGTCGGCGCAGCCGCAGACCAGCCGCCCGTCGCAGAGCATCACCATCGTGCTCCACGGCCAGCTGCAGGTGAAGCGGGTGGCGAGGTAATTCAGCGCCACCGGTCACTTCCTGGTCAGCTTCTTCATGTAGGCGCCGAGCCGCTCGTTCTCGTACGAGACAGTATTGAGAAACAGGCTCTCGGCGAAGTACTGACGCCGCTCCTCCTCGGACATCTGCTCGATGAGGTGCTGGATTTCGCGCACCATGTCCTCGAAGGTCCGCTGCAGCTCGCGCTTGGCGGTGACTTCGAGGTAGAGCGCCTCGAGCAGCGCCAGCAGGTCGCCGTCGAGCGCGACCTCGGTGCCGTTGGTCATGGTGATCGTGCGCATCGCTACGCTCCGAAGCTTTTGACGGCGGACGGCTCGTCGGGGTGCACTTCGATGAAGTTCTGCGCCCCGGTCATCGTCAGCATCGTTTCGACCCGCTTCTGGACCCCGGCCAGCTTCAGCGCCCCGCCGGCGGCGCTCGCCTGGCGGTAGAGGTCCATCAGGCAGCCGATCGTCGCGCTGTCGACATACCCGACCGATGACAGGTCGACGACCACCTTGGGCTCGCCGGCGGCAATCAGGTCGGTGACCACGGTCGAGAACTCCGACAGCAACGGGTACATCAGCCGCGACTCGCCGATCCGGACGACGACCACGCCGTTGGCGCGGTCGGTGATGAGATTCATTCAGGTGCTCCGCTCCGCCGGGGCCGCGCGGCCGGCGACCCGCGCCGCCGCCGTGCCGCCGGCTGTTTGTCGTGCAGCCGCCGCAGCTGGCGCGCCAGCTCCAGTCGGCCGCGATTGATCCGCGACTTGACGGTTCCCTCGGGCAGCTCGAGACGATCCGCGATTTCCTGATACGACAGCTCCTGCAGGTCGCGCAGCACGACCGCCGTCCGCAGCGCCACCGGCAGCGTCTCGAGCGCCTGCCGCAGCTGCGCGCGCAGATCCTGGTGTTCGGCGACCGCGTAGGGGGTCCGCTCCTTCGAAGCCGGCTGGAGGTCGCTGGTGTCGACCTCGCGGGCGATCGTCTGCCGTTCCTTCCTGACGCTGCGGTAGTGATCGATGCACAGGTTGCGGCTGATGCTGACGATCCAGGTCTGGAAGTTGGCGCGGCGGTCGAACGTCGCCAGCGCCTTGAAGATCTTGATGAAAATGTCCTGGGTCAGATCCTCGGCCTCGTCGTGGCGGCCGACGAACTTGTAGGCGACGTTGAACACCTTCCGCCGGTTCTGCCGGACAATCACTTCCCACGCCGCCTGGTCGCCCAGCAGGCATTGCTCGATGAGACTGTCGGGCGTCGCGGGCTGCGCCGCAGGGGAGTCAACAGACATGCGTCAGCGTTCGGCGGGAATCCTCGGGCATGATACCAAACAAATAGGGTGCCGGGGTGCCACGGTGCCAAAGTGCCAGGGTGCGATAGAATCGCGTATTCCCGTGACCGGATTTCACCGCATCGATAACCTCCTCGCCTGCGACGGCGTCGCGCTGGCCGATCTCGCGGCGGCCGAAGGCACGCCGCTCTATGTCTACAGCGCCGCGACCATCGCCAGCCGGTATCGCGCCATCGACGCCGCGTTTGCCTCGTACCCGCACGCGCTTCATTACGCGCTCAAGGCGAACTCGACGCTGGCGATCGTCCGGCTGCTGCGCGGCCTCGGCAGCATGGTCGACGCCAACTCCGGCGGCGAGATCGATGTCGCGCTCCGCGCCGGCTACATCCCCGACCAGATCGTCTTCACCGGCGTCGGCAAGACCACCGCAGAGCTGATCCAGGCGATCGACCTCGGCGTCAAGACGATCAACGCCGAGTCGGAAGGGGAGCTCGAGCGCATCGACCGGCTGGCCCGCGAGCGGCAGACCCGCGCCCGGGTCGCGCTGCGGGTCAATCCCGACATCGACGCCCGCAGCCACCCGCACATTTCAACCGGCCTCAAGACCAACAAGTTCGGCATTCCGCTCGACGCCGCGCGCGCGATCGCCCGCCGCGCCGCCGCCCGCGACGGCCTCGAGGTGGTCGGCCTCCACATCCATGTCGGCTCGCAGATCACCGACCTCGATCCGCTGCGCCGCGCCGCGCAGGCGATTGTCGCGCTCGCCGGCGAGCTGCGCGACGACGGCATCGTCATCGACCATCTCGACCTCGGCGGCGGCCTCGGCGTCTCCTACGACGGCAGCGCCGTGCCGCAGGCCGCCGACTACGCCGCCGCGCTGCTGCCGATCGTCAGGGATTCCGGCCTGGCGCTGGTCCTCGAGCCCGGCCGCCAGATTGTCGCCCCGGCCGGCGCGCTGCTGTCGCGGGTCGTCGACGTCAAGGACCGTCCGGACGGCAAGGTGTTCGTGATCCTCGATGCCGGCATGACCGAGCTGCTGCGGCCGATGCTCTACGGATCGTTCCACCGCATCGAGCCGGTGGCGCCGTCGGCCGGGCCCGAGATCGTCTGCGACGTCGTCGGCCCGCTGTGCGAGACCAGCGATACCCTCGGCCGCGACCGGCGCCTGCCGCGGCCCGCCGTCGGCGACCTCTTCGCCGTCCTCGACGCCGGCGCCTACGGCGCGGTGATGGCGTCGAACTACAACCGGCGGACGCTGCCCGCCGAGGTCCTCGTCGCCGACGGGCGCTGGTCGGTGATCCGGCGCCGCCAGACGATCGACGACATCCTGGCGCTCGAAGCATGAGCGGCTTGCTGATCGCTTTCGAAGGGCTCGACCAGAGCGGCAAACAGACCCAGGCCGAGCGCGTTCGCGACGAGGTCGTCGGCCGCGGCCGCGACTGCCGGCTGCTGTCGTTCCCGGATTACACGACCGCGATTGGCGCCGAAATCGGCCGCGCCCTGCACGGCGAGCGCGACTACGGCGCGGACGTGATGCAGCTGCTCTACGTCGCCAACCGGCACGAGCGGCAGCCGGAGATGGCCCGGTTGCTCGACGCCGGCGCGGTCGTCGTCTGCGACCGCTACGTCGCGTCGAGCATCGCCTACGGCGAGGCCCAGGGGCTCGACCCGGCGTGGCTGACCGACATCCAGCGCTTCCTGCCGCGCCCCGATCTGACGGTCCTGCTCGATATCGCCCCGGCGACCGCCGTCGGCCGCAAGTCGAGCGGCCGCGATCGCTACGAGCGCGATCTCAGCCTGCTCGGCCGCGTCCGCGACAGCTACCACCGCCAGGCCCGGCAGCCCGGCTGGCTGATGCTCGACGGCGAGCGGCCGCGCGACGCCGTCTCGGCCGACGTCCTCACCGCCCTCGCGACACGACTCGCGCCGCGGTAAGCGCCCGCACCTCACGCGCCCCTGCGGCCAGCAGCACGCGCGCGCACGCCTCGAGCGTGGCCCCGGTCGTGCTGACATCGTCAACGAGCACGACCACCGCGCCGCGGACGCGTGCCCCGCGCGCCAGCGTGAAGGCGCCGCGCACGTTGGCCCGCCGCGCCTCGGCGGGGAGGTCGGTCTGCGACGTCGTCACCCGGCGGCGGACCAGCGCCCTTACCATCGGCAGCGGCAGGGCGCGGGCGATATCCTCGGCCTGGTTGAATCCCCGCTGGCGCCGTCTCGAGCGATGGAGCGGTACCGGGACGGCGACACCGGCGCCGGCGAGCACCGCCGCGCCGCTCTCCGCGAGGAGCGCGCCCAGACGCGGGGCGACCGAGCGGCGGCCGTCGTACTTGAGGGCGTGGAGGATGGCCCGCAGCGCGCCGTCGTACGCGCCGATGGCACGCGCGCGCGTGATCGCGCGCACGCCCTGCTGGCAGCGGCCGCACCGGGGAGGTTCGATTGCCTGCCAGGCGGCGAGCGGGTCGCCGCAGCCGTCGCAGAGCGGCGGCGCGATCGTCACGACCGCCGACCAGCACCCGGCGCAGACCGGACCGCGGCTGGGATGGTCGAGCGCCGCGCCGCACGCCGCGCAGGCCGGGGCGAGCAGCAGCGCGAGCGCCGCATCGAGCAGGAGGCGGCCCGCCGCGGGCCGCGCGCGGTCAGGCGGTTGGCGCCGGGGATTCCTCGTCGGAGACTTCGATGCGCTCGGCGTCACCCCACAGCCTCTCGAGCGAATAAAACGTCCGGGTCTGTGGCGTGAAGACGTGGACGATGAAGGTGAAGTAGTCGAGCAGCACCCACTCGGCGCGCTCATAGCCTTCGACATGCGCCGGCCGGATCTTGGCGGTCCGCAGCGCGTCCTCGACGCCGTCGGCAATCGCCTTCACCTGCCGCTGGCTGTTGCCGGAGCACAGCACGAAGAAGTCCGTGAACGCCGGCGTGCCGCGCAGATCGAGGACGACGACGTCGACAGCTTTCTTGTCGAGAGCGGCGCGCACCGCCTTGCCGACTTCTCCGGTCAGCCGGTGCTTGCCGCCCGTGGCGATCCGCCGCTTTTCAGTTTTGGCCATGCAAGTCATTCGCCGCCGGAGCCGCTCCGGCGTAAAGCCCGTGTTGATGGATGTGCGTTGCGACCGCCGCAGGCACCATGCTCTCGAGAGTCCCGCCGGCGGCGAGACGCCGGCGGATCTCGGTGGAGGAGACGTCTGGCGTGACGGCGTCGACCAGGAAAATGCTGGTGTTTCCACCACCCGGAACCCCGAACCCCGAACCCGGAACCCCACTTTCGACCATCCGTGCCGCGAGCGCCGGCAGCCGCTCCCGCAGGTTCCTCGCCGCGTGGCCCGGACGCGACACGACGACGAACTGCGCGAGGTCGAGCACCTCAGGGTAGCGGTGCCAGGTGGCAATATCGGCAAAGGCGTCGGCGCCGGTGATGAAGAAAATCTGCGATCGATCGCGCCCCGAGCTGTCGCGGAACCGCGTCAGCGTGTCGACGGTGTAGGAAGGGCCCGGCGCCGCCAGCTCCAGGTCGCTCGCCGCCAGTCCCGCGACGCCGTTCACCGCCAGGGCGCACATCGCGAACCGGTGATAGGCCGACGCGACCGGCTGGATCGGCCGGTGCGGCGGCACCCGGGACGGCAGCACGATGACGACATCGAGCTCGAGCGCCGCGCGCGCGGCGCGTGCGGTTTCGAGATGCCCGAGGTGAATCGGGTCGAGCGTGCCGCCCAGCAGCCCGATGCGACCGGCGGGCGTCATTCGGGGAGGGAACTGGTTGGCGGCCGCCGGCCGCCGGTCTCACCGGCCGCGCCGCCCGCCGGCTCGGGAACGGGCGCGCGGGACGCCGCGACCTGCAGCCACATCGCTTCGAGCAGGGCATCGACCCCTTCACCCGACGCGGCCGACACCTTGAACAGCGGCACGCCGAGCCGATCGAGATGGGCCTGGAGCCGCTCGAGCCGCTCGGGCTCGTCGAGCGCGTCGATCTTGTTCGCGGCGGCAATCACCGGCTTCTGCGCGAGGCGCTCGCCAGAGGCGTCGCGGCCCGGGAACAGCTCCAGCTCGCGGACGATCACGTCGTAGTCCTTGACCGGGTCGCGGCCGCTCGAGGACGAGACGTCGACGAGGTGGACCAGCACTTTGGTGCGCTCGAGGTGACTGAGGAAGCGATGGCCGAGGCCATGCCCTTCATGCGCTCCCTCGATCAGCCCCGGCACGTCCGCGACCACGAACGACCGCTCGCCGGACAGGCCGACAACGCCGAGATTCGGCACCAGCGTCGTGAAGGGGTAGTCGGCAATCTTCGGCCGGGCCGCGGAGATCCGCGCGATCATCGTCGACTTGCCGGCGTTCGGGTAGCCGAGCAGGCCGACGTCGGCGAGCAGCTTGAGATGGAAGCGGAGATCCTTTTCCTCGCCGGGCAGGCCGGGCTGCGTGCGGCGCGGGGCGCGGTTGGTCGAGGTCGCGAACGAGGCGTTGCCGTGGCCGCCGAGGCCGCCCTTGGCGAGCAGCACGCGCTCGCCTTCGGCGGTCAGGTCGGCAATCTGCGCGTAGCCGCCGTCGTCCTGCTTCTCGTAGACGACGGTGCCGGTCGGGACCTCGAGCTCGATGTCCGTCCCGTTCTTGCCGGTCCGGTTGGAGCCCTCGCCGTGGGCGCCGCGCCCGGCCGAGAAGATCTTCTGAAATCGGAAATTGAGGAGCGTGTTGAGGTTGGCGTTGGCGACGAGATAGACCGAACCGCCGGGGCCGCCGTCGCCACCGCTCGGGCCGCCGCGAGGGACGAACTTTTCGCGGCGGAACGCCATCGCCCCGCGGCCGCCGTGCCCGGCGACGACGTGGATGTCGACTTCGTCTACGAACACGGGATGGACACGGGGCTGACGCCCCGCGCGCCGTCAGAACAGGTCACTAGCCCTCGAGCGGGACGATGCTGATCACGCGCCCGCGGGCGCCGTGGTCCTCGAACCTGACCGTGCCGTCGACCTTCGCAAACAGCGTGTCGTCCTTGCCGAGCCCGACGTTCAGGCCGGGGCGGAACTTGCGGCCGCGCTGCCTGACGAGGATCGAGCCGCCGGTCACGACGTTGCCGTCGTGGCGCTTGACGCCGAGCCGCTGCGCGTTGCTGTCGCGGCCGTTGCGTGAACTGCCTTGTCCCTTTTTTGTAGCCATGATTCTCGGTTATCCAACGATGTCGGTCACGCGGATGCGCGTGTAGGTGCTCCGGTGGCCGCGGGTCTTGCGGAAGCCCTTGCGCCGCTTCTTCTTGAACACGATGATCTTCGGGCCGCGCGACTCGCCGGCGACGATCCCGACCACCTTGGCATTGGCGACGAACGGCGCGCCGGCGAGCATTTCGCCGCCCTCCTTCTCGAGGAACAGCACCTGGTCGAACGTGATTTCCTTGCCGACCTCGGCCTCGACGCGGTCGACCGTGACCACGGAGCCCGGATCGACCCGAATCTGACGCCCGCCCGTTTGAATGATTGCGAACACGTTCCACATCCTCCGCTCGGCCTGCGCGGCGCGGGCCCCTTCGACTTCCGGCCTGCCCGGACGCGAAATCCAGCGCTCTGACAAAGGATTGAGGGTAGCACGGATGGGGCGTCGCCGCCAAGCCGCCCGTGAGCGGCGCGGCTACCTCAGCAGCACGCGGGAACCGCGGATTTTCTGGGTGCTCAGGGTGCCCAGGAAGGTCGGCAGGACCTTGTCCATCAGCTCGAAATACGAGGACAGCGCCGGCGTGTTCTGCTGCGCGTTGTAGAGAATTTCCTCGTGCATCGTCTCGCTGTGCAGCGTCGCGCCGGTGCGGCCGTCGATGAAGATGAATTTCGGGGTCAGCACGAACCCCTTGCGCTCCATGTAGGTGCGCTGGGGGACAACCGTGCGGCGGCCGAGCTGATCGTATTGCTCGACGTTGCGGGTGACGAAGCCGGAGGTCTGGTGCGGCGTGAACAGCACCGTGCCGGTGACGATCAGCGGGTTCTCGTATTCCTCGCCGATCTTCTTCCAGAACGCGACGTCGGCGAAGATCGACTGATACTTCTCGAGGTCTTTTTCGTTCCGGATCTTCGTCTCGGCGGAGCCGACTTTCGGCTCCGGGCCGGCCGGCCTGGGCGCGGCGGACCCGGCCTTGGGCTCAGCGACGGTGCCGGGCTGGGCGGTGGGTTCCGCGCCGCCGGCGGGGGTGGCGGCGGGCAGCGACGGCACCGGCGCGGGCGAGCCGGCGGCCGGCTCGACTCTGGCGCCGCCGCGCGCCTTGTCGACCGCCATCTCGGCGAGCGGGAGCACCTCCGCCTCGATCACGCGCAGGTTCGACTTCGAGCGCAGCTGGCTGCGGAGCAGGCGCACCGTCTCGAGGTTGGCGTCGACGTCGTCGGTCCCGCCGCTGATGAAGCCGGCGACGAGTACGCGCCGGAACATCGAGACGTCCATCTTGGCCGTGATCGGCGTCTCGATCGGCACCTCGAAGAAGTTCGTGCAGGCGCCGAGCGAGGCGAGCAGGAGCAGGCTAGCGATCGCTGCGGCGCTTCGTGCGGTCATTGATTTCTTTGAAGAGATCGTAGTTCTGGCGGATGTACTCATTCTTCGGGTCGAGGCCGACCGCCTTGTCGTAGGCCTTGCGCGCGTCGTCGAACTTCCCCTCGTGCTCGTAGCCAATCGCGAGATTGTTCCAGGCCGCCGCGTAGCTGGGGTCGATCTCGACCGCCTTCTCCCAGCGATACGTGGCTTCCTTCCACAGACCGTTCTGCGCGACCTTGATGCCGAACTCGACCTGCGAGCGCGCCGTCGAACGCGCGTCCGCAGACGCGGGTGACGCGAGCGCCGCGAACGCCACGACCGCGACGAGAGCTCGAAACTGCATGGGGACTCGATCCACTATAGCGACCCCTCTGAACCGCCGCAAGCTGTTTAAAATGACGTTGGCGCGGTCGGGCCCTGTACCGTTCAGAGCAATGCCTGTACCAGTGGATCGGCGGCCAATCGCCGATCGCACGCGCCGAAGTGCGCCTGTTTCCGTAAACCGTGCACGCCGTCCGTAAGCGGTGCATTGCGCACGGGACACCCGACACCTATAATCTGGACAGAGGGGTCGGACCGCCGAGCTGCAGCGTGCAGCCGCGGCGCCGGCCTTTTCCGCGTACGGCCGATGGCGCGGGTGCCGCGAGGAGGATCCCGTGGACCTTCACCGCGCGGTTGCCGTGTCCATGCTTGCCGCATCGCGCGCGCGGGCGGCCGCCATTTTCAAGGAGCTCCGCCAGAGCGATAACGGCGCTGGCCCGGCCGATGTGCTGGACGAGCTGGGCGTTCCCGCCTCCGACCGCCAGGCGCTGCTCACCCAGGCCTGCGCCGCTGCCGCCGCGGCCCTGGCCTCCGGCGTGGCGCTCGGCATCGAGCCCGTGCCGTGGTTCGACCCCCGCTACAGCGCTCTCCTCGGCTGCACCACCGATCCTCCGCCGGTGCTGTGGGCACGCGGCGACGCGTCCTGCCTCTCTCTACGCACCGTGGCGATAGTTGGATCTCGCGCCGCCACACCCTACGCCCTGGATGTGGCCGGCCGCCTGGCGGGTGAGCTGGCTTCGAAGGGAGTGGCGGTGGCGAGCGGGCTGGCGCGAGGGGTCGATTCCGCCGCGCACCGGGGGGCCCTCCGGGCCGGGGGCTGCACTATCGCGGTGCTCGGGTCGGGGCTCGACAGGGTCTATCCACCGGAGCACGCGACCCTCTCGGATACCATTGCCGAGACAGGACTTGTCATATCCGAGCTGGGGCCTGGCGCGTTTCCCCTGCCGGAGCACTTTCCGCTCCGCAACCGGATCATCAGCGGGATCTCGCTGGCCGTGGTTGTCGTCGAAGCTTCTGAAAAGAGCGGCTCGCTGATTACCGCGCGCTGCGCCATGGAGCAGGGCCGCGACGTCATGGCGGTGCCCGGAAGCGTGCTGACCGGCCGAAACCGCGGGTCCCACAGTCTATTGAAGGACGGCGCGAGGATGGTCGAGAGCGCTGACGACATCCTTGATGAGCTGGGGTGGCCGGAACGCGAACCGTCGAGGTCGGCGGCGCGCCGCATCGACGACCCGCTGCTGCGCCGTCTTGAGCCCGGGGAAGGCTATGGCCTGGATGAGCTCGTCGAGGCGACCGGCCTGGCTCCGTCCAAGCTCCTGACGCGTCTGATGGAGCTCGAGCTGGCCGGCCAGGTGCGCACCGAAGGCGGCCAGTTCTTCCGCGCGCTGTGAAAATGCGCGGATTCGCTCGGAAAGAGGCCCGCGGGGGGGCCCCGGCTGCACGTGGCGGGCTGCCGGGCGGGCCGGGGTGATATGGTCTTAAAGAGCCCACGTCCGGAATTGAATCGTCGAAGGACCTGGCTCGGGACCCGCTGTCCCGCGCCGTCCGGCGGCAGAAGCAGGTAGTCATGTCCAAGGCATTGGTCGTTGTGGAGTCGCCGGCGAAGGCGAAAACCATCAACAAGTATCTCGGCCGCAATTACACGGTGATCGCGTCGATGGGGCACGTCCGCGATCTGCCGAAGAGCAAGCTGGGCGTCGATATCGAGGACGACTTCGAGCCGTCGTACGAGGTCATCGCGAGCCGGAAGAAGGTCCTCAAGGATCTCAAGGACGCCGCCAAAGGGGCCGACGAAATCTTTATCGCCACCGACCCGGACCGTGAAGGCGAGGCGATCGGCTGGCATATCGCGGAGGAGTTCGGGACCGCCGCCCGGAAGAAGATCCGCCGCCTGATGTTCAACGAGATCACGAAGAAGGGTGTGCTGGCGGCGCTCGAGCATCCGACCGTGATCAACCGCCAGATGGTCGACGCGCAGCAGGCGCGGCGCGTCCTCGACCGCCTGGTCGGCTACAAGATCAGCCCGATCCTCTGGGACAAGGTTCGCCGCGGCCTCAGCGCCGGGCGCGTCCAGTCGGTGGCGCTCAAGCTGGTCTGCGACCGCGAGCGCGAGATCGACGTGTTCGTTCCCGAGGAGTACTGGAACATCACCGCGCGGCTCGCCGGCGCGGTGCCGCCCGAGTTCGACGCCCGGCTGCTGAAGCGCGGCGGCGCGAACATCAAGGTGACGAGCCAGGCCGAGTCCGATGCCGTCCTCGCCGGCCTGAAGCAGGCCGCCTGGCAGGTCAGCACGGTCGTCACCAAGGAACGGAAGAAGGGGGCGGTCCCGCCGTTCATCACCAGCAAGCTGCAGCAGGCGGCGCGGTTTCCAGTCAAGAAGACGATGATGATCGCGCAGCAGCTCTACGAGGGCATCGAGTTGCCGGGCGAGGGGGCGGTCGGCCTCATCACCTACATGAGGACCGACTCGACGCGCGTCTCGGAGCAGGCGCTCGAGGACGTCCGCGGCTACATCGGCACGAAGTTCGGCGCCGAGTACCTGCCGGCGAAGCCGAACGCCTACAAGACGAAGTCCGACGCGCAGGACGCCCACGAGGCGATCCGGCCGACCTCGATGCAGTACGACCCGGAGTCGATCCGGGCGCTGCTCACGCCCGACCAGTTCTATCTCTACAAGTTGATCTGGAACCGCTTCGTGGCGTCGCAGATGCCGCCGGCGACGTTCGACGACACGACGGTCGACATCACCGCCGCCGACTATCTGTTCCGGGTCAAGGGATCAGTGCCGAAGTTCGCCGGCTGGCTGGCGGTCTACAACCAGGAGGCGGCCGCGACCGAGGAGCGCAGCGGCCCCGGCCCGGACGCGGTCTCGGCCGACGACGACGACGGCGGCAATGTCCTGCCGCCGCTCGCCGAAGGGGATGTGCTCGAGCTGCGCGAGCTCAAGCCGGAGCAGAAATTCACCCAGCCGCCGGCGCGCTACAGCGAGGCGACGCTGGTCAAGGCGCTCGAGGAGAACGGCATCGGCCGGCCGAGCACCTACGCCTCGATCATCAGCGTCATCCAGGCGCGCGACTACGTCAACAAGATCGAGGGGCGCTTCAAGCCGACGGTCCTCGGGCGGATGCTCGTCGACCGGCTGCTCAGCCCGGCCTTCGACGACATCCTCGACGTCGAGTACACCCGCAACCTCGAGGAAGATCTCGACAAGATCGAGGAAGGGACCTCCAACTACGCCAAGACGTTGTCGAGCTTCTACAAGAAGTTCGAGAAGGACCTCAAGCGCGCCGCGAAGGAGATGATCAACCTCAAGGAGGGGGTCGAGCCCGATCCCGCCGTCGCCTGCGACAAGTGCAGCAAGCCGATGGTCATCAAGGCCGGGAAGTTCGGGCTGTTCCTCGCCTGCAGCGGCTACCCCGAGTGCGAGAACACGCGCGAGCTGGAGACGCCCGAAGCCGGCGCCGACGGCGAGGGCATCGACGAGGCGTGCGAGAACTGCGGCAAGCCGATGGCGATGAAGCGCGGCCGGTTCGGCCAGTTCCTCGCCTGCACCGGCTACCCGGAGTGCAAGACGACGCGGAAGATCATCGCCACCAAGCAGGGCATGACCGCCGCCAAGCCGGACCAGCTGCTCGACGAGAAGTGCCCGAAGTGCGACTCCAACCTGGTCATCAAGCAGGGGCGCTTCGGCGAGTTCACGGCGTGCAGCAGCTATCCGGCCTGCAAGTACGTCAAGCAGAAATCGAGCGGCCTGGTCTGCCCGAAGGATGGCGGCGACGTCGTCGAGCGGAAGTCGCGCCGCGGCAAGGTGTTCTTCGGCTGCGCCAACTATCCGGACTGCGACTTCGTGCTGTGGAACCGGCCGATTCTCGAGCCGTGCCCGACCTGCGGCGAGAAGTTCCTGGTCGAGAAGATCACCAAGCGCCACGGCCGTCAGCTGATGTGCCACAAGGAAGACTGCGACTACGTGCGGTCCGAGGAGCTCGCCACGGCGGAGGCGTGAGGACGCGCCGCCGGGCCGCCGCGCGGACGGAGATCGCATGACGGTACAGATCATCGGCGCCGGTCTGGCGGGCTCCGAAGCGGCCTGGCAGGCGGCGTCGCTCGGCGTCGATGTCACCCTGCACGAGATGCGGCCGGTGCGGCCGACCGCCGTCCACAAGACCGATCAGTTCGCCGAGCTGGTCTGCAGCAACTCGTTCCGCGGCGACAAGCTCGATAACGCGGTCGGGCTCCTCAAGGAGGAGATGCGGCGGCTCGGCTCGATCATCATGCGCGCCGCCGACGAGGCCCGCGTTCCGGCCGGCGCCGCGCTGGCGGTGGATCGCGAGCGCTTCGCTGCGGCGGTGACGCGCGCCATCACCGCCCACCCCCGGATCACGGTCGTCCGCGGCGAGGTCTCCCGCGTGCCGTCCGCGGCCGGCGGCCCGGTCATCATCGCCACCGGACCGCTGACCTCCGACGCGCTCTCGGCGGAGATTGCCGCGCTGGTCGGCGCGCGCCATCTCTATTTCTACGACGCCGTCAGCCCGATCGTCCTGGCTGAGACCATCGACAGGACCCGGGTCTTCCGCGCCTCGCGCTGGGGAAGAAACATCAGGGGGGCCGCTGGCGTTCCGGGCGAAGCCTGCGGCGTCGACGATGGCCAGGGGGACTACCTGAACTGCCCGTTCACCCGGGACGAGTACGAGCGCTTCCACGCGGCGCTGATGGCGGCCGAGCGGGCGCCGCTGCACGAGTTCGACGAGCCGAAGTTCTTCGAGGGGTGTCTGCCGATCGAGGTGATGGGGTCGCGCGGCGTCGACACGCTGCGGTTCGGACCGATGAAACCGGTCGGCCTGATCGATCCGCGGACCGGCCGCGAGGCCTACGCCGTCGTCCAGCTGCGGCAGGACAACCTCGCCGGCGATCACTTCAGCCTGGTCGGCTTCCAGACCCAGATGAAATGGGGGGAGCAGGCGCGCGTGCTGCGGCTGATCCCCGGGCTCGAGCAGGCCGAGTTCGTCCGCTTCGGGATGATTCACCGAAACACCTATATCAACGGCCCGACCGTACTGCGCGAGACGTGGCAGGCGCGGTGGCGCGACGACCTGTTCTTCGCCGGGCAGATTTCCGGCGTCGAGGGCTACGTCGAGTCGGCGGCGTCAGGGCTGCTGGCCGGCCGGAATGCGGCGGCGCTGGCGCTCGGCCAGCCGCTCAGCGTGCCGCCGCGGACGACCGCGATCGGCGCGATGGCTTATTACGTGTCGCACGCCGATCCGGATCATTACCAGCCGACCAACATCACCTTCGGCATCATTCCGCCGCTGCAGGCCGAGGGCGGCCGGCGCGTCCCGCGCAAGAAGGCGGAGCGCAACGCGGCGCTGTCGGCGCGGGCGCTTGGCGAGCTGGCGAGCTGGAGCGGCGATGCCGCCGCGCCGCTGGCCGCGGCGCCCCCCGCTCCCGGAGCGGCGTGATGCAGGAGCGGGTCCGGGACTTCCTCGAGCACCTCCGCCTGAACGAGAACGCGTCGGCCCACACCGTCCGTGCCTACGAAAGCGACTTGTCGCAGTTCGTCACCTTCCTCGCCAGGCATCTCGGCCGCCGCCGGCCCGACCTGACCGTTCCCGACTTCCAGCATCCGCACATCCGGGCGTTTCTTGGCGACCTGCACGCCCGCGGCAACTCGCGGGCGTCGGCAGCGCGCAAGCTGGCGGCGCTGCGGAGCTTTAGCCGCTACCTGCGGCGCGAAGGGGCGATGGAGGGGGATCCGGCGGCGCTCGTCGGCACGCCGAAGCGCGAGCAGCGGCTGCCGGCGCACCTCGGCGAAGCGGAGATGTCGCGGCTGCTCGACATGCCCGACCAGACGCTGCCGCTCGGGCGGCGCGACCGCGCCATCCTCGAGCTGTTCTACGCGTCAGGGCTGCGGCTGAGCGAGCTGGTCGGACTCGATCTCGAGGACGTCAACCTCAGCGGACGGGTGGTGCGCGTGCTCGGCAAGGGCGGGCGGGAGCGGATAATCCCGTTCAATCGTCCCACCGAGGCGGCGCTGCGCGCCTGGCTGCAGGACCGCGAGGTGCTGATCGCCGATGCGGTGACGCCGGCGGCGCGAGCGGGCCGTACCGGCGCCCGTGCCGCGGCGCGGCCAGCCGCCGGCAGCCGGCGGCGGCGCGCCGAGCCGCTGTTCCTGAATTACCGCGGCGGCCGGCTGTCGACGCGCAGCGTCGACCGGCTGGTGCGCCGCTACGTGGCGGCCTGCAGCACGCGCTTCGGGATCAGCCCGCACGCACTGCGCCATTCCTTCGCCACCCACCTGCTCGAGCGCGGCGCCGACCTGCGCGCCATCCAGGAGCTGCTCGGACACGCCCGCCTGAGCACCACCCAGCGCTACACCCACGTCAACGCGGCCCAGCTGATGGCGGCGTACCGCAAGTCGCATCCGAAGGCCTAGCCGGGGGCTATGCCATCGTCTCCATCATCGGCCGCCGGCCGCTCCGCGAGTAGTCGATGCCGAGCGTCTTGATCTTGTAGTTCATCACCCGCGGGCTGATCGCCAGCAGCTCGGCGGCGTCCTTCTGGACCCAGTTCGACATCTTCAGCGCCTCGAGGATCGCCTGCCGCTCGATTTCCTCGAGCGCGATCCCGGTCGGCGGAATCTTGACGACCGGGCTCGCCTCGCCGGACGCCGTCCCGGTCGACAGCTCGCCGAGCGCGAGGTCGGTGCTCGTCAGATGCGGACCTTCGGTGAGCAGCACCGCCCGTTCGATCGCGTTCTCGAGCTCGCGGATGTTGCCCGGCCAGTTGTAGCGCATCAGCAGCTTCTGCGCGTCCGGGCCGAGGCCGTCGACGCGCTTCTTCAGCTCGCCGGCGAAGCGCCGCAGGAAGAAGCCGGCCAGCTGGTTGATGTCTTCCTTGCGCTCGCGCAGCGGCGGCATCTCGATCGAGACGACGTTGAGGCGGTAGTAGAGGTCCTCGCGGAACTGGCCGTTGGCGACCATCTGCGGCAGGTTCCGGTTGGTCGCGGCAATCAGCCGCACGTCGACGCGCAGCGTCCGCGTTCCGCCGAGCCGCTCGAACTCGTGCTCCTGCAGGACGCGCAGGATCTTGGCCTGCGTGTTGGCGCTCATGTCGCCGATTTCGTCGAGGAACAGCGTGCCGCCGTCGGCCTGTTCGAACCGTCCGACGCGCTGCTTGTCGGCGCCGGTGAAGGCGCCCTTCTCATGCCCGAACAGCTCCGATTCGAGCAGGTTCTCCTGGAGCGCGGCGCAGTTCACCTTGACGAAGTTGCGCCCGGCCCTGAGCGAGTTGTGGTGGATCGCGCCGGCGATGAGCTCCTTGCCGGTGCCCGTTTCACCGCGGATCAGCACCGTCGTATTGCTCTTGGCGACCTTCTTGACGACGCCGAGCACCGACTGCAGCGCGCCGCTGGCGCCGACGATGCGGTCGAAGTCGTAGATGTCCTGCTGGGTGTGGCGGAGGTATTCGATTTCGTGCTTGAGGCGGCGGTGCTCGATCGCCTTGGCGATCTTGAGCTCCATCTCCTCGATCTCGAACGGCTTCTGGACGAAATCGAAGGCGCCGATCTTCATCGCCTCGACCGCGGTGTGGATCGAGCCGAACGCCGTCATCAGGATCACCGCCGTGCTCGGATGGAGCGACTTCGTCGTCCGCAGCACGTCCATGCCGTCGCTGCCGCCCATCTTGAGGTCGCTCAGGACGACGTCGAACTGTCCCTCGTGGAGCTTCTCGATGGCGACGTTGCCATTGGGCGCTTCTTCCACTTCATGCTGCGCATCCGACAGCGCGCGGACGATGCCGCGGCGGAGCGAGTCGTGATCGTCTGCTACCAGAATCCGGCCCATTTCCATCCCTCTCACTGATGACTACCGCTGGTGCCGCCGCGCCCCGCGCGAGCGTGCCGTCCAGCGTCATGACGCCCGCTATCCGGTGGGCGAACCTCGAACCCCGAACCGAACCCTGAACCCCGCACCCAACCCCGAACCCGAAACCCCGAACCTCTTCGTTACTTGAAGAGCTCGTGGCTGCCGCTGAGCGGCAGCGTCACGCGGAACCGGGCGCCGCCCGACGGCGGGGCGCTGACATCGATCCGGCCGTCGTGCGCGTCGACGATCTTCCGCACGATCGCCAGGCCAAGGCCCGAGCCGCGCGCCTTCGTAGTGAAGAACGGGCTGAAGATGCGGTCGATGACGTCCGGCGGAATGCCCGGGCCGTCGTCGGTGACCTCGACCTGAATCATCGGCACCGCCGGCACCTCGGCGGCCGGCCCCTCCTCCTCGGTGACGAGCTGGACGGCGCGCAGCCGGACCGTGCCCGCGCCACCGAGCGCCTCGAACGCGTTGCTGAGCAGGTTGGTGAAGATCTGGCGCAGCTGGTGCGGGTCCCCCTGGATGGGGGAGAGATCTTCGGGGATCTCCAGCAGGAGATGCACCCGGCCGCGCGGCACGTGACTCTCGGCCATCGACACCGCGTCGCGGACGACGTCGGCCAGCGAGACGCGCTCGACCTGCAGCCGGATCGGCCGGACGAAGTCGAGCACCTCGACAACAATCGCGTTGGCCATCTTGGCCTCCTTGATGATGTCGCGGAGGATCGACTGGGCGTCTTCGGAGTCCGGCAGCTGGCGCTTGAGGACGCCGGCCATGACTTCAATGCCGGCCAGCGGGTTCTTGACCTCGTGTGCGATCGCCGCGGCCATCTCGCCGAGCGCGGCCAGCCGGTCGCGCAGCCGCTCGCGCTCTTCGAGCTGCTCGACGCGGGTCAGGTCCTTGAAGAACAGCGCGGCGCCGGTGAGCGCCCCCTGCTGGTCGATGACCCGGGACAGCGTGTAGCCGATCACCTTGCCGGTCGACTTGAGCCGCAGCTCGGCGCGGTTGGGCAGGTGCGACAGCTCGAACATGCCGGTCAGGATGCGCGTGACGTCCGGCACCGGCCGCAGCACCTCGCCAAACGGACGGCCGATGTCCTCCGGCTGCGGCGTCAGGCCGAGGATGCGGTAGGCGACCTCGTTCATCACCGCGACGTTGCCGTCCCGCGTGACCGCCAGGACGCCGTTGCGCAGGTTCCAGACGAGGTCGTGGTAGAAGCCCTCCGGGACCTCCGCGCCAGGCCGGGCCGCGGCGGGACGGCGGGCCCGGGCGGCCGGCGTCAGGGCCCGCTTCGACCGGGCGGTGGCTTTTCTGGGCATGGTGACTGGAGACGCAACGGTCCGGCCGGGCCGTCCGACGGCCTCCAGGTCGGGCTCGCTCACTCGATAAGCCAGTGGGCTCTCCATCCGTCTCGTCAGGAAATCCGGGGTCGGCGCGACCACCGGCGACGCTATTCGAGCGACGGGACCCAAAGGGCAAAGGATGTGCCCTGTGAGCGGGCCATCCGGGCGGCTGGTTTTCTAATGAAACCGACGAAATATCGGCCGTGTCGGGCGGGAGTGTATTACAAATCTGGCAGAAAATTACAATTTTGTGTTTTGAAGCTCTTCCCACTGATGCATGAGGTCGCCAACCTCCCAGAGCAGGGCCTGGTGACGGTCGACGATTGGTTTGGCGGTTTCGTGATTGTCGTAAAAGCCGGGCGAGGCCATCGTCGCCTCCAGATCCCGCACCGCCTGCTCGCGTTCCGCGATGCGTCCCTCGAGCTCGGCGATCCGCTTCTGCCGCGCATCGGTGGCCTTTTTGAGCCGCCGGGTCTCGGCATCATTCTTCTTGCGGTCTTCGTACGAGGGGGCCGCCACCGGGTCGCCGACCGCCACGGCGGTGCCGCCGGTACGGGTGCCAGTTTTTCCGGCCTGTCGGACCGGCTGCTGCGGCTCCAGGGCCGCGCCGGCGGCCGCG
>JANMWI010000072.1:0-45417 GCA_031393955.1 Acidobacteriota bacterium
CGCGTCCTGGCGATGTACGGGTTGACCTTCGGCCCCGGCAGCTGGCCGCCCTCGCCGGGCTTCGCGCCCTGCGCCATCATGATCTGGATGTCGGTCGCATTGACGAGGTACTCTCTCGTCACCCCGAAGCGGCCGCTGGCGACCTGCTTGATCGCACTGCGCCGCGCCGGGTCGTAGAGCCGCTCCGGGTCCTCGCCGCCCTCACCGGTGTTGGACCGCGCGCCGAGCTGGTTCATCGCCACCGCGAGCGTCTCGTGGGCCTCGGGCGAGATGGAGCCCAGCGACATGGCACCGGTGTTGAACCGCTTCACGATCTCGCTGACCGGCTCGACCTCGTCGATCGAGATGGCCGGACGCAGACCCTCGCGCATGGTGAACAGCCCGCGCAGCGTGCCGGCCTTCGCGGACAGCGCGTCGACCTTGGCGGTGTAGTCCTGGAACAGGTCGTACTTCTGGGCCCGGGTCGAGTGCTGCAGGGCGAAGACGGTCTCCGGGTTGAACAGGTGCACCTCGCCCTCGCGGCGCCACTGGTACTCCCCGCCGATCTCCAGGCCCCGGTGGGCGCGCTCGGCAGCATTGACCGGGTAGGCGCGGCGGTGCCGCGCGGCGGTCTCCTCGGCAATGACCTCCAGACCGATGCCTCCGAGCCGGCTGGTGGTGCCGGTGAAGAACTCGTCGACCAGCTCCTGGGAGAGCCCGAGCGCCTCGAAGACCTGCGCGCCGGTGTAGGACGCAATCGTACTGATACCCATCTTGCTCATTACCTTCAGCACGCCCTTGCCCAGCGCCTTGACGTAGTGCCGCAGCGCCGTGTCCAGGGCGACGCCCGGCAGCTCACCGCGCACGACCAGGTCCTCGATCGTCTCGAAGGCGAGGTAGGGGTTGACGGCAGCGGCGCCGAAGCCGACGAGCAGCGCGACGTGGTGGACCTCGCGGGCGTCGCCCGACTCGACGACCAGGCCGCAGCGCGTCCGCGTCCCCTCGCGGACGAGGTGATGGTGGACCGCGGCGGTCGCGAGCAGGCTCGGGATCGGCGCGCGGCCGGCGTCGACGCCGCGGTCCGACAGGATCAGGATGGTGTGGCCGGCGCGAACCGCGGCGCTGGCCCGCGCGCAGAGGTCGTCGAGCGCCGCCGCCAGCCCGGCGCCGCCGTCCGCCGCCGCATAGCGCATCGGCAGCGTCGTCGACTCGAAGCCGGGCAGGGTGATGTGCCGCAGCTTGGCGAGCTGGTCGTTGTCGATGATCGGGTAGGTGATGTTGATCTGCCGGCACGACTCCGGGCGCGGCTGGAGCAGATTCCCCTCCGGCCCGACGGTCGATTCCATCGACGTCACCAGCTCCTCGCGGATGGCGTCGAGCGGCGGGTTGGTAACCTGGGCGAACAGCTGCGTGAAGTAGTCGTAGAGCAGCCGCGGCCGCTCCGAGAGGACGGCGAGCGGCGTGTCGGTGCCCATCGAGCCGATCGGCTCGTCGCCGGCGCTGCCCATCGGGCCGAGGATCAGCTTGAGGTCCTCCTGGGTGTAGCCGAAGGCGCGCTGGCGGCGGAGCACGGTGTCGTGGTCGGGCGGCGGCAGGTAGGGCGCCGCCGGGACGTCCTCGATCCGCACCAGGTTGTCGCGCAGCCATTCGCCGTACGGATGGGCGCGCGCCAGCTCGCTCTTGATCTCCTCGTCGGCGATGATCCGCCCCTGGGCGGTGTCGACGAGCAGGATCCGCCCCGGGTGCAGCCGCTCCTTGATGCGGATGTTCGCCGCCGGGATGTCGAGCACGCCGACCTCCGACGCCATGATGACGAGGTCGTCGGTGGTGACGTAATAGCGCGACGGCCGCAGGCCGTTCCGGTCGAGGACCGCGCCAATCAGCGTGCCGTCGGTGAAGGCAATCGACGCCGGACCGTCCCACGGCTCCATCAGCGACGAGTGGTACTCGTAGAACGCCCGCACCTCGGGGCTCATGCTCTCGTGGTTCTGCCACGGCTCCGGGATCATCATCAGCACGGCGTGCGGCAGCGAGCGGCCGGCCATCACCAGGAACTCGAGGACGTTGTCGAAGGTCGCGGTGTCGCTGCCGCCCTCGCGGATGATCGGCAGGATCTTGGCGAGGTCGTCGCCGAGGACGTCCGAGGCGAGCAGCGCCTCGCGCGCCTTCATCCAGTTGATGTTGCCGCGCAGGGTGTTGATCTCGCCGTTGTGGGCGACGAACCGGTAGGGATGGGCGAGCGGCCACGACGGGAAGGTGTTGGTGCTGAACCGCTGATGGACCAGCGCCAGCGCCGACTCGACATCCGGATCGCCGAGGTCCGGGAACATCGGATCGATCTGGTTGGCGGTCAGCATCCCCTTGTAGATCAGCGTCCGCGCCGACAGGCTCGGCACGTAGAACGAGGCGCGGTCGGCGAGCTGCAGCGCGTCGACCGCGTGCTCGACCCGCTTGCGGATGACGTAGAGCTTGCGCTCGAACCACAGGTCGGCGTCGGCGCGCCCCTCGGCGTCGCCGCGGCCGATGAAGATCTGGCGGAAGACCGGCTCGACCGCGACCGCGCTCGGCCCGAGGCCGCTGTCGTCGGTCGGCACGTCGCGCCAGCCGATCAGCTGCTGCCCCTCCTCGGCGACGATTCGCGCGAACAGCGCTTCGATCTCGGCGCGGCGCGCCGCCTCGCGCGGCAGGAACACGAAACCGGCGCCGTAGTGGCGCGCCGGCGGCAGCGCGAAGCCGAGCCGGGCCGCTTCCTTGCGCAGGAAGCGATCCGGCATCTGGATCAGGATGCCGGCGCCGTCCCCGGTATTGGCCTCGCAGCCGCACGCGCCGCGGTGCAGGAGGTTGATCAGCACCTGCAGCGCCTGGCGGACGATGGCGTGCGACCGCTGCCCTTTCACATGGGCGACGAAGCCGACGCCGCAGGCGTCGTGCTCGTCGCGGGGATGGTAGAGGCCCTGAGCGTCGGGAAGTCCTGACATATGCACACCGCGATTTATGCGGCAGGACGACCCATGCGCAAAACGGAATCTACAGATAGAACTCATGCGCGCAGTGCATGGCGCCATCATGCGCAAAACGCATGGCGGCCATCGGATCGTTGCGGGGACCCGCCCTTGACAGACCGCCGGGGGATCGTGCTACGGTGCCCCTTGCTGATGGTCCTCGCCACCCGCCGCTGTCGCCCGTGCGCCGCATCGATGCCGTGTCGATGCGCATGTACGGTGCCGGCATCCGGCTGGTGAGAAACCCCCTCCTGCAGCACACCTCGTAAGTCCAGGATCCTTCTCCCGCCCGATGCCCGGCCTCTCCGACCGGACATTGACTGGCGCGCGCTCGCCGCGCGCGCGTGGGAGACAGGGTGCATATCGCCGCCATCACGCTCATCGCCGCCATCGTCAACGGCGCCCTCGGCTACGGGTTCTCGTCGATTACCGTGCCGTTCGCGCTGCTGTTCCTGACCAACCGGGTCCTGACCCCGGCGCTGGTGCCGGTCGAGGTGGTGCTGAACGCCTGGGTGGTGTGGGTCAACCGCGCCTCACTGCCGGCTGTCCGCCGGCGGGTGCTGCCGGTGATTGCCGGCCTCGTGCCCGGCGTGATGGCCGGCACCTACTTCATCGCGACCGCGAATCCCGCGTGGCTCAAGTTCTGGACCTTCGTCGTCCTGCTGCCGCTGATCCTGCTGCAGGCGGCCGGTTTCCGCCGGCCGATTGCCGCGGAGCGCCCGGCCGGCGTGGCGCTCGGCGGCGGCGTCGGGCTGCTTTACGCCGTCACCACCATCTCGGGGCCGCCGCTGGCGGCGATGCTGACCAATCAGGGGCTGGCGAAGCAGGAGTTCCGCGCTGCAATCGGGCTGATCCGGCTGGCGGAGTCCTCGCTGACCGCCGTCGCCTACTGGCAGGTCGGGCTCTACAGCGCCGAAAGCCTGGCGCTCGTGCCGATGATTGTGCCCAGCCTGCTCATCGGCGTGCCGATCGGGGCGTGGCTGATCCGGCGCATCCAGCCCGAGACGTTCCGGCGCGTCTGCATGAGCTTCGATGCGTGGGTCGTGGCGTTCGGCATCGCGACGGTGCTGCGCTCGCTTGGGCTGGTCGAAGGACCGGAGGCCTATCTCGTCCCGGCCGCGGTGGTGGCGCTGGACGCGTGGCTGCTGCGCCGCTTCTTCACCGGGCCGGCGCCGCGGCCGGTCACGCTCACCCGTTCCACCGTGCAATGACTATCTTTATGCCTGCAGATACCCTGACGCCATCCGCCGTCGCGCCACCGTCGCTCGATCACCTTCGGCTGCTCGAAGCCGAGAGCCTCCACATCATGCGGGAGGTGGTCGCGGAGTTCGAGCGGCCGGTGATGCTCTACTCGATCGGCAAGGACTCGTCGGTCCTGCTGCGGCTGGCACAGAAGGCGTTCTACCCCGGGCCGATCCCGTTCCCGCTGCTGCACATCGACACGACCTACAAGTTCCGGGAGATGGTGGCGTTTCGCGACTGGTACGCGGCCGAAATCGGCGCCCGCCTGATCGTGCACACCAACACCGCCGCGATTGCCGACGGCGCGCAGCCGTTCGCGCTCGGCACGCAGCGCTGCTGCGGGCTGCTCAAGACCCAGGCGCTGCTCGACGGCCTGGCGGCCGGCGGCTTCGACGCCGCCTTCGGCGGGGCACGGCGCGACGAAGAGCGCTCGCGCGCCAAGGAACGGGTGTTCTCGCTGCGCAACGGCAAGGGGCAGTGGGACCCGAAGCGCCAGCGCCCGGAGCTGTGGCACCTGCTGAACGGCCGGGTCGCGCCGGGCGAGAGCATCCGGGTGTTTCCGCTCTCGAACTGGACCGAGCTCGACGTCTGGCACTACATCGACGCCGAGCGCATCCCGGTCGTGCCGCTCTATTTTGCCAAGCCGCGCGAGGTCTACGTCCGCGGCGGCGGGCTGATCATGGCCGAGCAGCCGTTCATGCCGGTGCTGCCGGGCGAGCGCCCGGAACTGGTGATGTGCCGGATGCGCTCGCTCGGCTGCTCCCCCTGCACCGGCGCGGTCCGCTCGACCGCCGACACCGTGCCGAAGATCATCGAGGAGCTGGTGTCGGTGCGGCATTCCGAGCGCCAGCTGCGGGTGATCGATCACGACCAGGACAGCTCGATGGAGATGAAGAAGCGCGAGGGCTATTTCTGATGGCCGGGCTGCTCCGCATCTGCACCGCCGGCAGTGTCGACGACGGCAAGAGCACGCTGATCGGCCGCCTGCTCTACGATTCGCGCGGCGTTTACGAGGATCAGATCCGCTCGGTCGAGGCCGCGTCGAAGAGCCGGACCGCCGGGCCGATCGATTTCTCGCTGTTCACCGATGGCCTGAAGGCCGAACGCGAGCAGGGAATCACGATCGACGTCGCCTACCGCTACTTCGCCACCGCCCGGCGCAAGTGGATCCTCGCCGACACGCCGGGCCACGAGCAGTACACCCGCAACATGGCGACCGGCGCGTCGACCGCCGACGTCGCCATCCTGCTGGTCGACGCCCGCCACGGTGTCCGCGAGCAGACCCGCCGCCACGCGCGGATTGCGCGGCTGCTCGGCATCACCAGCTTCGTGCTGGCGGTCAACAAGATGGACCTGGTCGACTTCGACCGCGGCGTCTTCGCGGCGACCTGCGCCGACTTCACCGAAATGCTCGACGGCGCCGACCTCCACGCCATCCCGCTCAGCGCGCTGCACGGCGACAACGTCATCACGTCGAGCCCGCGGACGCCGTGGTTCACCGGCGCCAGCCTGCTGCAGCATCTCGAGACCGTCGAGGTCGATCGCGGCGCGGCGCGGCAGCCGTTCCGCTTCCCGGTGCAGCTCGCGGTCCGCCCGGACGACACCTTCCGCGGCTACGCCGGCCAGATCGCGTCGGGGACGATCCGGCCGGGCGATCCGATCAGCGTCTGGCCGGGCGGGCGGACCTCGAAGGTCAAGCGGATCGTCACCTGGGACGGCGACCTCGACGAGGCCTGCGCGCCGATGTCGGTGACCCTGGTGCTCGAGCACGAGCTCGACGTCAGCCGCGGCGACCTGCTCGCCGCCGGCGCCGTCGATCTCGGCCAGCGGCTGTCGGCGCAGGTCGTCTGGATGGACGAGCGGCCGCTCGATCCGGGGCGGACCTACGTGCTGAAGCACACCACCCGGACCCTGACCGCGCAGGCCGACGGGCCGCTCGATCTCAACCAGATCGGCACCGTCACGGTCACGACCTCGCGGCCGATCGCCTTCGACCCGTACGCCCGGAACCGGACCACCGGCAGCTTCGTGTTGATCGACCCGGCGACGAACTTCACCGCCGGAGCCGGCATGATCGTCCGCGCCGTCACCGGCGACGCGGCCGACCTGCCCGGACGGGACGCCGCCGGGCGGCTCGCCCGCGCGGCGCGGGCCGCCGTCACTGACGAACAGGCAATCGACGCGGTGCTTCGCGTGCTCGACGAGATCCTGACCTGATCAGCCGCGGAGCGCTTCGCGGACGACCAGCAGCAGCGCCATCGCCGCCGCGGCAATCAGCGTCCCTCGTTCGCTGAACAGGACGTCGCGCCAGGGATGGCGCGCCGCCGGCGGCCCTGCGGCTCGCGCCGGCCACCTCGGCACCCAGGCACGCACCTGGCGCGCATAGGCGTCGTAGGTCTCGCGATAGATGCCGCGCAGGAACTCCCCCTCCCACCGGGCGATCGCGCGGTAGTGGATCGCGAACACGATCCACGCCACCGGGATCATCCACAACAGCCCCGACCACACCGCGAACCCGGTCCACAGGAACCAGTTGCCGACGTAGAGCGGATTGCGGACGATGCGGTAGGGACCGCCGGTGATGAGAGGGCCGTAGCGGGTGGTCCGGGTGCGGGAGATGGTGCCGATGTGCCGTACCCCCCAGAGCCGGATGCCCTCGCCGGCGAGCACCAGCAGCGGGCCCGCGACGAGCACCCAGGGAGCGGTGACCTGTCCCGCCCGGACCAGCAGCAGCGCGAGGGCGAGCGGCACCGGCAGCGCCGATCGGTAGCGGAACAGCCAGGCTCCCGCCGGAGCGTCGGTAGTCATCCGGGCGATAGTACCATCGGCGCGCGCGGCCGAGGAGCCGCCCCGATGGACGGACCGGGAGCAGGCACGACCGAAACGGTCGGTTACCCGCCGACCGGCCCGAACGACAGCAGGAACTGCGTCCCCTCACGGCTGCGCGCGACATCGACCCGCAGGAACGTGGCGGTCTTGCCGTGCAGACGGAGACCGGCGCCGTAGGCACCGCGCAGGCGGCTCAAGCCGAGGTCGCGTCGAGCCGCGACCGCCTTGCCGGCATCGTAGAACACCGCCGCATCGACGTATTCCTGCACGGCCCACTGATACTCCGCCGAGACCACGATCGAATGGCGGTTGCGGAACCGGTAGGTGTCGAAGCCGCGCAGGTATTCGCCGCCGAGCTCCGGCATCAGGAAATACGGGACCGACTGCCCTCGACGGTCCGCCGTGGTCGAGGCATGCAGGCCGAGATAGAAGCTGCCGTTCCGGCCCTCGAGCGGCAGGTACTGCTCGGCCGCCATATCGACGCGGCGGAAGCCGTAGGCCTGGCCGTTCTGCTGCCGGTAATCGTGTGCGGTCGCGCGAAGCTGGCGGCCGCGCTGCGGGTAGCTGTCACTGTCGCGCGAATCAAGGGCGGCCGAGACTTGACTGTGAAGGTAGCGCGGATTGGCATCGGCGCCGGGCACGCCGGTGAACAGCGCCGCGAGCGTGTCCCCCTCGTAGCGGATGGCCGTCCGGAAGGCTTCGAACCCGGCGCCGCCGGCCAGCCGCACCAGCCGCACCGGTCGATAGGAGACAGCGCCGCTGATCTCGGTCATCGTCTCCGAATAATTGCCTTCCTCGCCCGCCACGCCGGGCGCCAGCCCGTGGAACGGCACGCGCGGCACATCCTGCCAGCGCGCGCGAGTGCGGAATTGCAGTCGCCTCGCGCTCTCCGGGGGGGACTGCAGCGAGACCTGCACGACCTTGGCGTGGCGGATCGAATACAACGCCTTGGCGCCGAGGACCGCGTCGGGGCTGAGCGTCCACCGATAGGCCGGACCGATCGATGCGCCGGCGCCCCTCTTGATGTCTCCGAAGGTCACCCCGAAGCCGCTCGACGGAGCGGCGCCGCTCGGCCGATCGAACGCCTCCAGCTTCCGTTCGATGACATTCGGCCGGGAGGTCCGCTCCGGCTGAGGTGTGTCGGTCGCGGACTGCTCGTCCGGGGTCGCGGTTTTTTCCTGGGCGACGACTACGCCGCCACCGTGCAGCGCAGGCGCCGCGGCGATCAGCGCCGCGGCGAGGAACGTTCGCGTGAACCGCATGCTTCGTCCTTTATAATCCGATCTTCCAGATGAAGTCACTGCCGCCGTGGCTCGCGCTGACCGGCGCGGCCTATCTCGGAGCCGTCCAGCTCCTCGTCATCTCGCAGGCGCCGCTCGGCTCCCCGCTGTTCCTCGGCTGCGCGGCGCTGGCGTCCGCGGCCTACGCGCTGCTGATGTGGCGGGCCTCGCGGGCGCCCCACGTTCCGGGCCGGCTGCTGGCGGCCGCCCTGCTGCTGGCCGTCGCCTTCCGCGTGCCGCTCGCGCTGCCCCGCGCCGGCGCGGACAGCGACATGGTGCGATACGTCTGGGACGGGCGCGTCCAGCTGCTCGGCTACAACCCGTACTTCGTCGTCCCCGCGGATCCGGCCTTGGCGGCGACGCACACCGACGAGACCCGGCAGATGCCGAGCGCGCGGGCCCGGACCCCCTACCCGCCGGCCGCGCAGCTCTTCTTCCGTCTGGTCGTGGCGCTGCGCGATTCGACGCGGGCGATGAAGCTGGCGCTGGTCGCCTGCGATTTGCTGACGATCGTCGTCCTCTGGCGCTGGCTGGTGATCACCGGACGGCCGGCCTGGCTGACGCTGGCGTACGCCTGGAACCCGCTCGTCATCCTCGAAGTCGCCCACAGCGGCCACATCGATGCGCTCGGCGCGCTGTGGATCGCCGCCTCGGCGTACTGGCTGGCGCGCCGCTGGACGGCGCTCTCGACGATCGCCTTCGTCCTCGCGGTCGCGACCAAGCTCCTGCCGATCGTCCTGCTGCCGCTCTACTGGCGCCGGGTGCGATGGCGGGACGCAATCGCCGGCGGCGTGCTGATGGCGTTGCTGTACGTTCCGTTCATCTCCGGCAGCACCCTGCCGTTCGGCGCGGTACCGAACGTCGTGGCGCACATCCGCTTCAACGGCCCGTTCTTCCGATGGCTCGCCGCACACGCGACGCCGCAGCTGGCGGCGATGGCGGCAGTCGCGGGCGGGCTGGCGGTGGCGGCGTGGGCGCGGTGGCGGCTGGAGGCGTCCGATCCCGCGGCGTGGGCGTGGCCAATGGCGGTGGCGCTGGCCGGGGCGCCGGTGATCTACCCCTGGTACCTGCTCTACCTGACGCCGTTCCTGCTGACGGCCGCGACGCTGCCGCTCAGCCTGTGGACGCTGACGGTCATCCCCGCGTACGTGGTCTGGGAGCTGGCGCGGCACGGCGGACCATGGGTGGTACCGGGATGGGTGATGGCGGCCGAGTTCGCGCTGCCGCTCGCGCTGCTCGGCTGGCGGCTCAGCCGCCGCGCGGCCGCCCCCGCGCCCGCTCCTCCGAACGTCGCCGCGGCGGGCTGACCCCGGGCGTCAAACCGAGCACGCTTCTTGCGTTGTCGGGCGCAGGAGCGTGAGATGCCCGAGGCTGAAGCAACAACGCGGTCGCGGCGAGTCCGACAGTGGAATCTGGGGTGCGCACTCCTGCTGTTGCTGACCGCGACCGCCAGCCCGGCCGTTCGAGCGGCCGGCGATCCCGCCTCGGCTCCCGCCATCTCCCGTGACAACCCGCTCGTGCAATACCGCGCCTATCGCCGGATGCACGCGCGCAGCGAGCGGTTCGGCCAGGAGGGCTGGCTCGAGGCCTGGACGGAGATGGACACCGGCGGCTTCCGCTACTCCATCGTCAGCGAGTCAGGCTCGGACTACATCCGGAACAAGGTGCTGCGCGAGGTGCTGCGGCGCGAACAGGAACTGGTCGCGGCCGGCGAGTGCCGGCGCTCCGAACTGACGCCGGACAACTACGAGTTCGAGGACGTCGAGCCGGGCGAGGGTGAGCGCTACGTGCTGATCAAGCCGAAGCGGAAGGACGTCCTCCTTGTTGACGGCCGCATGGTGCTCAGCCTAGATGGCGGCGAGCTGCTGCGCGTCGAAGGCCGGCTCTCCAAGAACCCGTCGTTCTGGACCAGCCTCGTCAACGTCATCCGCCATTACGCGCGGCTCGACGGGGTGCGCGTGCCGATCGCCACCGAATCGGTCGCGCGGGTGAAGTTCGCCGGCCTCTCGCATCTCGAAGTGCACTACGAGTACGCCACCATCAACGGACGGCCGGTGAGCGTCGCCGCCCGCAGCGTCATGGCGCCGCTGCCGGCCCTCCACTAACGGCGCACCACGCGCTGCCGCTCACCCGCCCGCGAACAGGCGTCCGGCCTGGCCCAGCAGAAACCGCGCCCGCTTCTGTGCCACGAGATTCGCCAGCCGGAGATCCGGCGGCGCATCCTCGATCGCCAGCGCGGCGCGGAGCTGGCGCTCGAACTCGCTGCGGTTCCCGGCGCGCCGGTCGACCGCCTCAGCGAGCGCCACGTAGGCGAAGGCCGACTGGCCGTGCGAGAGCGCCACGGCGCGGTCGAAGTGCTGCCGGGCGCGTGCGGCATTGCCGCCGAGCAGCATCGGCAGCCCGTCGAGCGCGATGAACGCCTCGTGAATCGCCCCCCGCTCCCAGGCCTCGTCCAGTTCCTCGGCCCTCGCCAGCAGGAGGCGGACCGACACCAGCTCGCCAATCCGCGGCAGCGGGTTGCTGGCGAGTGACAGCTCAGCCCCCCACGCGACCGCATCCCAGTAGAGAGCCGCCACGTCGTCCGGCCGCGCCGCCGCCAGCAGCGGCTTCGGGTCATGCACGAGATCCACCTTGACGCCAGGGTACCTCGCCGCCAGCGCGCGCTCGCAATAGCCGCGCGCGCGCGAGTACATCGACCGGGCGCGCTGCGTCAGTTCGCGAGCGGCCGGACCATCCGCCGGCTCGGCCATCTCCGCCTCGGTTTGCAGGAACGCGTAGGCATACTGCGTGAAGCCGCTGCAGGCGGTCATCAGCAGCCCCGGATGGCGCGGCTCGTCGTCGAGCAGCATCTCGACCATCTTCAGCGTGGTCGGGGCGGCCAGCCGCACGAACTCTGGATCGTTCTCGCGCGCGAAGGCGGAGGCGGTCGACGAGAGCGCCGTCGCCATCCGTCCGATGCCCATTTTTTTCGGGGAACAGCCGGATCCGGCGAGCGCAATCGTCAATAATCCAACCCAGGGCAAGGCAGTCCGGCGCATTGCGGTTGACGATAGCACACGGATCGGCACACATACTGCAGAGGCATCTCCGTTGAAACTTCGCATCGCCGGCGTGGTTGTGGCCGTGGCCTATGCCGTGTTGATCGTCTGGCTCTATGCGTCGCAGCCGCAGACCATCGCGCAGGTCACGGGCGGGCTGACCTCGAGCGCCGGGCTGTACCGCGTCGATCCGGTCGCCTGGTCGGACGGGGTCGCCTTCTTCCGGAAGGATGAGTTCCCCGAAGCGCGTGCCGCTTTCGTCAGGGCAGACCCCGCCAGCCGCGACGCCAGGACGCAGTTCTACATTGCTTACAGTTTTTACCGCGAGGGCTGGGGCCGCCTCTACAACGACGATGGGCTCTTCAGGCAGGGCCTCGAGGCGGTCGATCGCGCCATCGCGGTGGCGCCAGGCCACCGGCTGGTGGTCGAGGACGATCCGGGGCTCGGGATGAAGAGCGCCGACGAGCTGAAGGCCGAACTCGAGCGCGGCCTGAAGCGGACGCCCGCCGACTTCAACCCGCTCAAGGTGCTGCGGCCACGCAAATGACGATCACCCGCGAAGCCTTCGTGCTGCCCCTGCTGCTGCTGACGGTCGCGCTGCTCGGCGGCTTCCGCGTCGCCGGCGCCGTGCAGCTGGTACCGCCGACGCTGGTCGGGCTGGTCCTTGCGGCCGCGCTGATCGGCACGCTGGTCCGCGCCGGGGCGCTGGCCCCCGAGCGGCTGCTCCACGGCTCCCGCACGCCGCTCGAGAACTTCTCCGGCGCGATCGTCATCGCCGCGCTGTTCGCGGCGTCGACACAGATCTTCAACCTGCTGATCCCCGAGCGGGGACTGCTGTTCGCCGTCTTCAGCATCTACTTCTTCATCCAGATCATGACGGCGCTGGCCGGCGCGACGACCCGCGAAAGCCTGCTGCGATCGTTAACGGTGCTCTTCGCGGCAGCCTTCCTGTTGCGCTTTGCCGTGCTCGAGAGCATCTATGCCCCCCACGGCGGCCTGCTGGCGCGGCTCATGACCGTCCTCCTTCAGGGCATCAGCCTGGGATCGATGGAGTATCAGCCGCACGCGCCAATCACCGGCTACGTCGGCTTCCTGACGCTGGTCCTGTATCTCGTCGCGCTCGCGCTGCTGCCCGGGCGCCGCGGCCACGACCGCCAGGCGCTGATTGCCCGGCATCAGGCATCGCTCACCGGGCAGGTGCTGCTGGTGATGCTCGCCGTCTCGCTGACCGGATGCGGCGGCGGTGGCGACGGAGAGGGCGACGGCGAGGCTCCCGGCGCGGCGGCCGTCGCCGCCGCGGCGGCGCGGCGAGCCGATGCGCTCAGGGCGGCGCAGGTCTGGCACCAGCCGGCGGTACCGATCGGCGACGTCGACACTTGGCGCTGAACCCGGCCGGGGATCGACGCTTCGCCCCCGCCGAGAACGTCTCGTGCCGGTTCGTCAATCGAAGCCGAGCGAGACGACGCCGAAGTTTCGCTGCGCCCTGCCGGACGGCCGGATCCTCAAGGTCAAGTACGGCGCGAACGCGCGATGGCTCGGCCGTCAGGCGCACGGCCGGGCCGCAGCCCTCCACGACGAACCGGCCCCGGCTGTCGGCGTCCTGCATGCCTCATGGTAACGGAGGTCCCTGATCGCCCGGCACCACCCAGCGCTGGATCGGCACCGACAGGACCCAGTAGCGCGTCCGCAGCTCGCTGACCCGCCCCGCATACGCCGACTTCGGAAACTGACCGGCGAGGAGCCGGGCGCGGAGCCTCTTGATCTCGTAGTTGTAGAGATCGCGCACCGCGTCCCTGAGAAACTCAGGCGGCGTGGCAGGGGCCGGCTGAAGCCCGTGGCGCGCGAGTTCGTCCAGGATCTGCGGGTGATACATATGCGGCACGGATCGATTCAGCTGCTTCCACTCTACATTGGCCGCGACGGCGGCGCCTCCCTCTGCTACCATGCGCGCGAGGAGACCGCATGGCTGATGAAATGAAGAACGACACCACCGGCGATTCGATGCTGACCCGGGCGAGCGAGTCAGTAGGCACCGCGTTCGCGGGCGCCGCGCGGGTCGTGACCGACACGGCGCAGGCCGCGTCCGACGCGGCGACCGCGGCGATTGGCGGCGCGGCCGCCCTCGCGGCCGGCGCGGGCAGCGCCGTCGAGCAGGCCGTCGCCCCGAGGGCCGTCCGCGGCGCGGTGCGGCGGACCGTGAAACAGGTCCGCCGTCAGGTCAAGGCCACGGTGCGGAAGGCAAAGAAGGCGGTCTCGGCCGGCCGCAAGGCCCCGGCGCGGACGGCGCGCACGTCGAAGCCGGGGCGGGCACGCGCGGCGGCGAAGCCGAAGCCGAAAGCCAGAACGACCTCGAGAGCGAAGCCGAAGTCGAAGCCGAAGGCGACGGCCAGGCCGAAGGCGAAGTCGAAAACGGTGTCGCGATCGATCGCGAAGTCGGTGTCGCGGTCGGCGCCGGCACGCCGCAAGGCCCGGCCCGCGGCGCGCAAATCGCGGTAGGTACATGCCAAGGGGAGGCCCCCGGCCTCCCCTTCCTGGCCGCCGGGATCGCCCGGCGTCGGTAACTCGCGGCCCCGCCGTTCTACCGCTGCTGGAGCTGGTGGACGTTCCTCATGTCGTTGGCGACGATCGCCGCGCTGGCGATGTTGAGCAGCAGGGCGGTGGCGAAGGCCGCCTTCCGCGTGCCCATCACCTTGACGGCGCCCATCGCGCCAAGCACCAGCGCCGATTTGAACGCCGCGGACTGGCCGTAGCCGCCGGCGAGTAGCGGATTCACCTCGCGCGCCCCGGCCTGGCGCGCCCGAACGGTCGACGCCATGTCGAACGCCTGCAGCGTGGATTGATGCTGGGATCGACTGACGAGTTAAGTGCTTGGTAAGGCTCGACAGCTCTCAGCCGACAGCTGTCAGCTAAACGGCACGCACCGTGGCACCCCGGCACCTTGATCGCCTGCGCTACTGAATCGGCGTCCCCGAAGGCGGTGGGCCGGTCTCGGGCATCGTCGTCGAGAGGGAGGCGCCGTCCTGGTAGATCATGCCGTCGGCGTTTGTGCCGAAGTACCGGGAGACGCTGCTGGCCGGGTCGAGGGGGTCCGCGATGGCGGCGTATCCGGGCGACGCCCCGCCAGCCGCCAGTCCGTTGCAGGTGGCCGGCGCGCCGGCGAGCGGCGTCCCGGCAAGGCTGAAGAGGAAACCGCTGCGATCGAAGGTGAAACCGCTCGACAACTCCGGCGGAAGAAACGCCGTGGCGTTGCCAGGGGGGGCGATCCCCAGCGTCGGGAAATCGGGCGAATAGAAACCGAGGCCGCACGAGATCGCATACGTCAGCTCGGCGCTGTTGACCACCCGCATCGTGCCAAGCGCCGAGGAGACCTGCGCCGCGCCGCGCGCGCGCATCAGTCCAGGGATCGCCATCGACGCCAGCAGGCCGATGATGGCGATGACGAACAGCATGTCGACGAGCGTGAACCCCGCCTGACGGCGTCGCCCGACCGAACGCGTCAGCGGCATGGGACCCTCTGCACTTGACTCCTCGCGCACGTGACACTTTTCGGCTGCCCTGACGTTTTCCGACAGGCCGAAAATTGTCCGCACTTCCAGCCGGCCGCCTCCTGCCGCCGCTCAATCGACGCCAAGTAACTGGCATCGCTGCACTTAACTCGACAGGTTGAGACCCGCTTCCGTGAGAACGTTAGCTGAGCTGCAAGATGGTCACCACCAGAACCCCCCGCCGGCAGTTCAGCGCGTCAGCTTGCGATACTTGATGCGATGCGGCTGGTCCGCCTCGGCGCCGAGCCGCCGATGACGGTCGGCCTCGTAGTCCTGATAGTTGCCCTCGAACCACACCACCTTGCTGTCCCCCTCGAACGCCAGCATGTGGGTGGCGATCCGGTCGAGAAACCACCGGTCATGGCTGATCACGACGGCGCAGCCGGCAAACGACAGCAGCGCGTCTTCGAGTGCCCGCAGGGTGTCGACGTCGAGGTCGTTCGTCGGTTCGTCGAGCAGCAGCAGGTTGGCGCCCCCCTTGAGCAGCTTCGCCAGGTGGACGCGGTTGCGTTCGCCGCCCGACAGCGCCCCGACCTTGCGCTGCTGATCCCGTCCCTTGAAATTGAACCACGAGACGTAGGCGCGCGATGCGACTTCGCGCTTGCCGAGCTCGACGTTGTCGCGGCCGTCGGTGATCTCCTCCCAGACGCTCCGCTCGGCCGACAGCGCATCACGTGACTGGTCGACATAGCCGATCTGGACGGTCTCGCCAATCCGCAGCGTCCCGGCGTCCGGCTGCTCCTTCCCGGTAATCATCCGGAACAGCGTCGTCTTGCCGGCGCCGTTCGGCCCAATCACGCCGACGATGCCGCCGCGCGGCAGGGTGAAGGTGACATCGTCCATCAGCAGCGTCTCGCCGTAGGCCTTCCGCAGATCCCGGGCCTCGACGACGATGTCGCCGAGGCGGGGCCCGGGCGGAATGTAAATCTCGATCTGCTCGATTTTCTGCGAGGTCTCTTCCTTGAGCAGGTCTTCATACGCGTTCAGGCGGGCCTTGCCCTTCGCCTGGCGGGCGCGCGGCGACATCCGGATCCAGTCGAGCTCGCGCGCCAGCGTCCGCTGGCGTTTGGTCTCGGACTTCTCCTCGACCTCGAGCCGCTGCTGTTTCTGCTCCAGCCACGACGAGTAGTTGCCCTCCCACGGGATGCCGTGGCCGCGATCGAGCTCGAGGATCCAGCCGGCGACGTTGTCGAGGAAGTAGCGATCGTGGGTCACCGCGACGACCGTGCCTGGATAGTCCTTGAGGAAGCGCTCGAGCCAGGCGACCGACTCGGCGTCGAGGTGATTGGTCGGCTCGTCGAGGAGCAGCAGGTCGGGGCTCCGCAGCAGCAGCCGGCAGAGTGCCACCCGCCGCCGCTCGCCGCCCGACAGCGTCGTCACGTCGGCGTCGGCCGGCGGCAGCCGCAGGGCGTCCATCGCCAGCTCGAGACGCGAATCGAGGTTCCAGGCGTCGGCCGCCTCGATCCGGTCCTGGACGCGCCCCTGCTCCTCGAGCACTTTCTCCATCCGCTCCGGCGACAGCTCCTCGCCGAACATCGCGTTGATCTCGTCGTAGCGCGTCAAGAGCGCCTTGATCTCCGAGACGCCCTCCTCGACGTTGCCGAGGACGGTCTTGGCCGGGTCGAGCCCGGGCTCCTGCTCGAGGAAGCCGATGCTGATGCCGTCGGCCGGCCAGGCCTCGCCGACGAACTGGCGGTCCTGTCCCGACATGATCCGCAGCAGCGTGCTCTTGCCCGAGCCGTTCAGGCCGAGCACGCCGATCTTCGCGCCGGGGAGGAACGACAGCCAGATGTCCTTGACAACGACGTGGTCGGGAGGATGGACCTTCCCGAGCCCCTTCATGGTGTAGATGAACTGCATAAGAATCCGGAACGATCAGTGTTTGAGGACGGGCGCCGACGTGAAGTCTTCGCCGGGATTGATGAAGCGGTCGGTCTCCAGCCGGTACTGCTTGTCATAGAGCGTCCGGTAGCGCCCGCCGAGCGCCATCAGCACCGCGTGAGTGCCGCGCTCGACGATCTCGCCGTGCTCGATGACCAAGATCTGGTCGGCGCTGCGGATCGTCGACAGCCGGTGGGCGATGACGAAGGTGGTGCGGCCGGCGCGGAGCGAGCGCAGGCCGTCCTGGATCAGCGCCTCGCTCTCGCTGTCGAGGCTCGAGGTCGCCTCGTCGAGCACCAGGATGCGCGGGTTGGCCAGGATCGCGCGCGCAATCGCGACCCGCTGGCGCTGGCCGCCCGACAGCTTGACGCCGCGCTCGCCGACGACGGTGTCGTACTTCGCCTCGAAGCCGTCGATGAATTCGTCGGCGTGGGCGACCCGGCTGACCGCCCGGATCTCCTCCGCGCTCGCGTCCTTGCGGCCGTAGCGGATGTTGTCGCCGACGGTGCCGTCGAACAGGAAGTTGTCCTGCAGCACGACGCCGAGCTGCGAGCGGTAGTCGCGCAGCCGGACGCTGGCGAGATCGCGGCCGTCGATGAAGATCCGGCCAGCAAGCGGTCGGTTGAAGGCCATCACCAGGCTGATCAGCGTGCTCTTGCCCGAGCCGCTCGACCCGACCAGCGCCGTCGTCGTCCCCGCGGGCGCATCGAAGCTGATGTGCTTCAGGACCGGCACGCCGGGGTTGTACTCGAACGTGACGTCGTCGAAGCGGACCTCGCCGCGGATGTCGCCGAGCGGCTCGCGGGTATTGTCCTCATCGTCTTCGGTCCGCATGCTCATCAGCTCGTGGATGCGGTCGAGGCCGGCGAAGGCCTCGCTGATCTGCGTCCCGACCGAGGCAATCTGGACGACCGGCGCCGCCATCAGCCCGGTGAACAGGATGTAGTTGATGAACTCGCCGAGCGTCATCGTCCCGGCCAGAATCGACCGGCCGCCGACGACGAGCATGATGACGCCGATCACCCCGACCACCACCGTCGAGAACGCGGTAATCGCCGAGACACCGGTAATCGATTCCGCGATGTTCCGGAACAGGCGGTTGACGCCGCGCGTGAAGACCAGCTCCTCGCGCTTCTCAGCGGTGTAGGTCTTGACGATGCGGATGCCGCCGAGGGTCTCGTTGAGGCGCCCGGTCACTTCGGCGTTGATTTTGCCGCGTTCGCGGAAGAGCGGCCGCAGCCGCCGGAACGCGACCGCCATCCCGCCGCCGAAGACGGCGAGCGCGACAATCGTGATCAGCGTCAGGTACCAGTTGAGATAGAACAGGTAGCCGAGAGCGAACAGCGCGGTGACGACGCTGCCGGTGAGCTGGGCGAGACCGGTGCCGACCAGGTTCCGGATGCCCTCGGCGTCGGTCATGATGCGCGAGATCAGCACGCCCGACTGGGTCGAGTCGAAATAGCTGACCGGCAGGCGGGCGACGTGCGCCTCGACGCGTCTGCGCATCTCGGTGATGGCGCGCTGCGCGGCGACGCCGAGCACCTGCGACAGCGCGAAGGAGGAGATCGCCTGGACCAGCGTCGCCGCCCCGGCCGCGAACGCGAGCGGCATCAGCAGGTCGGCGCGCCCCTTGTTGATGACGTCGTCGATCAGGAACTTCGAGGTGGCGGGGAGGACCAGGCCGGACAACCGGTTGACGAGCATCAGCGCCAGGCCGATGCCGAGCCGGCCGCGGCGCGCCCAGATCAGCGCCCGCGCCTCCTGCCAAGCGGCCGACGTCAGCTTCTTTTTCTTCTTCGCCTCGCCATCAGCCGGCGCCGGCGCCGCGGCGCGGCCGCGCATGCCGCGTCCGGCCTCTGCCTTCGGCAGCCGCAATCCCATCCCCAGTGCCACGCTGTAAGGATACTGCCTTCGGCGTGCGGCCGGACCGAAAGGCGGTTACTTGCCGAAGCGCACGCGCAGTTCGCCGACCACCTGACGCTTGGTGATGTCGCCGAAGACGTGCTGGTGAATTTCCTGGTTGCCGAGATCGGTGACCTTCACCGCGGTGACCAAGCGATCGCGCGCGCCCCACTTGACGCCGAATCCGCCGTTGACGAGGGTGTAGGCGGCGGTCGTGCCGTGGTAGCGGTCGTCGAGCACATCCTGCCAGAAGGCGCTGTCGGAGTAGCTGACCGACAGGTTGGCGAGGACCCGCCGGCGGTCGAGACTCGCGCCGAGGTTGTAGCGGTTCTTCGGCGGCAGGTTCAGCTCGGAAATATCGAAGCCGGTGGGCTTCGGTTTGCCCTGCCAGGAGTAATTGGCGAAAACGCTCAGGCCGTGCGCGACCGGGGTGTCGACGCCGAGCTCCAGTCCGCGCTGGGTCGTCTTGCCGAAATTCTGATAGGTGAAGAGCGCCGGAAAGCCCGCTCCTCCGGTGGCCAGCGCGATCACCACCGGCGGCAGCGGCCAGCCGGGCGGCGGGTTCGACGGCGTGTAGCGCGCTCCCCGCACCTCGGTGAAGAAGATGTCGTTTTTGGCCTGGTTGACGTAGAACGCCGCCGACAGGACGGTGTGGCCGGCGAGCACGCCGGTGTAGCCCGCTTCGTAAGCGTTCAGCGACGTCTCGGTGAGCTGCTCGTTGCCGATCGACTTGATCGGCAGCGGGTAGACCAGCCCGGGCGCCAGCGTCAGCCGCTCCGCAATCGTGATGTCGAGAAAGTTGTTGATGACCGACGGCGAGCGGTAGGCACGGTTGTAGGAGAGCCGGAACGTGTGGCTCGGGCGCGGCTTGACGAGCAGCGCGACGCGCGGCGAAAAGACGAAGCTGTCGAGATAGTCGAACCGGTCGCCGCGGCCGCCGATCGAGACGCGGAACTGATCGCTCAGGAAGATTTCGTCCTGCAGGTAGACGCCGAACTCGGTGCGGTTGCTGCTCCGCGGCGCGAGCGACAGGTCGAACTGGTTGAAGCGGAGATTTCCGCCATAGGTCAGGACATGGCGCTTCGCGACCGTCTGGACGTTCGCCAGGTCGATGTCGCTGGTGTGGGTCTTGAACGCGAACTGGATCGGCACGCCGGCCGGATCCCGGGTCAGCAGGTTGGCGGCATCGCCGTCGAGCGCCTGCGTAAAGGCCGAGAGCCGCAGGCCGCGGCGCGCAAAGTTGACCCGTCCGTAGCTCATCGTCGAACCGCTGTTGATGTCGAACGGTCCGATGCCGGTGTGCATGATGCCTTCGGTGCCGGCGACACCGCCGGTGAAGGACAGCCGGCGGCCATCCTCGAAGTCGTAGTCGAGCCGGCCGTCGAACTTCGGCTGCGTCGTCCCGGTGTTGGTGTAGGCGGGATACGGCGTGCCCTTCGGCGCCGTCCGGGTGATCGGCGAGCCGGGGATGAAACCGGTCGGCCGGGACAGCGGATCCTGGACGTAGCCGCCCCCGGACAGCTTGAACGACCAGCGCTCGTTGATCGCGGCGGCGTGCGTCGCGCTCGCGTACCACAGCGAGCCGGCGGTGTCGCCGTTGGCGCGCTCGAATGCGCCGAGGCCGAGGGTCGCGGTCGTGCCGGCCATTTCGCGCGGCGACTTCGTGATCACGTTGATGACGCCGTTGACGGCGTTGGCGCCCCAGACCGCCGACGCCGGGCCGCGGATCACTTCAATCTGCTTGATCTCATTGAGATTGACCGGCAGGAAATCCCACATCACGAAGCCGAAGAAGTCCTGGTAGAGGCTGCGGCCGTCGAGCAGCGCCAGCTGGCCGGTCGCCAGCGTGCCGGTCGCCGCCCGGCTGGTGACGTTGATGTCGCGGGCGGACGTCTGAGTGATGTTCAGCCCCGGGACCGTGCGCAATAGCTCGGCGAAGTTCTGCGAGGTCGCGCTCTCGATCTGCGCCGGGCCGATGACCGTCATGGTCGCCGGAGTATTGGCCAGCTTCTCCTCGGCGCGCGAGCCGCTGACGACGACCGTTTCCTCATATCGGGTCTCGGCGTCGGGCGGCGGCGTCTGGGAGGGTCCGGGATCGGGGGCGGCGGGGGTCTGGGCGAAGGCGGAGGGCGAGGCCGCGGCGATTGCCACGGCAATGAAGACGGCCCGGCACAGGGCGTTCATGCATGCTCCTTCAGAGGCCGCCGTCGCGGCGGGACGAATCGGATCAGCGTGAGAGCCCGTGGGGACGCGGGCAAACCAGCCTAAGGGACGAGGTGGGGTATACCACACCCGACCCCCTCCAACAACTCGGCTACACTCAAGGTTTGGAGCGCCCGCCCCACGACCCCCCCGGCGTCGAATCTCCCGAACCCGAGGTCCCGCCAGCGGCGCCGCCGGCGTCCGGTCGGGCGGTCGTGCCGGCCGACGAATGGGCGACCTGGCCCGACGAGAAGTTGCTCGATTTACGCATCTCGCAGCTCGGCCTGACCATCGAGAACAGCCCGATCGAGCCGCGCATTGCCGAGCTCCAGCGCGAGATCGAGGCCCGCGGGCTCGCCTTCCAGCCCCACTTCTGGCTGTCGGCGGAATGGTTCTCCCCCGACGGCGTGCCGGGCGTCGCGATCCCCTTCTACCTCGCCCACCCGCGGCTCGAACGGCTCGAGCGCGCGCAGATGCTGGAAGTCGAGGGCGGGACCGAGGTCTGGTGTCTGAAGATCCTGCGCCACGAGGCCGGCCACGCCATCGACAACGCCTACAAGCTGCGGCAGCGGCGGCGGCGGCAGCAGCTGTTTGGCCCCTCGTATCTGCAGTATCCGGACTATTACACCCCCAAGCCCTACAGCAAGAGCTTCGTGCTCCACCTCGACAGCTGGTACGCGCAGAGCCATCCGGACGAGGACTTCGCGGAAACCTTCGCCGTCTGGCTGACCCCGGATTCCGACTGGAAGACACGCTACGCCGACTGGGGAGCGCTGAAGAAGCTGGAGTACCTCGACGGCCTGATGGCCGAGCTCGCCGGCAAGCCGATGCTGGTCCGGACGCGGCGCCGGGTCGAGCCGCTGCAGAGCATTCGCAAGACGCTGCGCGCCCACTATGCGCGCAAACGGCGCCACTACGGCGTCGAGCATCCCCACTTCTACGACCGCGACCTCCGCCGGCTGTTCTCGGACGCCCCGGAGTACGCCAGCCACATGAAGGCGGCCCGCTTCATCGCGCGGCTGCGCAAGGAAACCCGGCGGATGGTCGCCGCCAACACCGGCGAGTATCAGTACACGATCGACCAGGTCCTCGAGAACATGATCAAGCGCGCCAACGAGATGAACCTGCGGCTGATGGGGCCGGAAGACCGGACCAAGCTGAACTTCGCGATCATGCTGACGGTGCAGACGATGAACTACCTGCACAGCGGCCGCCACCGCGTCGCGCTGTAACGCGCGGCGCCGGCCGCTCAGGCCTTCGGCGCGGCGTCGTCGCCGTAGGCGTCGTGGAGCTTGACCGGCGCGGCCTTGGCGCGGACGCGCAGGTTGATCATCTCGACGAACACCGAAAACCCCATCGCGAAATAGATATAGCCCTTCGGGATGTGCTGGCCGAAACCTTCGAGCAGCAGCGACAGGCCGATCAGCAGCAGAAAGCTCAGCGCCAGCATCTTCACCGTCGGATGGCGATGGACGAAGGCACTGATCGGTTCGGCGGCGGCCATCATAATCGCCACCGAAGCGACGACCGCCGCCACCATCACCCAGATCTCGTCGACCATGCCGACGGCGGTGATTACCGAGTCGAGCGAAAAGATGACGTCGAGCACCATGATCTGGGCGATGACGCTCACGAACGAGGCGGCGCGCCGGCCGCTGGCGGCGGCCTCCCCGCCCTCCAGCCGTTCGTGCATCTCGAAGGTGCTCTTGCCGAGCAGGAACAGCCCGCCGCCGATCAGGATCAGATCGCGCCCCGAGATCGGATGACCGATGGCTGTGAACAGCGGTGCGGTCAGCCGGACGATCCAGGCGAGCGAAAACAGCAGCAGCACCCGGCTCAGCATCGCCCCGAGCAGCCCGACGCGGCGGGCGCGCAGTTGCTGCGCCAACGGCAGCTTGCCCGACAGGATCGAAATGAAAATGATGTTGTCGACGCCGAGGACGATTTCCAGGAAGGTCAGCGTCCCGAATGCGATCCAGGTGGACGGGTCGGTGAGGGTGTCGATCACTATCAGACTCCGAACGCGTCCGGATCCCACGACAGCCCCAGCGCGGACGGCGGCGCCATGAAGCCGAGCAGCGCCGAGGCGGCGACGACCGCGGGGCTGGCCAGGTAGCCCTCGCCGCCGTAGCCCATCCGGTTCTGCCAGTTGCGGTTGAACGAGGTAATCGCCCGCTCGCCGGGCTGGAGCGCGTCCGGCCCCTGTCCGAAGCACGGTCCACACCAGGACGGCCTCAGCGATCCCCCGGCGGCGCGAAACACCGCCGCCACCGTTTCTCCGCCGAGCCTGGCATCCGGCACCTCGATCTGCCGCCCGACGCCGCCCGATCCCGGGAAGACGGTCAGCGGGCGCCGGACCTCGGTCAGGCCGTGATCGCGCGCCGCGCGCAGGACCAGCGCCGCCTGCAGCAAGTCGTCGTAGCCGCCATTGGTACACGATCCAATCATCGCCTTGTCGAACGGCAGCCGCTCGAGTGCGACCGCTTCGGCCGGATACGCGTTGCCCGGACTGAATGGCTTGGCAATCATCGGCGCGACCGCGCCGAGATCGAGCTCCTCGTCGATCGCGTAGCGGGCCGCGGCGCCCGGCCGCAGCGGCGGGTACGGCAGCTCGGTCATGCCCTTGCGGCGGTACCACTCCCAGGTCCGCTCGTCCGGAGCGAAGATCCCGTTGAACGCCTCGGCCTCGGCCATCATGTTGGCGATGGTGTTGCGGTAGGCAATCGGCAGCTGCCCGGCGACGTCGTCGAGCTCCACCGACATCCCCTGCGCCTGCTGCGGCCCCCACCGCCGCAGCAGCTCGAGGACGATGTCCTTGCCGCCGACCCAGGGCTGGAGCGCGCCGGTGAAGCGCACCCGCCGCTGCGGCGGTAGCGTGCAGTAGACGTAGCCGGTCGACCACCCGAAGCCCAGCGTCGTCGAGCCGACGCCGATGCCGACGGCGCCGTAGGCGCCGTAGGCGCGGCTGTGCGAATCGGCGCCGGGGATGAACTGGCCGGGCATGACGAGGCCCTGTTCGGGGAAATAGAAGTGGAAGATGCCGTCGCCCGGGGTCGCGTAGTACGGCCGCCGCAGTTCGTGGCGCTCGGCGAAGGCGCGGCCGATCGCGGTCTGGCGATCGTCGGCGTCGACCCCGGTGAAGACGAAGTGGTCGTTCGCGACCGCCGCCTGCCGCGGAAAGATCGTCGCGCCGCCGGTGATCTGGTTGAAGGTGTGGATCGCGAACGGCGCGGTGCCGTCTGAGGCTGGCAGCAGGTCGGCGTAGGCGCGCAGCGTCGTCCCCGGCGTGAAATCGCGGGCCGGCAGGTCTTTGTCGACGCGGTGCGCCCAGAGGATCTGCTCGGTCGACGACATCCGCCGGGCGTCCGCCGGGTCGGGCCAGTCGATTTGTGGCACGGTCGCGACCGATTGACGGAACTCCCGCCGGCCGACCGCGAAGATGCCGCCGCTGCGGCGGATGTCCTCTTCCTTGGCTGCCAGCGGCAGCGGCGCGTAGATCTTCCGCTGCGTGACGTTGGCGAGCGCGCGGGTCGCCGGATCGAAAGTGAAGACGTCGCCGTCGCGCGCGTCGGCCACCGCCGCCGGGCTCTGCACGACGTGCAGGCCGAGGTTGAAGCTGTTGCGGCGGAAGATGTCCCCCATGTTGCTGCCGCAGACGACGACCAGCTCGAGTCCGGCCTCCTCGGCGACCCCCTTCAGGCCGGCCGGGCTCATTTCCCTGGAGGAGCCGATCGCGAAGCGGTCGCCGGCGATGACGAAGGTCTCGCCGCGGTGGACGCGGGTCCGGAAGTCGGGGACGAGATAACGGAACGAACCGGCCTTCCACTTTTCGTCGAGCGTCTCGAGGCTCTCCGACACGCAGTCGGCCGCCGGGGTGATCTGATCGGTGTCGATGGCGTCGAGCTTCCGGGCCAGCCTGGTGCCCGGGAGGCTCATCGGATCCCAGAGAATCAGCGCCCGCCCGGTGATCCGATCGTCCCCCTGCGCGGCGGACGGCGTGGCCGCGGGATCAGGGAGCGCAGCGAGCGTGACTCCCGGCTTGAGGCGCGCCGGCCTGATCGTGTGCATCCCGGATCATGCTAACACCGGGTGGGAGCGGGTGCGGTGGCGCACACCCGCTCCGGAAACAGGTAGCATCTACCGCCATGAAGATGTTTCGGCCCACGGGCGCGCTCGCCGCGGCGGGAGTGGCGCTGGCGGTTACCCTGTTGACGGCGGCGCCCGTTCGACCCGCCCGCTCGCGCCTCAACGTCCTGCTGCTGGTGATCGACGACATCCGGTGGGACGCGCTCGGCGTCGCCGGCAACCGCGTGGTCCGGACGCCGCGGCTGGATCGGCTGGCCGCGGACGGGGTCCGCTTCCGCCAGGCGCGCGTCACCACCTCGATCTGCATGGTCAGCCGCGCGACGATGCTGACGGGACAGTACATGTCGCGCCATGGGATCACCGCGTTCGGGCGGCCGCTGAGCCCGGAGGCGTTTGCCGGCACCTACCCCGCCCGCCTCCGCGGCGCCGGCTACTGGACCGGCTATGTCGGCAAGTACGACGTCGGCCCGCCGCGCCCGGACGACTTCGATTTCCTGCGCGCCTATCACGGCACCCACTGGCTGACCGGCCCCGGCGGCGAGCGGGTCCACGTCACGGAGCAGAACGCCCGCGACGCGCTCGACTTCCTGCGCGCCCGGCCGCGGGATCGGCCGTTCCTGCTGACGGTCGGCTTCTTCGCGCCGCACGCCCAGGACAACGTGCCGGAGCAGTATCTGCCGCAGGACTGGAGCGCGACGTTCTACAACGGTGCGACCGTGCCGCCGCCGCTGCGCGGCGACCCGTCGTACCTGAAGGCGCTGCCGCCGTTCCTGTCCGACGAACAGAACGAAGGCCGCGTCCGCTATCACTGGCGCTTCGACACGCCCGGCAGCTACCAGGCCTACATGCTCCGCTATTACCGGCTGATCACCGAGGTCGACGCCGCGATCGGCCGCGTCCTCGACGAGCTCGCGGCGCAGGGCGCGCTCGACGACACGCTGGTCATGGCGATTGGCGACAACGGCTACTTCCAGGCCGACCGCGGCCTGGCGGACAAGTGGTATCCCTACGAGGAGGCGGACCGCGTGCCGCTGATCGTGCGCGACCCGCGGCTGCCGCGCGAGCGGCGCGGCGTGGTGCGCGACCAGTTCGCGCTCAATCTGGACGTCGCGCCGACGATCGTCGCCGGCGCCGGCCTGCCCGTCCCGGCGGCGATGCAGGGCCGGGATCTGGCGCCGCTCTACCTCGGCGCGGCGCCGGCCGGATGGCGCGACGAATTCTTCTACGAGCACCCGACCATTACGCGCCGCGAGCGCATTCCGTCATCGCTCGGGGTGATTCGCCGCGACTGGAAGTATGTCGAATGGCCGGAGTTCGCCTACCGGCAGCTCTTCGACCTGCGCGCCGACCCGGGCGAGCGCCGCAACCTGGCCGACGATCCGAAACAGGCGCGGCAGCTGGCGCGGATGCAGGCGAAGCTGGCGGACTGGCGGCGCCGCGTCCAGTGACGAGCGATCCGGCTGCGCCGCGACGTTTGACGGCCGGGCGCGATCAGGGCGCCGAACGGCAGGGCTCGTCGTCGCGCGGCGCATAGCCGGAGCAGTCGACGACCGGAATCGGCGGGTAGCGGGGGAAACGCGGATCCGTCAGCGACCGCTTGCAGAGGTAGAACACCGCGGCGCGGCCGGGTACCAGACGGACGTGGGCGCACGCCGGACAGAGCCCGCGCCAGCCGAACGCTTGCCCGGGAGCCGCGGGATCGTCCATCATGGCTGTATGTTCAATTCCGAAGCGCTGACCCGGGGGGTCCGCGTCGTCGTGCAATCGGAGTACGCCGCCGATCGATCGGAACCGTCGAAGAACCAGTGGTTCTTTCTGTATACGATCACGATCACCAATGAGGGCGCCGAGACCGTCCAGCTGCTGACGCGGCACTGGGTCATCACCGACGGCACCGGCCATGTCGAGGAAGTCCGCGGCCCGGGCGTGGTCGGCAAGCAGCCGACGCTCAAGGCCGGAGAGTCGTTCGAATATACGTCCGGCTGCCCGCTCGGGACGCCGTTCGGGGTCATGGAAGGCACCTACCAGATGGTCACCGAATCAGGCGAGCGCTTCGACGCGAAGATCGCCCCCTTCACGCTCAGCGAACCCTACACCGTCCACTGACCTACCGGAAAGTGGTCTGCACCTCGAGCGCCGCTTCGAGCTGCCGGAGGTAGCGGCGGCGCGGCACCTCGATCGCGCCAAACCGCGCCAGGTGCGGCGTCACCCACTGCACGTCGAGCAGCCGGTGGCCGCGCGAGCACAGGCGATCGACCAGCGCGGCAAGCGCGATCTTGGACGCGTCGGTGACGTGGTGAAACATCGATTCCCCGAAGAACGCCCCGCCGAGCGAGACGCCGTAGAGGCCGCCGGCGAGCCGTCCGTGCTGCCAGACTTCGACCGAATGGGCGACGCCGGCGTCGTGGAGCGCCTGGTAGCTCTCCCTGATCTCGTCGTCGATCCAGGTGCCGTCGTCGTCGCCGCGCTCGGCCGCCGCGCAGGCGCGGATGACGGCATCGAAGTCGCGGTCGAACGCGACCTCGAAGCGGCCGCTGCCCATCAGGCGGCAGAGCCGCGACGGCAGGTGGAAGCTGTCGAGCGGGATGATCCCCCGGGGATCGGGCGAATACCAGCGGATCTCTCCGGGCTCGACCGCCATCGGGAACCAGCCGCTGGCGTAGGCGGAAACCAGCACGGCGGACGGAATCATCGCCGCTAGCGCAGCACGAGCACCGCGCAGTCGCCCTCGTCGAGCAGCGCGCGCGCAACGTCGCCGGTCGCGCCGTACGACGCCGCCGACTGGACGATCGCCAGGTCGATGGCGTGCTCCTTGGTATAGCGCACGAGCTCCTCGGCCGCCGGGCCGGTGCGGAGCGCGATCTCGACGCCGAGGCGCTCCTGGTCGTCCTCCGGAATCAGCGCCGAGAGCCGCTCGCGCGCTTCGTGCTCCATCGCCTGGTGGAGCTCCGGCAGCCGCTCGGGGCTCATCTCCGCGGTCCAGCCCGCCGACAACGGATCCTCGATCGTGTAGACGACGTGCAGCCGCGCGCCGAACGACTCGGCGAGCTGGCGAGCCGTCCGAACGGCGCGGTCGAACGTCTCGTCGGCCGCGCCGTGCAACAGGATCTGACTCATGCTTCCGCCCGTGACCATGTATTCCTCCACCGGCGATTGTGTCACGCGCGCCCCGCACCGACAACGAGTCCGCTCGCGGCCGTGCCGCGGTGTTCTATGATGAAGGGCGAGCAAGGTGCCAAGGTGCCGGGGTGCCACAGTGCCAAAGTGCGGCATCCGTTAGGTGCTGATGAGAGGACGAGAGACGAGATGCCGACATTGACGGTGGAAGGTTACGGAACGGTCGAGGTCGCGGAGGGGAAGCGGCTGGTGCTGGCAATCGAACAGGATGCTCACGTCGACGTGCTGCACGCCTGTGGTGGCAACGCGCGCTGTACGACCTGCCGCGTCGAATTCATCGCCGGCGAGCCCGACCGGATGACGGTGGCGGAGCAGCAGGTGCTCGCCGCGCGCGGCGTCAGCAACGCCCGCCTCTCATGCCAGATCCTCTGCGACCACGACATGACGGTGCGGGCGATTAGCCGGCTCGAGGGCAGCGGCCGGCCCGATCCCGGCGGCGCGCCGCAGCCGCAGATCACGCCGCCGCCGGAATGGGTGAGCCGCTGATCAGCCGACCTGCGGCGCCGGCCGATCGTAGCGGTCGCGGATGACCGGCAGCAGATAGTCGTTGAAGGCGCGGGCGAAGTCGTAGCGCGGCGCGAAGCCCCAATCGGCTCGCGCCGCCCGGTCGTCGACGTCGGCCGGCCACGAGTCGACGATCCCCTGGCGCTTGTCGTCGACCTCGAAATCGATGCGCGCGCCGGGGAAGGCGCGCAGCACGACGTCGCGCACTTCCTCCGCCGAGGGATTGAAGGCGGCGACGTTGTAGGCGGTCCGGGTCAGCGCGGCGCGGGGCGCCGAGGCCAGCGTCATCAGCGCATCGACGCCGTCGGGCATCGCCATGAATGGGATCCGCGTGTCGGGGCGCACGAAGCAGGCGTACGGCTCGCCGCGCGCCGCGGCGTGGATCATTTCCGGGGCGTAGTCCGACGTCCCGCCGGACGGCACCGTCACCGCCGAAATCAGCCCAGGAAACCGCACGCTGCGGAAGTCGACGCGGCCGCTCGCCGGCTCGGCGGCGAGCTGCTTGTAGTGGCGCGCGTAGTAGGTACCGAGCTGCTCGCAGTAGAGCTTGTTGCAGCCGTACATCGTCTTCGGATGCGCCCATTCGTCTTCGCCGACGCGGCCGGCGCGGCGCTTGGCGGCGCGGTCGGGCAGCCCGTAGGCGGCAATCGACGACGGATACATGAACACGACCGGCTTGCCGTGCGACTCCGCTTCGTGCTGCGCGAATTCGAGCAGGTTGAGGGTCCCCTCGACGTTGACCTGATGGGCGGTCACCGGCGTGAACTCCGAGCGGGTCGAGAGCAGCGCCGCGAGGTGAAAGACCAGCTCGACCCGGAATTCCGAGAGGACGCGGTCGAGAACGCCGCGATCGAGGATCGAGCCGGTGATCTCACGATCGACCTTCGCGCCGATCGCCGGGCTCAGCCGGCTGATGTCGAGCGTGACGATGCCGCGGTCGCCGCGCTCGGCGAGGCGCTCGATCAGACCATGGCCGATCTCGCCGCCGGCGCCGGTAATCAGCACGACCGGTTTTCTCACCCCGGAATTATACTTGGGACCGATGCGCCACCTGCCCCTGCTGCTCTGCCTGCTCGCCGCCGCTCCGGCCGCTCCGGTCCAGGGTCCGGTCTCCTACAGCGGATCGTTCACCGACGAGACGATGCGCGTCGACTACTTCCACACCGGCGGTCCAGGCGTGGCGGAGACTGTGGCGCTCGACCGCGTCGTCAACGACGGCCCGTGGCCGGGCAGCCGGACGCAGCTCGTCGATCCGACCAACCTCGGCGCCTACCGCTTCGAGGTCCGCGACCAGGCGGCCGGGACGCTGCTCTACTCGCGCGGCTTCTCGTCGATTTACGGCGAGTGGGAGACGACCGGCGAGCAGAAGACCGCGCACCGGACCTTCCACGAATCGGTCCGGCTGCCGTGGCCGAAGCGGCCCGTCGCGCTGACGCTCGACCGGCGCCAGGACGACGGCGGCTTCGCGCCGGTGTGGTCGACCGAGATCGACCCGGCGTCGCGGTTCGTCAATCGCGCGCCGCTCGCCCACCGCGCCGGGCAGGTCTGGACGGTGTTCGAGAACGGCCCGCCGGCCGAGAAAGTCGACCTCCTGATCATCGGCGAGGGCTACACCGTGCCGGAGATCGCCAAGTTCCACCGCGACGTCGAGCGGCTGCTGCCGGCGCTGTTCGCCGAGGAGCCGTTCAAGAGCCGCCGCGCCGACTTCAACGTCCGGGCGCTCGACCTGCCGTCGCCAGCGAGCGGCGTCCACCGGCCCAACGCCGACGAGTTCCGCCGCACGCCGCTGTCGGCGGAGTACAACATCTTCGACTCGGAGCGCTATGTCCTGACCTTCGACAACCGCGCGCTCCGCGACGCGGCCTCGGCGGCGCCGTACGAATTCATCGAGCTGCTCGTCAACGAGCGGACCTACGGCGGCGGCGGGATCTTCAACGCGCAGGCGACCGCGGCCGTCGACAGCGCGTTCTCGCCGTATGTCTTCGTTCACGAGTTCGGCCATCACTTCGCCGCGCTCGCCGACGAGTACTACACCTCCGACGTCGCCTACGAGCCGGCCGCGGCCGATCGTCCGGAGCCGTGGGAGCCGAACGTCACCGCGCTGAGGGATCCGGCGCGGCTGAAGTGGGCCGACCTGGTCGCCCCCGCTACGCCGCTGCCGACGCCGTGGGACAAGGCGGCGTTCGAGCGCCACACCGCCGCGATCCAGGCGCGGCGCCGGGCGATCCGGGCGCGCAACGCGCCGGAGAGCGAGATGGACGCGCTGTTCCGCGAACAGCGCGACTGGGATCGGGCGTTTCTCGGCTCGCCGCCGCATGCCGGCACGGTCGGCGCCTTCGAAGGGGCCGCCTATGCCGCCCGCGGGCTGTACCGGCCCGAGGCCGACTGCATCATGTTCACGCGCGACCCGGTCGGCTTCTGCCGCGTCTGCCAGCGCGCCATCACGCGGATCATCGATCTCTATTCGAAATGAGCAGCGCCGCGCCGGCGCCCGGCGGCCGGCCTATCTGAACAGCCGCGGCAGGTAGGTGACGAGCGAGGCGGCGATCGCCAGGCCGGTCAGGACGAGGCAGACCGCCGCCCCGACAAGGTGGTCCATCCGTTCGCGCTTGAGCGGGTCGAGCCACATCGACGCCAGGTAGCCGCCGGCGAACCCCCCGGCATGGGCGTAGTTGTCGATCCCGCCCGGCATGATCAGGCCGAACACGAACAGGACCACGGCATACTGGAGCGCCTGGCCGCCGATGTGGCTGCTGCCGCCGCGCCGGCCATAGTGGACGAGCGCGCCGAGCAGTCCGAAGATCGGCGCCGAGGCCCCGAGCGTGAGGTGCGCGCCGCGCAGGAACGCGATCGGCATCCCGTCCAGATACTGGCCCGCCGTGCTGCTGACCGCGAAGCCGACGACGCCGGCGATCGTGTAAATGATGATCATCCGGCCGGGGCCGTAGATGTCGGCGGTCGCCGGGGCGAGCTGCCGGACCCACATCATGTTGAACAGGATGTGCAGCGCGCTGCCGTGCAGCCAGCCGGCGCTCAGCACCGTCCACCACATCCCGTTCATGTAAACCGGGATCGCGCCGCTGGCGCCGAACGCCAGCGCCACGACGGTATTCGGCGCCAGCATGCCGAACAGGCCGCCGCCGAGCAGGCTGCCGCCGAGCAGCAGCGTCACCAGCAGCATCGCGGCATAGAGCGCGCCGCAGCCGTAGACGACGAAGGTGACGAAGCCGAAGTCGTTGCCGAACCGGCGCAACAACGGGCCGAAGCCCCACAAGCCGGGATTGCGCCGGCCGCAGCTGTAGCACTGCTCGTCGTTGACGCCGACGAGCGACCCGCACGAGGCGCAGACCACCGACCCGGTCCGCTGACGCTTGAACATCCTGCGAAGCATATACCACCGGCGGCGCGACCGCGCGTTCGTACCGGGGGCGCTGGTGCCGATCTTGCACGGCACGCGACGGTCCCTGCGACGCTGTGAAAGTTGGCTGAGATGGCGGTCAGTATCTGCCGGTTCTGCGGAGTGGCGACTGCGGTGCCGCACGAGACGCAGGCACTCTGCATCGAAGCATTACACGTCGAAATCGACCGCACCCGCCAGATCATCAGCGGGCGGCGGGAGCACCGGTGCGAGCCCCGTCATCCGCCGCACGACGAACGCGCCGCGCCAGACAGAAAAAAGGCGACGCAGGCCGTATGAGGCCGCGTCGCCTGGTGGTCGAAATCCTGACAGTCGCGCCGGTTCAGGCCTCGACCGCCTCGACGTTGATGACCCGCTCCGCGAGCTCGGTCAGCTTCCGGTCGGTCGCCTCTTCCTCGGTCAGCGTCTGCTGCAGCAGCTTCGCGACCTTGGTGTAGCCGAGCAGCGCCGCATGGGTCCGTGCCGTGCCGTAGGCGGCGATTTCGTAGTGCTCGACCTTCTGCGCCGCGCCAATCAGGCCGGCGTCGATCGCGTTCTCGTCGAGATCTTCCTCGAGCAGCTCCTTCCCCTCCTCGATGAGCCCCTCCATCCCCTTGCACTTCTTGCCGGTCATCTTGATGCCAAGGGCATCGCCGATCTGGTTGAGGCGCTCGACCTGGCGGCGCGTTTCCTCGAGATGGCGCTCGAAGGCACGCTTCAAGTCGGGCGAGCTCGCCCCCTTCACCATCTTCGGCAGCGCCTTGACGATCTGACTCTCGGCACTGTAAATATCCTTGAGTTCGTCGACGAGCAGTTCTTCCAGCGGATTCATCTTTTCAGCCATGCAGTTACCCCCCCAATTGCTCCGTAAGCATTCCGTCACGGTTCATCGAGAGACGACTGCAAGACTGATTCCGACGAATCCACCATCGCACGCGTTCAGTGCACCCCGCGGCTCATCTGCAGCGCCGCCGGATCCGCGCCGATCCGCCGCAGCGCGGTCTCCCACATCCGCGCCGGCGCGACGTCGAACACGATGTCGAGCGCGATCTCCGACATCAGCCACGACGACTGCTCCAGCTCGTCGTCGAGCTGCCCCGGCCCCCAGCCCGCGTATCCGGCGAGCACCCGGGCGCGCGGCGCCGGTCGCGCGGCGAGCACGCGCCGCAGCAGCGCCGGCGACGTCGAGAGGTACAACCCGTCGATGAGCGTCCGGTAATCCGCGTCCAGCGGTTGGTCGGCCGTCAGGATCCAGCCGCGATCGGGCTCGACCGGACCACCCGATCCGAGCAGCAGGTTATTCGCCGCCGCGACCGGCGGCTCGAGCGTGACCATCGTGCTGGCCGGAGACTCGGTCGGCCGATTCAGCACCAGACCAAATGCCCCCTCGGGCAGGTAGTCGCAGAGCAGCACGACGCTGCGCGAGAAGTTGGGGTCCTGCAGCTGCGGCATCGACAGCAGCAGCGTCGGCTGAAAATGATCCGTCATTGTCCTATTCTCCCGCGATCCGTGCCGGCCGGCGAGCCTTCTGCAATCTGTTCCGGTGGCACGCGGCACGCGGCGCGCTCGCGCGGCCGGCGCTCGTCATGCAATCCCCACCGGCAGCAGCAGGAAACGGCAATAGTTCGAGAGTCGCGAACGGCGGTCACGCACGCCGGCGGTCAGCCGCGCAGCTTGCCGGCGGCCCAGGCGACGTGCTCGGCGACCAGCGGATCGCCGCAGGTCGGCTCGTGGTGCGATTCCAGACGGTCTGCCGCGAGCGGATCGCCGCTGTTGCCGATCGCCACGGCGAGGTTGCGCCGCAGCCGCCGGACGCCGGCCCGCTTCATCGCGCTCCCCTTGAGCAGCACCCGCAACTCATCATCCGTCCGGCGCCACAAATCGAGCAGGCGCGGCGCGTCGAGACCAGGCCGCGGCTGCCACGGCGCCGCGTCCGTCACCGCCGTGGCGGGCGTCTGATTCCACGGACAGACGTCCTGGCAGATATCGCAGCCGTAGGCATGCTCCCCGACCGCGGTCCGCTGCGCGTCGGGAATCGCCCCTTTCAGCTCGATGGTCAGATAGGACAGGCAGCGCGTCGAATCGAGCACGCCGGGCTCGACCAGCGCCCCGGTCGGGCACGCCTCGAGGCAGAGCGTGCAGGTGCCGCAGTGATCGACCTCGGGTGTGTCCGGGGCGAGCGCGAGGGAGGAGATGATCACGGCGAGAAAGACCCACGACCCGATCTCGGGGTTGATCAGGCAGGTGTTCTTGCCGATCCAGCCAAGTCCGGCGCGCTGGGCGTAGACCCGCTCCTGGACCGGCCCGGTGTCGACGTAGGCGCGGGCGTCGCATGGTTCACCCGCCGCGTCGGCAATCCGCCGCACCAGGCGATCCAGCCGCTCGCCGATCACGGTGTGGTAGTCATCGCCCCAGGCATAGCGGGCGATCGCCGCGGTTCCCGGGTCCGCGCGCTCGATCGAATACGGACGGCGCGCGTTGTAGACGACACCCAGCGAAATCACCGACCGGGCCGATGGCAGCACCGCCCGGACGTCGGCGCGGCGCGCCGCGGTCCGTTGCAGATAGCTCATCTCTCCGGCAAAGCCGCGGGCGAGCCACTCGTCGAGGAAGTCGAGCTCGGGGAAGTGATCGGCGGCGGCGATCCCGCAGAGATCGAACCCCGCATCGGCCGCCTGGCGCTTCACCCAGGAGGCGGTTACTGCCGCGGTCGTGCCGGGTTCGCCCATCACCCGCCCCGGCGTGCCGGAGTCAGCTCCTGACCAGCTGCCGCACCACGTACGGCAGGATTCCGCCATTGCGGAACGCGACCAGTTCCTCCGGTGTCTCGATCCGCGCCGTCGCGGCCACGTCCAGATGCGAACCGTCCTCGCGGGTCACCCGCACCGTCACCTCGCCGCGCGGCTGCAGCGTCGCCCCCATGCCGAGGATGTCGAATCGCTCGTGGCCGGTGATCTTGAGCGACGCCGCCGTCGCGCCGTCGTTGAAGCGTAGCGGCAGCACGCCCATGTTGACGAGGTTGCTGCGATGGATGCGCTCGAAGCTCTCGGCGATCACCGCCCGCACGCCGAGCAGCAGCGTGCCCTTGGCCGCCCAGTCGCGCGACGACCCCGACCCGTACTCCTTGCCGGCGACGATGATCAGCGGCACGCCGCCGGCGCGGTAGCGGACCGAGGCGTCATAGATCGTCGCGACGTCGCCGTCCGGCACCACCGTCGTCCAGCCGCCCTCGGTCCCCGGCGCCAGCTGGTTGCGCAGCCGGATGTTGGCGAACGTGCCGCGCATCATGACCTCGTGGTTGCCGCGGCGCGCGCCGTAGGAATTGAATTCCGCGGCGGTGACCCCTTTCCCGATGAGATAGCGACCCGCCGGGCTGTCGGCCGGGATCGACCCCGCCGGCGAAATGTGGTCGGTCGTGACGCTGTCGCCGAGCACGGCCAGCGCCCGGGCGCCGACGATGTCGGTCGGCGGCACCGGCTCGAGCGTCAGCCCCTCGAAGAACGGCGGATTGCGAATGTAGGTTGATTCGTCGTCCCAGGCGAACCGCTCCCCGACCGGGCTTGGCAGCGACCGCCAGCGGGCGTCGCCGTCGAAGACCGTCGCGTAGCTCTCACGGAACATCTCGGAGCGGACCGAAGACAGCATCGTCTCCTGGATCTCGCGCTCGCTCGGCCAGAGGTCCCTGAGGTAGACCGGCTGGCCGGCGCGGTCCTCGCCGAGCGGCTCGGTCGTCATGTCGATCTGCATCTTGCCGGCCAGCGCATAGGCGACGACCAGCGGCGGCGACGCGAGGTAGTTGGCCCGCACCTGCGGCTGGATGCGCCCCTCGAAGTTGCGGTTGCCACTCAGCACGGAGGCGACGATCAGGTTGCGGTCCTTGACGATCGCCGACACCGCCTCCGGCAGCGGGCCGCTGTTGCCGATGCAAGTGGTGCAGCCGTAGCCGACGATGTTGAAGCCGAGCTCGGCCAGGTACTCGAGCAGGCCGGCCGCCTTGAAATACTCCGTGACGACCAGCGAGCCGGGCGCGAGGCTGGTCTTGACCCAGGGCTTGACCTTCAGCCCGCGCTTCACCGCGTTCCTGGCGAGCAGCCCGGCGCCGATCATCACGCTCGGGTTCGATGTATTGGTGCAGCTCGTGATCGCCGCAACCACGACCGAGCCGTGGTCGAGTCCTTCGAGGCCCGGGGCAATCTCCGCCGCGGCGACGGCGGCGGCGGCCGGCGCCGGGGCGGCCGCTCCAGACGATTTCGCGGCGGCGCCCTTCGGCGCCTTCGATTCGCTCATCATCGTTTCGAGCGCCTGCTGGAACTTGTACTTCGCCTGACGCAGCGAGACCCGATCCTGGGGGCGCTTAGGGCCCGCCAGGCTCGGCTCGACGGTCGACAGATCGAGCTCGAGCGTGCTGGTGTAGACCGGATCGGCGGCATCAGCGCGGCGGAAGAGCCCCTGCTCCTTGGTATAGGCCTCGACCAGCTTGACGTGCGCCTCGTCGCGTCCGGTCAGCCGCAGGTAGTCGAGCGTCATGTCGTCGATCGGGCAGATCGCGATCGTCGCGCCGTACTCCGGCGACATGTTGCCGAGCGTCGCCCGGTCGGCGATCGTCAGGAACTGGAGACCAGGACCGTAGAACTCGACGAACTTGCCGACCACGCCGGCCTTGCGCAGCCGCTCGGTGATCGTCAGCACCAGGTCGGTGGCGGTCGCCCCGTCAGGCAGGCGCTCGACCAGCCGGAAGCCGACGACCTCGGGAATCAGCATCGAGATCGGCTGACCGAGCATCGCCGCCTCGGCTTCGATCCCGCCGACGCCCCAGCCGACGACGCCGAGGCCGTTGACCATCGTGGTGTGGGAATCGGTGCCGACCAGCGTGTCGGGATACGCCAGCCGGCCGTTGCCGGCGGGCTCGCTGAAGACGACCCGGGCCAGGTATTCGAGGTTCACCTGATGGACGATGCCGGTGTCGGGCGGCACGACCCGGAAGTTCTGGAACGCCTCCTGGCCCCAGCGCAGGAACGTGTAGCGCTCCTTGTTGCGGCCGAACTCGAGCATCGCGTTGAGATCGGCGGAGTTCAGCTCGGCGTATTGATCGACCTGGACGGAGTGGTCGATGACGAGCTCGACCGGCTGGAGCGGATTGACCTTCTTCGGGTCGCCGCCGAGCCGGGCGATGCCGTCGCGCATCGCCGCCAGGTCGACCACCGCGGGAACCCCGGTGAAGTCCTGCAGCAGCACGCGCGCCGGCGTGAAGGCAATCTCCTGCTGCGCACCGGACTTGACGTCCCAGCCGGCGAGCGCGGTGACCGTCTCGGCGTGCACGAACCGGCCGTCTTCGCGGCGGAGGAGGTTTTCGAGCAGGATCTTGAGCGAGAACGGCAGCCGGGCAATGCCGGTGTGGCCGGCCCGCTCGAGGGCCGCGAGGCTGTAGATGTCGAAGGTCGAGCCACCGGCGGCCAGCTGGGTGCGCGCGCCGAAGGAATTGAGTGCAGCCATCACTTGATCATATCAAGAAACTCACGGGCGACGTCGGCGGCGTCCCGATGGCCGGCATCGACGGCATGGTTCATCCGGCGCATCGCGGCGGCGTCGATCCGCCCGGCCAGATGGCTGAGCGCCTCGCCCACTTCGGGATGCTCGCGGAGCACGGCGCCGCGGACGATCGGCACGGCGTCGTAGGGGGGAAAGTAATGGCGGTCGTCGGCGAGCATGACGAGGTCGTAGCCCTCGATCAGGCCGCTGGTCGCGTCGCCGGCGATGAGGTCGACCTGCCGCTCGGCGAGCGCCCGGTAGGTCAGCGACAGGTCCATCGCCGCCGGCGTCCCCGCGAAGCGGAGGCGGTAGGCGCGAACCAGGCCGGGATAGCCGTCCTGGCGCTGCAGGAACTCGTAGCCGAAGCCGGCTTTGAGCGTGGGCGCATCGGGAACGAGATCCGACAGCGTGCGCCAGCCGTTGGCGCGCGCGTCGGCGCCGCGGACCAGCATCGCGAAGGTGTTCTCGAAGCCGAGCGGCGGCAGCAGCGTCAGATCCGCCGCGGCGTAGCGCTGCGCGAGGCGGGCGAGCACCTCCTCCCGGCCGCCGGCGGGCGGTGCATGGAAGATCGCGGTCTCGGCTGTTCCCGAGTACTCGACGTACATGTCGATGTCGCCGGTCCGGAGCGCGCGATCGCAGATGAAGGTGCCGGCCAGGTTGAGGCGGCGCTCGACCGGCAGCCGGGTCCGCGTTTCGATCGCCTGGGCGAGCAGTTCGCCGAGAATGATCTGTTCCGTGAAGCTCTTCGAACCGACCCGGATCGTGCCCGCCGGCGTCCGCCGTGCCAGCACGATGCCGCCGGCCGCGAGCGCCGCCAGCAGCGCCACCGCGACCGCCACGCGGCGCCGCGGCCGCTGGCGGCGGCCGGCTCGCAGCCGCCGCTCGATCAGCGTCAGGGCGCCGTCGATCGACAGTGCCAGCAACGCTGACGGCACCGCCCCGGCGAAGATCACCGTCGGGTCGACCATCGAAAGCCCACGGAAGATGTACTCGCCGAGACCGCCGGCGCCAACCGCGGCGGCAATCGTTGCCGTGCCGACGCCAATCACCGCAGCGACGCGGATGCCGGCGACGATCGACGGCAGCGCCAGCGGCAGCTCGACCTCGCGCAGCAGCTGCCCGGGCGTCATCCCAAGGGCGGTACCGGCTTCGACCAGGGCCGGGTCCACCGAGCGCAGCCCGGCGGTCGTCGTCCGGACAATCGGCAGCAGGGCATACAGAATCAGGACGACAATCGCCATCCGGGCACCGAGCCCGCCGATGAACGGCAGCGGCAGCAGGAACCCGAACATCGCCAGGCTGGGAATGGTCTGCACCATGTTGGCCAGCCAGACGATCGGCGCGCCGAGGCGGGGCCGGTGCGCCGCCAGGATCCCGAGCGGCACGCCCGCCGCCACCGCCACCACCGTCGACAGGCCGACGAGCATCATGTGCTGGCCGACGAGCGACGCGAATTCACTGGCGTGCGACCGCCAGAACTGCAGCAGCGTCACCGCCCGCCCTCCAGGACGGCAGTGGCATCGAGCAGCGGCTGGAGCAGCGATTGCACCCGCGGATCGGATGACCGCGCGATCGCCGACGGGACATCGATCGCCGCCAGCGCGCCGTCGGCCAGCACCCCGACTCGGGTCCCGAGCACGAACGCCTCGCCCATATCGTGCGTGACGAGAACCACGGTCTTCCGCAGTTGAGCCTGGATGCGCCCGAATTCGCGGTGCATCTCGCCGCGAGTCACCGGGTCGAGAGCGCCAAACGGTTCGTCCATCAGCAGAATTGGCGGGTCCGCCGCAAGCGCACGGGCGACCCCGACGCGCTGCCGCTGCCCGCCGGACAGCTCGGCTGGATAGCGAGCCGCGTAGGACGCCGGCTCGAGGCCGACCAGGCTCAGGAGTTCATCGACACGGGCTTCGATGCGGGATGGGCTCCACCCGAGCAGCGCGGGCACCACCGCGATATTCCGCGCGACGGTCATGTGAGGGAAGAGGCCGACCTCCTGCATCATGTAACCGATGTGACGCCTGAGATCGAACCGGTCCCAGGCAGCGACCGAACGGCCCTCGACGTCGATCGTTCCGGTGCGCGGCGCCAGCATCCGGTTGATGAGCTTCAGAATGGTACTCTTGCCGGCGCCGCTACGGCCGACGAGCGCCACCGTCTCTCCCGTCGGAATCAGCAGGTCGAAGCCGCGCAGCACCTCGACAGCGCCGCGCGAGGCGTGTACTCCTGCGAAACGTATTGCCGGCCCCGTGTCCATCTGCGCGACTCTACCGCAGGGCGCGCAGCAGGCGAAACGCCGGGCACATACTTTGCGGTCGCTGGTGACCGGAGGCACAGCACATGGGTGACAACACCACGCCAAGCCGGGCGGCGAACATGGAGAAGGCTGAAGGGGATCGCTCGGCCGAGGCGGCCGAAGAACGGCCGCGGCAGCAGCCGGAGCGTGCACAAGCGGTGACGGACCCGGACAGAGGGGCCGAAGACGATTGGCCCGCAGGAAGGAGCGAACGATGAGCAGGGAACGGACCGAACGCCGCGGCAACCCGCCCGCGGATCCCACCGCCGAACGGACGGCCGACCCGGTGCCGACCGGCGACGACGTCGTCGCGCGTGAGAACCTCCGGCGCGGGAATACGCCGCGCCGCTACGAGGAGGACCTCGAGGTCGACGACCGCCGGGCGCGGCCGGACGATCCCGCGCTCAAGACGCAGATCTGACGGGTGCTGATCGCGCACCTCTCGGATCTGCACGTGAAAGAGGCCGGTGATGTGACGCGGCTGGTTCGCCAGCTCGGCCGCGTCGCCGGCCGCGATCCCGACCACTTCGTCATCACCGGCGATCTCCTCGATCGCTGGTCCCCGCCGCTGCTCGACCGCGTCCTCGACGCGCTCGCGGACCACGGGCTGCTCGACGCCGGCCGCACCACAATCCTCCACGGCAACCACGACTTCGCGTCGAGCGGCGGCCATCCCTCCCGCCGCGCCGATCTCTGGCGGCTCGGGCTGCGCTTCTGGGATCCTCCCCCGCTGGTCCGCCTGCGCCGGGGGCGGTTTCATCAGGCAATCGCGGCGCGCTCGGGCGGCATCGCCGGGCCGGCGCCGTACCTCAAGCGGCTGCCGTCGGGAGCGAGGATTGCGGTGCTCGATACCGTGCCGGCGCCGTGGATCCCGATCTCGGTCGGCCGCCGGCGACTTGTCCTGAAGCAGGCGCTCGGACGCGTCGACCGCGCCCAGTGCGCGTGGCTGGCCGCCCTCCCCGCCGAGCCGTCGCCGCTGATTGCGGTGATGCACCACTATCCGCTGGACACGCCGCCGTTCCAGTGGGACTCCGGCGGCCGGGCGCCGGCGGTTGTCGTCCCCATGCATATCCGAAAGGAGGATCGGCAGCGGTTGTGGAGCGCGGCTCACGCCGCTGGGGTCCGCCTCGTGTTGTGCGGCCACGTCCATCGCGCCCGGCTCGACTGGCACGAAGGCATTGCGGTGGGCCTGAACGGAATCAGCGGCGCCGGCTGGGCCGGGCGGCGCATCGCCTGGTACCGCATCGATGCGGGCGGCGTCGCCATGGAAACCGAAGCGGCCGGGTAGGAACCGCCGCCGCGACGGCGCGCGAGCCGACGCTAGAAGAGATAGACGAGCGAGACGGCTGCGGTCGGGAGCGTCCGTCTTGTGCTCGTCAAGTCGATGCCGCCGGACCGCATCGACACACCGACGTCGGCGCGCAGCCCGAGATGCGGCGCGCTGCGGCTCATCCAGAACTTCACGCCCGCGCCGGCGTGATATTCCCGCCCGGTGGCAATCAGCGCGTTCTCCTCGTGCAACTCCCGCAGGTAGCCGCCGCCGCCCGACAGGAACGGCACGCCGCGCCCGCCGCCGAACGACAGCGGCGTCAGGTTGACCACGACCGTCCCTTCGATGAGATACCTGGTCAGCGTTTCCTCCGCCGACAGGCTCGGCGCCTGCTCGGCATCCCCCGACAGCGCCGAGACCAGCCGCGCGCGTCCGTATTGCAGGCCCCCTTCGACGGCAAGGGCCCGCGACAGGTAGACGCCGGCGCGAACCACCGCGGCGGGAGCCGCCGGGACGCTCGACGCCGACGAGAACAGCGCGAACGGTCCGGACCCGGTATTGATGTTCCGGGTCTCCTCCGCGTCGCGGGCGCCGAGGTCCATCCGGCCGGTGAAGACGACGCCGCCGCTCACCTCCACGGATCCGGCGTGCGGCGCGGGCGACGGCTTCACGAGCTGCGGCGCGGGCGACGGCCGCACGGGCTGCGCCGCCGCCGCCGCGGGCGGGAGCGTCACCAGGGCCAGCGCTGCGGCCGCGGCGCCGCACCACCGCCTTGTCACCCACGCGCCCGGCGTCACTTCGGCAGCACCTTGAGCACGATCCTGGTCGCGCCGCCGCCGCGCGGCACGACGACCAGTTTCTCGTAGAACTTCACGCGGAAGTCGACGTCCACCCCGAGCGTCAAATCGAGAAAGCTGTCGATATCCGCATCGTCCAGCGGCTCGACCCGCAGGACCTGCGGTCCCGGCTCCAGCCCGGCGATCACGAACGTCCCATCATTCTGCAGCGAGAAGCCGCCGACCAGCTTCCCGGTCCGCGGATTGAACGCCACGATGTGGGCGCCGAGCACGCCGGTGGCGTTCTTGGTGACGGTGCCGCTGATGCTGCCGGTCTGGCGCGAGAAACCGGCGGCGGGATAGAGGTCGGAGATGCCGGCGATGTCGTCCGCGCGCAGCGATCGCAGCGCGATGCTGCCCGGCGAGAACGCAATCGGGAACATCACCGCTTCGGCGGCGAGGACGCGGCGGCCGCCGGCGCGCAGTTCGGTCTCGCCGAGCGCCGAATGGGCGAGGCCGTGCAGGTGGCCGATCTCGTGCAGCGCGATCGACTCGAGATCGAAGCCGCCCGGATCCCCCTGTGCCGCCACCGACCAGGCGAACGCGCTGTTCAGAAAAATGTCGGCTTCGACGATGTCGCCGCTGATGGTGTCGACCAGGAACGAGGTGGCGCCGAGGGTCCGATCGAGCTCGGGGCGGTTGTCAAAGCCGATCACCGTGATGCCGTCGCCGCCGCGCGGACCCGCGCCGGTGAAGCCGACGAACTGGGACGACACCGCCGCGGTCGGCACCGCATCCCAGGTCGCGAAGGCTTTCGAGACCGTCTGCTGGAGCTGCAGCGAGGTGACGCCGGGCACGCCGCGATCGGTCACGAAATAGCGAATCGGCATCGCCGGCCACTTGAGCGTGAGGGTGCGCGTCCCGACCCGCGCGCCGAGCTTCAGATAGGCCTGCGCCGGCGCGACCGTTCCGGCCACCAGCGCGAGGGTCAGCAGCAGGGCGGCGCGCCGGCTCAACGTGTCACCCGGGCTGGCGCCATCGCCGCGCGGACGGTCGCGGTGAATTCCTCGATCGGCAGCGGCGTGCGGTCGAGCGCGCCTCGCGTCACGCGCTCCGGCGCGTCTCCCGAGGCCGTCAGCAGCGGCGGAATGACGAGGCGGCGGCCGGTCGCCGCATCGAGGCGGACGCGGAAGACCCCCTGGCTGAGGCCGAACACGTGTGCCACCGCGGGACCCGCGGCGCTCAGGAAGACCACCGCTTCCTCGCCGGGCCGGAACTCCGGCGCACCGACAATCACGTTCTTGTAGCGGCCGACCTGGCCGCCGGGAACGCGGAACGTCACGACGTCGCCGGGGCCGCCCTTGAGGTAGGCCGACGCATCGAGCGTAACGACGGTATCGATCCGCCGCCGGTCATCGCTCCACTCAGCGTGAACGTCGGCAACGCGCCCGAAGACGATGATCTGCGAGCCGGCGACGATCTCGCGAAACTCGGCGGGCACCAGCACCGTCGCACGTAGCGCCGGTGCCATCACGAGGAGCCCGATCAGCAGCAACACTCTGCGCATAAAGGAAAGTCTATCCCAAACGATCCGCGCGCCCGCGCCGCGCCAGTTCCAGGACGGCGTCGGCGGCGCGCCCGCTGGCGCCCGGCTTGCCGAGCCTGGCCTTGACGACGCCGAGCTCGGCCCGGACGGCGGCCGCGTGCGCCGCATCCGTGAGCACCCGGATCGCCTCGTTCGCGACGGCCTCGGGCGTGAACGCTTCCTGGATGAGCTCCGGCACGACCCGACGGCCGGCAATCAGGTTTGCCATCGCATAGGTGTCGACGCGCACGAAGGGGCGGCCGAGCGCGTAGGTCAGCGGCGAGAGCCGGTAAACGACGACCATCGGACACTGATGGAGCGCCGCCTGCACCGTCGCGGTGCCGGACGCCACCAGCGCGACGTCCGCGGACGCGAGCACGTCGTCTGATCGCCCTTCGACGATCGCCACGGCCGGCGCCGCCCCCTCGGCGTGGCGCGCGAGCGGCGCCACCGCCTCGAACAGATGATCGTCGAGGTGCGGCGCCCGGGCGACGACGAACTGAGTGCCGGGAACGCGCTGCCGGATGAGCGCGCCGGCGCGCGACAGATTCGGAAGGATGGCGCGCAGTTCGTTCGGCCGGCTGCCCGGCAGCAGGGCAACGACCGGCCGTGCCGGATCGAGACCGAGGCTGGCAAGAAACGCCGCGCGCGGCGCCGGGACGACCGCGACGTCGAGGAGCGGATGCCCGACCCACTGCACCGGCACGCCGGCGTCCCTGTAAATCGGCGCCTCGAACGGAAAGATGACGAGCACCAGGTCGGCGATCCGGCGCATCGTCTTCATCCGCCCGCGGCGCCATGCCCACAGCTGGGGGCTGATGTAGTAGACCACCGGCACACCGAGCTTGCCGAGCGCGCGGGCGAGCACGAAGTTGAAGTCGGGGAAGTCAATCGCGACGAAGACGTCCGGCCGCGACGCGGTCGCGTCGGCGACCAGGCGGCGGTAGGTGCGGTACGTGCGCGGCAGCAGGCGTGCGACTTCGAGCAGGCCGGTGACCGAGAGGCCGCGGAAATCACCGACCAGCGACGCGCCAGCCGACCGCAAGCGGTCGCCGCCGAAGCCGGTGACCGTCACGCCCGGCTCGCGCTGGCGCAGCTCGGCGGCGAGCGCGCCGGCGTAGAGATCGCCCGAGGGCTCGCCGCACGAAATCATCACGCGCACGGATGGTGGCCCGGCAGAATCAAGAAGGCTTGACGAACAGGGTGGCGTCGAGCGGCACGTTGACTTCGCAGGTGCGGACGCTGCGCGCCAGCGGCGGCGCCCCCTCGCGGCGCACGCTGGTCGCGAACGCCACCTTGAGTCCCTGCACGTCGCGGTAGTCGGAATAGGTTTCTTCGGCAGTCACGTCCTCACCGGCCGTGCCCGGCACGCGGTAACGCGCCTTGATGATCAGGGCCGTCGCCGGATCGAGGAGCAGCGTCACGGCGGGGGTGCCGGGGAGTGCCACTTCCAGGACGGCAAGGGTGCGGCCGCCGTCGGCGGTGTCGGGCAGGCGGCGCGCGATCAGCTCGCCGTCGGCGAGCGCCAGCAGCAGCATCACGCTGTCGCGCTGGACCGCGGCGCGCATCTGTTCGGCCATGCCGGCCGGGGCGTCGTGGACGCCGCCGGCATCCTGGAACCAGGCCACGCCGGCGTTGAACACCTGGATCAGCCGGCCGCCCGGCAGCTGCGAATCGCTGCGGAACCCCCCGGGGTAGCGGATGGAGGTGGTGGCGGGAAACTCCGTCCGGCTGCCGCGGGCCTCGACCGTCGTCACGGCCTGGACGCGAAGCGTCCGGACCGAGCGCAGTCGCGACGCGCCGCCTTTCGCCGCCACCGCCCGCGCCACCAGCGCGTCGGCGTCGGTGGCCGGCGGCGCTGCGGCGGCCGGCGCGGCCTGGCGGCGCATGGCAATCGGCG
>JANMWI010000083.1:0-45195 GCA_031393955.1 Acidobacteriota bacterium
CGGCGCGCACATGGCGCTGTCGCTCGAGCGGCTGGAAGCGATTTGCGCGCGGCCGCCGCGGCCGCACTGACGCCGCCGCCGAGATAGCGCGCCACTTCGTCGAGCGGCCGCTGGGTCGCCGACAGCCCGATGCGCGTCAGCGCCGGCGCCGGGCTGCCGTCCGGCAGCCGCCGCAGCTCTTCGAGCCGTTCGAGCGAGAGCGCCAGGTGCGCGCCGCGCTTGGTCGGCACCAGCGCGTGGATCTCGTCAACGATCACGGTATCGACGGTGCGCAGCGACTCGCGGGCGTTCGACGTCAGCAGCAGGTAGAGCGATTCCGGGGTGGTGATCAGGATGTCGGCGGGATCGCGGATGAAGCGCGCGCGCTCGATCGCCGGCGTGTCGCCGGTGCGGATCGCCACCGTCGGCTGGTGGTGGGCGTCGCCGCGCGCGACCGCGCGATTGGCGATGCCGGCGAGCGGCGCCCGCAGGTTGCGCTCGATGTCCACCGCCAGCGCCTTGAGCGGCGAAATGTAGACGACGCGGCAGCGGCGGCCTTTCGGCGGCACCGCGTCGAACATCAGGCGATTGATGCACCAGAGAAATGCGGTCAGCGTCTTGCCGCTGCCGGTCGGGGCGAGAATCAGCGTCGAATCGCCGCGCGCGATCGCCGGCCAGCCGAGCGACTGCGGCGGCGTCGGCGCGGCGAACGAGGCCCGGAACCACTCGGCGACCGCCGGCTGAAACAGTTCGAGAACATCCGCGCGGCGTGCCACGGATCTATTTTAGTAGCTTCCGTTGACCCTCCGTGCCGATCGGGGGACAATGGACCGATTCGCCGTCTGTCGAGCTCGCGGGAGCGGGGTCGACCTGTTGTTCACGTCAGCATTCGATACCAGCAATTCTATGGGTGATTCAGGAGAAGGCCTCGTCGACGCGGAAGCGCGGATCCAGGAGCAGATGGAGGAGCGCGAGGCGGAGCGCCGCCGCCGCACCGGCTCGGGTCCGAAGATCGATCCCGAAAAAGTCCGCGAGCAGGAATCGCTTCGCCTGGCGAAGTCGAACCTGCAGCGTCAGGCGGAAGCGACCGCGCATCCGGTGCGCCAGCAGCAGATCAAGCTGGCGATCGCCGAAATCGACAAGCGCCTCGACGTCAAGTAGGGTCCGCGCCTGGTGCGGCGGCGGGCAAGGGGACGGCGGCCGTCCGGACCGCCCGCTGACCGCGGCGGATCAGTCGCGCTGCACGCCTGCCTGCGCGAGCAGGGCCTTGATTTCGCCGGCCTCGAGCGATTCCTGGTCGAGCAGCGCTTCGGCCAGCACCCGCATCGCCTCGCGGTTGCGCTCGATGACGTGGCGGGCGTGCGCGTAGCCGGCCATCACGATCTTCCGGATCTCGTCGTCGACGCGCTGCGACGTCGCCTCGCTGACGGCGTGCGGCCGATCGGCGTCGAACGAGTTGCCCGGCTTGCGATAGGCGAGCGGTCCCAGATCCGACATCCCGAACTCGCAGACCATGTGCTGGGCGATGTCGGTTGCCCGCTCGATGTCGTTCGAGGCGCCGCTCGTCATGTGCTGCATGAACAGCTCCTCGGCGACCCGTCCGCCCATCAGCACCGCGACCTGAGTGTGGAGGTAGTCCTTCGTGTAGGTGTGCCGATCGGCCTCCGGCAGCTGCATCGTCACGCCCATCGCCCGGCCGCGCGGGATGATCGTCACCTTGTGCAGCGGATCGGCGTGCGGCAGCAGCGCCGCGACCAGCGCGTGGCCGGCCTCGTGGTAGGCGCAGTTGACGCGATCCATCTCGCTGAGGACGATCGATCGCCGCTCGACACCCATCAGCACCTTGTCGCGCGCCTCGGACATGTCGATGTCCGTGACGCGCGGCCGGCCCGCCCGCGCGGCAAACAGCGCCGCCTCGTTGACGAGGTTGGCGAGGTCCGCCCCCGAGAAGCCCGGCGTTCCGCGGGCGATCGACTTGAGATCCATGTCCGGGTCGATGGCGACCTTCCTGGTGTGGACGCGCAGGATCGCCTCCCGGCCGCGCAGGTCGGGATTGCCGACCGTGACCTGACGATCGAAGCGCCCCGGCCTGAGCAGCGCCGGGTCGAGGATGTCCTGGCGGTTGGTCGCCGCAACCACGACGATGCCGCGGTGGGGCTCGAAGCCGTCCATCTCGACGAGCAGCTGGTTGAGCGTCTGCTCGCGCTCCTCGTGGCTGAGCGAGTTCCCGCCGCGGCTGCGGCCGACGGCGTCGAGTTCATCGATGAAGATGATGCACGAGGTGTGGCGCCGGGCGTCCTTGAACAGCCGGCGGACCCGCGAGGCGCCGACGCCGGCGTACATCTCGACGAAGTCCGAGCCGCTGGCGAACAGGAATGGCACGCCGGCTTCGCCCGCGATCGACCGCGCCAGCAGCGTCTTGCCGGTGCCGGGCGGGCCGACGAGCAGCACGCCCTTGGGGATGTGGCCGCCGATGGCGGCGAAGCGCTCCGGATGGCGCAGGAAGTCGACGATTTCCTTGACCTCGTCCTTCGCCTCGTCGACGCCGGCGACGTCCTGGAACGTGATGACGTTGCCGCCGCGCTCGGCGCTGCGGGCGCGCCCGGAATTGGGGATGCGGCCGGCGGTGGTGCGGTAGACCGTGAAGCAAATCAGCCCGAAGAAGGCGGCCGCGGTCGCCATCGCGCCGTAGCTGAGCGCGCCTGGATCGGCGGGCGGGATGACGTCGACGCGGATGCGCCGCCTGACCAGGTCGGTCACGAACGACGAGTTGGCGGCGAGGAACTCCGGCGGCGCGACGGTGCTGACCGTGCGGCTGTCGCGGAGGGTGACGTCAATCGCCCGCTCGCGGAAGGTGACCGCCGTCACGCCGCCGCCGTCGAGCTCGTGAAGGAACTCGGAGAACGCGATCGGCGGCGCGGCGCCCGGGCGCTGGGCGATGTACAGGCCGACCGGCACGGCGGTCAGCGCCACGACGATGGCCGTGAAAATCAGAAAACGCGGACGCCGGAACAATGGTGGCAGCACAATGACATCCATTTCGCGAAGTGCGCCGCCGGATACGTGCGGAGGGGCGGCGCTGCAGCCGGGGCATTCGCCGGTCCGCAAACGCAGCTCCCGCCCGTGAACAGATCAGGCGGCAGACATAAGAGTGAAAAAAGAGCACTCCGCTGGGGATTGGAATGTGCTCAGATTCTACAACATACGGGATGCGCCTGTAAACAGTGTATCGGAGGGCGACATGCCAGCTGAACAGTTAGTGACGCGCGACGGCCCGGTAATTCGCGCCCTGGCCTGGTCGGCCCACGCCTATACCGCCCTCGGCGCGGTGGCCGCGTTCGCCGCGACGCTGGCGGTGTTCGACGCCAGCTACCGCGCCGCCTTCCTGCTCCTCGTCGCCTCGACAGTGATCGATGCGAGCGACGGCATGCTGGCCCGGCTGGTGCGTGTCAAGGAGCGCACCCCCGACTTCGATGGCGCCCGGCTCGACGACATCGTCGACTACCTGACGTTCGTCTTCGTGCCGGCGCTGCTGCTCTACCGCGCCGGCAACCTGCCCTCGGCCTGGGGCGGCGTCGTCGTCACGGCGATGCTGCTCAGCAGCGCGTGGGGCTTCTGCATGGCGGATGCGAAGACCGACGACAGCTTCTTCACCGGCTTTCCGTCGTACTGGAACATCGTCGCGCTCTACCTCCATGCCGCGACGCTGCCGCCGGCATGGAACGGCGCGATTCTGCTGCTGCTGGCCGGCCTGGTCTTCGTCCGGAACGGCTATGTCTACCCGACGCGGACGACCATCCTCCGCGGCCTGACGCTTGCACTGGGGGCGGTGTGGGGGGGGATGATGGTTGTCATCATCCTGCTGCTGCCACGTGTGCCCGGGCGGCTGCTGATCGTGTCCCTGTTCTTTCCCGTCTATTACATGGTGCTGTCCCTGATCCTCGACGCCCGACGCCGCCGGACCCGATCGTGATCAGCGGTTTCCGCCTCCCGGTCCGCGTCCGCGACCGTATCGCCGGCGTCATCTTCGGCGTCCTCGTGGTCCTGTCTGCGGTCGCGCTGACCTGGACGCTGCGCGAGGCCTGGGCGGTGCACAAGCTGCAGCGCGGCGTCGGCGACACGTGGTTCCTGGCGGCGGACGGGCGTCAGTGGTTCCGCCTCGACGAGCAGCGCCAGGACGTCCCGCTCGCGGACATTCCGCTCAACCTCCAGAACGCCTTCGTGGCGGTCGAGGATCATCGCTTCTTCCATCACCCGGGCGTCGACCCGATCGCGCTCGGCCGCGCGGTGTTCAGGAATCTCCGCTCGTCCGGGCGGATGGAGGGGGGCAGCACGCTCACCCAGCAGCTCGCCCGCACGCTGTTCCTCTCCAACCGGAAATCCTACGGCCGGAAGATCCGCGAAGCCGCGCTCGCCTTGATGATCGATGCCGACCTGTCGAAGCAGCAGGTGCTCGAGCTCTACCTGAACCGGATCTATCTGAGCGCCGGCGTCTACGGCGTCGAAACGATGTCGCGGCACCTCTTCCGGCGGCCCGCCAAGACGCTGAGCCTGGCGGAGTGCGCGTTGGTTGCCGGACTGGCGCGTTCACCCGCCGGCCTCTCACCCTGGACCAACCTGCCGGGAGCGCTCGAACGCAGCCACGTCGTCCTGAAGCGGATGCGGGAGGAGGGCTTCATCACCGCCGCGCAGGAGCAGGAGGCGCGCGCCGCGCGGATTCGCGTTGCCCCCTTCCCGCGCGCCGTGGAGCCCCGCGCCGGCTACGCGAAGGAGTTCCTGCGCCAGCAATTCCGAGAGATCTTCGGCGGCGACCACCCGCCCGACTGGGAGGTGCGGACGACCTTCGACCCGGCGCTGCAGGAAGCGGCCGAGGCGGCGCTGACCGACGGACTGCGGCGCTTCCCCGATCCCGATTTGCAGGGCGCGCTGGTGGCGCTGAACCCGAGAAACGGCGACATTCTCGCGCTCGTCGGCGGCCGCGACTTCAGGGTCTCTCAGTTCAACCGCGCCACCCGCAGCCGCCGGCAGCCCGGCTCCGCGTTCAAGCCGCTGCTGTTTGCGGCGGCGCTCGAACACGGCTACTCGCCGGTCTCGGTGCTGTCCGGGCTGGCGACGATCCAGCCGCAGGGACCGGAGGAGTGGGCGCCGCGCAACGCCGGCGGCGAGACACCCGATGCCCTGACCCTGCGCGCCGCGCTGATCGAATCGAACAACCGCGCCGCGACGGCGCTGCAGCAGCGCATGGGATCGCGGCCGGTGCTCCGCCTCGCTTCCGATGCCGGGCTGCGTGACCTGCCGAATGTGCCGTCGCTGTCGCTCGGGACCGGCGAGGTGACCCCCGTCGACCTGACGGCCGCGTTCGCGATGTTTCCCAACGGCGGCTTCGCGGTCCGCCCGCGCGGCATTGCCCGGGTGCTCGATTCGGATGGCGGGTCCGCCTACGAGAATCTGCCGGCGACCCGCCGGGTGCTGTCGCCGCAGGTCGCATATCAGATGGTGTCGATGCTCCAGGACGTCATCGATCGCGGCACCGCCTCGGCCGCCCGCAACTGGGGAATCCGCTTCCAGGCGGGCGGCAAGACCGGCACCACCAACGATTTCAAGGACGCCTGGTTCGTCGGCTTTTCGTCGTCGGTCGTCGTCGGCGTCTGGGTCGGCTTCGATCAGCCGAAGGCGATTGGCCCGGCCGCCTACGGCGCGCGCTCCGCGCTGCCTATATGGAGCGACTACATGCGCCGCGCGGCGCGGCGCCGGGCGCCGGGGGCGTTTGTAGTGCCGTCCGGCCTGCATGACGAACAGCTCTGCCGGGTCTCGTACCTCAGGCCGGTCGAAGGCTGCCCGGTCTACAGCGAGCACTTCAAGGCCGGCGACGACGTGCCGACGCGGCTGTGCCCGATCCACAAAGGGAGCGTCAAGCAGCGCGTCCGGCGCCTCTTCGAAGGGGTTTTGTCGGGGATCGGCGAGCGCCTGAAGGGGATTTTCCGTTGACAGCGCGGCGAGCCGCCGCATAGCGTTCCACCATGACCACTGCGTTGAACGTGCCAGCCGCCGGAGCTCTGGATTTCCTGTCCCTTGGCGCCCTGATTCATCGGCTCGATCCGGGACCGGTGCCGTTCCGCAAGGCGATGTCCTGCGCCATCCATGTCAGCGGCGGAGAGTTCAACACCGCGGCCAACCTGTCGGACTGCTTCGGGATGCGGACGGGCGTGGCCTCGGCGATGGTCGCGTACCCGATCGGCGATCTGATCGCGTCGCGCGTCCGCTCGATGGGCGTAATGCCGTTCTACAAGATGTTCCAGCATGACGGCGCCTGGGGGCCGAACATGGCGACGGTCTACAGCGACCGCGGCCACGGCGTCCGCGCGCCGATCGTCTTCTACAACCGCAGCAACGAGGCGGCGGCGCTGCTCAAGCCCGGCGATTTCGACTGGGATGCGATCTTCGCCAACGGCGTCCGCTGGTTCCACAGCGGCGGCATTTTCGCGTCGCTGTCGGCGTCGGCAGCCGAGCTGATCATCGAGGGCATGCAGGCGGCGCGGAAGCACGGCGCGGTGGTGTCGTTCGACCTCAATTACCGCGAGAAGCTGTGGAGCGCCTCCGGCGGCAGCGCTCGTGCGGTCGAGGTCCTCGGCCGGATCGTCAAGCATGTCGACGTGCTGGTCGGCAATGAAGAGGACCTCCAGAAGGGGCTGGGCTTCCGCGGCCCCGAGGTCGCCGCCAAGTCGACGCTCGATCCGACCGCGTTCATCGGCATGATCGAGCGCGTCCTCGAGCGGTATCCGGACATGAAGGTCGTCGCGACAACGCTGCGCGAGGTGCACTCGACCAACCGCCACGGTTGGGGGGCGGTCGCCTGGATCAACGGCGAGGCGTGCGTGGCGCCGACCTGCGAGGTCGATGTCTACGACCGCGTCGGCGGCGGCGACGGCTTTGCCGCCGGGCTGTTCTACGGGCTGATGACCGGCGAGACGCCGCAGGAGGCCGTCCGCCTCGGCTGGGCGCATGGCGCGCTGGTCGCGACCTTCCCCGGCGATACGACGATGGCGACGGTCGAACAGGTGCGGGCGTTTGCGAAAGGCGGCTCCGCCCGCATCCAGCGCTGACCCCCGCCCGCTCCTAAAGGTGAGTGTCCCCGTTGGGGGTGAGGGTGGCGGCGAGGAAGGTGAAAATATCGGCGTCTTCCTCGATCATCTTCGACACCGGCTTACCGGCGCCGTGGCCGGCGTTGGTCTCGATCCGGATCAGGATGAGCGACGCCTCCGCGGCGGCCGCCTGCAGCCGGGCCGCGAATTTCTTCGCCATCCCGGGGGCGACGCGGTCGTCGGTATCGGCCGTCGTGATCAGAATCGGCGGATACCGGACGCCGTCGATGACGCGGTGCAGCGGCGAGTACGCGTAGAGCGACGGGAACTGACCGGGATCCTCGGCGCAGCCGTACTCGGGGACCCAGAACCGGCCGACGGTGAAGCGGTGATAGCGGAGCATGTCGACGACCGGGACCCGGCAGACGACCGCGCCGAACAGCTCCGGCCGCTGCAGCATGACGGCGGCGGTCAGCAGCCCGCCGTTGCTGCCCCCCTCGATCGCCAGCCGGCCGGGGCGTGAATAGCCCTCCCTGACGAACCATTCTGCGGCGCCGATGAAGTCGTCGAAGACGTTCTGCTTGCGCTCGAGCATCCCCGCCTGGTGCCACGCCTCGCCGTACTCCCCGCCGCCGCGCAGGTTTGCCACGGCACAAATGCCGCCGGCCTCGAGAAACACGAAGTTGGCGGGGTCGAACGCCGGCGTCAGGCTGATGTTGAAGCCGCCGTAGCCGGTCAGCAGGACCGACCGATCGCCGTCGCGGACGAGGTCGGCGCGGTGGACCAGGAACATCGACACCCGGGTCCCGTCCTTCGAGGGATACCACACCTGCGAGATGCGATAGTCCTCCGGCTCAATCAGCGCGTGCCCCGCCTGACCGGGGATCCCGACCGGTGACGGCTCCAGCCTCCCGGTCGCGAAGTCGTAGCGGAACGCCGCCGGAGGATACGTGAACGACGTGAAGCCGACAAACATCTCGTCGTCTGCCGGCCGGCCGGTGACGCCGGTGAGCGAGCCCAGCGCCGGCAGCGCCACCTCGCCGAGCGGCGCCCCGGTCAGCGCGAACAGCCGCAGCCGGTCGCTGGCGTTGTGCAGGTAGGCCGCGACCAGCGTCCGCTGGACGACGATCGCCGACGACAGCTTGTCGGCCCCCTCGCCGATGATTTCCCGGGTCCCCGCCGCCGGCTCGAGGGGATCGATCGACACGATCCGTCCGAGCGGCGCCGCCTCATCGGTGCGGAACAGCAGCCGGCTGCCGACCGCCTCGACGAAGCTGTAGGCCGCCGAGTAGCCGGTGAAGAGCGCCGTCGGCGCCCGCGCGGGCGCGCCGCGATCGATGACATGCACCTCGCTCCGGTCGCTCGATCCGCGATACGCCGTGATCACCACCCACCGGTCGTCGTCGCTGACTTCGACGCCGAACACGGTTTCGCGCTCCGCCGCCTTCTCGAAGATCAGACGGTCCGCAGCCTGGTCGTCGCCGAGGCGATGGAAGCAGACGCGGTTGAAGTAGTGCTCGTCGCCGGCCGCGACCGTCCCGGGAGCCGGGAACCGGGTGTAGAAGAAGCCCTCGCCGGAGCGCAGCCAGGCAATCGACACGAACTTGACCCAGTCGAGCCGGTCCCCCAGGTCCTGTCCCGTGCCGACGTCCTTGATGAACAGCGTCTGACGATCGCTGCCGCGCTCGGACAGCGCGTACGCCAGCCGCGAACCCTCTTCATCCGGCGCCACCGCGGTCAGCGCTACCGGCCCCGCGGCGCTCAGCCGATTCGGGTCGATCAGCACCCGCGGCGCGGCGTCCCGATCCTGCACGTAGAGGACCGGTTGATCCTGAAGGCCGGTGTTGTGGGTGAAGAAGTATCGGTCGCCGCGCCGGAACGGCACGCCCGTCCGGGCGTAGTCGTAGAGCCGCGTCAGCCGCTCGACGAGGCGGCTGCGCGCCGGGCTGTCCAGCCGCGACCGCGTCAGCCGGTTCTCGGCGTCGACCCAGGCGCGCGTCGCGGGGTCAGCCGCGTCCTCGAGCCGCCGATAGGGATCGGCGACGCGGACGCCGTGATAGTCGTCGACGACGTCGGCGGCCGGCGCCGGCGGATACCTCAGACGCGGCATACCGGCCGGACTCTCGCGACGCCGCTCGTCATCGCTCAGAACTGCAGCCGCGCCGCGAGCTGGAACCGCCGTGGCGAGTAGTAGGCGCGCGCCCTCCCGAACTGGGAGTTGTGGACGCTCGGCTGATAGTCGTAGCCGGTCTGCCGGTCGAAGACGTTGAACAGGTCGCCGGCAATCTGCACGTTCATGCGCGGCGCGACCCGGATGTTCTGCGTGTAGTTCAGATCGAGCTGCCAGTGCGAGGCGCTGCGGCGTGAGCCGGCCTGCTCGGCATACCGGTTGGTATCGCTGGTGCTGGTCGTCAGGGCGATGTACGGCTCGTAGCTCCACGCCTCCCACGGCTGACCCGACTGCGCGACCGCGAAGGCGCCGGCGCTGGCGTGCCACGGCAGCGCCCGGTAGCCATAGACCTTCAGCAGGTGCGGCCGGTCACCGCGCAGGATGCCGTCTTTGCGATCCCACAGCTGACGCCCGGCATCGTCGGCGATGTTGGACGAGCCGATGAAGATGTTGTCGTCGTTGCCGGTGGACGAGTTGTCCTGATCGAAATTGCCGCGGTAGCGGCTGAAGGTGTACGAGCCGCGCACGAACGAGCGGCTGCCGCGCCACTCGGACTCGAGCGTCGCTTCGACGTAGCGCGTGTAGGCGCCGTCGAGCTCGGCGATGACGAAGGTCGAGCCGCTGCCGATCTGCGCCAGCCTGGCGCTGAGATCCGGGATATAGAGGTCGCGCGGAATGCCGGGCGGCGGGTTGAAGTCGACGCGCGCGTTGTTGTTGGTGTCTTCCCAGAAGTGGCTGCCTTCGCGGTAGCGGCCGTAGAGCCGCGCTGTCCACTGCGGCTTCAGCTGGCGGGAGGTGCCGAGCACGAACTCGTTGACACGGCGGGCGGTCATGTCGCCGACAAACAGCTTGCCTGACGACGAGCCGACCGGCACGGTCGCGAACAGCACGCCGCTGGCGTCGAAGTGCGCGTCGATGAACGTGCCGATCAGATTCCGGTCCCACGAAGCCGCCCGGGGCAGCGAGCTGGCGGCCGGGTTGTATTTCGCGTAGCTCGCGAACAGCGTGTCGCGGCCGTTGTAGGACCAGGTCGCGCCGAGCCGGGGCTGGAGCATCCGGCTGAACGGCAGGTCGTACATCTTGTACTTGTTGCCCGGCGCGGCGACGAAGCCGGACAGGGCCGACGAATCCTCGCGCAGCCCCTGGCCATAAAGCCGGTCGTTGCTCGCCAGCAGACCGAGATTGAAAGTCCAGGCGCTCCAGCGGATCGCGTCGTTGACCTCGAGGCTCTGCGAGCCGTACTCCGAATGGATCGGCGCGGCCGCGCCGGTCGTCTGGCGCTGGAACCGCGCGGTGTAAAACGCCGACTGCCCGGTGCCGGGAATCGCGGTCAGGCGTCCGCCGGGTACCGAGATTTCTCCCCAGCCGTTCGAGCTGCGCACGAGATCCTCGGAGTCGACGTAGAACTGATACCCGACGTGCAGCTCGTGGGTGACGTGGCTGCCGAGCACGACGTTGTAGGCGGCCTGTGCGGCGTCGCGGAAGAACGACTGGTCGTTCAGCTGCGAACCGTAGCCGACGGTGCCGCCGCCGACCCGCGCGCCGTTCGACACGAAGCCGTAGCGATCGATCAGCGGCTGGATGAAGCTGTTGAACGCGGTCTGTCCGGCGACCGGCACCGGGACGGTGAGGCGGCCGAGCGCATCGAGCCGGGTCAGGTCGAGCCGGGTGCCCGGGGTGGTGTTGATCGTGACGTCGGCAAGCCGGTCGGGGCGCCCGAGCGACGCGTTCGCGAAGTGGGTGTACTTGAAAGTGGCGTGACTGCGCGGGCCGACGATCCACGACCCCTCGACCGTGCCGATCTTCTGCCGCACCGCGCTGCCGGTGCCGGTCGTATCGGAGGCATTGGCGGCGAACAGGTCGCTCCGGTCGTCGCGCTTCGAGTCGCGGTAGCTGGCGTTGATCAGGATGCTGTGGGTCGGCGTCAGGGTGAGCTTGCCGAAGCCCTCGTTCCGGTTGCTCTGGTACTGTGGCAGCGGCCCGTAGTTATTGGCGCGGTTGTTCCTGGTCGTCTCGGGCCGGTAAAACGATCCGTAGAAGTAGAGCCGCTCCGGGACAATCGGACCGCCGGCGTTGGCGATCAGCCACGTCCGGTCCTGGTTGTAGCGTGACTGCGAGCCACTGTTCAGCTTTGCCGCCATGCCGGCGGTCTGCAGCTGGTAGCTGAGCTCGCCGGTCAGCGTCGAGGTGCCCGACTTGCTGACCGAATCAATCGTGAAGCCGCCCGATCGATCGAAGTCGATCGCCCGCGCGCCCCCCTTGATGGTCGTGATCTGCGCGATGTCGTGCGACGCCGGCTCGGCCGAGAGGGTGCCGAACAGCGGCAGCGTCACGTTGACGCCGTCGAACTGATAGACGTTGTCCTGGCCGCTGCCGCCGGCGCTCGGGCCGCGGACCGCGTCCTGCGTGACCTGAACGCCGGGGATCAGCCTGATCAGATCGCGATACTCCTGGCCGACCGGCAGCGCCATGATCTGCTGGTTCGAGAGCCCGCTCTTGATGGTCGCGCTGTCGCGCTCGACCAGCGACGCGGCCGCCGTCACGGTGACGCTCTCCGCGACGCCGGCGACACCGAGCGCCGCATCGACCGACGTATCCTGCGCGAGTTGCACCAGCGCGTCGCGGGTCACGACCTGCATGCCGGAGAGCTCGAACTTCACCTTATAGGAGCCGGGCGGCAGGGCCGGCAGACGATATTCGCCATTGGCATCGGTGACGGTGTCGCGCGGCCCCGGCAGCACGTCCGCCCGGGCCTCGACCGTCACTCCGGGCAGCACCCCGCCCCCGGTGTCGGTCACTCGGCCGGTGATGCCGCCGGTCTGCTGCGCCATGCCGGGCGCCGCCGCCAGGCACAGGGTGACGACAACGTACGCGATCCTCCGGATGCCCATCATGGTGTTCATCTTTTCAGCGTTTCCATGTCCCCGAAACTGGATGCGGGATGCTAACACGCGCGTCGGGCTCAGCCTTTGCGCGACAGGTATTGCGCGTAGACGGCCGCGCCCAGCAGGCCGGTTTCCTCGTGCAGGATGACGGAGACCGGAATCGAGGCGACCAGCGCCTCCAGCGGCGCCTTGGCGCGGAACGCGTCGAGGAACGGGCCGCGCTGCAGCGCCGGCAGGATCTTCGGCGCGATCCCGCCGCCGATGAAGACACCGGCCGTCGCCACCGCCCGCAGCGCGACGTTGCCGGCCTCGGCGCCGTAGGCGGACACGAACATGGTCATCGCCTCCACGCACTGCCGGCAGGCTCCGGCGGCGGCCGCTTTGCTGATGCGTGCTGGCAGCTCCGAGACCTCGGCGCCGTCGCCGAGCGCGTCACAGAGGCGCGCCGGCGCGGGCGGCTGCCCGGCAGACGGCGGACCGAACGCATCGTGCGTGAACTGATAGAGGTTGACGATCCCGGGGCCGGACAGCACGTGCTCGACGCTGGCGCGGCCGTAGATCCGCGTCAGTTCCCGCACCAGATCGAGCTCGCGCGGCGTCCGCGCCCCGAAATCGGCGTGCCCGCCTTCGGACTCGCCGGGCACCAGCCGGCCGTCGACGTTGAGGAGGATGGCCTCGCCGAGGCCGGTGCCGGCGGCGACGACGGCGGCGTTGCCGGTCGGCGCCGGCCGTCCGGCCTGGAGCACGCACAGCTCCGCGGGCCCGAGCGTGGTGACGCCGTAGGCGAGGGCTTCGAGGTCGTTCAACAGGCGCGCATGGCTGAAGCCGAGCGACGCCTTCACGTCGCTGCCGCTGATCCGCCACGGCACGTTGGTCAGCTGCGCGACCTGGTCCCGCACCGCGCCGGCGACGCCGAAGCAGGCCGCGGCGATGCGCGCGGCATCGACCTGCCGGCGGCGCAGGAACTCCCGCACCATCGGTTCGAGCCCGGGAAAATCGAGCGTCACGAACGACTCGATGTCAGCGGGTGCGGGGCGCGGCTCTCCGCGCCGGAACAGCCCCAGCAGCGTCTTCGTTCCGCCGACGTCCCCGGCAAGCAGCATGCGACATTATCCACGCAATCAACGCGGCTTGACATTCGGCGCGCCATCGCGCATCGTCGCGACAATGACGTCGCTCCCGTCAGCCGCGAGCGGTCCCTACGGCCTGCGCGATATCCGCAGCGTCTATCCGGCGATCACCGAACGTCACCTGCGGTACCTCGAGAAGTGGGGGCTGCTCAGCCCGCGCGAGCCCTCGGGCGCGCCGCGCGAGTACAGCTTCTCCGACCTGCTGACGATCCGCCAGGTCTCCGAGGCGCTCGAACGCGGCACGCCGCTGCGGGTCGTGCTGCGCACGCTGCTCGCCGAGCGGGCGGGGCAGCTGCAGCTCGACTTCGTCGCCAGCCACGGACCGTCGGATGCGCCGCGCGCCAAGGTGGTGAGCCTCGAGGGGCGCAAGGTGCGCCACAGCCCGGTCGCGCTGCCGGCCGGCGTCGTGCCGTCGCGGCTGTCGGAGCCCCAGGCGGCGCTGGCGGCGCGGTACTTCATCGAGGGCTCACGCCTCGACGAGGGGGACGAGCGGACGATGGACGAGGCGGCCGCCGCCTACCGCAAGGCGCTCGTCATCGATCCGGACCTCGTCCCGGCGCTCGTCAACCTGGCCAACATCCACTACGGCCGAGACGAGCTGATCGAGGCGCAGGCGCTCTACGAGCGCGCCATCAGCCTCGATCCCGGCTGCTTCGAGGCGCACTTCAATGCCGGCAACATCCAGCACGACCTCGGCCGCTTCGATCGGGCGCTCGTCTGTTACCGCGACGCGGTCGCGCTCAATCCGGGGTACGCGGATGCGCACTTCTATCTGGCAGTGACGCTGGAGAAGACCGGCCATTCGCCCGAGGCGAAGCCGCATTGGAAGGCATACCAGGAACTGGCGCCGGAGGGGGAGTGGACGGATCTGGCGGGGGAGTTTCTGGAGTGACCGATCGGGCCGGCGCGCCCGATCGCCCGGCTCAGTAGCTGTAGTCGCGCTTCTTCGGCGTCCGGCGCAGCTTGTAGAAGGCGCATTCCGGGCACCAGGACTCGGCGACGAAGCCTTCCTTGCCGGCGAACGGCAGGACGTCCCGGTGGGTGCAGTAGTCTCCGACGTCCGGCGTGGCGCGCCAGCGGCAGGAGTTGAACTTCGCGACCGCCGCCGACAAATCCGGAGACGACGGCGCCGCCGGCGCGTCGGCGCCGCCGGGCGATACCCCGAACGCCGGGCCGCCCGCCTGATCCTCGGTCGTATCTGCCTTGACGGGCGCGGCCGCCGGCGCGAACGGGTTGCTGTCGTCCATCATCCCTGCAATTCGAGTCCGAAGGAGCGCTGGAGGGCCTGCAGCGCGCGCAGCTCTTCGGGAGCTACCAGCGTCAGCGCCGTCCCGGTCGCATCCGCGCGCCCGGTGCGACCCACCCGGTGCACGTAGGTTTCGCGGTTGGAAGGTACTTCGTAGTTGACGACGTGGGTGATGCCGTCGATGTCGAGGCCGCGCGCCGCGACGTCGGTCGCCACCAGCACCCGGTAGCTGCCGCTCCGGAACCCTTCGACCGCCTGCGTCCGCTGTTGCTGGGTGCGATCGGCATGCAGCGCCGCCGCCTTCAGGCCGAGCGAGGACAGCTTGCGCGCCAGCCGCTCCGCTCCGGACTTGGTGCGCATGAACACCAGCACCGGGCCGTCGGCGCGGCGGAGGAACCGCGCCAGCCACTCGGTCTTGTCCGCGGCGGCGACGTTCTCGATCGTATGGGTGATGCTCTTCGCCGGTCCGCCGGCCGAACCGATCTGCACGTACTTCGCTTCGCGGACGACTTCGTCGGCGAGCTGCATCACTTCTTCCGGCATCGTCGCGGAAAACAGCAGCGTCTGGCGCGCCGCCGAGTCCGGCAGGCTCTGGACGATCCGGCGGACATCGGGCCAGAAGCCCATGTCCATCATCCGATCGGCCTCGTCGAGCACCAGCGTGTCGAGCTTGTCGAAGTCGACGGTCTTGCTGCGCATGTGATCCATCAGCCGGCCGGGCGTGGCGACGACGATGTCGACGCCGGACTTGAGCGCCCGCTCCTGCGGACCCATGTCGACGCCGCCGTAGACCGCAATGCTGGTGATGTCGGTGTGATAGATGAAGCCCTGGACGTCGTCTTCGATCTGGACCGCGAGCTCGCGGGTCGGCGCGAGGATCAGCACGCGGGTGTAGCCGCGCTCGTCGGGCGCCGCCCCCCGGGCGCGCAGCATCCGGTTGAGGATCGGCAGCAGGAACGCGGCGGTCTTGCCGGTTCCGGTGTCGGCGCAGCCGATCAGGTCATCGCCGCTCATGACGATTGGGATGACCGCGCTCTGGATCGGGGTCGTGCTCGAGAAGCCGCGGATGCGGATCCCTTCGATCAGGGACGTCTCGAGGCCAAGCGTCTCGAAGCCGACCGGCTTCGGATCGTAGGCGGCCTGCGGCCGCGTCACTTCGCGGGTCGTGGCCGGCACCTGAAAACTGGCCCCGCTCGACGGCCGTGATGACCCGGAGCGCGGACCGCGGCGGCCGCGTCGACCGTTTGGCGTCCGATGCTGTGGTGATTGGGAATTCAAAGCTGTGGTCTAGCGAGCGCGGAAGGTGATGATGCCGCGGACGGGATCGTAAGGGGAAACGCCGACCGTCACTCGATCGCCTGGCACCACCTTGATTCGAAAGCGGCGCATCCGGCCGCTCAACTGGGCAAGCACCTCGTGGCCCTGGTCACACTGCACGCGGTACAACCCGCCGCTGTGAACCGCCACGACTGTGCCTTGCACGTCGATCAGATCATCCTTGCTCAATTGCTATCCTTTCCAATCAAAGATTGTGCCATATTCGGACACGAGAAGCAAACTCAGCTATCAAGGTCACGTACGGCCGTCTCCACCTGTGCCGCAAGGGCCCCGTAGTCGTTTCCCTGCAACCAGATAGGGGCACCAAACGTCACACGTGCGCGCCCCCGGGCGGGAAATTTCCACGTGTGATGAAGAATACGGTCCAGGCCGTGCAATCGGACCGGCACGACCGGCACCCCGAGCTTCGCGGCGATCATCCCGACCCCGGGCTGAAAGCGGCCAATCGCGCCGTCGTCGGTCCGCTTGCCTTCGGGGAAGATCAGCACCGAGTAGCCCTGGCCGGCGAGCTCGCCGATGTAGCGCAGTGTCTGGCGCGTTCCGGTTTCGCGCTGCGGCAGCGGGAACGCGTTGAAGAACGCGGCGGCGAGGTAGTAGTTGAGGCTGTTGGTCAGCCGCGCCCGTGCGGAAAAATTCCCCGGATGGAAGTGCGGGCCGAAAAATTCCTTGGCCATCGCCGGCGCCACCCGGTACCGCCAGCGTGGCGGCAGCGCCTTCAGAATCATCGGCGTGTCGAGATGACTCTGGTGGTTGGCGGCGAAGATGACGGCCGATCCGGCGTTCGTCAGATGTTCGAGGCCGCGCACCTCCAGCGAGACGAACAGCCGCCCGAGCGGCAGGATCCATGTCGGCAGGCTGGCGCGGCGCAACGCCGCGATCGGCGCCGACCGGTTCCACGCCGGAAAGTCGAAAGGCTCGGTGACGGCGACCGCAGCGGGGGCGCCGGCCGCGTCGAGCGGACGGCTGAGCGCCTCCAGATCCGCGACGGTGCGGGCCGCAGCGAACCGTCCCTCATCCACGGTCACCTGGAGGGTTTCCTCGATCGCCATCATCAGCTCGACGTGCTCGAGCGAGCTCAGGCCGAGTTCGTCAATCGTCGTGGCGGGCGTGATGGTCCGCCCCGGCGCGAACCGGACGAGGATGGCCGCGATCGAGCGTTCTCCCGCCCGCCCCGGCGCCGCCGCCGTCGCGGCCCCCCCCAACCACTCGCGCAGCTCGCGGCGCTTCAGCTTGCGGGTGCCTTCGGTACGGGGCAGCTCGCCTCCCGGCCACTTCGTCGCGGCGCGGATCTTCTGCGGATCCGGCAGCTCCGCGTTCGCGCGGCGCAGCACGTCATCCAGGTCCAGGTCAGCCGGACCGACGACGATGGCGTGGACGCGCTCGCTGTGGGATCCCGGCGCCGTCATGCCGACGACGGCGGAATCCGCGACGCCTGGTACGGTGTTGAGGACGCGTTCGACGTCCTCCGGAAACACGTTCAGGCCGTCGGAGGTGACGATCATCTCCTTCTTTCGGCCGCGGATGCGCAGCTGCCCGTCGCGGTCGAGATCGCCAATGTCGCCGGTGTGGAACCAGCCGTCGACGAAGGCGGCGCGCGTTTCGGCCGGAGCGTTGTAATAGCCGCTCGTGACGTTGTCGCCGCGCACCAGGATCTCGCCATCCTCCGCGATGCGCACCTCGACGCCGGCGATCGGCTTGCCGACGGCGCCGCGCGCGGATCGCAGCGGATGGTTCAGCGTCACGATCGGCGCGGTCTCGGTCAGCCCGTATCCCTGCACGACCAGAAATCCAAGCCGCCCCCAGAAGGCTTCCAGCTCGGGATCGAGCGGCGCCGCGCCGACCACCATCGCCCAGAACTTGAACCCGAACAGACGGTGTATCCGGCGGAACCGCCACCATCGCCGCATCCAGTGCAGCGTCACGGGAGCGTCGGCCGCCTCGGGCGCGACCCGCAGCACGTGCTCTTTCAGCACCTCGAGGATCTTCGGCACGCACACCAGCACCGAAATCCGCCGCTCGCGGATCTGCCGGATGATGTCGTCCGGCGCATAACTCCGGGTGAAGACCACGACCCCGGGGAGCATCGGCGGGACGAAGGTCGCCATCGCCTGGCCGAACATGTGGCTGAGCGGCAGCAGGTTCAGGAACCGGATCGGCAGGAACGGCTTCGCCCATTTCCGGTACTTCGCCATCTCCCGCTCGATCGGGACGATGTTCGCCAGGATGTTGCGGTGGGTGAGGACGACGCCCTTCGGGGCGGCGGTCGCGCCGGACGTGAAAATGATCTCGGCAGTGTCCTCGGGAGCGGCCTCATGCGGCCGGGCCGGCGCCGGCGGCGTCGCTGCCTCGGACGGCCGCAGGTCGGCGAGTCGCCAGACCGGGGGCTCAGGACCAAGCGCGGCGGCGTCGACGGTATCGCCGACCAGGATGAGGCGCGCCGATACGATGCCGGCGACGCGCCCGAGGAACTCCGGTGAGGCGCGGTAGTCGATTGGCACCAGCACCACACCCTCGAGAAGGCAGCCCCACAGCGCCACCAGCCACTCGGCCCGGTTCTCGCCCCAGATCACCGCGGCCGCCCCTTTCCCAATCCGCGCCGCCCTCAGCTGCGCCGCAAAGGCGGCGGACGCCGCCGAGACCTGCGCGTACGAATACGACCAGCTGCGGTAGCCGTCGTCGTAAACCACGAACTCGGATTCGATGGCGGAGAGGTCGGTATGGAAGTCGATGAGCGTGCGCCGCGGCATTCCGGTGAATTATGATGGAAAACCCATGTCGCTCCCGCCCGTTTTTGCCGCCAGCGCGCTCTACGATGGTCTTCTGCAGGCGGCGCTGCGGCAGTTCTTCGGGCGGGCGACGTTCGAAACCGAGCCGATTCCGTCGCTGTCGTCGGACGGCCGCCTGGCGATCGAGCCGACCAACGACCCGTCGGTCCTGACCGTCCGCTGGTTCGGGTCGCGGCACGTGCTGCACGTACCGGCGAAGCGTCCCTTTACCGCCCATGAGGTCCGGCTGGCGCGCGCGATCGGCACCGTGCTGGCGGCGCGCTACCGCGCGATCTTCGATCCGTCCCAGATGCTCGAGCGCGGCGACCTCTTCGGGGGCGCCATCGAGGACCGCTACGTCGGCGCGTTCCTCGACATCGCCGTCGGCGCCGGCCTGCAGTCGCGCGCGGACCTGGTGGCGACGACGATCGACGTGCTGCGCGTCGCGGCGCTGTCGAGCTATGAGAATCGCGCGATCTCATCCGGCGTGCTGGTCCTCGACGGCGAGGACGACCCGGTGCGGCCGCGGCAGATCGAGAAGGAGCGCTCGTACCGCTACTCACAGGCGCTGACCGGCATCAAGAGCTTCTATCGCCTCTGCGACGGCACCGAGACGCTGTTCCTGGTCAACGGCCACGGGACGGTCCTCGATATCGTCGAGATCGCGAGATACGCCACGCCCGGTCCGCTGCAGGTGCCGTGCACGACCCGATACCGCCCGCACGCGCTGGCCACCGTCGGCAACCGCAACCTCTGCATCGTCCTCAGTCCGTCGCACGAGATCAAGATGTTCGCGGACGGCGTCCAGACGTTCAGCTTCCGGAACGCACGGTGGCACCTGCTCGATCTGCAGGCCAAGTACGAGATGTGGGCGGCGGCGGTCGGCGACCCGGGGCTGGCGGAGCGGCTGTTCCAGACAGCCTTCGACCTGGCCGACTCGCGCGAGGGGGCGCTGTTCGTCGTGCTGCGCGATCCGGCGGCGACGCTGCCGCATCTGGTGGCGCCGTCGGATCAGCTCGACGCGGTGCGGCATACCGGCGGCACCGTGCCGACCCGCGGGCAGCTGATGCACATGCTCCGCGGCCGGAGTGCCCGCGATCTCGATCCCGCGGTGCTGGCCGGGCTGGCTCGAACCGACGGTGCGACCGTGATGGACCCGAGCGGGCGGCTGCTTGCCGTCGGCGCCATTCTGCTGCACTCGGAGCCCCCCGAGCCGCATTCGAACCTGGCGGTCGAAGGAGCGCGGACGACCGCCGCGATGGCGGCGGGACGGTTCGGCGCGGTGCTCAAGGTGAGCGAGGACGGGCTGATCACGTTCTACGATCAGCAGGAGCGGATCTGGGATATCTGAGGCGCGGGCGCTTTGCCGGCGCAGCTCGGTCCGGCGACTATTTGAAGGCGGCGCCGACGCTGAACGCGACGATCGTCATGCGCGAGAAGGCCGGCCGCGCGACGGTCGGCAGCTGCGGGCTGATTGCGTAGAAGCGCAGATCGACCGACAGTGCGACGTGCTGTCTCGAGAACCAGCGCGCCCCGCCGCCGTAGTTGTAGGTCTTGGTGCGCGACTCCTGCGGCGGCAGCGGCGCGTTCTGGCGTTCGGCCGTGAACGCCGTCGCCCCAATCCCGCCGCTGATGTAGCTCCAGCCCTGGCGCTTCCCGAAGTTGAACGAGACCTGCGGCGTGATCGATGACATCTGGCTGTGGACGGTCGGCCCGTCCGGTCCACCGGTCTTCGCCGGCGGCAGCGTCCGGTTGCGGCTGGCGGTCATCCACTCGCCGCCGACCCCCAGCGTGATCGGACCGGCGTGCGCAACGTACCAGTGCGCGCCGACGACCAGGCCGACGGCGCGCGCCGGTAGATTCAGCGGCGAGACGCCGATGCCGGAGGCGATGTTGGGGTCCTGCTTGAATTTCGGGAAGGCGCCGCGCACGTCGGCGACGACGCCGGCGATCGGCCGGTCTTCGAGGGGGACGTCCTGGGCCGCCAGCCCCGATCCCGAGCCCAGCCACGCCACCGTCAGCACCGCGAGGAAAGGAGCCGCGTTCATGCGCGATCGGATGTCCATCTGCAAGCTCTCGATTGTAGCCGCAACCTAGGACAGCAGCTCGCGCGCCGCGGCGACCGCCTCGTCGACGCTGGTGATCGTCCCCTCGAGCTGGCGCTCGTACACCTGGCGCAGCAGCTCGCCGACGCGCGGTCCTGGCGGCAGGCCGAGCGCCAGCAGATGCCGGCCCATGAGCAGCGGCTCCGGCGGGGCGTGTTGCACGCCCAGCTCCCGCGCCCGTTCGAGGAACCAATCCATCGCCGAGCAGTCGAAGCCGACGCCGCGGCCGAGACAGTCCGACTTGGCGACGCGGGCCAGCAACTCGAGGTCGACCTTCTGCGCCAGCCGCCTGAACGCGCCGTCGCTGACCGGCGTCGGCGCCTGCCGGAACATCCCCGGCTTGAGGTGATGGGCGACGATGCCGAGGATCTGCCGGCGGACGTCGTAGCCCTCCATTGAATGCACGTTCAGCCGATCGAGCACGGCGGTCGCCGGCGCGACGCCGGCCTGTTCGTGATCGATCGAGCGGATCCGCCCGTCGAGGAACGCCGTCGTCGACGGCTTGCCGAGGTCGTGGCAGAGCGCGCCGAGCATCACCGCGACCTGACGGGGATGATCGAGATCGTCGATCCGGCCGCGCGCCTCATCGACGACCAGCAGCGTGTGAACCCAGACGTCGCCTTCGGGGTGCCATTCCGGCTCCTGCTCGCACCCCTCGAGCGCCGCCAGCTCAGGGAACAGCCTGGCGATGACGCCAAGCTCCTGCCCGACCGCCAGGCCGAGCGACGGCCGGGTGGCGAGCAGCAGGAGCTTTTCGATTTCGCCCCAGATCCGCTCGGCCGGTAGGTCGTCGAGCGGGATGCGGCGGCAGAGTTCCTGCGTCCCCGGCTCGAGCGCGGCCTCGAAGCGCGCCGCGAACTGCAGCGCCCGCAGGACCCGCAGGCTGTCGTCGCCGAATGTCGTGCGATCGACGGCGCGAAGGATGTGCGCCGCGAGGTCGGCCCGGCCGTCCCAGGGGTCGAGGTATTCCCCGGTCAGCGGGTCCCAGAGGATCGCGTTGATGGTGAAGTCGCGGCGGCGGGCGGCCTCGCGAATCGACAGCGACGGATCGCCCGTCACCTCGAAGCCCTTGTGGCCGCGGCCGATCCGCGACTCCCGCCGCGGCAGCGCGACATCGAGGCCCGCCACCTTGTAGACCGTGAAGCTTTCGCCGACGGTGTTGACGCTGCCGAAGCCATCGAGCACGCGGCGCAGCGCGTCGGCGGCGAGCCCGTAGACCTCGAGGTCGATGTCCTTCGACGGCCGCCCCGCCAGTCGGTCGCGGACCCAGCCGCCGACGATCAGGGCGCGGCCGCCGGCCGCCTCGACCTGGCGGGCGACGGCGGAGGCGACAGCGAGGCTATCCTCTGCGGGCGACGCGGAAGCCATAATCGGTGTAGCGGAACGACGGGTCGAGCTTGCTGCGTGCGGCGCTGGTGCTGATCGTGACGGCATGGCGCCAGGAGCCGCCGCGCGACGCGCGCCGCTGCCCGGCCGGCGGGCCGGCGGGATTCATCGCGGGCGATTGCGCGTAGTAGTCGCGGCCGTGCCAGTCGGCGCACCACTCGTGGACGTTGGCGGCGATGCCGAACAGGCCGAACGCGGTGGGCGTGCCGAGGGTGACCGGCCACGGACCGGCGAGCGGGCCTCGCCCGCCTTCCGGAATCCATGCCGGCACCTCGTCACCCCAGGGGTAGCGCTCGTGCTCGCGGCCGCCTCTCGCGGCGCGCTCCCATTCGGCCTCGGTCGGGAGGCGCTCGTCGCCGCGCCAGGCGCAATACGCCGTCGCATCGTCCCAGCTGACTCCGACCACCGGGAGATCGTCCGCCTGGAACTCGGCGACGAACCAGTCGCGCGGCTCGGGGTGGCGGGTGGCGGTGAGAAACGCCGCGTACTCCGCCCGCGTCACCGGGTAGAGCGCGAGGTCGAAGGCCTCGATCGTGACGCGGTGGACCGGCGCCTCGTCCTCCTGCCCGTCCGCGCTGCCCATGTCGAAGGAACCAGCGGGGATCCGGACGTAGCGGTTCTGCGGGACCACGCCAGCCACTCAAATCTCCCGGCGCCGGCCGTAGCGGCGGACGAGCCGGTCGGTCCAGCCGGGGACGGCGGCGTTCAGCAGCGTCAGGCCGCGCGACCAGCGGTGCGGATAGACCTCCGGCCGAGGACGGCGAACGCACGCGAGGACCGCATCGGCGACGTCATCCGCCGACTGCTTCGGCCCGAGTCCCGATACCGCATGGCCGAAGTCGCGCGTCATCGCGTTGCGGAACTCGCTCTCGGTCGAGATTGGATAGACCGCGGTGACGTGGATGTCCGTCCCGGCGAGCTCGCTGCGCAGGCTTTCGGCGAACCCGGCCTGGGCCGCTTTGGTGGCGGTGTAGCCGCTCATCAGCGGGATGCCGCGGCGCCCGACGATCGACGACATGATGACGAGATGGCCGCTGCCGCGGGCGCGGAAGATCGGCAGCGCGGCGTGCGCCGCGTGGAACGTGCCCATGAAGTTGACGTCGAGCATCCGCTGCATCGTCGCCGCCGGCGTCTGCTCGACGGTGCCGTAGTAGCCGAAGCCGGCGTTGCAGATCATGATGTCGACGGTGCCGAACGCCTCGACCGCCCGGGCGGTGAGCCGGGCGACGTCGGCCTCCGAGACGACGTCGGTGACTACCGACTCGGCGCGCCCGCCGGCGGCGCGCAGATCGCTGACCGCCTGATCGAGCCGGTCGGCCCGCCGCGCTCCGAGGACGACGGCGCAGCCGGCGGCGGCCAGCCGGCGCGCGCAGGCCAGGCCGATGCCCGATGATGCGCCGGTGATCACCGCGACCTTGCCCGAAGGATCCATGGCCGCATGATATACGTAGCGCGGCGGCCATGACCGATCCCTGCATCACCCTCCTACGCGAGCTCGTCGCGATCGACTCGGTGAATCCCTCGCTGGTGCCGGGCGCCGCCGGCGAGGGGGCGATCGGCGAGGTGATTGCCGCGCGCATGGGCGAGATCGGTCTGGCGGTCGAGGTGCAGGAGGTCGCGCCGGGGCGGCGCAATGTCGTCGGCGTGCTCGAGGGCAGCGCACCAGGCCCGGCGCTGATGTTCTGCGGCCACATGGATACCGTCGGCGTCGACGGCATGGCCGCGCCGTTCGAGCCGATCGAGCGCGGCGGCTGCCTCCACGGCCGCGGCACGCAGGACATGAAGGGCGGCGTCGCGGCGATGATCGATGCCGCGCGGGTCGCCCGCGAGCGCGGCTTCCGCCACGGCCGGCTGATCGTCGCGGCGGTAATAGACGAGGAATACGCCAGTCTCGGCGCCGATGCGCTGGCCGCCGGGTGGCGCGCGGACGCGGCGGTCGTGACCGAGCCGACCGGCCTCGACGTCGGCGTCGCCCACAAGGGATTCGCCTGGATCGAGGTCGAGACCCGCGGCCGCGCCGCGCACGGCAGCCGTCCCGCGGACGGCCGCGACGCGATCCTCAGGATGGGACGGGTGCTGGCCGGCCTCGAATCGGTCGATCGAGAGCTGCAGGCGCGGCCGCCGCACCGGCTGGTCGGCACGGCGTCGCTGCATGCCTCGATCATCGAGGGTGGACGCGAGTGGAGTACCTATCCGGACCGGTGCCGTCTCAGACTGGAACGCCGGACGGTGACGGGTGAGAACGGCGAGAGCTCGCTTCTCGAGGTCGAGCGCCTGCTTGATGCGCTGAGAGCGCAGGACCCGACGCTGGAAGCTTCGGCCGAACTGCTCTTCGCGCGGCCGGCCTATGAGGTGCCGTCCGGCCATCCGCTGCCGGCGGCGATGACGCGCGCGGCCGCCGCCGCCGGGGCGTCGTCAAATGTCGTGGGAATGAGCTTCTGGACCGACGCCGCGATTCTCGGCAGCGCCGGCACGCCGTGCGTGCTGTTCGGCCCCGGCGGGGCCGGGCTGCACAGCCCCGACGAGCACGTGCGGCTCGCCGATGTCGTGTGCTGCCGCGACGCGCTCGCGATGCTGGCGCTCAATCAATCCTGATCCGCGGCGCGTGATGCGGCGGGACGCGCCGCGCGGCGAAGCCGCTGACGTCCCGACGCGCGGCCGGCGAATCAGGCGATCTTGCGGAGCGGCGCGGGCTGGCGCACCAGCAGGTGGCGCCGCGCGTCGCCGTCGAAGCGCCGCCGCGGGCCGCGGCCATTGATCTCCCAGCCCGGGGTATCGTGGCCGCAGGACGTGCAGCGCATGCTGACGCGGTTGCCCTCGAAGTGCAGGACCGCATCGTGGCCGCGAATCCCGCAGAACAGCTGACCGAGCCTGCCCATCGCACGAGCCATCACGCCGGCGTGGTCGAGCGTCGCATCCGTCGTTGCCGTGAGCTGCTGCGGGTAATTGGTCACCATGAAACGTTCTCCCTGTTCCGTCTGGACCCGGTCATTAGGACGCCAGCTGCCTGTCCGCCGTCCCGCCGCCTCAGGAATATCAAACGGTATGCCACGGCTCTGCTGGTGGACGGTTCTCCTTGCCAGTCAGCGGGTTGCCGCGACAGGCGACAGAACCGTAAGCCCGGCAGTGGGGGAGGTGTGTAGCGGCTGTGGCAGAGGTTGCGGGGGTGTGGGTGGCGCGATACCCACCCGGAAGCGCGCGCGGGTCACCGCTCGCTGAGGATTCCGCGCAGAACGAAGGCGATGTTTGCCGGCCGCTCGCCCAGCCGGCGCATGAAGTAAGGGAACCATTCACGGCCGAATGGGACGTATACACGCACCCCGTAGCCTTCCGTGCGGAGGCGGGTCTGGACGTCGCGGCGGACGCCGTAGAGCATCTGGAACTCGTAGCGCTCAGGGGGGATGGCGTGCTCGGTGGCGAAGCGCGTGGTCGCGACAATCATCGCCGGGTCGTGGGTCGCGATGGCCGGGTAGACGCCGCTGGCGAGGAGCCGCTCCATGATCGCGACGTAGGCCGCATCGACGTCGGCCTTGTCCTGGTAGGCCACGCTTTTCGGCTCGTTGTAGGCCCCCTTGACCAGCCGAACGCGCGCGCCGAGCGCGATCATCCGCTCGGCGTCGGCGGCCGTGCGCCGCAGGTACGACTGCAGGACGATGCCGGCGTTGCGGTAGCCCTGCTGCCAGATGGTTTCGAAGATCTCGATCGTCACCTGCGTGACCGAGGAGTCTTCCATGTCGATGCGGACGAAGAAGTCGGTCTCGGCGGCGTGATCGAGGATGCGCCGGAGGTTGTCGACCGAGGTGGCGCGGTCGACGGGCAGGCCGAGCTGCGTGAGCTTGAGGGAGATGTTGCGGCCCACGCCGGCCGCCACCATCTGCGCCATCAGCGACAGGTAGGCGCGGGTGGCGGCGTCCGCCGCCGCGGTCGAGGCGACGCTCTCGCCGAGCATGTCGAGCGTCAAGGTGAAGCCGGCGGCTTCGAGCCGGCGGGCCGCGGCAATCGCTTCGCCGACGGTCTCCCCGGCGATGAAGCGGCGGGCGAAGCTGTCGGGCCGCCGCATGCCGTACCGCGACGCCAAGTACTTGAGTCCCGAGCTTGCGGCAAGCCCCTGAAAGAAGGCCTTCGAAACCTGCGCGATCATCAGTGCGTGCGGGTTTGCCGCCGGGCGCCGGCGAGCAGGTGCTGCAGCGTGCGGGCGTAGTAGCGGAGCACCGTCCGCTCCCGCACCCTGAACCGTCCGCCGCGCTCGACGTGGATGATGTTGCGGGCGGCCAGCGGCTCGGCGCCCTCTTCGATCGCCTGGCGACCCGAGGTCACGCCCATGTTCGCCCCGGCGCTGCGCGCGGCGTCGATGATCGCCTCGGCGCGGGCCTCGAGCTCACGCTTGGTGATCGACGGCTTCAGGGCGGCGGCGAGCACCGCCGTCGGCAGCACCTTGTAGAGCCGGCCGACCGCGTCGCGGGTCAGGTGGGCGAGCGCCATCACGTCGCGGCGCGCCTCGGGGTCGAAGCCGTCGAGCGAGATCGGCTCGCCGAAGGTCACGAACGCCCGCGACTGGTAGCCGACCGCGTAGCGCACCATCTCGGCGACCTCGCGCGCGAACGGCCGGCCCCGCCCCTTGCCGGCCTGGTGCGCCAGGATGTGATCCTCGAGGACGACGTCGTAGGCGACCGCCATCGGCACGATCACCGCCCCCGCGTCCGCCTGCATCGTGGCGTGCAGCAGGCCGGTCTTGGGCGTCTTGATCTCGCCGGAATAGCTGCGCCCGCCTTCGAAGTAGAACAGCAGGTCGTGGCGCTGCAGCAGCTCCGCGACGTAGGCCTTCAGCGTGACGAGATAGGCCGGGTCCTTGGTGTTCCGGCGGATCGGGATCGCGCCGGTGACGTGGCGGTGGATCAGCCCGAGCGGCCCGCCGAACAGGTTGATGCCGGCGGCGATCACCGGCGGGCGGATCGCGTTGTCGTCGAGCACCAGCGGCTCGACGAGGTAATCGAGATGACTTTTGTGGTTCGAGATGTAGATGACGCGCCCGGCGCGCGTCGCCTGCTGGGCGATTTTGACGTTCTCGTCGATGCGCTCGATCTTCCGCAGGATGGGGTACAGCGGATGCTTGAGCGCGCGGTAGATGGGGTAGCGCTGGGTGGTCCGCAGCTCGTCGAGGTAGGCGTGGATCCGCTCCCTCGCTTCGAGCTCCGTCTGCCCAGGCCCGCCGCGCAGATATCGCGCCACTTCCTCGCGTGCGAGGACGGCCTGGGTGATGTCGTCGAGCATCACGGCGGGACTATATCAGACTCGGCGGCGGCCGCGCTGCGGCGACCCCAGCCGGTCAGTGCTCGATCTCCCGGCAGACAGCGTCGGTAAAAGCGGTGGTCGAGGCCGTCCCGCCGAGATCGTGGGTCCGGACGGTGCCCGCCGTCAGCACCCGGGTCAGTGCCGCCCGGATCCGGGCGGCCGCTTCGCGCTCGCCGATGTGGTCGAGCATCATCAGCCCGGAGAGCAGCAACGCCGTCGGGTTGGCGAGGTTCTTGTCCGCGATATCGGGCGCGCTGCCGTGCACCGCCTCGAACACCGCCGTATCGACGCCGTGGTTGGCGCCCGGCACCACTCCCAGCCCGCCGACCAGGCCGGCGCAGAGATCCGAGACGATATCGCCGTAGAGGTTCGGCAGCACCAGGACGTCGAACGTCTCCGGGCGCATCACCAGCTGCATGCAGACCGCATCGACAATCCGCTCGTCGTAGGCGATGTCGATGAACTCCCGCGAGACCTTGCGCGTGCTCTCGAGAAACAGCCCGTCGCTGAGCTTCATGATGTTGGCCTTGTGGATCGCCGTCACCGTCCGCCGGCCGTAGGTCCGCGCGAACTCGAAGGCGAACTGCGCGATTCGCGTCGAGGCCTTCTCGGTGATGATCTTCAGGCTCTCGACCACGCCCGGGATGATCTGGTGCTCGAGGCCGGCATACAGGTCCTCGGTGTTCTCCCGGACAATGACGATGTCGACGCCGGAGAAGCGGCTCGCGACGCCCGGCAGGTTGACCACCGGCCGGAGATTGGCATAGAGGTCGAGCGCCTTGCGCAGGCCGACGTTGACGCTGGTGAACCCCTCCGCAATCGGCGTCGTCACCGGCCCCTTGAGCGCGACCTTGTTGCGGCGGATCGAGTCGAGCAGCGGCACCGGCAGCGACTGGTTGTAGCGCTTGAAGGCGGTCACGCCGGCGTCGTGGCGGTCCCAGTCGATGTCGAGCGCCGCGGCCTTGAAGATGCGGACGACCGCCGCCGACACTTCCGGTCCGATGCCGTCTCCCGGAATGAGCGTGATGACATGGGCCATGACGGATCAGGCGGCCGGCGCGGCGGCGAGCCGCGGCGCGACCAGCGCCGCGACCGATTCGAGGAGCTCCCGGTCGTCGGCGCCGAAGGCGGCGGGACGATCGCTGTCGATGTCGATCTCCCCGAGCACGCGATCGCCGTGCATGATCGGCACGACAATCTCGGACCGGGTCTCGAGGCTGCAGGCCAGATAGCGCGGGTCGGCGTTGACGTCGTCGACGACGATCGTCGCTTTCGCGGTCGCGGCCGCGCCGCAGATGCCGCGGCCGAGCGGGATCCGCGTGTGCGGCGACGGTTTGCCGAGGTACGGACCGAGCACGAGCTCGTCCCCTTCGACCAGGTAGATGCCGACCCAGCTGTAGTCGGGCCGGTCCTCCTTCAGAGCGGCGACCACCTGCTCGAGCATGGCGGTGGTATCCGTGCCGGCGCCGATCCGCGCCCCGATGCGAGCCGCCACAGCGTTCACGTCAGTCCCTCGTTTCCCGATAGAGGAGGAACAATCCTCCGAGTACCGGCACCAGCAGCAGCCCGGACGAGGCGGCGTGGAGCCGTCCGAACCGGACGCGGCGCCCGTCGCCTTCGGGCAGCGTCGACGGTGCCGCGCCGATCGCAGACTGCAGCTGCGCGATGCGCGGCGAGACCATCCGCCCCGACGCAAGCATCGCCAGCCCCATCGCGAAGGCCATCCCCAGCCGTACCGCAAAGCGGCTCGGCCGCGGACCGAGGATGCCGCGCGCCAGCAGGGTCGCGAACAGCACGCCGGCACAGATGTAGCCGAGAAGATGGAAGCGCCGGAGGGTCTCGCCGAAGATGGCGCCGGCCAGCTGACGGTCGCCGGCGACGTGGCTGGCGGCCAGCACCTCGAAGATGGCCGGCGCCGCGAGTCCGCCGAGCGCGACAAGGCCGCCGACCCACAGGGTCAACGCCACCAGGCCGGCATATCGCAGCACGAGCATCAGGTCTCATTATAATCGGCGGGTAGATGACGCGCCTGGAAGTCCTGTCCTGCGACGTCGAGTGGCTGCCGTGGAGTGCCGGCGCCTTCGCCCGCGCCCGCACCGAGGGCAAGCCGGTGCTGTTCAGCCTGGCGGCCCGCTGGTGCCCGTCGTGCCGGCTGATGGACACCACGACCTACGCCGATCCGCAGATCGCCACCACCATCAACCGCCGCTTCGTGCCGGTGCGCGCCGATGTCGACGACCGTCCCGACCTCGGCGAGCGCTACAGCCTGGGCGGATGGCCGACGACGGCGTTCCTGACCTCCGCCGGCGCGATCCTCGGCGGCGGCACTTTTGTCGCCGTTGATCGCATGGGGGCCGTGCTCGAGCAGGTCAGCGCCGCCTTTGCGGCACACCACGACACCGCCGCGAACGACCGGCTCGAGCCGGCGGCGGCGGCGCCAACGACCCGGCCCGACCCGGCGGCCCTGCGCGAGCAGGTGTTCGGGACGTTCGACCACGCGCACGGCGGCTTCGGCGGCGAGCCGAAGTTTCCGCTCGTCGCCCCGCTTCGCCTCGCGCTCGAGCTGTCGTCCGACGCCGCGCCGGACTGCCGCGCCATGGTCGAGTCCACCCTCGACGCGATGGGCTGGGGGGCTCTCTACGATGATGTCGACGGCGGCTTCTTCCGCTGCGCCGCCGATCGCCGCTGGCAGCGGCCGCGTACCGAGAAGATGCTCGACACCAACGCCGCGCTGCTGCGGCTCTATCTCGACGCCGGGGCAGCCTATGGCGTCGGGCGCTTCACCGAGCGCGCCGCCGACGTCCTCCGCTACGTCCAGACCTGGCTCGCCGATCCGGTCGACGGCGGCTGGGCCGGATCGCAGCATGCCGACGACACCTACTACGCCGCGGGCGCCGCGACCCGCGCCGGCCGTACGCCGCCGCCGGTCGGCCGGATTTTCTACGCCGACGCGAACGCCGACATGGCCTCCGCGGCGCTCCATGCCGCGGCGGTTTTTGGCGACGACGGGCTGCGCGACTTCGCGCTGAAGTCGCTCGAGCGCGTGCTGCTGGCGTGCTACAAGCCGGGTGCCGGGGTCGCGCATGCCGGCGGCGGCGGCTACGTGCGAGGGCTGCTGGCCGACCAGGTCGCGATGGTCGCGGCGAATCTCGACGCCTTCGACACGACCGACAACGTCGTCTACGAAATGATGGCGGAGGAAATTGCCCGCTACGCGGTGCGGACGATGTGGGACGAGACCGCCGGGGGCTTCTACGACCGCGCCGATCCCGAGGACGAGCGCATCGGCCTGCTCGGCTGCCGGCTGAAGCCGTTCGTGCTCAATTGCACGATGACGCGGGCGCTGCGCCGGCTGGCGGCAGCCTCGGGCGACAACGAATTCACCAGCTTCGCCGATCGGACGCTCGCGGCGGTCGCGCCGCTGGCCGCCGCGCAGGGGCCGCTCGCCGCCGACTACCTGCTGGCGGTGCGTGCCGCCGGGGTCCGGTGATACACTGCCGGATTCCAAACCGATGACTGCCCGGACCTGATCATGACCACAGCTGTTTCCGCTCTCACAAACATCGCCACGCAGCTTCGCATCGATTCGGTGCGCTCCACCAGCGAGGCGGGCACCGGCCATCCCACGACCTGCCTCTCGGCCGCCGACATCGTCGCGACGCTGTTCTTCGATGAGATGCGGTTCGACCCGAAGGATCCGAGGAATCCGGACAACGACCGCTTCGTGCTGTCCAAGGGACATGCCGCGCCGATCCTCTATGCCGCCTGGGCGGAGGTCGGCCTGTTCCCGCGCGAAGAGCTGCTGACGCTGCGGCAGATCGGGTCGGATCTCGAAGGCCACCCGACGCCGCGGCTGTCGTTCGTCGACGTCGCGACCGGGTCGCTCGGTCAGGGCATCTGCGCGGCGATTGGCACGGCGCTCAACGCGCGGCGGATCGGCTCCGACTATCGCACCTACGCGCTGCTCGGCGACGGTGAGATGGCGGAGGGCTCAGTCTGGGAAGCGGCTGACGTCGCGCTCCACTTCAAGCTCGACAACCTCTGCGGCATCATCGACGTCAACGGCCTCGGCCAGAGCCAGGCGACCCAGTTCGGGCACGCGATGGACGAAATCGCCGGGCGCTGGAACGCCTTCGGGTGGCACGCGATCGTCGTCGACGGCCACGACATCGCGGCGCTCCAGAAGGCGTTCGCCGAAGCGCGCGCCACCAAGGGGCGCCCGACGATGGTGCTGGCGCGGACGCTCAAGGGCAAGGGGCTGTCGGAGATCGAAGGCAAGCCGGGCTGGCACGGCAAGGCGCTCAAGAAGGGCGAGGAGGCCGACCATGCCGTCGCCGAGCTGCAGCAGCAGATGCAGGGCGAGCAGCCGAAGCCGGCGATCCACGGCCCGCGCTCGAAGAGCCGGCCCGAGCCGAAACCCGATTTCACCAAAGTAGCGGCGCCGGCCTACAAGATGGGGGAGGCGGTGGCGACCCGCGAGGCCTGGGGCGCCGGGCTGGCGGCGGTCGGCAAGGTCGACACCCGGATCGTCGCGCTCGACGCCGACGTCAAGAACTCGACCTTCAGCGACAAGTTCGAGAAGGTCGCGGCCGACCGCTTCTACGAGAACTTCATCGCCGAGCAGGTGATGGTCGGCGCCGCGATGGGGCTGGCGGCGCGCGGCGCGATTCCGTTCCCGTCGACGTTCGCCTGCTTCCTGTCGCGGGCCAGCGATTTCGTGCGCATGGGCGGGGTCTCGTTCTCGAACGTCAAGTTCTCCGGGTCGCACTGCGGCGTGTCGATCGGCGAGGACGGGCCGTCGCAGATGGCGCTCGAGGATCTGGCGATGATGCGAAGCGTGCCGGACTGCGTCGTCCTCTACCCGTGCGACGCGGTCAGCACCGAGCGGCTGGTGCTCGAGATGACGCGGTACCAGGGCATGGCTTACATGCGGACGTCGCGGCCCAAGACGCCGGTCATCTACGGGCTCGACGAGACCTTCCCGATTGGCGGCTCGAAGGTGCTGCGCCAGAGCGACAGCGACGCCGCCGTCGTCATCGGCGCCGGCGTGACGGTGTTCGAGGCGCTCAAGGCCTACGACCAGCTGAAGGCCGAGGGGATCACGATCCGCGTCATCGATCTGTATTCGGTCCAGCCGGTCGACGCGGCGACGCTGCTCGAGGCGGCGCGGGCGACCGGCGGCGCCGTGATCACGGTCGAGGATCACTACGCGAGCGGCGGCATCGGCGACGCGGTCAGCGAAGCGGTCGCCGACGGCGGGTTCGCGGTGCGGCGCCTTGCGGTCCGCGAGATTCCGCGCAGCGGCCAGCCGGACGAGCTGATCGACCGCTACGGGCTGTCCGCCCGCCACATCGTCGATGCCGTCCGCAAGGCGGTCGCGCCGAAGCGCTGACTAGTCGTCGTCGCCGGGGGTAGCCGGGCGGGCGCGCTTGTGCTCGCTGGCGCGGATCATCCGCTCGATGCGCATCGCCAGCGCCGGCGGCACGCTGTCGGGTCCGCCGACGGCGTAGCGATCGAGGTCGGCATACTTCACCCCGAGGTCCGCTTCATCCGTCTGTCCCGGATGGAGCCCGGCGCTCGGCGCCTTGTCGATGATCGCCGCCGGAACGCCCAGCTCACGGGCGAGCATCCGCACTTCTCCCTTCAGCAAACCGCCAATCGGCAGCAGGTCGCTGGCGCCGTCGCCGTGCTTGGTGAAATAGCCGACCAGCAGCTCGGTGCGGTTGCTGGTGCCGGCGACCAGGTAGCCGCGCGCGTTGGCGGTGAAGTAGAGCGTCGACATCCGCAGCCGCGCCTTGAGGTTGAGGAGTGCCGCGGCGGTAGCGGCAGCGTCAGGCCGCGCCGCGGCGGCCGCCGCCGACGTGCCGAGCGCCGCGGTGAGGTCGGCGGCGAGGCGGTGATAAGCGGGCGCGAGGTCGATGACCGTCGCCGGCATCTCGAAATGGCGGGCGACGAGCAGCGCATCGGCGGTGTCGGCCGCGACGCTCTCGCACGGCATGATCAGCACCGCACAGCGGTCGGCCGCGGCAAGCTGGCAGAGCCGCGCCACCACCGCCGAGTCGATGCCGCCGCTGAGGCCGACGACGAAGCCCCGGGCGCCGCTCGCCGTCAACTGCCGGCGCAGCCACTCGATGAAGTCGTCGGGGCGCGGTCCAGTCGGGGTCATCATCAGCGCCGTATTTAGATGAGCGGCATCTGCGGCTCGCGCGCCTCGATGATCCGCAGGAAGGCGTCGACCAGGGCCGGGTCGAACTGCCGGCCGCGCTGGCGCTCCATTTCAGCGATCGCATCCGCCACCGGCCAGGCCGCCTTGTACGGCCGCTTCTGCGTGAGTGCGTCGAAGACGTCGACGACCGCGACGATCCGCCCGGCCAGCGGGATCGAGGCGCCGGCGACGCCGGCATAGCCGTGGCCGTCCCAGCGCTCGTGGTGGTTGAAGGCGATCTCCTCGGCCAGCCGCAGGATCGTGAAGCGGCTGCCGGAGAGGATTCGCGCGCCGATGATCGTGTGGGTCTTGACGATCGCGAACTCCTCCGGCGTGAGCTTGCCGAACTTCAGCAGGATCGAGTCCGGAATGCCGATCTTGCCGACGTCGTGCAGCGGCGCCGCCCGCCGGATCAGCGAGACCTGGGTATCGGGCAGGCCAATCTGCTTCGCGACCAGGGCGGCCATCTGGCCGACGCGCTCGGTGTGCTGGCCGGTATTGTCGTCGCGGAACTCGGCGGCGCGCGCCAGCCGCTCGATGATCTCGATCTGCGCCGACTCCAGCTCGCGGGTGCGGTCGCGGACCTTGGCCTCGAGGATCTGGTTCTGGCTCTGGATCTGAAGGTAGAGGAAGCGGGTCTCGAGCAGGATGCCGATCCGGAGGAGCACCTCGTCGGCGTGGAACGGCTTGTTGATGAAGTCCTTCGCGCCGCGCGACAGCGCCTCGCGCCGCGCTTCCGGCGTGTCGTCCGCCGTCAGCATCAGGATCGGCAGGTAGGTGGCCTCGGCGATCTCGTTCAGCTCGTCCATCACCGCCAGGCCGTCGCAGTCCGGCATGTGCAGATCGAGCAGAATCAGGTCGGGGCGGAATTTCACGTACAGGTCGGCGACGTCCCGGCCGTCGGTGGTGCTCTCGATCCGGCTGAAGCCGGCGCGCTCGAGCAGGCGGCGGAGGATCTCGATGTTCGCATCCTCATCGTCGACGATCAGGACGCGCGCGTTCTTGAATACCCTGGGGGCCATTGGTCGGCGGCTCAGGACGGGGACAGCCGGTCGGCGTTGGCGATGCTCTCGGCCGCCGGCGAGTCCGGCCACAAGACCGTCGGCGCGGCCGTGTAGGCGGCGTGCGCCAGCGCTCCCTGGAACAGCGCTGTCTCCGAGGCGTAGAAAATCAGCTTCAGGGACAACCTCCCCAGGATGTACAGCTCCCCGACGAGCAGCACCGCGGCCAGGGACCAGCCGGCGCGCGGAGCGCCTGGCGCGAGCAGCCCATAAGCGGCGACGAGCAGGATGAATGCTACGGCATTCAGCGCGTACAGTCCAAGCGCCGCGCCGAGGTGGCGGCGCAGGAAACGCAGCCCGGCGAGCAGCGCCCCGACCGCGCTGCGCCGGTCCTCGACGACCAGCCGGATCCGCGCGTAGTCGAAGGCGAGATTGCAGGCCACGACCAGCGACCCGAACAGCAGGTATCCGAGGCCGCGCAGGATGAACGCGGTTCGCTCGACGGTCACGTCGCGAGTGACCCGATCGAAACCGGTCGTCAGCAGCCAGCCGTGCACGTAGCCGAACAGGAAGGCGTAGACGATCAGGACGATGACGCCGAGGCGGAGCAGCCGCCAGAAATGGACGCCGCACGCCGCGAAGAAGCCGTGCGCGCGGGTCTTGCGGCCGCGCGCCAGACGGTCGAGGATACCGCCGCTCAGGAACGACCACACCACCAGCCATCCGCCGGTGACGACCGCCAGCGCGGTGACCATCGGCAGGTTGTCGGCGATCCCGTCAAGATTGTCGAGTACCGCGCCGAAGCCGGCGATCGACGGCACGAACGTCTGGCCGAGACCGGAGGCCTGCGCGGTGAACTCCTGCCACCAGCCGTAGTTCGTTCCGGACGCCGCCGCCTCGGCGGCCAGGCTCGCGCCGAGATGCGCCGCGATCATGCCGCGGACGATGTACGAGAGCGGCAGCGCGGTCGCCAGCGTCAGAACGAATAGCCCGGCGACGAGCGCGGCGGCGCCGCGCACCCGGCCGACGCCGTCGCGAAAGGCAGCGACGGCGCGCATCAGACGAAGAACCCGTAGGTCATCAAGTGATCCTGGAGCCAGATCATCCAGGCCAGCGACCACTTCCGCGCCGCCGCGTCGGTCCGCGGCGCCAGGGCGATCGAGTTGTTCGTGGTGTCGACGTCGAGCAGCAGCACGCGGTCCGGATCGATCTCGGCGGAGGCGGCCCGCACCGGCGTGTTGGCGACGAACTGCTTCCACGCATCGCGGCCGTCCCAGTGCCAGCGGATCTCCTGCCCGTCTTCGAGCACCACCCGCACGTCCACCGGAAAGACACCTTCGCCGCGCCGCCTCGCCACCACTGTCGTGACGTAGCCCGGACGTTCGTCGGAGGAAGTGAACTTCCGGGCGCCCCCCTCGCCGACATATCCCCGGTCGGTGTCGCGCGCGCTCTGCAGCGACTGGACGGCGTAGTCGAAGCTGCCGGCGCCGCGGTAGACCTCATCGAAGAACCAGGTCAGATCCCGTCCGCTGACCTCGTTGACGACGGCGAAGAAATCGTCCGGCTTGGGGTGGCGGAACGACCACCGCGAGTAGTAGGTGGCCATGACCTGCTGCATCGTCGGCCAGCCGATGAGGCGCTCGAGCGTCGACAGCCACAGCGCCGTCTTGTTGTAGGTGATCGCCGGCGCGGTCCGCGGCCAGTAGCGGAACGTCGGTGTCGCCGGCACATCGTTGCCGGCGGCGGCCCGATAGCCAGGCAGCCGATCGAGCGGGCGATGAACCGGAAAGTCGCGGAAGACCCACGGGATGAACCCGCCGAAGTAGCGCTTGCTGTAGTAGTTCGGCGAGAACGCCGCCTCGATGACGCGGTTGTCGGCGTAGGTGTTGATGCCCTCGTCCATCCACGCATCCTCGAACTCGTTCGAGGCGACGACGCCGTAGAAGAACTGGTGTCCGGTCTCGTGGACGACGACGCTCTCGGGAGTGGTGACGTCGCGCGGCGAGAGCCATTGCGTGCCGGCGGTGACGAGCGTCGGATATTCCATCCCGCGCGCGCCGCTCTGCCAGGCCGGATCGACGATGGTGAGGTGGCTGTACGGATAGGGCCCGAACCAGTCGCCATAGCGGGCGAGCGCGACGCGGGCGGCTTCGATGTGCCGGCCGGCCTGGGCGGCGTGCTCGGGCTGCAGCAGCAGACGGAGCGAGATCGGCGGCCGTCCGGCCGGCTCGATTGTCGCCGTCCGCTCGATGAAGCGCGGGCTCGTCGTCCAGGCGAAGTCGTGGACGTCGTCCTGCGTGTATCGATGGGTCGTGGTGCCATCGGCCTCGTCGCGGCGCTCGCGCTCGAGACCGGTGGCGCCGACGGTCCACTCTTTCGGCACCGTCAGGCGGACGTCGTAGCTGCCGAAGTCGGCGAAGAACTCGGTCGCGGAATGAAACTGGTGGGTGTTCCAGCCGCGGTCCTCGAGGACGCCGATCTTCGGAAACCACTGGCCGAGGAAGTAGAAGTCGCCGCGGACGCCGGTGCGGGCGAAGGTCCGCGGCACGCGGGAGGACCAGCCGATCTGGATGTTGACCGTTTCGCCCGGGGCGACCGGCCGGTCGAGCGCCACTTCGAGCACCGTGCGGTCGTCGCGGTTGCCGTCGTCGGGGGCGATGAAGGCGGCGCGGGTGAGGAGGTCGGCCGGCGTGCCCCCCCTGGGGATGACGCGGAGGCTGGTGAGGTCGATCCATCCCCAGTCCGCCTCGGGTCGCCGGGACAGCGCGGGCTCCCGGCCGGCCCGTTCCCGCATCCACGTCGAGCGCGTATTCCGCCAGGCGTTGTAGTACAGGTGGAACTGGAGCGTCGCGGCCGGCCGCTGCGAGGTGTTGCGCCACGTCAGCAGCTCATCGCCGGTGAGGGTGCGGCTGCCGGGATCGAGCCTGGCGGAGATGGCGTAGCTGGCGTTGCGGGGGGAGAGCGGCGGCGCCGGGGATGCCGGCGGCGGCGCCACGGACGTGGTCCTGGAGGAGGCGGGCTGGGCCGGAAGCGCCGTGCCGTCGAGGATCAACAGGGCCACCACCACAGCGCAGCGCGCGAGCACGCGCCAATCCTACACCAGAACCCTGGAACGGCCGGACGGGGCGAGGGGCACCTGCGGGTATAATTCAGCCCGGAAACGTATCGCGAGGAGTCAGCCGATGGCAGCGACGAACGGCCCGATCAGGGTCATGCATGTGGGACTTGGCCCGATTGGCGCGGGGGTGGTGCGGCAGGTGGCCGGGCGGAAGGGATTCCGCATCGTTGGCGCCGCGGATATCGATCCGCTCAAGGTCGGGCGGGATTTGGGCGAGGTTGCCGGCGTCGGCCGGGCGCTCCGGGTCAAGGTGTCCAGCGATGTCCGCAAGGCGATCAAGGCGGCGTCGCCCGATGTGGTGGTGCTCTGTACCAGCTCGTCGCTGCGGCAGGTCCTGCCGCAGATCGAGACCATCCTGCGGCTGAAGGTGCCGATTGTGTCGACCACCGAGGAGCTGGCCTACCCGACGCGGCAGAACCTCAAGTACGCGCGGGCGATCCACGCGATGGCGAAGAAGGCGCGCGTCGCGGTGCTCGGAACTGGTGTCAATCCCGGCTTCGTCATGGATGCCCTGCCGATCACGCTGACCGGGGTGTGCGAGCGGGTCGAGGCGATCCGGATCGATCGGATCCAGGACGCCCGGATCCGGCGGCTGCCGTTCCAGCAGAAGATCGGCGCCGGCCTGACGCGCGAACAGTTCCAGCGGAAGGTCGACGACGGCAGCGTCCGCCACGTCGGGCTGGCGGAATCGGTGTCGATGATTGCCGATGCGCTCGGCTGGAAGCTCGATCGCATCACCGACACGATCGAGCCGAAGCTGGCGATCGAGACGGTGGCGAGCGAGTTCCTGGCGGTGGATCCGGGATTCGTCTGCGGCCTGGTCCAGGACGGGGTCGGCTACCGCGACGGCGCGGCGGTCATCACGCTGCACATGGAGGCCTACCTCGGCGCGCCGGAATCGTTCGACGCGGTCGAGATCACCGGATCGCCGGCGCTGCGGATGAAGATCGACGGCGGCGTCCACGGCGACATCGCGACCGCGGCGATTGTCGTCAATTCGCTGCCGAAGATTCTCGAGGCGGCGCCGGGGCTGCACACGATGCGCGACATGCCGGTGCCGTCATTCTTCGGCGGCCGGCGCGGATGAAGCCGGCCGGTGCCGGTCGAGGCGAGCCGATGACCCAGTCGATATCCGGTGCGGGGCGTGCGGCGGACGTTCGCCAGGCGTTCACGGAAGCGAGTCAGCGGCTGATCGCGCGCCTTCGCGGCGCGGATTCGGCGGCGGTGGAACGTGCCGCCGGCGGCGGCTGGTCGGCGGCGCAAATCGGCTGGCATGTCGCCGCGGTGACGACCCGGTTCGCGGGGATGATCTCCGGCGAGATTCCCGCCGCGCAGCCGCTCGCGGCGGAGTTCCGCGAGCGGGCCTGGACGGATATCGCGGCGTCGATTCCGGATCGGCTCGAGGCGCCGTCGGCGGTGCTGCCGCCGGCGACGGTGGGTTGCGGCGAGGCGGTGGCGGCGCTGGAAGCGTCCGAGGCGCGGATGGTCGGCGCGCTCGACGCGCTCAGCGCTGAGCGCGGCGACCGGATGGGCGTCGTCCATCCGATCGTCGGCGCGATCAGCGTCTACCAGATTGGCGAATGGGCGACGGCGCACATCATGCGGCACAATCGTCAGGCGAAGCGGGCGCTCGGCGAACGCTGAGTCACGACGGCCGGGCGAGGCCCCAGCGCCGGCGCTTCAGGAACAGCCCTTTCCGCGAGATCCCGAGCAGCTTGGCGGCCTCTTCGACGCGGCCGTGGCTGCGGGCGAGGGCGCGCCGGACCATCGTCTGTTCGAGGAGCGCCACGGCGGCCGGCAGCGGCTGGTGCAGGGGGATGTGCAGCCCGGCTTCGCCGTCGGGCCCCGGCGCGGCCGGGAGCGTCCGGCGGGTGGCGAGGATTTCCGGCGACAGCATCGCCGGGACCAGCGTCGCGTGCGGGTCGGCGAGCGCGACCATCCGGCGCACCTCGTTGGCGAGCTGGCGGAGGTTCCCGGGCCAGTTGTAGAGCAGCAGGTACTCGAGCGTGTCGTCGCTCAGCGCCGGCCGCCCCTTCTTCAGTTCATCTCCGTATTTCCGCAGGTAGTACTCGACGAGCGGCGGGATCTCCTCGCGGCGCTCGCGCAGCGGCGGCAGCCGGAGGCGGATCCCGTTGAGGCGATAGAAGAGGTCTTCGCGCAGCCGTCCCTCGGCGACGAGCTGCTCGAGCGGGGCGTTGGTGGCGGCGACGACCCGGACGTCGACCTTGAGCGGCTGCGGCTCGCCGAGCGGATGGATTTCGGAGGCTTCGAGGAAGCGCAGCAGCTTGGGCTGGACGTCGAGGCCGATCTCGCCGATTTCGTCGAGGAACAGCGTCCCGCCGGCGGCGGCGCGGATGACTCCCTGGAACGGGCCGTCAGCGCCGGTGAACGCCCCCTTGCGATAGCCGAACAGCTGGCTCTCCAGCATGTCGCGCGGCACCGCGGTGCAGTTGAAGGGCACGAACGGGCGGGCCGACCGATCCGAGGCGCGATGGATGGCGCGCGCCAGCATCTCCTTGCCGGTGCCGGTTTCGCCGGTGATCAGGACCGCGAGCGGCGTCGGGGCGATGCGCCGGGCGACGGCGAGCAGTTCCGCGGTCTCGGCGGACGCCCAGATGCTCTCGGGGTCGCCGTCGAGCGCGTCGGCGGGCCACAGCGCGGCGCGCTGTTTTTCGTCGCGCCGGAAGCGGTCGAGCGCCACCGCGGTGGCGACCAGCTTGCGGATGGCAATCAGCGCGCAGCGGTGCTCGAGCTCGGGCCGCGGCGCGACCAGCAGGGCCCACGGCTCGTCGCGGTGCAGGCCGACCGGGATGCGCTCGGCGGCGGCGCCCGCTTCCCAGCCGTGACTCTCGACGACGCGCTGGCCGGCGGGGGTCTCGGCGACGATCGCGACTGCCGTCGCGCAGCCGGCGGCGCGGACGACGGCGGCGGCCTCGCGGGCGAGGATGTGCGGGTGCGCGCCGAGCTCGAGCAGCGCGACGGCGGAGTCGAGATCCGGCGGCGGCAGGGCCTCGAGATCGGCGGCGCCGGCCGCGTCGGTCAAACTTTGGACTTGATCGAGTGAGCGGTAACGAGCGCCTCGAGCCAGCAAGCGCGCGTGATGATCTGAGGCCCCTTGAGCCAGGAGAGCGTCGCCTAGTGCTGTGAGCATCTCGGCTGTGATCGCGGGAGCCCACGACGAACTATCCACGGATACGCCCAGATCGTCCGGCGACGTGGGGCGTGCTAGGCCGATCAGAGCCTTCGCGCGTGCGAGTCGAAGTCGCAGGATTAGAGGATCTACCCTAAACGCGGTCGCGGTCTGTAACGCGGATTCAGCGATTTCCAAAGCCTCGGTATGACGTCGCTGTGCAAGAAGAATCTGCACTAGGGTGACCGTGGCTGACAGCTTGTACCAAGGCTGAATGCCCGTACTTACCAATTGCCCGCGAAGGAGACGCTCGGCAGACTCGTAACTCCCCTCGCCTAGCAGCAGCTGCGCCTCAGTTTCGACCAGCGCCACGTCGTAACTCGCCGATCGAAAGCGCTGCGACAGTGCACAACTGAGGTGGGTCCTCGCATCGGCGATCAATCCCAAGTCAACGGACAGGAAGGCACAGTTTGCCGCAGCCGCCACGATTCCTTTTGACCAACCACTGACTCTCGACTCTTCAGCCGCCGCCTCGGCCAATTTAAGGGCACGAGCACCGTCTCCGAGCAACGACAGTACCGAGGACTCACCCAAGTACACGGACGCGCTCAGCCAAAGACTGGGTGCCGAATTTAGAAGCGAGCGGCTTGCGTAGAAATGTCGTTGGGCGCTGTCGAAATGACCCAATCGGGCTTCGAGGCGCCCAAAGGTCAAGTGGGTCTCAGCCGCTACTCTAGGATCTCCAGAGCGCACGCAGTATTTGCGCGCCATCGATGCTAGGGGCAGCGAGGCGTCAAAAGCCATACGGTCACAAACCAACTCAAGTTTGGTGCACGTGGCGGTTGCCAGCAGGCCTGCGCACTGTGCTTGCTCTGCTAGCGTTGCAGACTTGTCCGACCAATCCAAGGCCAAGTCGAACTCGCCGCTGTCTATAAACTGTTTAGCGATAACCAAAGCGCACTTCGTACCGACGGCAGGCGGAACAGCTCTATTGAGAGCTTCCCTGGCAAGCCCCGAAGCCTCCGCGGTCCTGCCGAGAAAATGCGCTGCCTGAACAAGCAGCTCCACGTTCTGCTGCGCCACGTCGCGCCCAAGCGAGCGCAGAAGGCCATCTGCCTCTACGAAGCGACCAAGCTCCAACGCGACGCGCGCTCGAGTTGTGCCGTCCATTGGGCTAATGGATTGACGGAGGCTCGTGAGAAGGCGCGAATGGCTCTCTGATGCGATGACCAAGTGACGACGCAGCGAGTTCAGAAAGCGTTCGTCCGTCACTTGGCGCAACAGCCACCCTGAGATTCACAACAGCAGGCTTCCTACCGCCGCCGTTTGGTGCCGCCGCTATGCGCACGATTTTTCCTGCAAGCTCCTTTGCAATACTGGAATGGTTGGAATGCTCCATCGCTGGAATCAATAGCACCAGCTCATGCTCCCTGTAACCGAACCAATAAAGTGAGGCAGCAAAATTGCCAGCAGTCGAGCCGACAGCAAGACCCACCTCTTTTCGCTGTTGTTCAGTTGCCATCGAGAACCACGGAGTCTCTATGAAAATCGCGGAGACGTGTGACGCGTTGGTTGCTAGCTCATCCGCTAACAGATCCTCAAGATGTTGTTCAGAAAGAGCTGAACTGGCTGTGGCTAACCCCGAGCGTTCTCGTGGGTGAGCCGCTTCGAGAGAGCGGCAATAGACCGAAGCGCACTGGCCGGCGACTGCCTCCAAAACGCGGCGGTGGTCCTCGGTAAATGCCTTAACCTCGCTGGAATAAAGTGTAAGGACGCCTACTAGGCTACCCTCGCTCGTGAGTGGGGTACTCAAACAACTGCGAAGCCTTGGCCGGATAAGACGTCCCATTTCTCCGAGGTCTAAGACGGGGTCCGAGTTGACGATTGTTCGTTGATTGGCCGCGACCCAGCCCGAGAGACGCTGTCCGCGCGCAATCATCATTCCCGAGAAGTGGGGCGCGGCGTCCCCAACTGAATGAACCGCGCAAAGCTCGTCCGTCACCGCGTTGAAAATGTAGAGGACGCACGTCGAGATCGGCACAACCCTGCGCAAGTGCTGCGCGGCAGTATTCAGGATTTGCACCGCATCCATGGGCGCGGACAAGGCTCGCGCCAAATTGTAAAGGACGAGCGTTTCTTCAGCGCTAGCTGTGATGTTCTCCAAGGAACTAGTCGACGCTTGTTCTGCAGCCGTAGCAGTGACAAGAGCCGAGACAAGTGGCGGCTCAGAAGACTCTGGCCGAACCGCAAAGGAGGAATACGTATTGATAAATGTGTCGACGATCAAAGGGTCGTACATTGAGCCCCGACGCTGCACCAGAATCGCGAGAGCGTCTGCATCAGACAACTTCGGCCGATAAGGGCGATCAGATGTTAGAGCATCAAAACAGTCCACGACAGACAAAATTCTAGCGCCTAACGGTATGTCGCTGCCTGCCAAGCCATCAGGGTAGCCGGAGCCGTCCCAGCTCTCGTGATGATGTCGAACTATCGGGACTACTGGATAAGGGAATTCTATGGAAGAAAGTATATCGGCCCCTACACTCGCGTGAAGCTTCATTTTTTCAAATTCAGCGGGAGTTAAAGGCCCGGGCTTGTTCAGGATGTATTCGGGGACGGCTAACTTGCCCATGTCATGTAAAAGCGATGCGGCTTCAATTGCGCTGAGTTGAGCCGAGTCTTTGACCCCCAATTGCTTGGCAAGTCCGATGGCGTAAGTTTGGACACGCCGAATGTGCCCATGAGTAATTTGATCCTTCGCGTCGATGGCCATCGCCAGCGTCTCTATGGTCGACATGTAAAGGCGGTTTAGTTCGAGGAGATGTCTATTGGCATCCTCCACGCGGCCCAGAGAAGTCGAAAATGTGAAATAGAGGACCGCTAGTAGCGGAAGGACAAATGCGAGATACGCGTAATCGATGTCCCGCGTATAACTGACCAGTAGAGCGGCGACCGACGCGCCTCCAAAGTAGTTGAGGGATAACCAGGCAAAGTTGTCCTTCCATACCGCAAATGGAGGGAGCTTCTTTTCTAAGGAGATTGCAATCGCTATGAACCAACTGTTGAGAAGATAATAACTAATGGTGAAGGCTAATAGCGGCTCAATTAATTCACGGATTGCGACTGGGGAGGATTCGGACGACAGGGGTGGCCTACCCCAGATCCAGTAGAAGAGGTGTGCTGCCAACCAGAGGCTGGCCGGGAGCGCGCAAACATTGAATGCGATTCTGTAGAAGGGATGCCCTTTTCGCGCGAGCCATAGTGAAATCACTAGGGCGTCCAACGCGACCGTGATAGTGCCTGCGGCGGATCCAAACAGAAGAACAGAAGTAAAAACGAAAGTTTCGGAGACAGAGATTGTCGCGGGGACCGAAGGAAGTTTGACTGTGGCGGAACCGCTTACGAGGGTAAGGACGGCCAGCACGAACCAGTTCCAGCTGATTTGCTCAGCGTAGATGCTGTAGGCGGATTGCGCGATAGCGCCTACGCCAAGCAGGCTGACGCTAACGACGTAAATGCGGCCCCATGAAGATAGGGGTGTTTTATCTCCCACGGTGCGGTCAATCGACACCATTCTGAATCTCCAGTACCTACGAGCCCCATGCAATGATCGTCATTATCTCCTCCTTGTTCAAGCGGACTCCGTAGCCGGAGAAAAGTGCCAAAGCGCAGCAATCACTAATTGCGGATTACGCGGTCTAGTCCCCCCACACGAGAATGTCACTGGTGGTGTCGGTGGAGGCCTCCGCGTTGCCCCAGACCAGAATGTCGGAGGTCACAATGTCGCTGCCCCACACTAGGATGTCAGCCGTGATGACGTCGTTACCCCAAACGAGAATGTTTCCCCAGACCAGAATGTTGCCCCAAACGAGGATGTTCGACTCTACTCGTAGGTAAACGGGATTGGGACCGTTGCCCCACACCAATCCTTGCGGGAAGACGTTTGTCGTCAGCGAGAGTCGCACGGCAAACGGATCGTTCGGGATCGGCCCAAAGCCGACGCCGGCGTTCTGCTGCAGTTCTCCGGCAATCCAGGTCGGCGCCGCATCGTTGCCGCGGCTCAGTGTCACGGCGCTGACGATGTTCAGGCTCCCCGCGCCCGCTTCGATCAGGCCGGCGCCGGCGACCCGGGAGCTGGTCAGCTGCAGCACCAGCTTCGCATCGGCCGGCGTCAGCCGCGGGTTCGCTTCGAGCAGCAGCGCGACCGCCCCGGCGACCACCGCCGACGCCATGCTGGTGCCGCTCAGCTGCATGTAGATGCGCGCCCCCTGGCCCGCCACCACCCGCTCGGGATAGGTCGCCGCCAGATAGGAGCCCGCCGCGCCGGTCGCCACAATCTTGTTGCCCGGCGCCGCCAGCTCCG
>JANMWI010000102.1:0-35858 GCA_031393955.1 Acidobacteriota bacterium
CAGCAGGGGACGTCCACGCCGCGAACTGGCGGCGAGCCGATGCGTCGGAGCAATGCGCGCGGCGTGCGCCTGAAGCTGGTCCTGACTGAGAATGCCGTCGCGCGAGGAGTCTCTCACCATCTGACAGCTGAGGCGGGTCCACAATTCATCGTGCCCTCATTATTACAGGTTCGCTGCCCGGCTCGGCCGCCGCGCCACGCGCAGCCGGAGCGCAGTGCGTCCCCCTTTTTGACAAAAGATAGCCCAACGTGTCCAACTAGGGGGCTCAACAGTACGCGTCAATCCGATTCAAGGAGAAGTGAATGAAGTTGCTCGTCAGACTCTCGCTCGTGGCAGTAGCGCTGACCGCCGCGGCGGCCCACGCTGCGGCTCAGACACCAGCGCCGGCGGCGGCGAACGCAGCCTCCGACGTCTACAGCGTCACGTTCCTCAAGGCCGCGCCGGGACAGGCGGCGGCCCTCGCCAAGGAACTGCAGGTGCCGGATCCGAAGAATCCGATGGGGGCGCACTTCCTCCTGCTGCGGCACCAGGAGGGCGCGGACTGGGACTTCTGCATCATCCAGCACGCCGGCGCCAAGGCGACGGTCGAGATCACGCCGCAGGCGGCGACCGCCGCGGGCGCGGCGCCGACGATGGCGTGGCACGACGATACCTACGTTTCAGGTCCGTCCTGGCCCGAGTTCCAGAAGGCGATGGGACTGAGCGGCGCGGCGGCCGGCCATCCGGTCTTCATCGTTGGCGTCCACCGCGCGGTGGTCGGTCATCGCAGCGACCTCCAGAAGGCGCTCGCGCAGCGCGCGCCCGGTGGGAAGTCGACCGACCTGGTGATGACCCATCTGGACGGGGCCTCCTGGCAGTATCTGACGCTGAGCCGCTACGGCTCGTGGCAGGACCTCGCCGCCGACCAGGCCGCGCCGGCCAGCGGCGACAACTGGAGTGAGCTCCGGAAGTATTCCGCCTTCCACAACGACACCATCGCGGACCGCGTTCAGTAGTCCGGCCATCGCACACTCGCCGCGAACCGGCCGGTCATCGTGACCGGCCGGCCGTCGCGGCGCCGCCACGGTGTGCCAGCCGGTGTAATCTAGGACGCAGGGGAGGATCTCGAATGGGAGCACTGCTGCGTCTGCTGGTCGTCCTGGCGATCCTGGCCGTTGTCGGGGGATACCTTCTCGGCTATCGGGTACGCGACGGCCAGATTGTCCGTCCCGGTGGAGCCGCGGCGACCGTGCCGATCGACGGCGCCCGCGCCCGGGAAGTCGGCGCGACGATTGGCGACAAGGTCGCGGACGGCGCCAACGCCGCCCAGCATGCGCTGGCGAATACGACGCTGACCGGCAAGATCAAGGCGAAGATCGCGCTCGACGACACGCTCAAAGGATCGAGCATCGGCATCGACACGACCGACGGGGTCGTCACGGTCTCGGGGAGCGTGGCGTCGCCGGCGCAGCGGTCGCGGGCGCTGCAGCTGGTGCGAGAAACCGAGGGCGTGAAGACGGTCACCGACCGCCTCGTCGTCAAGTAGCACGCACCGCGCGACCGCCGGCGGGCTAGCCCTGTCGGGGCGCGCCGGCCGGCGCGAAGGTCACGCGCGCCGCGTTGGCCTGTGCCTTCAACATCAGCTCGGTCGCCAGGAAGCAGTGCGCCTGCGGCATCGCGGTCTCGGTGCGATTGAGAACGTCGCTGACCAGCAGTTCGCCGTACGGCAGCGGCACCGCGCTGCAGTCGATGTAGCGGGTCTCTTTCTGGTCGACGAGAAAGAGGTGGCTCGGCCCCGGCCGCCCGGCGATGTCGATGTACTTGCGCACTTCGATGAAGCCGTCCGTGCCGAGAATGGTGAGGCGCCCATCACCCCAGGAGGCCAGACCACCGGGGGTGAACCAGTCGACGCGGATGTAGCCGGTCCCGCGATCGCCGCGCAGCACGACATCGCCGAAATCCTCGAGCCCCGGATGCTCGGGATGGTGGACGTTGCTGACCTGGGAGGCGACGACCTCGCCGCGTGTCGATCCGGTGAAATAGAGGAACTGATCGGCCTGATGGGAGCCGATGTCGCAGAGGATGCCGCCATACTGGTCGTGGTTGAAGAACCACGGCGGGCGGCTGGCCGGCGTCATCCGGTGCGGACCGAGGCCGACGGTCTGCACGACCTGCCCGATCGCCCCCGCCTTGACGAGCTCGCCGGCCCGCACGGTCGCGCGATTCTCGAAACGCTCGCTGTACATGATCGAGTAGATGCGACCGGTCGCCGCCTGAACGCGGCGAACCTCATCGAGCTGGGCGAGCGTCGTCGCTCCCGGCTTGTCGGACATATAGTCCTTGCCGTGCTGCATTACCCGGACGCCGAGCGGAGCGCGCTCGTTGGGGATCCCGGCGCTCAGCACCAGCTTGATCGAAGGGTCGTCCAGGATCTCGGCCTCGCTGCGCGCCGTCCGCGCGGCCGGAAAGCGCTTGACGAAGGCGGCCCGCAGATCCGGCTCCGCGGCATAGACCGAGACCAGCTCGCCGCCGCCGGTCTGCACGGCCTCCACCTGGCTGTTGATGTGGGAGTGGTTGATGCCGATGACGGCAAAGCGGATCCGTGCGGCCGCCGGAGCGGCCGGCGCCGCGGCGGTGCCCCTCGAGCTGACGGCGAGCAGCGCCGCGGATTCCGCGACCCGTTCGAGAAAGCGGCGGCGATCGATTCGGTCGCTCATGGGCAGCTCCTTGGGGACACCAGTTTACAGTCCGCCGCGCCGGTTGGGGCGGTGCGGGCCGGCCGTTACGTCGCCGCCGTCAGCAGACGCTTCAAGCGCTGCACCCGTGCGGTCGAGACCGGGCTGTCGGGCTCGTTGTCAACGCGGGCGGCGCGTCCGACGTGGAATTCATGCGTGCAGCCCGCCCGGGCGAACAGCGCCAGCGCCGCCTCGTCGACGCCGCCGCCGGCGATGATTCGCAGGCCGGGCGCGGCGCGCGCCGTGTAGTCTGCCAGCCGCCGGCACCGTACCTCGGCCGGGCCCTCGCCGCCGCCCGTCAGAATCCGGTCGACGCCGCGAATCCCGGCGATCGCCGCGATCGCGCCGGCGGGATCGTCGAGGACGTCGAACGCCCGATGGAACGTCGCGCGCACGCCCGGCGCCGCGGCCAGCACGCGGGAGACGTCGTCCGTATCCGGCCGGCCGCCGGTGGCGAAGCCAATCACCACCCCGTCGACCGCGGCGGCGGCGAACCCCGCAGCAGCGTCGCGCAGTTCGTCCAGCTCGCCCGGTTGCAGGGCGTAGCCGGCATTGCTTCGCACCATGACGCGCAGCGGCAGTCCGGTCTCGGCGGCGATGGCGAGAACGAGCGCGAGGGGCGGCGTCAGGCCGCCCTGGCGGATGTCGCGAACGACCTCCAGACGATCGGCCCCGCCGCGTTCAGCGGCGGCGGCATCGGCGACCGTCTGGACGATCACTTCGAGCAGCGGGGCAGCCAACGGCGTGCGCGTCTAGGCGAGGTCGGTCAGGTGCTCGATGCGACCGGTGCTGTCCCCGAGCTGCTCGGAGGGCACGCCCATCCGATCGAGCACCGTCAGGTAAAGATTGGTCATCGGCGTGTCCTTGGGATAGACGATGTGGGTGTTGCGGCGGAACCCGCCGCCGCCGCCGACCATCAGGACCGGCAGGTCCTCGTGGGTGTGGCGGTTGCCGTCGCTCAGGCCGCTGCCGTAGACGATCATCGAGTGGTCGAGCAGCGTTCCGTCGCCGTCCGGCGTTGCCTTGAGCTTGCCGATGAAGCCCGCGAACAACTCCATGTGCATCGTGTTGACGATCGTCACCTTCTCGATCCACTCGGGATTGCCGCGATGGTGGGTGAGCGGGTGATGCGGATCGGGTACGCCAATCTCAGGGTAGGTGCGCATGCTGCCCTCGCGCCCCATCATCATCGTCGTGATCCGGGTCGAGTCGGTCTGGAAGGCGACCAGCTGGAGGTCGAACATCAGCTTGACGTATTCGGCGTACTCGACCGGTACGCCGGTCGGCTTGTCGATTGCCGGCGTCAGCCCGGTGAAGTCCTGCTCGGCGCGCTCGATGCGGCGCTCGATCTCGCGGATCGAGGTGAGGTATTCGTCGAGCTTGCGGCGATCCGATGTGCCGAGATCGGCGGCCAGCTGCGACGTGCGCTCGCCGACCAGGTCGAGGATGCTGCGGCGGTAGCGCAGCCGACGGGCGCGGACCTCCGGACTGACGCTGGTGTCGACGTCGCCGAACAGCCGCTCGAACACCAGGCGGGGATTGGTTTCCGGCGGCATCGGCGTCGCCGGCCCACGCCAGGCGAGGCTGTTGGTATAGGCGCACGAGTAGCCGGAGTCGCAGTTGCCGATGGTCCGCGAGTCGTCGCAGCCGAGCTCGAGCGACGCGAACCGCGTCTGCTGGCCGACGTGCTGGGCGGCGACCTGATCGACCGAGATGCCGTTCTGGATGTCCGCGCCGGCGGTCTTGCGCGGGTGGACGCCGGTCAGATACGACGCCGCGGCGCGGGCATGGTCGCCCGGTCCGTCGCCGAGCGCGGCGCCGTTACGGTGGCCGAGCCCGGAGAGGACCAGGGTGTCCTCGCGGAACGCCTCGAGCGGCTTCATCACCCGGGTGAACTCGAAGCCGCGGCCCTCGGCCGCCGGCGTCCACTGGTTCATCGTGATGCCGTTCGGCACGTACGTGAAGGCCAGCCGGACCGGCGCCTTGCCGGCCTGGGCGGCGCGCGCCAGCGCCGGCGTCATCGCGTCGAGCATTGGCAGGGCGATCGCCGCGCCGACGCCTTTCAGGAAGGTCCGGCGGTGAAGATGGCGGCCTGTGACGATCATGGGGTGGCGGCTCCTGCCTGGCTGGCCCGCCGCGACTGGAACGGCAGGCTGTTGACGATGTCGAGAACGAGCGCCGAGAACTTGTACTGCTGGGCGGGCAGACGAGCGGCAATTGCCTTGACCGTCCGGGTGTCGTAGCGCTCCAGGCCGCGGCCGAGCGCGTAGGTCATCAGCTTCGACGTCAGGCTGCGCGAGAACGGCGCCCGGGCCTCAGTGAGGATCGCCGCCAGTTCCACCGGCCCGGTGAAGGTGTCGCCGTCGGGCAGCGTCCCCGAGGCGTTGATCGGAAATTTGCCGTCGAGCGTCCGGTAGGCGCCGACCGCATCGAAGTTCTCGAGCCCGAAGCCGAGTGGATCCATCCGCTTGTGGCACGAGGCGCAGATCGGGTCCTTGCGGTGCATCTCGAGCTGTTCCCGCAGGGACGCGTCCTTGCCGATGGCCGCTTCGTCCAGGTTGGGCACATCGGCCGGTGGCGGCGGCGGCGGCGCGTTGAGCAGGTTGTCGAGGACCCACTTGCCGCGAAGCACCGGCGAGGTCCGGGTCGCATACGACGAGACGGTCAGGACGCTGCCCTGCGTCAGCACGCCGGTCCGCGGCGTCGCCGACAGGTCGACGCGGCGGAACTCGGGGCCGCTGACGCCGAGAATGCCGTAGTGCCGCGCCAGCCGCTCGTTGACGTAGGAATAGCGGCCGTCGATGAAGTCGAGGATGCTGCGGTCGTCGCGAATGATGTGGTCGACGAACAGCTCGGTTTCGCGGCGCATCGACAGCCGCAGGTAATCCTCGAAGTCCGGGAAGCGGTCGCGGTCGCGGGTCGTCGATTCGAGCGCCCGGAACTGCAGCCACTGGCCGCCGAAGTTTTCGGCCAGGGCCCGCGACTTGGGATCCGTGAGCATGCGGCGGACCTGCGTCGAGAGGACGGCGGGGTTGCGGAGCGTGCCGGTGTCGGCGGCGCGCCGCAGTGACTCGTCGGGCATGCTCGCCCACAGGAAGTACGACAGCCGCGTCGCGAGCTCGTGCTGGCTGATCGGCTGCGCCGGATTGCCGTCGGCCGGCGGCCGATCGCGCTCGAGGCGGAAGAGGAAGTCCGGCGAGACGAGCAGCGCCTGGATGCCGACCGCGAGGCCTTCGGCGAGCGAGTGCTCCTGCTCCTCGGCCTGGCGGACCAGCGCGACATACTTCTGGACTTCGCCGGCGGCGATCGGCCGCCGGAACGCGCGCCGCGCCAGGTCCGTCATGATCCGCGTCGCGCACATCGGGCCGTGCTGGCCGTCGAGATGCCCGCAGGTGTAGACCTTGGCGAGACCGGCGCGCGCCGCCCCGGCGGGCTGCGCATACGGGCCGCCGACATCGACCGAACTGATGCGGACGGCGTTCAGCGGCAGCTTGTCGAGCTCCGCCTGGGTCGCGTCGAACTGCTTCCGCTGCGCCGCCACCTGCTCCGCGGTCGCGCCCGGCCGCGGCTTGAAAGTTTTGGCCGGCGGGATCGGCCGGGTCGACGGGTTCGGCCCGCCGTAGCGCGGCGGCAGACCTTCGAAGATCCGCGGGACGGCGACCGCAATCCAGTGATCGCCGGCGGTCAGCGGGACCTTGAATTCGAGCATCTGACCGCCGAAGTCCTGGCGGTCCTCGGCGAAGCTTGCCGCGCGCTCGGGGTCGTGCACCAGCGTCGCGACCTGCTGCTCATCCACCCAGAGGGCGATTGTCACCGGGCTCGACCCCGCCGGCCGGACGCCGCCAAGCCCGACCTTGATGGCGTAGTCGCCGTCGGCCGGGATGCGGTGGACGGCGTGAAACGCGTTCGGCAGGCTCAGCCCGGTTGCGTCGTAGGCGTCGGGCACCGCGCTCGCCTCGTGCACCTTGCGGCCGTCGGAGCGCAGCCGCGTCAGCGTCGGCTTGAGCTGCGGCGCGCCGAACAGCGCGATCCGCGCGACGCGCTCGCCGACCGAGACGTATTTCTCCATCAGGACGGGGGACAGCGACAGCACGTCGGCGATGTTGTCGAAGCCGTAGCCCGAGTCGTCTTGAGGAAAATCGTCGGCCGGATGGACGTCGACGCCGAGCAGGTCGCGGATCGTGTTGTTGTACTCGGTGCGGTTCAGGCGCCGTGCCGTGACGCGGCCCGGATCCGGCGGGGTCGCCTTGTCAATGCGAACCAGCTCCCGCGCGATCCAGGTCGCCACCGCCTGGCGCTGCGGCTCGGCGGGCTGGGGCTCGTCTTCCGGCGGCATGTCGCGGTGCCGCAGCTTCTCGACGACATCGTCCCACCGGTCGCCCTCGGTCGTCAGCGACGACACCGAGTCGATCGCCTCGAAATTCAGATCCTTCTTGTGCTTGTCATTGCCGTGGCAGCCGTAGCAGTTCTCGGCGAGGAAGGGCTTGACGATGGTTTCGAAGCCAGCCTGGGGGGAGAGCGCCGGGGTGGCGGGTTTTGATGCCGCCGCGGCGATGGCGGGACGGGCGGTCGCGTGCGCCGGGACCGGCGCGATGCGGTCCGCCGCGCCGCGCGCGTTTTGCGCATGGAGCGCGACGCCGATCGTGGCCACCGACGACAGGACGACGACTGCGAACTTCGGCCGCATGACCCCCCGGAAAGCGCGTCGTGGCGGACGCGGACAGCCGTGCCGCTGGGGCATGGCTGGTGATGCTGACGGAACCCCTCTGAAGATACCCGGTGGGTCCCTTCCGAGCAAGCGAAATGCACCGCAACCCATTGCGTCGGGGAACGTTGTACCGCTTGGCGTCGTAATAGCTGACAGCTGGCAGGGAGGACGTATGGATCAGCTGATGTCGGATGTCCGGTCGGGCCTGCGGATGCTCGTACGCTTCCCGACGCTCTCGATCGTCGCCGTCCTGACCCTCGGGCTCGGCATCGGTCTCAGTACGACGGTCTTTTCGGTGGTCAATGGCGGCGTGTTCAAGGGGCTGCCGGTGCCGGACGGGGACCGCGTGGTCTCGCTGGTCAGCACGAATCCCACTCAGAATCAGCGCCAGGGGGCCGTCAACATCCATGACCTGGAGGTGTGGCAGGCCCGCCAGACGAGCTTCGAGCGGATTGGTGCGTTCGGGTTTGCGCCGATGAATCTGTCGAGCGAGGACGGCCGGCCCGAACGGTACAGCGGCGGCCAGCTGACGGTGGCGGCGTTCGAGGCGCTGGGCGTCGAGCCGCTCATCGGCCGTGGCTTCCGCGCCGGCGACGACCGACCCGGGGCCGAGCCGGTCGTGCTCCTCGGCTATGCGCTGTGGCGCGACCGCTACGGGAGCGCGCCGGGGGTGGTCGGCACGGCGATTCGCGCCAGCGGCCTTCGCCGCACCGTGATTGGCGTCATGCCGGCGACGTTCGGCTTCCCGATTCGCGAAACGCTGTGGACGCCGCTTGCCATCGACCCGCTGGCTACCCAGCGCGGCCACGGGCCGGCGGTGCAGGTCGTGGCGCGGCTGAAACCGGGGGTCAGCCTGGCTCAGGCGCGGACCGAGAGCCGCACGATCGCGGCGCAGCTCGAGCAGGAATTCCCCGCCACCAACCGCGGCCGCGGCGCCGATGTGCTGCCGTATGCCACCAACATCATCGGTTCCGAAATCTACGGGCTGCTCTACACGATGCTCGGCGCCGGCCTCGGCGTGCTGATCATCGCCTGCGTCAATGTCTCGAACCTGCTGGTGGCGCGCGCCTCGCTGCGCCGCCGCGAGGTCGCGGTCCGGATGGCGCTCGGCGCGGGACGGGCCCGCGTCGTGCGTCAGCATCTGACCGAGGTGCTCGTGCTGGCGACCGCCGGCGGTGCCATCGGCATCATGCTGAGCATCTTCGGCATGCGCTGGTTCACGCGGGCGCTGTCGGTGGAGCCGCCGCCGTTCTGGATCACCTTCGATCTCGACTACCGGGTGCTCGGCTTCGTCGCCGCGCTGATCGTGCTGACGAGCCTGCTCGCCGGCGCGCTGCCGGCGCTGCACGCCTCTCGGATCAGCGCCGGTGCGGTGCTCAAGGACAACAGCCGCTCCTCGACGAGCGCGACGCTGGGGCGCTTCAGCAGCGCCCTGGTCGTCGCCGAGCTGGCGGTGTCGTGCGGACTGCTGATTGCCGCCGGCCTGATGATCAAGAGCGTCGTCCAGCTGCGGAACGTGCAGATGCCGTTCGCCATCGACGGCATCCTGACGGCGCGCGTCGACCTGCCGCAGCAGACCTACCCGGACTCGGCGGCAAGCATCAGGTTCTTCGAGCAGCTGCTGCCGCGGCTGCAGGAACTGCCGAACATCGAGGCCGCGACGCTGTCGGACGGCCTGCCGGCTGCCGGGAACGGCGCCATCACGGTCCAGATTGAAGGCAAGGCGTATCCGCAGGCGAGCGATTACCCGCTGGCGCGCGAAGGGATTGTTACCGCCGGCTACTTCACGACCTTCAAGGCGCGGGTGCTCGACGGCCGCGAATTCACGAGCGCCGATACCGCGACCAGCCAGCCGGTCGCGATTATCAACGAGTCGTTCGCGATGGTCCACTTCCCGGGCGTCCATCCGGTCGGTCATCAGATGAAGCGGATCCGTCCGTCCGGGACGGAGCCGTGGCTGACGATTGTCGGGATCGTACCGGACCTGATCATGGAAGGTATCGGCAACAACAACGCGAGTCCGGTCGGGTATTACATCCCGATTGCGCAGAGCGACGTCGCCAACGGCGTGCGGATCGCGGTCCGTACCCGCGGCGACGCGCTGTCGGCGATCGGGTCGTTGCGCTCGGCGTTGGGCGGGCTCGATCCGGAGCTCGCGCTCTACGACATCGATTCGATGGCCCGGGTCATCGAGCGGCAGACCTGGTTCTACACCGTCTTCGGCTCGTTCTTCATGGTGTTCGGGATCTGCGCGCTGCTGCTTGCCGCCGCCGGGCTCTACGGGGTCATGTCGTTCGCGGTGACGCAGCGCACGCGCGAGATGGGCGTCCGCACGGCGCTCGGCGCTCAAGGCCGGCAGCTGATCGCCCTGGTGATGCGGAAGAGCGCGCTGCAGCTCGCCGTCGGGCTGGCGCTCGGCCTCGGGCTGGCGGTGCTGGCGTCCGGAGCGCTGCAGCCGGTGCTGTACCACGTCAGTCCCCGCGACGGCGGGGTCTTCGCCGCAGTGATCGCGACGCTGGCGGCCGCCAGTCTGGCGGCCTCGTTCCTGCCGGCGCGACGGGTCTCGCGCATCGATCCGGTGATTGCGCTAGCGAGCGAGTAGGCAGCGTCGCGGCGGCCGACAGGGCGGGCCGCTGGGAGACGGCCGTCAGGGCGAGCCGCCGGCAGGCGGCAGTCAGGGCGAGCCGCCGGCAGGCGGCAGTCAGGGAACGATTGCGCCGATGAACGTGCCCCAGTTGGCCAGCAGCGTCCTCTTCGTGACGCTGGGGATGTATTCGGTCGCGAACCACAGGGTTCCGGCTTCGTCGACGGCGGCCGCCGAATAGTCGCCCCATCGCGCGCTGCGGCTGTCGCCGAGCGATGGGTAGCCGGTGAAGCCGTCCTCCGGTCCGGCGCCCGCGGCCGCGACGCGCACGGTGTCGGGCGCGGCCACCGCCGACAGGCGGACGTAGGCGGCGCTCGGATAGAAATCCTGGCCGACCAGTGTAAAGCCCAGCGCTCCTTGCCCGAGTGAATTGACGGCGACCGCCGGGAACAGGACGCTGTTCTGGTTCACTGCCACGTAGCCCTGCCTGGCGATCGACGCCGACAGCCCGCCGGCGCCGAGCGCCGGCCGGACGATGAAGTAGGCGGCGCCGACCCGTGTCGGTCCGTTCGCCGGCTTGACGACGGTGTTGAGGCCGCTCCAGAGATTGACGCCGTCGAACATCACCTGCTGCATGCGGTCGTCGTTGGCCGAGATGAGCGGCAGGTGTTCGGTCGCCGGCGTGCCGAACGCACCGGCCTGGATCTGCTGCGCCAGCGGCAGCGGACCGGGCCGCTGCTGCGCGTCGGGCGGCTGGCCGTAGGCCTGGCTGGCAATCACCGCGCTCAACAGCGCCGGCCGGGGGCCCGTCCCCGTCGACAGCCAGCTCGTATGGGTCAACGCCCAGACTGCGATCCGGTCGTCCAGCGTGCCGGTGAAATCGAGCGCGCTCATGAAGTATGCCGTGCCGCTGTAGGCCACACCGGGGGGCGCCGTCGCCGGCTGGACGCTGTAGGCCGGGCCCTCGGCGAGCGGCAGCCCGTCGAACGCCAACATCCGCGGCGGAACGACGCCGTTGATGAGATCCAGCAGCGAGACGCCATAGATCTGCGCGCCGTTGAAGCCGTTCTGGAAGATCGGGAATTCGTTGGTGCTGATGTAGAGCCCGTTCGCGTCGGCGCCAAGCAGCGGCTGGTCGCCGAAGCACGGACAGCCGGGGTGCCGCGGCGTCGAGCCGCTGCCGTTGGTGGTATCGAGGACGTAGATCCGCCACGCACCGGCGGGGTTCGCGGTCTGGCTGACGGCGATCCGCAGGTCCGACTGCGGCAGCAGCGAGCCGCTGGCGGGATCGGTCGCGATCGTCAGCGCGGTCGCGAACCAGCGCTGGTGGACGGCATCGTAGTACGCCTTCGGATCGCTGACGAAGCGACCGAACACCGGCGCGCTGCCGCGGATGATGGCGGAATCGCCGACGAAGAACTTGTTCAACGAGACGACCGTCGGCGGCTGGCTGCCATCGGCCGGCCGCACGCCCAGCGCCAGGTTGACCGCATCGAGCACGTAGCCGTTGCCGACGGCGAGCGCCTGGTCCGGCGGCTCGACGCTGAACTGGCGGCCGTTGTCCGCAAGCCGCTGATCGCGGTGCGACAGGCCGTTGAAGCCGGTCGACCCCAGGGCGCCCGCCACGTCGAGGTTGGCCGGCCGCGGCACGTGCGCCGACGAGACTCGCGCGGAACTCAGACTCCCGCGGATGAGCGCCTTGATGTCTTCCTCCGCCTCCGGCCCCCGCCGGGTCTCGTTGCCGGCGGTCTCGGTTCCCGGCGGCCCGCCGAGCTGGCTGAAGACAACGGTGCGGTCGAGTGTGATGCGCTGCGCCGCGGCCGGCGCCGCGAAAACGAGCGATCCGACCGCCAGAGCGGCGCAGGCAATGAAAACTGATCGGCGATGCATGAAGACTCCCAGGTAACGGGTGGTTCCGGCGCAAAAGGCGACGATAAGACTCCGCGATCGCGAAGTCAAATCGCCGGCCGCGTCCGCTACCAGCCGCTCTGCGGCATCCCGGGCGTGATGCGGATGGCGTTCTGATAGTAGAGCTTTTTCAGGACCACGTCCGGCAGGCCCATGCCGTACAGCTTCCAGAACGCGTGGTAGTGCCGGTAATAGTCGAAGTACTCATCGTGGGTTTCGAAGACGCGCCAGTAGTACGGATATTCGGTCGGCTCGTAGGTGTCCTTCCCGAACAGTACCCGGTCCTGATATTTCGTGAAGAAGTCCGTCCAGGCGTGCGGCTGCCGGCCGAATTCGTAGAGCACGGCGGCGACTTCCAGATAGACGTTGGGCAGCGAGTCGAGCAGCCGCGCCGCGCGCCCGACGTCATTGCCGTACCAGGCGAAGTGCGCGGCGATGAACCGCGTCTTCGGATGCCGCGCGAACATCCGGTCGCGCTCCTGCATCAGCGTCTCGAACGACGGGAAGCGTTCCGCCGGGTAGGCGCGGTTCGGAAACAGCCCGAGCTCCAGCCAGCGCTCGTTGTGATTGTCGATCGCCTCGAAGAACTGCGCCGGATCGGCGGTGTGAATCAACACCGGAATACTCAGTTCGGCGCACAGCTCGAAGATCGGATCCAGATCGGGGTCGTCGACCTTCAGCCGGGACCCGTCGGCTTTGGTGTTCCGCAGCCCGAGCTCCTTGAAGATCTTGAGCCCGACGGCGCCGTCCGCCACCGCCTGCCGCAGCGCGGCGACCTCCTTCTCTTTCCAGCCCGGCCCGCCGGCGCCGTTCCAGTTGACGTTGGCGAAGACCCGGAACCGATCCTTGTAGGGACTGCGCCGGATGGTCTCGACCTTCTCCTTGAGCGCCGCGCCGGATCCGCCGCTCAGATTGTTCAGCACGCGCAGGTTCAGCGCCTCCATCTCGGCGATGGTCTGCGCCATATTGTCAGCGGTGATGGTCAGGTGGCTGTGGATGTCGACGACCGGAAACTTCGCCTTCGGCACCATATGCGCCTCGGCGACAACGGTCGATGTTGGCCGGTAGTCGACGATGCTTGGCGGCGGTTTGTCCGGCGCCTGGCAGCGGCCACGACGGACTTCGGTCGTGCCCGGCGGGCACTCCTCACCAGCCTGAATCGGCGTGCCCATGCGGCCCTGCCGGCCGCCGCGCCCCTGCGCCGCGGCGGCACCCGCCCCGGCTGCCTCGGGCGGCGGTGCCGCCGGCGTCTGAGCCAGCGCCAGGGTGCCCGCCACGGTGAGGGCGAGTCCGAGCCACGAAGCCGATCGACGCATCAGTCCTCCCGTTCGCACGGCCGATCAGGCAGGCCGGCCCGTCGATGATGAATGTGGATGAGCCGTCAGAGTATCTCAGCTCGCGCCCGATTCGGGGTCATCGAGCCTCCGGACCGTGACGTAGAGGGGCCCAACCCCGAGCAGGCCGATGAGCGCCATCGTGCCCGGACCGGCGCGGTTCACCGCCTCGAACCGCAGGTGCTCGCCGGCGCGCACCTCGACCTCAATCGTCCGCCAGACCAGGGTGTTGTGAATGCGCAGCCGGTGGCGGCCGGGTGAAACGTCGCGCGTCACGCGCCCTCCGAACAGCAGGGTGGCAAACGGGGCGCCGTCGAGCGAGACCACCAGCTGCCGCTGTCGGACATCGTCGGGCGACGACCGCTGGACGGTCAGGTGCGCGGCAGGCAGCATCAGCGCGTCAGCGTGCCATAGAACCGCGCGCGCCGGAAAGGCGCTTTCTGCGGCGCAGTATCCTGTGTGGAGATGTCGGACGACCAGTGGACGGTGGAGGAAGCCGGCGGCCCTCGGCTGGACAAGTTCCTGGCCTCGTCCTCGCGGCTCGGATCGCGGGGCCGCGCGGTGACGGCGCTGGAGCGCGGCAAGGTGTACGTGAACGGCGCCGAAGTCAGCCTCGCTGACGCGTCGCGCCGGCTGGCCGCCGGCGACGTGGTGCGGCTGTGGATGGATCGGCCGGGCAGTGCCCGGGCGCGACCGCGCCTCGGTCCGTCGGGCGACCTCGACGTCATCTACGAAGACGACGCCCTCATCGTCGTCAATAAACCGGCAGGCCTGCTGGCGGTCCCGCTCGAGCGCAAGGGGGAGCAGCCGTCGCTCTACGACCAGATCGAGGAGCGGCTCCGGTCGCACGGCCGGCGCCGGCCGCTGGTCGTCCACCGGATCGATCAGGACACGTCGGGCCTGGTGGTGTTCGCCAAGAATGCGGCGGCCGAACGAGCCCTCAAAGAGCAGTTCAAGCGCCGCGAGCCGGAACGAGTCTATCTGGCGGTAGTCTACGGCGTCCCGGATCCGCCCGAAGGGACGTGGCGCGACGTCCTGGTCTGGGACGAGAAAGCGCTGATCCAGAAGGAGACGCATCCGCGCGATCCGCGGGGCACCGAGGCGATCAGCCGGTACCGGGTGCTCGAGTCGTTTGCGGCGGCGTCGCTTATCGAGGTCCGCCTGCAGACCGGCCGGCGGAATCAGATTCGGATCCAGGCACGGCTTCGCGGGCATACGCTGGTCGGGGAGGCCCGCTACGTCTACGGCCCGGAGATTCTGCGTCCGATCCGGTTCCAGCGTCAGGCGCTCCATGCCGCCCGGCTGCGGTTTCTCCATCCGGATGGTGGCCGGCCGCTTGAGCTGGAGGCGCCGTTGCCGGCCGATCTGACGGACCTCCTCAGTCGCTTGCGCGGCCGGTCATGACCGCGGCGGCCGGACGGCGGGCATTCCACCACCCGGCGGCTGAGTCCGGCACGCAAGGTGCATCCGGCTTCGCGGCACGGTTCGCCAAGAGAGAGAGGCATTCAGGATGGCTGTCATACGTTCCGCTTCATCGCCCGCGCTCATACTGCTGATGCTAGTCTGCGCCGTCCTGCTGTCAGGGTGCGCCCTGATTGGCGGGATCTTCAAGGCCGGCCTCTGGGTGGGCGTCATCGCCGTGGCAATCGTCGTCGGCATCGTGATGTTGATTGTCGGCAAGATGCGTGGCTGAGCCGTCGGAGTACACTGGCGGCGGAGGGTAGATGAAGAGCCTGCTGATGGCGTGCGGTTTCCTCGCGCTGGTGTCGACGACCGCCAGCGCGGCGCTGAAATTTACGTTGCAGACCCAGCTGCAGAAGGCGGCCGCCGCACCGGCCGCCGAGGCGCCCAATCCGCTGCTGACGATGATGGGGGAGGCGATGACGCGTCAGGTCCTCCCCGAGGGGAACGCGACGATGACGTATGTCATCGGCGAGAAGGGGACGCGGCTGGAGTTCGTCAATGCCGCGATGGGGCAGGCAGCCGGCACCGTCAGCCTGATGCAGCCCGATGGTACGGCGGTGATCCTGAATCCGAAGGATCAGACCTACTGGAAGCTCGCCATGCCGGCGGCGGGCGCGGCGCTCCAGGCGGCGGGGATCAAGCCGGTCGTCACCACCACGAAGACGGGGGAGACCGAGACCATCGCTGGTGCGCGCTGCGAGCGGTCTACGTTCACGATGAAGGTGGACCTCCCGGTTCCCGAGGCCGCGCGCAAGAGTCTTGGGGTGGACTTTCCATCGTCGATCGACATCTCCGGCGACACGTGCGCCACGACCGACCAGTTCCAGTCGTATGCGGCGATGGCGTCGAAGACCCAGGCGACCGGACTGCTGGCGGCGATGGGGCTCGACAAGCTGGGGCCGAGCGGCGTGGTCCTGCGCCAGACGATCCGTCTGGGCGGCGTGGAGCTGCGCTCGGTCGTCACTGACATTGCCGAGCAGCCCGACACCCCCGGCACGTTCGACATTCCCGCCGGTTACAAGGAGATCCCCGCTCCCGCCGTCCGCTGACCCCCTCCTCCACGGGGACACTCACCTTCAGGCTAAGTTGTTGATCTTGCAGGCCTGGTTGGCAACAAGGGCCCGAACGGCGGGCGGAGCCCCCCGATCCGGGGGGGTGATCTCATATCCACCCGATCAATCAACGACTTACGCTAAAGGTGAGTGTCCCCATGGAGGACCGGGAGGGGGAGGGTGACGGGGTTCGAGGTCCGGCTGCGCGAGGGGCGCGAGTGGCGGACGTTTCGGGACCCGATCCGCGTGGTCCGGGCCGCGACGCCAGGCGACGTCGAGCCGGCGCTCGCCGAGGTCGAGCGGGCCGTTCGCGAGGACGGCTGCTACGCCGCCGGCTATGTGACCTACGAGGCGGCCGCTGCCTTCGGGCTGCCCGTGAAGCCGCGCGCGCCGGACGGTCTCGACCTCGCCTGCTTCGGGCTGTTCAGCCCGCGCTCGGTCGAGCGCGAGCGGACCCTCACCGGCGTCGGCGCCTACACGACCGGGCCCTGGGCCGCGTCACTCGACCAGGCGGCCTACGCCGACGCCATCGACCGTATCAAGGGCTACATCGAAGCGGGCGAGACCTATCAAATCAACTTCACCTTCCGACTGGCGGCGCCGTTCGACGGAGCGCCGCTCGCGCTGCTGCGTGACCTCGATGCCGCCCAGGACGGCGACTGGGGCGCCTCCGTGGACGACGGACGCTTCGCGATCTGTTCGGCGTCCCCGGAGCTTTTCTACGACCTGACGCCGGGCGGCTGGATCGAGTGCCGGCCGATGAAGGGCACCGCGCCGCGCGGGCTATGGGCGGACGCTGATCAGGCCCTCGGCACGGCGCTCCAGACCTCGGCCAAGAACCGCGCCGAGAACGTCATGGTCGTGGACATGACGCGGAATGACCTCGGCCGCATCGCCCGGACCGGCTCGGTCGAGGCGCCGCGGCTCTTCGACGTGCACCGCTACCCGCTGCAGTGGCAGATGACGTCGACCGTCCGGGCCCGGGTGGATGCCGGTCTGGCGGCGCTCTTCCGCGCGCTGTTTCCGTCGGGGTCGATCACCGGCGCTCCCAAGCATCGTTCGATGTCGCTCATCCGCCTGCTCGAGCCGGGCCCGCGCGGCATCTATACGGGCGCCATCGGCTACCTGTCACCGCACGGCCGCCAGCGCTTCAGCGTCGCGATCCGCACCGTGACGGTCGACCGCACCGCCGGGCGCGCCGAGTTCGGCGTCGGCAGCGGGGTGGTGTGGGAATCCTCCGCGCGCGATGAGTACGACGAGTGCCGGCTGAAGGCGTCGATCCTGCTCGAGCGGCCGCGCTTCTCGTACGCGACCGGCCACCGCCCGGCGTTCCGGCTGCTCGAGACCATCGGCTGGACACCCGGCGACGGCTTCGCGCTGCTGCCGCGTCACCTCGCCCGACTCGCAGCGTCGGCGGCCTGCTTCCGCTTCCGCTGCGACCTCGACGAGATTCGCGCGATGCTGCAGACGGCGGTCGGCGATCTGATCGGCCCCTCCAAGATCCGCGTTCTGCTCAGCCAGGACGGCGCGATCGTCTGCGAAGGCATCGATCTCGGCCCGCTGCCGGCGGCCGCCCCGCTGCGGGTCGCGCTGGCGGCGGACCCGATCGATCGGGACGACGTCTTCCTCTACCACAAGACCACGCGCCGCGATGTCTACGACCGCGCGCGCGCCTCGCGGCCCGACTACGACACCGCGCTGCTCTGGAATCGTGACCGCGAGGTCACCGAAGCGGCCGACGCCAACATCGTCGTTGCGATCGACGGGCAGCGGTGGACGCCGCCGGTCGAGAGCGGGCTGCTGCCGGGCACCTTCCGCGCCGAACTGCTCGAGAGCGGCGCGATCGTCGAGCGGCGGATCTCGATCGCCGATCTCGAGCGCGCCGGCGAGCTGTGGCTAATCAACTCGGTGCGCGGCTGGATGCCGGCGGTGCTGCGCCCCTGACCGCCCCGATGGGGACACTCATCTTTAGCCTAAGTAGTTGACTAACCAGGGACATGCGGGATCACCCCCCTTGATCGAGAGGTTCCGCTTGCCGTTCGGGCCCTTGTCGCGAACCAAGTCTGTAGAATCAACAACTTAGCCTAAAGGTGAGTGTCCCCAATCAGTGCCGGGTCAGTGGTTCAACGTCGCGGTGTATCGCTGACCGGCTGGAGAATGACGTAGCTGGCGAGAATGAAGGACAGCAGCACGAGGACGCCGAGCCCCTGCGCGACGCGCGGCTGCAGCCCGAGAACCCTGATTGTCAGCGAGGTGACCGCGGCCCAGACAAGCGGTCCGGTAATCGCCGAGAACCGTCCCACCATGCCGTAGAGTCCGTAGAATTCGCCGATCCGTGACGGCGGCGCGAGCCGCAGCATGTAGGGGCGGTCAGCCGACCAGATGCCGCCGAGCGCCACACCCGCCGAACAGGCGACGACGTAGAGCGCCGACAGCGGCAGGCCGAGAATCCCGACCGCCGCGGCGAGGACGAACACTCCCATCCACAGCAGCAGGACGAGGTTCAGCGTGCGCTTGGGACCGAGCCGGTCGACCAGCCACCCCCACAGAAAGCCGCCCGCGACCGCGAAGGTGATGGCGCTCATCATGATCAGTTTTGCCGCGTCCTCTCCCTGCGCATGGGTGAGGCCGGTGCCTTCGGCGACGTTGATGGTGTAGAGGACCATGATGCCGATGACGGTGTTGATCGAGTCGGTGTAGAACACCCGGCCGACCAGGAACCGCAGCAGGCCGGGATACTCGGTGGTCGAGCGCAGCGTCCGCCACGTGTCGCGGGTCGACTCGCGAATCATGCCGACGGTGAAGACGGCGCGCGGGTGCGGGTTGCCGCGCTCCTCGACGAACAGAAAGCAGGGCAGCGCGAAGAGCAGGAAGAAGAGCGCGATCATCGTGAACAGGAACGGCTTGTCCGCGGAGCCGAACACCGCGTCCAGGCCCAGTCCGACGGCGATGTACGAGCCGAGGTAGCCGACGCCGACGCCGATGCCGCTGATGCGCCCGCGATTCGCCTCGTGGCTGACCTCGGGCAGCATCGCGTCGTAGAACTGCACGCCGGCCTGGTAGGCGGCGTTGGCGAGGATGAAACAGAGCGCCGTGACGTAGAACCCGCCACGCCCGAGGACCGCCGTGAGGCCGACGCAGAGCAGCGTGCTGATGACCAGGAACGGCATGCGGCGCGGCGCGCGGTCGGTCATTGCCCCGAGCAGCGGCGACGCGATGAAGATCAGGCCCATCGACACCGCCGTGATGACGCCGTAGACCGCGTCCGCCCGGCTGGCGCCGACCTCGTCGCGGATCCAGGTGGAGAAGTAGAGCGTCACCACGCCCATCGAGAAGATCGTGTTCGCCAGATCGTAGAGGACCCAGCTGACGACGGCGCGGGTCCGGATCCGGTGGACCGGCGGGGCGACGGCGGTCAGCCGGCGCTCTCCGACTCGCGAATCCGCCGCACCTTCTCGTCGCGCTCGCGCTCGAATCGGTCGAGATCGCGCCGCAGCTCGGCCTCGCGCTCCGCGAGCTGCTCGGGATCGAAGATCCCCGCCACTGCCGACTGGTGCATGATGCGCCGCTCCGCCGCCTGGGCCTCGTGAATGCTGCGGACTTCCGCGATCGCGGCGCGCTGTTGGTCGGTCAGCGTGCGCTGCTCGGTGCCGCTCTCGGCATCCTTCTTTCGCAGGCGCTCCATCACGATATCGAGCGCGCTCCTGGGAACATCCGTCATTACACCCTCCCCGATCCCCGCTCCGTTTCGTGGGAGTATAGCGTGATGGCGGAGCCGCCTGGCCCGTCAACGGAATGGTCGAGCCGGTCAGTGCAAGGTCAACGCCGGCGCCACACACAGGAGGTTCTGATGGGACTGCGAGACAAATACGCCTACGCGATTCAGGCAGCGAAAGGGAAGTTCGACGGCAGCGCGCAGGAAGAGGGGGGCAAGCTGCACTTCGTCGGCACCGTGAAGACCGAGGAGGACAAGAACGCGATCTGGACGGCGATCAAGACCATCCCCGAGTGGAAAAATGACGTCGTTGCCGACATCAAGGTGACCGGCGGAGCGGCCAGCGCGGCGGCGCCGGCCGGACGCACCTACACGGTGAAAGCGGGCGACACCTTGAGCAAGATTGCCAAGGAGCACCTCGGCAACGCCAGCGCCTATATGAAGATTTATGAGGCCAACCGCGACCAGCTTGATAATCCGGACCTGATCAAGCCCGGCCAGGTGCTCAAATTGCCCTGATTTCCCGTTCTGGGCCTCCCCTCCAGCCGTTGGTATACTCGTGCTGGGGGGGACGCCCTGACGAACGCCGAGCAACGACTCATCGTGCTGCTGGTGGAAGACGACCCGGACGGCCGCCGTATGTACGCTGAATGGCTCCGAACGGCCGGCTTCGTCGTCGAGGAAGCTCACAATGGCCTCCAGGCCCTCGAGCGAGCCTTCGACGTCCATCCCGATCTCATCGTCGTCGACCTCAACATCCCCGGCATCGATGGGTTCGAACTGACGCGTCGCCTCCGTCAGGACGAACGTACTAGCGACGTCCCGGTGCTCGCGGTCACCGGGTACGCGGCGTTCGCGGCGGAGCCGGATCGCGCCCAGCGCGCCGGCTGCGATGCCGTCCTCCAGAAGCCCTGCTCACCCGACCTGCTCGAAAGGGCGCTCCGCACGCTCGCCGCGGAGCGCCGCAGCGCCCGGGAAGAACGGCCGTGACGCTGGGACGCGCCGCTCCGACGCGCGACGACGGCCCGCTGATTCTCATCGTCGAGGACTTCGAGGATGCCCGGGAGATGTACCGGGACTACCTGACGTTTTCGGGGCTGCGGGTGGAGACGGCCAGCGACGGCCAGGAGGCGCTGCAGAAAGCCCGGGCGCTGGAGCCCGATCTCATCCTGATGGACCTCTCGATCCCCGGGCTCGACGGATGGGAAGCGACCAGGCTCCTCAAAGCGGATCCCAAGACCCGGCATCTCCTGGTCGTCGCGCTCAGCGCGCATGCGCTGGCGGCTGAGGGAGATAGAGCGCGCGCCGCCGGCTGCGACGGCTTCATCGCCAAGCCCTGCCTTCCGCCGGACCTGCTCAGTCAGATACAGGGGTTTCTGAAGAACAGGAAACAGAAGCCGGCAGCCAAACCGAAGTCACGCCCGACCCGGCGCCGGTGACAGCGTCAGTCGCCGCGCGTCAGCGCGCCGTGAGGGTGGACACGGCCGGCCGGACCACCGCCGCGGCCGCGAGCGCGCCGTGCCGCAGGCGATCGACGCGCTCCGACAGGGCTGCGCTCTGCCGGCTGTCGATGCCGTAGACGTCCTTCCAGAAGCCGACCCGGCCATCCCGTTCTGCCCGCGCCGTCCAGTAGCCCAGATATACCGGCAACGGGGCTTTCAGCCGCACCGTCTGCTCCTCCGCGCCGTGCATGGCCGCGTCAATCCGCTCAGGCGTCCAGTCGGCTGACCGCGGAGTACATAGGCGGCGAGCTTCTCCGGACTCTCCAGGCGCACGCAGCCGTGACTGAACGGCCGGCTTGGCCTCGCGAACAGCGACTCGGCCGGAGTGTCGTGGAGGTACACGTTGAACGGGTTGGGAAACATGAATTTCACCAGCCCGAGCGAGTTGGCCGCGCCGGGCCGTTGACGGAAGCGATAACCGGCGGCGGCGCGGAAGTCCACGTCGGCGGGATCGACGACCCGGCCTTTGCTGTCGACCACTTCCATGTTGGTGCGATCGAGGAAGCCTGGATCCTTCAGTACCGACGGCATCGTTTCCTTCTGCGCGATGTCGTCTGGCACATTCCAGTAGGGGGCGAACATGAGGTACGTCATGCGGTGATTGAAGACCGGCGTCGGCGTGTCCTTCTTGCCGACCACCACCCGCATCGACACCGGCGTCGTCGATCCCTCGCGGACGTCGAGCCGCATCTCGGGGAGGTTCACGAGGATGTGCGGACTGCCGAGATCGCGGGGCAGCCAGCGCCACCGTTCATGTTGAGCGCGATCTGGTTGATGCGCGACCCCACCGGCACGTTCAGCTCCGTCACCACCGCCGGGCCGACCACCCCATCCTCCGCCAGTCCGTGGGTCCGTTCGAACCGCCGCACCGCCTCCTGTACCGTGGCGTCATAGACGGCGGAGTCCGCGGCTGGGACCTCGTGATCGTCGAGCTCGCCCGAGGCGGCGAGCCGGCGCACCAACATGGGGACCAGCGGCGACGAGTCGCCGGGCTTGAGCTTGAGAGTAGAGGGGACCGCAGGCCAGCCGCCCCGTGCCGCGAGGGCACGATGGCTGGCCAGCGCGTCGCGGAGTCCGCGGTATTCCTGGTCGCGGGGGACCAGGCCGGCCAGCCCCTCGGCGACCCGGTCATCGCGAAGGGCCTGCGCGAGATGACCGGCCGCGTCGAACGGTGCCGTCTCAATCTGCCATTCGGGATCGGCGTGCGCGACGTCCGATATCCCATCGGCCAGATCGGAGGCGTATTGGAGGTAGACGTAGGTGAGCCACGTCTCCATCACAGCGAGGCGTCCGGGCCACTCTGTGGCGACGGCCTCACGAGCCGACGTGTTGGCGCGCGCTTCGTCGAGCAGGCTCAGACCGTAAAGTTCCGGGTCGATGCCTTCGGCTCGGGCGGCGCGGACGGCCGAGATCAGCTGATCCGTCTGCCCCCGGAGTTGCCCTCTGCTGCTCCAGGCCGGCGTGTAGTCGCGAGCCTCATAGAACCGGCGGGTGTCCTGCCACAGGCGGAGGCCTTCCTTGTCGGCGGTCACGAACGCCGGCGGCCGCGCCGGCTGAAGCGCGGCTTGCAGCGCGATCCGCACTGCGACGTCGGTCTCCCTCGGAGGGGTGGCGACGGTCCTGCCGCTCGTCGCGCCCGGGTGGATCCGGCCGCACGCCGGCACCAGCAGCGCCGCCACGATCGCCGATGCCAACACCACTCGCGCCATCAGGCCCTTCCCTCCGCTGACTGGACAGCAAGGTGAGTGCCCTATTTGCAGACCGCGATGTGGAGACGGTTTACAGTGAAGAGAGTGATGTCTTTCGAGCAGCGGCCCGGCCGAGGCGACTGAGGTGTGACGCTGGCTACCCATTCCACACCGCGCCCGGGCCGGAAGCAGAAAGTTGTGGACGACATTGTCCATGGCGATCTCAACCTGGCCGCCGCGGCTCTGCTCTACGACATGGCGGCGATGCAGCCGACCGAACGCAGCCAGTTCGGCTATAAGCGGGCCGCGAGGGCGCTCGTCAACCTGCCGGCCGATGTATCCGAACTTGTGGCGGCGGGTATCCTGCGCGAGGTGCCGTTCATCGGGCCGTCGAGCACGAGAATCATCAGCGAGTTGGTGGAGAGCGGGCAGTCGGCGACGGTCGAGGCGGCGCTGGCCAGGAGCGCGGCGTCGGCCAAGGTCCTCCAATTGCGCGGCTACCGGGAGGGCTACCTGAGCCACTTCGCGATGCAGCAAGCGCTCGCCGCCTCACTCGGCAGCGGACTGGTGGAGGCGGCGGCATATCGGGGCGACTTCCAGACGCATTCGACCTGGAGTGACGGCTCGGTTGCGATTGCCGAGATGGCCGACGCAGCCGCGGCCCGTGGCCACAGTTGCCTCGGCATCACCGATCACTCCTACGGCCTGCCGATCGCGCGCGGCATGAGCATGGAGGACGTGGCGCGGCAGCACCGCGAGATCGACGAGCTGAACCGCCGGCTCGGCGAGGGGTTTCGCGTCTATAAAGGCATCGAAGCCAACATCCTCGCCGACGGTAGTCTCGACGTGCAGCCGGGCGAGCGGGCCTCCTTCGACTTCATTGTCGCGTCCCCCCACTCGCAGCTCAGGAAGACCGATGATCAAACGGGCCGGATGCTGGCGGCGGTGCGCGGACAGGGCGTGTCGATTCTCGGTCATCCGCGGGGGCGCATGTTCAATGGCCGTGGCGGGGTCATCGCCGACTGGGATCGCGTCTTCGCGGAAGCGGCGGCGCGGCGGGTCGCCGTCGAGCTCGACGGCAACTGGCACCGGCAGGATCTCGATTTCGTCCTGGCTCGCCGGGCGATGGCGGCGGGATGCCTGTTCGCGCTCGACAGCGACGCCCACTCTCCGGCGGAGCTGCGCTTCAGCGAATACGCGGTGGCGCATGCGCGGCTGGCGTTCATCCCCGCGACCCGGGTGATCAACTGCTGGAGCCGCGCCGACCTCGAAGCGTGGATGCGGGAGCGCGCCGATGAGGTTCGGTGAGGAGACGCGCCGGCTACACGCGGGCGCGCTCGGCGCGGTAATACCGCGACGGCAGTGGATGACCGAGGCGTGATTCGATGAAGGCGGATGCCTCGACGAGGCGGTCGAGGTCGATGCCGGTCTCGATATCCAGCCCGCGCAGCATGTAAACCAGATCTTCGCTCGCGAGGTTACCGGTGGCGCCCGGCGCATACGGGCACCCGCCCAGCCCCCCGGCCGAGGCATCGAACGTCGAGACACCGAGGTGGAGTGCCGTCAGAACGTTAGCGAGCGCGGAGCCGCGCGTGTCGTGGAAGTGCAGCGCGAGCCGCTCGATCGGGATCCGCGACGCCACCGCGTCGACGACTTGGGACACCTGTCCCGGATGCGCGACGCCGATGGTGTCGCTGACGGCCACTTCGGAGGCCCCCATTGCGATGAGGGCCGCCGCCAGCGCCGCCACCCGGTCGGGCGCGACCGGCCCCTCGAACGGACAGCCGAACGCGGTCGACAGGTAGGCGCGCACTCTCACGCCGGCGGCGATCGCGCGAACCGAGACGTCGCGATAAATCTCGAGCGACTCGTCGATCGTCCGGTTGAGGTTCCGCTGGCTGAAGGTTTCTGATGCGGCGGCGAAGACCGCGATATCGTCGGCCCCGGCGGCGAGCGCCCGCTCCAGACCGGTGACATTCGGAACCAGCACCGGATACCGCACCCCCGGCTGCCGGCGAATGCCCGAGAGGACCTGGTCCGCGTCCGCCATCTGGGGCACCCACGCTGGATTGACGAACGACGCAGCTTCGACGACCGCCGCCCCAGCCGCTGCCAGCCGCTCGACGAAGGCGATCTTGTCTGCGACGCCGATCACCCCGGGCTCGTTCTGCAGGCCGTCGCGCGGTCCGACTTCGACGACGGTGACGCGCGCCGGCAGGGGCATCACCTGATTCTACGGGATGTCGGTTTCGGCACGGGCGGTCTCGAGATCCATTTCGACCAGCGGGATGCCAGGCTTCACCAGTTCCCCCGAACTGCAGTGCACGGCGCGGACGACGCCGTCGGCGGCGGCGCGGATCGGGAGTTCCATCTTCATCGCTTCGAGGATGACGAGCGTGTCCCCCTTCCGGACCCGGGCACCTGTCACCGCATCGACCCGCACGACCGTCGCCGGCATCGGCGAGGCGAGCGGGGCGTGCGCGCCCGCGGTGGTGCGCCGCCGTCGCGCATCCTGGACCTCGAAGGTGAAGACGTGGCCGTCAAGAAAGACCCAGCGGTTCGCGCCTGACGCCGCGGTCCACGCCCGCCGACCCTGAGGTCCGATCCGGATCTCGCCAGCCGCCGCCCGCGCCGCCGGCATCGGCGGCCCGCCGTCAATCGACACCGCGCCGTCATCGGCGACCGTGGCCCGGTAGTCGCGATCGCCGGCACGGAGGACGAGCGCCCGGGCACTCATCGCGTCAGCGGCCCCACCGGCGCAGGTCCGACCAGGGATCCGCGGCGCCGCGCGCCTCGACGGCCGCGGGGCCCGCCGCAGCAGCATTCGTCGCGGCCGCCGCCGCCACTGCCTCGTCCGGGACGGCGGGCTCGTCCAGCAGCGCGTCGAGGTGCTCGTCGATGAAGCCGGTGTGCAGATCGCCGGCGCGGAACGCGGGGTGGTCGAGGACCCGCAACAGGAACGGAATATTGGTCGCAATCCCCAGCACCGGAAAAGCGCGCAGTGCCGCCGCCGCGCGATCGATCGCGGCTGTCCGCGTTTCGGCCTGCACGATCAGCTTGGCGAGCAGCGGATCGTAGTGCACCGGCACCGCATCCCCTTCGCGGATGCCGGCGTCGACGCGCACGCCAGGCGCCTGCGGCTCGCGGTAGAGCAGGAGCGTGCCGGCCTGCGGCAGGAACCCGGCACGCGGATCCTCCGCATAGACGCGAAGCTCGATCGCATGGCCGCGCTGCGTCAGCTGGTCCTGGGTCCACGGCAGCGCCCCGCCGGCTGCGACCGTCAGCTGCGCATGCACGAGATCGACGCCGGTCACCGCCTCTGTGACCGGGTGCTCCACCTGCAGGCGGGTGTTCATCTCGAGAAAGTAAAAGGCGGCGTCTTCCCCCGCGCCGTGGAGCAGGAATTCGATCGTGCCGGCATTCCGGTAGCCGGCGGCGCGCGCGGCCGCGACCGCCGCCTCGCCGATCGCTTCCCGCAGCGCCGGCGTCAGCGCCGGCGACGGACTCTCCTCGATGACCTTCTGATGACGCCGCTGGATCGAGCACTCGCGCTCGAACAGATGGACGACGTGGCCATGATTGTCGCCGAAGACCTGGACCTCGACATGCCGCGGCCGTTCGATCAGCCGTTCGACATACAGCGTCCCGTCACCGAACGCCGACAGCGCTTCCCGCCGCGCCGCGGCAATCGCCTCGCCGGCCCCGGCCGCGTCCCGGACGACCCGCATGCCCTTGCCGCCGCCGCCGGCCGACGCCTTGACCAGCACCGGATAGCCGACCGCCGCGGCGGCGGCGACCAGCCCGGCGTCGGTCTGATCGCCGGGGGTCAGGCCGGGCACGATCGGCACGCCGGCCGCCGCCATCAGCGTGCGCGCGCCGATCTTGGACCCCATCTTCTCGATGACGTCCGCCGGCGGGCCGATGAATGTCAACCCGGCCGCCTCGCACGCCCGCGCGAACTGGGGGTTCTCCGACAGGAAGCCGTAGCCAGGGTGCACGGCGTCGGCGCCGGACGACCGCGCGGCCTCGATGACGTTGGCGATCGACAGATAGCTCTCGGCCGGAGGCGCCGGGCCGACGCGCACCGCGGTGTCCGCCGCCAGCACGTGTTCGGCGGCGGCGTCGGCGTCGGAAAAGATCGCCACCGTGTCGATCCGCCGCTCGCGGCACGCGCGGATGATCCGGAGCGCAATCTCGCCGCGGTTCGCCACCAGCACCCGGCGCAGGCTCATGCGGTCCAGTCCGGTTTCCGCTTCTCGAGGAACGCCCGCAGACCTTCCTGACCTTCCGCCGACACCCGCTGCGCTGCGATCGTCGCGGTCGTCAGGCCGATGACGTCCTTGGGGTCGATCCCGGCGATGCCGCGGATGAGCGCCTTTGCCGCCGACATCGCGCCTGGCGCCGAAGTGCTGAGTTCGGCGACCCGCCGATCGATCGCCGCGTCCAGCTCCGCGGCCGGCACGACGTCATGGACCAGTCCCAGCGCCTGGGCGCGCGCCGCATCGAACCTCGCGCCGGTCAGGAACAGCTGCCGCGCCGCCGACACACCGATCTTGCGGATGACGTACGGCGCGACCACCGCCGGGAGAAGGCCGATCTTGACCTCCGTCAGCCCGAACACCGCGTCGTCTGCAGCCACGACGATGTCGCAGATCGCCGCCAGGCCGAGACCGCCGCCAAGCGCCGCCCCCTGGACGCGTCCGACGACCGGCATCGGCAGGGTGTCGAGCCGCTCCAGCATCCGCGCCAGGTCCTCGGCGTCCGCGAGGTTTTCCCGGTGGGTGTAGTGCACCGCCCGCGACATCCAGCCGATGTCGGCGCCGGCGCAGAAGACCCGGCCGGCACCGGCGAGGACGACCGCCCGCAGCGCCGGGTCGACCGCGGCGGCGGCCGCCGCCGCGGTCAGGACGGCGATGCATTCCTCGTCAAACGCGTTGCGGACGTCCGGGCGATTGAGCGTCAGGCGCAGGATGGGGCCGGCGCGCTCGGAGATGACAGGTGGCATGTCGGGCTCCTGCAGCGGACACCTACATTCGGAAGACGCCGAACCGCGTCGTCGCGATCGGCGCGTTGAACGCCGCTGCAATGCCGAGCGCCAGTGCGCCCCGGGTCGCGGCCGGATCGAGGATGCCGTCGTCCCACAGGCGCGCGGTGGAGTAGTAGGGCGAACCTTCCCGTTCATATTTCTCGACGATCGGGACGCGAATCGCCTCCTCTTCCTGCGGCGTCAGCGTCCGGCCGTCGCGCGCCAGCTGGTCCCGCTTGATCGTCGTCAGCACGCCGGCCGCCTGCTCGCCGCCCATGACCGAGATGCGCGCGTTCGGCCACATCCACAGCAGCCGCGGTTCGAACGCCCGGCCGCACATCCCGTAATTCCCGGCGCCGAATGACCCGCCAATGACGACTGTGAACTTCGGCACCGCGGCATTGGCGACGGCGTGGACCATCTTGGCGCCGTCTTTGGCGATGCCGCCGCGCTCGTAGTCCCGCCCGACCATGAAGCCGGTGATGTTCTGGAGGAAGACGAGCGGAATGCCGCGTAGGCAGCAGAGCTCGATGAAATGCGTCGCCTTGAGCGCCGACTCGGAAAACAGCACCCCGTTGTTGGCGATGATGCCGACGAGCACGCCGTGCATCCGGGCAAAGCCGGTGACGAGCGTGGCGCCATAGCGGGCCTTGAACTCGTCGAAGCGCGAGCCGTCGACGAGCCGCGCGATGATCTCCCGCACGTCATACGCCTTGCGCGGATCGGCGTTCACGATCCCATACAGCTCGCGCGGGTCGTAGAGCGGATCCTCCGGTGTGGCGACGTCGGCGGGACGGTCCTTCGTGCGGTTCAGCGTACTGACGATCGTCCGCGCGATCTCGATGGCATGCGCATCGTCGTCGGCCATGTAGTCGGCGACGCCGGACAGCCGGGTGTGCACGTCGGCGCCGCCGAGCTCCTCGGCGGTGACTTCCTCGCCGGTTGCCGCCTTCACGAGCGGCGGACCGCCGAGAAATATCGTCCCCGTTCCGGCGACGATGACGGTCTCGTCGGACATCGCCGGGACGTAGGCGCCGCCGGCGGTGCACGACCCCATGACGACGGCGATCTGCGGGATGCCGGCAGCGGAGAGCCGCGCCTGGTTATAGAAGATGCGGCCGAAGTGCTCGCGATCCGGGAACACCTCCGCCTGAAGCGGGAGGAAGGCGCCGCCGGAGTCGACCAGGTAGAGGCACGGCAGCCCGTTGTCGAGCGCGACCTGCTGGGCGCGGACGTGCTTCCGCACCGTCGCCGGATAGTAAGTGCCGCCCTTCACGGTCGCGTCGTTGGCGACGATGATGACTTCGCGGCCCGAGACCCGGCCGATGCCGGTGATGATGCCGGCCGAGGGGGCGTCGTTGTCGTAGAGGTCCCACGCGGCCAGGGCCGACAGTTCCAGAAAGGGGGAGCCCTCGTCGAGCAGGCGATCGACCCGCTCCCGCGGCGGCATTTTCCCCTGGGCGCGATGGCGCTCGAGGGACTTCTCGCCGCCGCCCTGACGGACGAGGTCCGACCGCGACTCCAACTCCGCCACCAGCGCCTGCATGGCGGCCGTATTGGCGCGAAACAGGTCGCTGCTCGTGTCGATGTGGGATTCGATGACGTCCATGGGGCTCCGGTCTGCCGCGGAGTGGAAGCGGGATTATATCCGCGATGCCGGCGGTCGTTCGGCGGCGCGGCCCGGCTGGCCTTGGGACGGTTGGCCGGCAGGCAGGACGTTCGAGTAAAGCTGAGCCGTCGGCCGGGGTCCAATTTGCCTGTAGTTTTTCATGACAGGTGTCCGCCTATGGACGCGGAGCGCCAGTTGTGTATAATTTGGACCGGTAAACGGGTCATCTCGTGTACAAGCGGCGGCCACAAATGTGCTTCGGCATGAGCCGGGCTGTTCGACGGCGGGAGTGTTATGACCTTGAAGAAGCGAAACCGGGTCCTGGCGATCGACGATGAGCCGTCAATGATCGAGTGGCTGAAGATTCTGCTCGAGCATGAGGGGTACGAGGTCCGGACCGCGATGATCGGGACGCGCGGCGAGGAGATCTTCAGGACCTGGAAGCCGGACGTCGTCGTCACCGACATGCTGCTGCCGGATGCGGACGGCCTGGAGCTGCTGCGCAAGTTCAAGCAGATCCATCCCGACACCGAGGTCATTGTCGTGACCGGCCACGGCAGCGTGCCGAAGGCGGTCGAGGCGATGAAGGCGGGGGCGCACAGCTTCGTCGAGAAGCCGATTGAGCCCGACACCCTGCTGGCGATGCTGGAGCGGGCGATCGAGCGCCGTGATCTGGTCGGCGAGAATCTGCTTCTCAAGCAGAAGCTCGAGGGGCAGTTCCGCTTCGGCAACATCATCGGCAAGAGCAAGAAGATGCACGAGGTGCTCGAGCTGGTCGAGAGCGTCGCGGGCAGCGACGCGAATATCCTCATTCAGGGAGAGAACGGCACCGGCAAGGAGCTGATCTCGAACGCGCTGCATTACAACAGCAAGCGGGCCAAGGGACCATTCATCAAGATCAACTGTGCCGCGATTCCGAAGGACCTGATCGAGTCGGAGCTGTTCGGCTACAAGAAGGGGGCCTTCACCGGGGCCGCCACCGACAAGGAAGGGCTGTTCGAGATGTCCGAGGGCGGGTCGCTCCTGCTCGACGAGATCGGCGAGATGCCCCCGTACCTCCAGACCAAGCTGCTGCGGGTGCTGCAGGAACGGGAGTACCGGCCGATTGGCAGCGACCGGATCGTCCGGGTCGACTTCCGCCTCATCTGTGCCACCAACATCGACCTCGACGCCGCGCTTCGCGACGGCAAGCTGCGCGAGGATCTCTATTTCCGAATCAATACCATCACGCTCCGCGTCCCGCCGCTCCGCGAGCGGACCGAGGACATTCCGCTGCTCTGCGAGCATTTCCTCGAGAAGTACCGGCAGCGGCATCAGCGCCCGACGATGAAGTCGATCGCCCCGGCCGCCTACCACGTCCTCATCCGGCACCGCTGGCCCGGGAACGTCCGCGAGCTCGAGAACGTCATCGAGCGCGGCGTGCTCGTCGCCAAGGGCAACGAGATCAGCGTCAACGACCTGCCCGAGTCGCTCCGCACCGAGAGCGCGACGACCACCGAGTTCGTGATTCCGCCGCACCGGACCCTGGCGGAAATCGAGAAGATGGCGATTCTCCAGACCCTCCAGCGCACCAACTGGAACAAGCAGGAGGCGGCGCAGATCCTCGGGCTCTACCGGCCGACGCTCTACAGCAAGATGAAGAAGCACGAAATCCAGGACGGCGGCAAAGCCGCTGCCCGGCGCGCCATGCCGGCCGTCCAGTAGCGGCGGCGCGGATGCGGGTGGCTGCCGCAGGCAGGCGCCTTGCAGGGAGGGGGACGGATGCTGGATCGTGCCCAGGCTGGGCTCGCGGCGGTCGGCGACGTCTCGATCTTCGCCATGAAGGCCGCCCGGGAGATGTTCGTCCCGCCGTTTGAGTTCCGTGAAACCCTCCGCCAGCTCTACGAGCTCGGGTTCCGCTCGGCTCCGCTCATCGCCGTCTCGGGCCTGGCGGTCGGGGTCGTGCTGTCGATGCACACCCGGGCGTCGCTCGAGCGGTTCGGCGCGGAATCGCTGATCCCGTCCGGCCTGGCGATCGCGCTGGTCCGCGAGACCGGACCGCTGACCGCGGCGCTGCTGCTGTCGGGGCGGATCGGCGCCGGCATCGGCGCCGAGCTCGGCGCGATGCGCGTCACCGAACAGATCGACGCGCTCGAGGCGTCGGCGGTCGATGCCTTCCGATACCTCGTCGTCACCCGGGTGATCGCCTGCGTCATTGCCCTGCCGATCCTGACGACGATCATGAACTTCTCGGGCATGCTCGGCGGCTTCATCGCCGAGACCGCCGTCAACGGCATGCCGCTGCGGCTCTACTTCACCCGGGCGTTCTCGCTGATCGACTTCACCGACTACGTTCCGGCGACGCTCAAGACGATGGTCTTCGGCTTCATCATCGCCACTGTCTCCTCGTATCTCGGATTCACCACCGAGTCGGGCACCGAGGGGGTCGGGCGCGCCTCGACGCGCGCCGTCGTGCTGTCGTCGATGGTGATCATCATTTCGAACGTCGTGCTCGTCCGGCTGATCTTCTTCCTGTTCCCGGAGGCCGGCGGCTGATGGCGGGGTCGGCGGTGCTGGCGACCAGCGAGCGCGCGACCCGGCAGGCCGGCCGGACCGCCGCGGTGCGACTCGACGATGTCTCGAAGGCGTTCGGGACGCGGCGGGTCCTCGACCATGTGTCGTTCGAGGTCCCGTCCGGGTGCGGCTTCGTCATCCTCGGGCGGAGCGGCACCGGCAAGAGCGTGACGCTGCGCCATATCATCGGCCTGGTCCGGCCCGACGACGGCCGGGTGTTCGTCGAGGAGGACGAGATCAGCGCGCTCGCCGGCCACGAGCTGTCGCGGGTCCGCCAGAAGATCGGCTTTCTGTTCCAGAGCGCGGCGCTGTTCGACTCGATCTCGGTGGGCGAGAACGTCGCCTTTGCGATGCGCCGCCACACCGACCTGGCCGACGCCGAGATCGTGTCGCGCGCCCGGGAGAAGCTCGCCGCGGTCGGCCTCGGCGACGAGTTCGACAAGATGCCGGGGGCGCTGTCGGGCGGCATGCGCAAGCGCGCCGGGCTGGCGCGCGCGCTCGCCCTCGACCCGAAGATCCTGCTCGTCGACGAGCCGAGCGCCGGACTCGATCCGATCACCGCCGACGAGATCGACGAGCTGCTGCTCGGCCTGAAGCAAAGCGGCGGCGTGACGCTGATCGTCGTTACGCACAACATTCCCAGCGCGCGGCGGCTCGGCGACCAGCTCCTGATGCTCCACGAAGGGCGGATCATCGCCCAGGGCACCACCGCCGAGCTCGAGGGCAGCGACAACGAGATGGTGCGTGTGTTCATGACGTCACAGCACGCGGGGTGAAACGATAGCCATGGCCCGGACCCGGCAGGTATACGTCGGCGCGTTCGTCACTTTCGGCCTCCTCCTGTTCGCCGTCGGGCTGTTCCTGATCGGCAACCGGCGCATGCTGTTCGATCACACCTTCATGGCTAACGCCGAGTTCGCCAACCTCTCCGGGCTGCAGAACGGCGCGATCGTCCGGGTCGCCGGGATGAACGCCGGCGAGGTCAAGGAGATCAACATTCCATCCACTCCCTCCGGCCGGTTCCGCGTCCGCATGCGGCTCCGCGATGATCTCCACCAGCTGATCCGGGTCGACTCGGTGGCCAGCATCCAGAACGACGGGCTGGTCGGCAACAAGTTCGTCCAGATTGACGCCGGCAGCGACCAGGCGCAGGTCGTGCCGCCGGAGGGGACGATGCAGAGCAAGGAGCCGTTCGATCTCGGCCTGATGCTCGACCGGATGAGCCAGACAATCGACCTGGTCACCGACACCATCGTCCAGGTCCGCGGCCAGGTCGAGGACGCGCTCAACTCGCTGTCGGACATCGTCGACGTCGCGCAGGGGCTGATGGAGGACGTCGGCAACGACGCGCGGTCGATTCTGGCGTCGGCAAAGCGGGTCACCGGCAACATCAATGCGATTGTCGTCGGCGTGCGGGAAGGGCGGGGCACCATCGGCAAGCTGCTGAACGACGACGCCCTCTACGAGCGGGTCAAGACGATCTCGTCGGACGCCGAGAAGACGGTGGTCAACGTCCGCGAGGCGAGCGAGCAGGCGAAGTCGGCGATTGCCGACTTCCGGGGCGATCACGGGCCGGTGCAGGGGGTGGTCGGGAAGCTGCAGGAGACGCTGACGTCGGCGAAGGATGCGATGTCGGACCTGGCCGAGAACACCGAGGCGCTGAAGCATAGCTTCTTCTTCCGCGGCTTCTTCAACAAGCGCGGCTATTTCGATCTGAAGGACGTCACCGTCCAGCAGTATCGCGACGGGGCGATCGAGACCCGCGAGCGCAAGCTGCTGCGGATCTGGATCGGGACACCGGTGCTGTTCGAGAAGGACGAGAAAGCGCAGGAGCGCCTCAGCGAGGCCGGCCGGCGCCGGCTTGATTCCGCGATGTCGCAGTTCCTGACCTATCCCAGGAACAGCCCGCTGGTGGTCGAGGGCTATTCGGCGGCGCCGCCAACCAACGACGAGCGCTTCCTGCTGAGCCGCTCGCGGGCCGACCTGGTGCGGAATTACCTGGTCGCGAAGTACGGTCTCGATACGAACTTCGTGGCGATGATGCCGATGGGGCGAGAGGCGGACGGCAGCCCGAGCGGCACCACCTGGGACGGCGCGGCGCTGGCGTTGTTCGTGTCGATGGTGCAACAGTGAGAGATGGTGCCTGCGTGCACCGTCGAGCTGGCAGCCGTCCGCGGCGCTGGCATGCTGATTGATACGTAGAGGTTGAGGCCGGCGCGATCTGGCGCAGGACGTGCGTTGATAGAAGGAGGAGACCGTGGACGAGCGATCGCGAGTGCTGGTGGCGACATGTGTGGGAGCTGCCGCGGGCGGCGTGTGGGGCTGGCTGTACCTGACCGACAACGGCCGCCGCATCCGCGACCAGATTGAGCCCAAGCTTGACGACTTCGTCAAGGAGCTGGGCCGTATGCGTGGCACGGTCGAGAAGGCACGGACTGCCGCCACCGAAGGCATGCGGTCTCTGAATGAAGTGACCGGCGCCGCCGCCGGCCGCTGGTCGGCGTAAGACGGAGGATAGACGAATGGATCTGCACACGACCAACCTGCTGCTCGGCATCATGGCCGCCGTCAGCGTGCTCGAGGCGCTGCTCCTGGTTGGCATGGGCGTCGGCGCCTATGTCGCCTACAGCCGCGTCACCGGGCTCGTAGCGGATCTAGAGCAGCGGCAGATAGCGCCGCTGCGGGAACGTGTCGAAGCGATCCTTGCCGACGTCAAGGATGTCACGGCGCGAGTGAGCCAGCAGACCGAGCGGGTCGACCACGCCATTTCCGGGACAATGGGCCGGGTCGACGAAACCGCGGAGCGGGTCAAGGGATCCATGCGCGACAAGGTGAATCAGGCGGTCGGAGTGGTCCGCGGCGTTCGGGCGACGATTGCCTCGATTCTGGGAGAGCGGCAGGAGCCGCCGGCGCCGGCCGCCGGCCGGTACTGAGCGCAGAGATGATTGTGAACACAACAGATGCCGGCCCATGGCCGGTCGATGAAAATCCGAAGGAGGAATACATGGCGTATGAATACGATCGGTTCGAGCGTGAAGACGGCGGTGGATCGTTCCTGATGGGGCTGCTGGCCGGAACCGTTCTGGGTGCCGGGCTCGGCATGCTGTTCGCCCCGAAGCCGGGCGCCGAGCTGCGCACGAAGCTGTCGGAGCAGGCCGGCAAGCTGCGCACGACGGCTGCCGATGGCTACCAGCAGGCGAGCGGCAAGGTGACCCAGATGGTCGATCGCGGCCGCGAGGCCTACGATCGTGCGCGGACGACCGCCGGCTCGACGCTCGAAGACGTCGCCGACAAGGTTTCTTCCGCAACCTCGAACGCCGTCGGGAGCAACCCGACCGGCACGACCGGCAGCCAGCCCGGCACACGCGCCGGCGGCGGCAACCGGCTGTAGCGATCGGCCGGCGACACTCCGCGCTCATGCTCCGGCGGTGCGGCGCTTCCCGGCGTCGCACCGTCGCGCTGTCTGCCGGGATCAGGCTTGCCGATGAACGATCGTAGCGCCGAGAGAGTCGCCAATGTGGTGCTGTTCGTAGCCGCCAGCGCGGCGGCGTTCTACATTCTGAAAACGCCCTCCTTGCGGCGCGCCGCGTTCCGCTTCGCCGCCGTCGCCCTGACCGGCTCGATCCCGGCATGGTTCCGCCAGGAGATCGAGGCAGGCTGGCGGCAGAGCGGGGGGTAGGGGCGAAGGTGCCGGGGTGCCAAGGTGCCAAGGTGCCGGGGGTGCCACGGTGCAACGGTGCACGGGTGCCCAAGTGCCAAAGTGCCCGGGCGGAGTGTCAGAGGGTACTCGGGTCACGCTCGTCCCACCGCATCCCGTTCAGCGAACGAATAGCACCCTGGCACCCAGCACCTTTGGCACCCTGGCACCTTTGGCACCCTGACCCCCCTGACACTCTGGCACCCCGGCACCTTGAGCCCCTTCCCCCCCTCGTTTATGATGACGCCGTGCCACTACTGAAGCGGCGCGCCTTGCGCGTGTGGGCCGAGGCGAGGCTGCTCGG
>JANMWI010000111.1:0-4634 GCA_031393955.1 Acidobacteriota bacterium
CCGCGCCGCCCGCCGCCGCGCCCGAGCTGCCGCGTCGTCCCGCGCCCGCCCCGCCGCGGCCGCCGTCCGTCATCGCTGCCACCGTCAAGGCGGTCGAGGCGCGGAAAGAAGCTGCCCGAGGCAGCGCCGCGCCGCCGGCCGGGGAGGCGATGCCCGACGTCCAGCAGGTCGCGCCGGATCTCCTTAAGGATGCGTTCCTCTCCGAGGTCCGCAAGTCGAAGAAGTTCTTCTACGGCACCGTCGTCGCCCAGGCGCAGCGGATCGACGTCAAGGGGGACCAGGTGGTGTTCACGTTCGCTCCCCGGCACCGCGCGCTGCGGGTCCAGCTCGATCAGAACCGGCAGTGGCTCGACGCGCTGGCGTCGCAGCTGTCCGGCCGGCGGATGACGGTGACGTCGGCCGAGGGCACCGCCCCGGCAGGCGCGCCCGGCGCGCCGGCTGTCGCCGACGCCCCGGCGGCCGGGGATCGGCAGTCCGAACTGCGCCAGCAGGCGCTTGCCGACACCGGCGTCCAGGCCATGCTCGACGTCTTCGCCGCGGAAATCAAAGACGTCGAGGAACTGTAACTCCCCCTCACGAAGCGAGGTCACGGCATGAATATCCAGGCGATGATGAAGCAGGCGCAGCAGATGCAGGAGAAGCTGCAGAAGCAGATGGCCGAGATGCGGGTCGAGGCCACCGCCGGCGGCGGCATGGTGTCGGTCGTCATCAACGGCGCCAAGCAGGTCCAGTCGCTCAAGCTCGATCCCGAGGCGGTCTCGAAAGACGATGTCGAGATGCTGCAGGACCTGATCCTCGCCGCCCTCAACGACGCCTACCGCAAGGCCGACGAGGAAATGTCGAAGCAGATGGGGGGGATGATGGGCGGCATGAAGATCCCCGGCCTGAGCTGATGGCGCAGCCCGATCCGCTGAAGAAGCTGGCCGAACAGTTTCAGCGCCTTCCCGGCATCGGCGCCAAGAGCGCCCACCGGCTCGCCTTCCACGTCCTCAAGACGCCCCGCGAAGAAGTCGATCGCCTCGCCGACGCGATGCGCGATGTGAAGGACCGCGTCACCTACTGCACCATCTGCAGCAACATCACCGACGTCGACCCCTGCTTCTACTGCACCGATCAGGCCCGCGACCCCGGCATCATCTGCGTCGTCGAGGAGCCGGAAAACGTGACCGCGGTCGAGAAGACCCGCGACTTCAAGGGGCGGTACCACGTCCTGATGGGGGCGCTGTCGCCGCTCCACGGCGTCGGTCCGGACGACCTCAAGATCCGCGGCCTGCTAATCCGCGTCGGCGAGGGGGGCGTGCGCGAGGTGATCCTGGCGACCAATCCCAACGTCGAGGGGGAGGCCACCGCGATCTATCTGGCCAAGCTGCTGAAGCCGCTCGGCGTCCGGGTGACCCGGATCGCGATGGGCGTGCCGGTCGGCAGCGATCTCGAATATGCCGACGAGGTGACGATGCAGCGCGCGATGGAAGGGCGGCGCGAGCTCTGAGGGTCGGGCCCTGGACGACGGTCCCTGGCCTCCCCGCTAGCTGTTCAACTCGGGGTCTTCGAGCACGCGGCGGGCGGAGAGGCCCTGGCGGACGAGCAGGGCGGTGCCGATCAGGGACCACAGTCCCATCCGGGCTTTCCGGACGATTGAGATCGTGACGCCGGGCGCCGCGCCGAACCCCAGCAGCTGGGTGGCAAGACCGGTACCGACTTCGCCGACGCCGATCTGGAACGGGACGAACTTGAAGGCGACCGTCACGAACCGGTCGGCGGCCTCGACAATAAACGCGGTCAGTAAAGTCGGCGCGGACGGCAGGATGAACCACAGCGTCAGATACTTCTCGGCGACGCCGAGGACGTGAAAGCTCAGCTCGAGCAGGACCAGCGGCAGGAGGGCGCCCGTCCGCCTTGACGCGAACGTCAGCACTTCGCGCTCGAGCGACCTCAGCCTGTCGGTTTTTGATTCCCGCTGATTTGCAGATCCCGACACCTGCCGCGAGCGGAAGAGCGTGCTGACGATCTGCGGCCGCCGCCACAGCGCCCACGCCACCACCGCGAAGGCGACGGCAATCACCGCCACCGTGGCTTCGCTCAGCTGCCGGAAGGCGGCCGGCAGCGCCACCCCGCCGCGCGTCCCGGCGACGAGCAGCGCGATCGCGCCGGCGGCAATCATCGCCGCCACCGACAGCGTGTAGAAGATGTTTTCGATCGCCAGCGCCGTCAGTGCCGGTCCGACCGGCAGCGAGCGCCGGACGCAGGCAATCTTCGCCGGCTCGCTGACGATCGGGCCGAGCGGCGTGACGTTGCCGAGCGCATCGCCGCAGACGACGGCGTTGAAGGCGACGGCGAAGGGCAGGCGATGCGGCGGCTCGATGCAGGTGCGCCAGGCCGCGGCGCGGACGACGAAGCGGAGGCCGCCGAGGAGCAGGATCCAGACGAGATTCCAGCCAATCTGGCGGAAGCCGGTCCAGATCTCGGCCGGACCGACCCGCCACACCAGCCAGCCGAAGAGCGCGGTGCCGCCAACCGCCGTGAGCAGTCCCAGGATGGACGTCTGTCGTTGTCGCGGGGTCGGGGGCACGCCGACATCATATAATCGCGGGCGATGCTCCCCGCCTCTTTCCAGACACCAGTTGCCGCGGTCTTCGTCGTCGGCGGGCTGCTGTCGTGCTTCGCGGGCTACCGTCTGTTCCGGTTCGTCCTGGCGTTCTTCGGCGGCGTGCTCGGCGCGCTCGCCGCCGGCTCCGCGATGGGCGCCGATCAGACGCTGTGGTTGATGGTCGCGGCGGTGATTGGCGGGGTGGCCGGAGCGCTCATCCTGACGTTCGCGTATTTCGTCGGTGTCGCGCTGATTGGCGCCGGGATTGGCGCTGGTCTGGTGATGGCGATCTGGGCGTGGCTCGGCCGCGAGCCGGGCATCGTCCCGGTCCTGGTGATGGCAGTGATTGGCGCGCTGGCGGCGATGGTGCTCCAGCGCTATGTCATCATCGGCAGTACGGCGTTCGGCGGCGCGCAGACCGCGCTCGTCGGCGGCGCGGCGCTGATGGGCGGTCCGGTGGCGCATGGCGCGTATCGGGTGTATCCGCTCGACCCGCTGCCGGGGACCCGCTGGGACGCGGCGGCGTGGCTCTTGCTCGGCGCGGTCGGCTTGGTCGTCCAGCTGGCGGTCACGGCGCGGGGCAGGAAATGACAGTCGGACGGTTTTGAGATTGGAGACAGGTGCATGGCGACGTTTTCACGGACGGTGACGGTGGATTGGGCGGGCTCGATCATGGAGGGCAAGGGGCAGGCGAAGGCCGGGTCCGGGGCGTTCACGCTGCCGGTGACGTTCCCGTCGCGGATCGGCGAGCCGGCGGGGCACACCAGCCCCGAGGAGCTGATGGCCGCCTCGCATGCGTCGTGCTACGCGATGGCGCTCAATGCGACGCTTGGCAAGAAGGGGGCGAGCGCGGCGCGCACGGTCGTCACCGCGACGGTCTCGGCCGACAAGGGGGAGTCCGGCATCAAGCTGACCTCTTCGAAGCTGAAGGTGGTGGCGGAGGGGCTGCAGGGGATCGAGAAGGGGCAGTTCAACGAGGTCGCCAAGGCGGCCGAAGCGACGTGCCCGATTTCGAACGCGCTGCGCGGCACGCTGCAGATCGACGTCGAAACCGAGGTCAAGTAAGTGCGGAGGGGCGCGGGATGTCGATCTTGCGCCCTTCCCCTGCCATCCGTTACACTTGGAGTTCTTCCAAGAGCGGTTCTGCGCTCACTGTTCCTCAGTAGCTCAATGGCAGAGCATCCGGCTGTTAACCGGAGGGTTGTAGGTTCGAATCCTACCTGAGGAGCCATTTTCCCTAGCAAATCTCAGCACGCGACCGGTCTGACGGGCCGATTGTGACGTGGACTGTGACGTAACTCTCGGTACGGGTGCAGCCGTGCGTGCAGCGGGTCGCTTGGGGCTGGGGGGGTGCGTCCGCTTGGCCGTCGGTTCCAGCGCGTCGGCCGCCTCGTTCAGCGCCTGCCGTCGGATATGGCTGTAGGTCTTCATCATGGCTGGCGCGACGTGTCCCACCTGCGCCTGAATCACCCAGTCTGCGAGACCCTTCTCGGCCAGCGTGGTGATCGCGGTGTGTCTGCCGTCGTGGAAGCGCACCTCCGTCAGACCCGCCGCCTTGCGCATCGCGCGCCAGGCCGTCCGCCAGGACGTCATCGGCTTGGTGGGGTCCAGGTGTTTGTTGCGGCCGTGCCACGGGAACACGAAGTGCTCAGGCTCGGCGAATCCGAGCGCCGCCGCGCGCGCGTGAAGTTCGGCCAGCACCTCGGTGCACGTCGTGTTCAACGTTGGCGATCGCCAGCCGGCGGGCGTTTTCGACCGCCGTATGTGGAGGAGGTGCCGGGTCTGGTCGATGTCCTGCCAGCGGAGGACCTTGATCTCGCAGGCCCGGAGGCCGCAGTAGAAGGACAGCGTGCTGGCGACATAGGCGTACAGCCATCCCGGCCTCGTCCGGGCCAACGCAAACAGTCGCTCCTGTTCCTCGGCCGTCAGCGCGCGTCCGACGGGCGGTTTGCGATTGCGAAGCGTCGTGTACTCGTCCGAGAAGCGATACCAGAGCTTGGCGCGCTTCAGGATCTGCCGAAGGACTGACAGTTCGCCATTGATCGTC
>JANMWI010000004.1:0-62727 GCA_031393955.1 Acidobacteriota bacterium
TGCGCGTGTCGCTGATCGTCAGCACGAAGCACCGCACCCGCGCGGGCGCATCCTTGCGGTGCTGGTCGAGGGACACGGAGCGATTATACGGGTTCGGGGGTCCGTCTCGGTTCGGCGGGGGTGACTTCGGGGACGTGATGAGATAATCGGCGTTTCCCGCTCGAGCGGGGGACCTTCCTCCAGGAAGGGCTCTCCGATCAGCGCGCCCTTAGCTCAGTTGGATAGAGCGTCTGGCTACGAACCAGGAGGTCGCAAGTTCGAGTCTTGCAGGGCGCACCAACCTTCGCTCCGAGCGGGCGAAGGTTGCCAGCCGTAGCCTCCAGCGGAGGCGGGCTCTATCGCCCCAGCTGAGCTTCGGCTGGCAAGCCACCGTTCCATCACTCCCCAATTTTCGGCTGCGGGTAGGTCGGCTCGCCGCACCTGAGCGGCGGCCATCTTCCTTTCAGTCTTGACACCATTTTGAGCGGTGATGACGCAGAAACCGACCGCGTGCCCAAGATGCTCCGGAGCGATGGAACCGGGATTCATGATCGAGCGGGGCGGTGGGCCTCGCGATCAGCAGGTGAAATGGGTCGAGGGGGAGCCGATGTCGCGGTTCTGGTTCGGTGGCGTGAAGGTCCAGGATCAGACGCCGATGCCGGTGACGACCTACCGATGCCAGGGTTGCGGCTACCTGGAGTCGTTCGCGATTCCGACGGCATAAGGCTCGGCGGCATTGTTGCCGTTGGCGAAATGGAAAAGACCCCAATCAGCGCCGGCGTTATGCTGCGGGTTCTGGAAATCGCCACCGATCCCTCGACACATAAGTCAGCGACGCGTCGGCGCTCGGGACTAACCTCGGTCGACGTCACGTCGCTCTGCGACCTGGAGGTCACATGAACCGCACGTTCCTCTTCATCACGGCGATCGCTGCGGGATTGCTGGTTTTTCCGAGCGCCATCGCCGGCCAGGCCGCGGCTGCCGCGCCGGTGACGGCGGCGGACGCGGCGCCGTTCATCGGTGACTGGACGCTGCAGCTGCAGGGGCCGAACGGCCCCGGCGCGTTCGAACTGACCGTCAAGGCCGAGCAGGAGAAGGTGACGGCCGAGATCGCGGGCGAGACGCCCCCGCCCCAGCCCATCACCGACATCACCAGGGCTGGCGAGAGCCTCGTCCTCAATTACACATTCAACTACGAGGGCAATCCGGTCGACGCGGCCGTCCGGTTGACGCCTGCTCCCGAGAGCAAGATGAACGCGCAAATCGACTTCGCCGGCGGCGCGTATGTCATGACCGGCACCGCCACCCGGAAGGAGAAGGCGAAGTAAGGTCGGTCGCCGCCAGGCCGTGACGAGCGTATTGATGAGCCGTCCGTGCTGACCAACGACAGGAAACACACCAAATCGCGAATTCTTCAGGCTCTGACCGATATCCGACTTGACAGGTCGGATATGGCGCCGATAGGATTTCGGGTGTCGGAGTATTCGGCTCCGGCCCGGCGGCGGACATGAAAATGCCCGCCAAGTGTTGGCGCACTTGGCGGGCGTGAACGCCGTCTGGAAACGGTTGGCCCGAGCCCGAACCGACGTTCTGCTGGCAGTGTAGCCGACGGCTGCCCGCGCGGCAAACCTGCGCTTCGGGCTCCTTCGGGGACCTCGTCCCTCTCAGGAGTCGCATGTTCCGTCGCACGTCCGCTGGTGTCGTCCTCTCGCTGCTGTTCTGTTCGTCGCCGCTGCTGGCCCAGCAGCGCGCCTACTTCGTTACCTACGACCACTACCTCGAGGAGCCCGGCAACCTCGAACTGGCCGTGGCGACGACGACCGGGATTCCGAAACGGGGGGAGAGCGTCTACACCGCCCCCTGGCTCGAGATCGAGTACGGCGTCACCGGCTGGTGGACGACGGAACTGTATCTGGAAGGGGTCACGACCCGTAACGACGGGAACGCCTTCACCGGCTTCCGGCTCGAGAACCGGTTCCGCCCGCTCAAGAGCGAACATCGCATCAACCCGGTGATCTACGTCGAGTACGAGGGCATCAACGAGGCGTCGCGCATCCAGAAGGAGATCGTCGGCGCCGGCGGCGTGCACTACGAGCCGATTGACGAACTGAAGCGCGAGCACGAGAAGGAGCTCGAAGCCAAGCTGATCCTGTCGAGCGCGGTCCGCGGCTGGAACCTCTCCGAGAATTTCATCGTCGAACGCAATCTCTCGGAGAGCGAAGGCTTCGAGTTCGGCTACAGCGTCGGCGTGTCGCGCCCGCTCGGCGGCCTAGCGAGCGGTACCGCCTGCCGGCTGTGCCGGGAAAACTTCGTCCTCGGCGTCGAAGCCTACGGCGGCCTCGGTTCGACCGAGGCGTTCGATCGCGCGGCGCAGCGGCATTACGTCGCCCCGGTCGCGGCCTGGCGGCTGGGCGAGCGCACGTCGTTGAAGGGATCGGTTGGATTCGGCCTCACCGACACCAGCGATCGCTATCTCGTCCGCGTTGGCTTCGCGTATGAGCTGCCAGTGGGGAGCCGCTAATGGTCATGACACGAACGATCCTCGCCGGACTGCTCTGTGGCCTCGTTCCGGCCGCCGTCGTCGGCGCGCGGCAGTCATGGAGCGATCGGCAGTCCGAATGGAAAGCGCCGGCCGCCGCGGACACGAAACAGAACCCGCTGGCCAGCCGTCCGGAGACGCACGCCGGCGGGGCGAAACTGTTCGCCGAGCGGTGCAGCGCCTGCCATGCAGATGACGGCACTGGTACGTCGCGCGGCCCGAACCTGACGCTGAAGCGCGTTCAGTCGCAGACCGACGGCGCGCTGTTCTGGAAGATCAGCAGCGGCAATACGAGAACCGGCATGCCGGCTTTCAGCGGTATCCCGGCGCTGCAGCGCTGGCAGCTGGTCTCGCACGTCCGGGCGCTCGTTGAGGCGGCACCATGAGTTGCCGGCCTTTGGAGGGTCCGGGCTCGTTGGCCGGCTTGCAACTCCGCACGCTAAAGGCGATCATGGTGGAGCCGTGGATGGGCCCGGCGCGGTGAGGCCGTGACGGACGATCCGGATGTCCTGATGATGCGCGAAGCGCTTGCGCTCGCGCGCCAGGGGCAGCGCGACGGCGAAGTGCCGGTCGGCGCCGTGGTCGTCGTCGAGGGCCGGATTGCCGGCCGCGGCTTCAACCAGCCGGTCAGCTCCCACGACCCGACCGCGCATGCCGAGATTGTCGCGCTGCGCGACGCCGGCCGGCGGCTCGAGAATTATCGCCTGGCGGGAGCGACGCTCTATGTGACGATCGAGCCCTGCCAGATGTGCGTCGGCGCAATGATCCACGCGCGCGTCGGCCGCGTCGTTTACGGCACCGCCGAGCCGAAGGCAGGCGCGATACAATCAGCGATGCGGGCGCACGAGCACCCGGCCTTGAATCACCGGCTGACCGCGACCGGCGGCGTTCTCGAGGAAGAGTGCCGGACGCTGATGCAGGAGTTTTTCAAGGCGCGCCGGGGTTCGGGCTAACCGAGCGAAGTATTCGCAAGCGAGGGCCGGAGCCCACCGAGCGAAGCAATAAACGGAGAGGTACCGAAGTGGTCGTAACGGGGGCGCCTCGAAAGCGTCTTGCCGAGTAATCGGCACGGGGGTTCGAATCCCTCCCTCTCCGCCATCTTTTCCTTCTTGAAGCACCGCGCCTGCGGCCGCAAGCGCGAGCCGGAGGGCAACCCCCCGACCTCGACTGCGGTGCGACGCCCCGTCGCGCCGTCCGATATCACGCACCCGCCGTCGGCGCCTCAGAGCGCGCTGCGCTTGGCCTTGAACTCGATCTCCAGCTCGATCTTGTCGTCCACGCTCAGCAGCCGCGCCAGCGACGGCTTCGGCATCTTGAAGGTCGCGAACTGCAGCGTCGTCGTCGCCCGCCCTGCGACCATGTCGTTGGCGAAAGTGGCGACGACGTTCCAGGTGGTCTCGCTGGTGACGCCGTGGAGCGTCATGTCGCCAATCAGCTGGAAGCCGGCCTGCGCCCCCATGCCCGACGGAAACGGCACCGGCAAGCCGACCGGGCGCTTCGGCACGAACTCGAGCGTCGGATATTTCTCGGTCTCGAGCGTGCGCGACTGGACGTAGCCGTCGCGCATCTGCTGATCGCTCTTCAGCGACGTCAGGTCGACCGTCAGCTTCGAGCGCGAGGCATCGATGGTGCCGTCCGGGTTGACCACGACCGTGCCGGTCACGCCGCTGGTGGTGCCGACCGCGTCGCTCGGGAAACTGATCCCGGCGAGCTGCTCGCGGACCTTGTAGCGCGCCGTCGTCCCGTCCGTAATCTCCAGCTTTGCCGGCTTGGTGGGATCGGGTGGCGGCACGTTGGGCCGGCCGCCTCCCTGACGCCCGGCCGCGGGCGCACCCGACCCCTGCGGCGGCTGGGCCTGGAGGCCGAGGCCGGCGATGCAGACGAGGCCGGCGAGGACGAGTGAAAAGCGTGCTGCTAAGCGCAAAGTGATCTCCCTGGCACACGACTAACGGAGGCCCCGATGTGGGACCCGATATGTGGCTTTCAGGGAGATACGACGAGGAACGGGAGGGTGTTTCTAGGCCGAGAGCGCCGCGGCGACGTCGTCGTCGCGATCGCGAAAGATCGTTGCGATCAAATCGTCGTCGGAGTAGGGAACCGCGGCGGCGGGGTGAAATGTCTCGCAGGCGGCGAGCGCCGCGCGGTCCATGTCGACGTGCAGCGCGCTGCCGTCGGGGGCGATCGACGGCGCGAAGTCCGCAGGAACCAGATATTCGCGCCGGCCGATCCAGCCCGTGGAGTGAATGACGTAGTAGCGCAGGCGGCCCTCACCGGGATCGATCAGCGCCCCGGCCAGGCTGCCAAGCTGCTCGCCTGACGTCCCGAGGAGAGAGGCGTCCTCGAGCCCGCCAAACGGCCCCTCGAGCTGCGCCGCCTCTACATACCGAAGAGTCGAATGGTCGAGTTCGTCTCGCATCTCGTCGCCTCCGCCGGACCAGGGTGCAACGCGAGTGCCAGCACGGAGACAACGATTTGCTCCGAAATTAATGGATGAACCGGCCAGGAAGCCCCCCGCCTGCTATCCGTGAGAGCAATTTGGTGAGGGGTGAGCAGAGACCGTCAGAGGCCGCCGCGCCGGTTTATAGCGAGCCGACGAGGTAGATGGCGCCCGTCGGGGCCGGAACTCCACCCTCGGGCTCGAGCGTCAGCGCAATCGCCACCGGCCGTACACCCGTGGTCTGCGATGCCGACAGCGCTCGACCGCTGGCGTCGGGATGCATCAGGCCGGCGCTCACCTTCGCATCGGCGGTCACGAGCCACAGCTGATAGACGCGCCCCTGCGGCAGCGCCGGCAGCTGGTCGGCCGCCACCGCGATGCCGCGCGACGGGCTCCAGAACGCTCGTCCGCGCGCCGCCGGCGCGTCGGCCTGCCCGGCCATGTCGACCCGGACGACATCCGGGGCGGAGGCGACGAGCGCGACCCGGGAGCTCTCGCTGCTCGTCCGCTCGAGGCTTGCCATCTGCGTCTCGGTCGCCGCGAGACGCGCCTGGGCCGAGCGCAGCGCCTGATCGGTTTCGCGGAGCCTGGCCCGCAGCGACAGCGAGTACAGCCCGAGCGCCACAGCGGCGAACGATGCCGCGGCCAGCAGCCACGGTTCCAACCGGCGCCGCGGCGGGCGCGCCACCGGCGCGCCGCGCATCGGGACCACCCGGCTCGCAGGGACGGTCGACTGGTCGGCGCCGAACGCCGCCGCCAGCACCCGCGAGCGGAGCTCCGCCGGCGGCTCCTCGGGCGTCACCGCATGCCCGAGCGTCTCGGCGACGATCGCGGCATCGCGTACTTCGGCGCGGCATTCGGGGCATCCGGCCAGATGCGCCTCGAACGCGCGGCGGTCGTCCGCGCCCAGGATGTTGAGCGCGTACGGCCCCGCCAGTTCGCCGTAACGATCGTGTTCAGTCATCGAACTTCGTGATCCCGCAGCGCCACGCGCAGCTTCTGCAGCGCCGACCGCATGCGCGTCTTCACCGTTCCCAGTGGCTCGCGCAGTCTCTCTGAAATATCCGACTGGCTCAAGCCCTCGTAATACGCCAGCTCGATCGCCTGCCGCTGCGCCTCGGGCAGAGTCCGCAGCGCCGCGCCGACCCGGCCGGCAACCTCCGCGCTGATCGCCACCGCCTCCTGTCCCTCGACCGGATCCGCGAGATCCGGCACCGTCGTCCCGGAGGCGACCGGCCGCGAGTGGCGGGCGCGGATCCGATCGATCGCCCGTGCCCGCGTCATCATCAGCAGCCAGCCGATCACCGTCGCGCGCGCGGCGTCATAACGCGCTGCCTGCCGCCAGGCCTGCGCGAACACTTCCTGGACAATGTCTTCCGCGTCGCCGCGGTCGCCGACGATGCGGGCGGCGAGGGCGTACACGCTGCGGCCGTGGAGGTCGTAGAGCTCCGCCAGCGCGGACTGATCGCCTGCCGCCAGGCGCTCGATGTTCCCCTGGTCAGGCACCCGCGGCCTTCCCCTTCGAGGCCGCCGTGCCCCGCTCTGCCTCGTATATCGGCTTCATATCTCTCTACGCGCCGTCCCGCATTCTGGATGAGTGTATCAGGCCATTCCAGTCTTCCGGCTCACCGTCAGTTCCAATCCGCTCTGCCGGCCCCCGCGTAGAACGTGGTGTGCGCCGCTCATGGCGCCAGGAGGACAGCATGTATCGCAATGTAATCGGTGGAATGCTCGCCGTCGTGTTCGCGGCGGGACTCGGGACGGCGCAGGCGCAGGACAAGACCAAGATGGTCGGCGGTGCGGCGATGTATCCCTCGAAGGACATCGTCACCAACGCCATGAACTCGAAGGACCACACCACGCTGGTCGCCGCGGTCAAGGCGGCGGGGCTGGTTGAGACGCTGCAGGGCAAAGGTCCGTTCACCGTCTTCGCGCCGACCAATGAGGCGTTCGCGAAGCTGCCGGCCGGCACGGTCGACACGCTGCTCAAGCCCGAGAACAAGGACACCCTGACGAAGGTGCTGACCTATCACGTGGTGCCCGGCCGCCTCGACTCGAAGGCGTTGATGGCGCAGGTGAAGAAGGGCGACGGCAAGGCGGAACTGAAGACGGTCAGCGGCGACACGCTGTCGGTGACGACTGAGGGCAAGGGACTCGTGCTGCGCGACGGCAAGGGGAACACCGCCAACATCACGATTGCGGACGTCTACCAGTCGAACGGCGTGATCCACGTCATCGACACCGTAGTCATGGCGAAATAGTTCGGGGGCTGGCGGGGAGCGGGGACGACCCGCACTCCGCCGCCACCGGCAAGGCTCAGCTTGATGTCTTTCGGTGACGAAGGTACGTTAAGCTGCATTCAGTCTATGGCGGTATCGATCAGTTGCCCTCAGCTTGGCGACGCTGCGGTCCGATCGCAGCTTGTGGAGGCCGTGCAGTCAGTCGTCAAGCGATGGCGTCCCTCCTTTGAACGCTGGCGTCTCTCGCTTTTCCGGTCACAGTCGGGCCAGGAGTGGGATCTCGCGATCTCCGGGCCCCGCTTCCGCAAGGTCTTCACCCTGACCGGCCCGGTGGACGATCTCCCCGGTCTCGTGACCGCCTATATCGACGCCATCCTCGCTCAGCGCGCACGCTGAATCCGCCCCCGCCGCCGTCGGAATCCCCCCGCTGCCCGGTTTCAGCGCCCGTGTTGCATCGCACCGTCCAGCTCCGGTCGGGCTTGCGTCCCTCCCTTCAGGTCCATAAGCTGGAGAGTGATGGGTGTAGCCGAGTGGATGCGGATTCTGGATACGGTCGGCGGACTGGCGCAAATGACCGCGCGGCTGCGCCCGCGGCCCGCCGACAGCACGGCCGCCGGCCCCGGCGAAGCGCTCGCCGGTGCCGCGGCCCCCGGCAGCCCTGGCACCCTTGAAGCGCGGCTCGCCGGTGTCGTCGTCGCCGCGTTGAAGGAAGCATTCGACAGGGACCGCGCCCGGATGGAGATGGAGCGGTCGCAGATCGACGCCGAGCGGAAGCGCGCCGACGAGCTGCTGGCCGCCGAGCTGCGCCGCCAGTCGTCGGAACGCTGGCTCGGACAGCTCAAGCTGATCGCGGTGCTGGCGGCGGCCGGCTGGATGTTGTCCGCGGTGCTCGCGGTCTGGCTGCCGGGCATGCGCGGTGGACTGCCGCGCACGCTCCTCGGCGCCGGCTGGTTGCTGGCTTTCGCGGCGCTCGGCTGCGTCTTCGCCGCCGGGCAGCGGATCTTCGCGGCGGACCCCGCGACGTCTCCAATACCCGCGGCCCCGGGCGGTGCCGCGGCGGCGGCGCCTTGGATGCTGCTGGCCTCGCTGGGCGCGATCGCCGCCGGCATCCTGACGGCATTGTAGGAGCACTTCGGCACATGATCACTGTTTACGGAGCCGACTGGTGTGAAGACACGCGGCGCGCGCTGCGGCATCTGCGGCGGCTCGGCGTCCGGCACTGCTACCTGAACGTCGACGAAAACTTCGAGGCGCTGCTGGCCGCGATGGCGCTCAACCACGGCGAGCGGCGCACACCGACGATCGATCTCGGCGTCGGCGGGTCGCCGCTCGTCGAACCATCGAACGAAGGGATCACCGAAGCACTCGTCGAGCTCGAAATGCTGACCCGGGAGGATGTCCAGGGCCGCCTCGCCGTCCAGAACGTCGGCGACCTCGAGCGCGTCGTCCGCACCGGCGCGGGCGCGGCGCTGGTCGTTGCCGCGTCGGCGGCGGGCCGCGGACTGCGCTGGCCGCTGCGGGTCGCCGGCGCGGTCGTCGCGCTGTCGGGGCTGACCGGCTGGTGTCCCGCGTATCAGGGGGCCGGCGTGACGTCGCTCGATGGTCCCGGCGATCGCCCCGACGAGGCCCATCGCGGCGCGTGGCTCAGTAAGCGGGCCGTGACGTCGTGAGCCGCGCCGACGATCTCCTGACCGCGCTGGCGGAAGCGCGACACGACGATCCGTTCGCGGTCCTCGGACCGCATCGCGAAGGCAAGGGCGTTGTCATCCGCGCCTGCATCCCGACCGCCGAGGCGATCACCATCCGGCGCGACGGCGCGGGGAGCGTCAAGATGAAGCGCCGCCACCCGGCCGGCATCTTCGAGGCCGCCATCCCGGGCGTGCTCGACCTCCCGGACTACCGCCTCGACGTCACCTACGGCGGTGGCACCACGGCGCTGCTCGACGATCCATATCGCTACGGCCCGGTGCTGACCGACTTCGATCTGTACCTGTTCGGCGAGGGCACGCACACCCGCATCTACGACAAGCTCGGCGCCCACCTCTACACCGTCGGCGGCGTCGACGGCGTGCACTTCGCGGTCTGGGCGCCGAACGCCCGCCGCGTCAGCGTCGTCGCCGACTTCAATTCCTGGGACGGCCGCCGCCACCCAATGCGCAAGATCGGCCTCGGCGTCTGGGAAATCTTCATCCCCGGCGCGACCGTCGGCCAGAAGTACAAGTTCGAGCTCCTGACGATGCACGGCGAGATCCTGCTGAAATCGGATCCGTTCGGCTTTGCCTTCGAGCTGCCGCCGCTGAATGCCTCGATTGTTGTCCGTCCCGATTACCAGTGGCGGGATGGCACCTGGATGGCGGAGCGCGAGTCGCAGGGCTCGTGGTTCGACCGGCCGTTCGCCGTCTACGAAGTTCACCTCGGGTCGTGGGCGCGCGTGCCGGAGGACGAGAACCGCTACCTGTCGTACGCCGAGCTCGCCGCCCGCCTGATTCCCTACGTCAAGGAGATGGGCTACACCCACATCGAGCTGCTGCCGGTGATGGAGCATCCGTTCTCCGGCTCGTGGGGCTATCAGGTGATCGGCTTCTTCGCGCCGACCAGCCGGTTCGGCTCGCCGGTCGAGTTCAAGGCGTTCGTCGACGCCTGCCACCAGCACGGCATCGGCGTCATCCTCGACTGGGTGCCCGGCCACTTTCCCAAGGACGCGCACGGCCTGGCGTCGTTCGACGGCACCGCGCTCTACGAGCACGCCGACCCGCGGCAGGGAGAGCACCGCGAGTGGGGCACCCTGATCTTCAACTACGGCCGCAACGAGGTCCGGAACTTCCTGCTCGCCAACGCGCTGTTCTGGCTGCACGAGTACCACATCGACGGGCTGCGCGTCGACGCGGTCGCGTCGATGCTCTATCTCGATTACTCGCGGAAGGAAGGGGAGTGGATTCCCAACCGCTACGGCGGCCGCGAGAACATCGACGCGATCGAATTCATCCGCCAGCTGAACACGCTGACCCACGCCGAGCAGCCCGGGTCGGTGACGGTCGCCGAGGAATCGACCGCCTGGCCGTCGGTCAGCCGCCCGACCTACACCGGCGGGCTCGGTTTCACCTACAAGTGGAACATGGGCTGGATGAACGACATCCTCGAGTACGTCCACCGCGATCCGATCCACCGCCGCTGGGATCACCATCACCTGACGTTCTCGCTGATCTACGCCTTCAGCGAGAACTTCGTGCTGCCGTTCTCCCACGACGAGGTCGTCCACGGCAAAGGGTCGATGTTCGACAAGATTCCCGGCGACGACTGGCAGAAGGCGGCGACGCTGAGGGCGCTCTACGGCTTCATGTACGCGCACCCCGGCAAGAAGCTGATGTTCATGGGCTGCGAGTTCGGCCAGACCCGGGAGTGGGACTACGATCACAGCCTCGACTGGCACCTGCTCGATCGCCCGCTCCACGCCGGGCTGCGTCGCTTCGTCCAGGATCTGAACCGCGTCTACGCCGCCGAGCCGGCGCTGCACCAGGTCGATTTCGATCCGGCCGGCTTCCAATGGATCGACTGCAACGACAGCGACAACAGCGTCGTCTCGTTCATCCGCCGGGCCCGCGCCAGCAACGACTTCGTCGTCGCGATCGTCAACTTCACGCCCGTGCCGCGCGACGGCTACCGTGTCGGGGTGCCGCGCGGCGGCGAGTACATGGAGCTCGTCAACAGCGACAGCGACAGCTACGGCGGCAGCAATCTCGGCAACAGCGGCGCGGTCTCGACCGAGCCGATTGCCGCCCACGGCCATCCCGACTCGCTGCGCCTCAACCTGCCGCCGCTCGGGATGTTGATTTTGAAGCCCAAATAAAAGTGCCGTGGTGCCACGGTGCCACGGTGCCACGGTGCCAAGGTGCGGGGGTGCCAGGGTGCCAAAGGGCAGGGTGCCACGGTGCCGGAGTGCCAAGGTGCCGGGGTGCCAGGGTGCGACCGGTGGAGTGAGGACCTGAACGAGCGACGGGAGACGGCGGACTGGGCGGGGCGGCGGCTGCGGGATCGGATTCAGCCGGGGCTACGGGTGCTCCTCGTTGGCATCAACCCGGGCGTGCGCTCGGCGATCACCGGACATCACTTTGCCGGTCCCTCGAATCGCTTCTGGAAGCTGCTGTTCGAGTCGGGGCTGGTACCCCGGGCGCTGACCTTCGAGGAGGACGACCTGCTGCCGGAGTTCGGTCTCGGCATCACCAATCTCGTTGCCCGCCCCAGTCCCGGGATCGACGATCTGACGCCGGCCGAATATCTCGCCGGCTGGAAGATCCTCGAGCGCAAGATCCGGAAGTACCGTCCATCCGTCGTCGCGCTCGTCGGCGTGACGCTCTACCGCGTCATCCGCCCGCTCATCGAGCCCGCGTCCGTCCCGGCCGCCCCCCGCTCCCGCCCAATTCCCCTCGGTCTCCAGCCTCCCACCCTCCACGGCGCCCGCATCGTCGTCCTCCCCAACCCGAGCGGAAGAAACGCCAACTTCACCTACCCCGAAATGCTCGCCGCCTTCGCCTCACTCAAACCCCTCGTCCGCTGAACCGCCCCACGCAAAAGTGCCGGCGTGCCAAGGTGCCACGGTGCCAAGGAGTAGGTGTGCCAGAGTGCGAAGTGGCGGGTGCCATCGCTCAGACGAGCCACTAGCACCCTAGCACCGTAGCACCTTGGCACCTTGGCACTATGGCACACTGGCACACTGGCACACAGGCACCATTGGGACAATGTAAACAATGGGACACAGGCACCCTGGCACCCCGGCACCTTGGCACCGTGCCCTTTTGGCACCGTGGCACCCCGGCACCCCGGCACTTTGATCCCCTTCTTCTCTAGTGCGCCGCCGCCGCCGGGCCTCGCGGCCGGCGCATCAGCAGCACCAGCGGGAGCAGCAGCAGAAAGATGATGCCGAGCAGCCGGAACAGCTGGACGAACGAGACCATCGCGGCCTGCCGCTGGACCATGCCGAAGAGCGCCGCATAGGCGCGCTGGGAGGCGGTCACGGCGTCCACGCCAGACGCGATCAGGCCCTGCCGCGTCGCCTCGAGCCACGACTGAGTCGCCGGCGAATAGGCCGAGGCATGCACGCCCATGACGTTGATGTACTCCTGCTGCTTGCGCGCCAGCAGCGACCCGGTGGTCGCGATGCCGATGCTGCCGCCGAGGTTGCGCATCAAATTGAAGAGGCTGGTCGCATTGCCCATCCGCTCGCGCGGAATCGGATCCATGCTGATCGTCGTCAGCGGCACGAACAGCGCCGACAGTCCCAGTCCCTGGAAGAACTGCGGCCAGAAAATGTCCCAGTAGCCGGCGTTCAGGTTCAGCTCACCTAGCCAGAACAGCGTGCCGGCGCCAAGGATCAAGCCTCCCACTACCATCTTCCGCGCATCGATCCGGCCGATCAGCAGGCCGACCATCGGCATGCCGATGAGCGATCCCAACCCGCGCGGCGCCATCGCAATCCCGGCCTGCAGCGATGGATAGCCGAGCAGCGTCTGCAGCATGATCGGCAGCAGCACCAGGCTGCCGTAGAGCACGAACCCCAGCGTCGTCATCAGGAAGACACCGGTGCTGTAGCTGCGGATCTTGAACACGCGCAGATCGACGACCGGCTCCGCCGCCCGCAGCTCGCGGATCAGGAACGCGACGATGCCGCCGACCGAGAGGAACACCAGCCCCGAGATGAACGCCGACGCGAACCAGTCGCGCTCCTGGCCGAGATCGAGCGCCAGCTGCAGCGTCCCGATCCACAGCGCCAGCAGCCCGATCCCCCAGTAGTCGATCTGCTTCGTCTCTTTGCGCAGGTAGGCCGGGTCGAAGACGTACAGCTTCGTCATGATCAGCGAGACGATGCCGATCGGCAGGTTGATGTAGAACACCCACCGCCAGCTGTACGCGTCGGTCAGCCACCCGCCGATGACCGGCCCGATGATCGGCGCGACGACGATGCCGAGGCCCCAGAAGCCCATCGCCTTGCCGCGCTCGTGCGGCGGGAACGCCTCGAGCAGGATCGCCTGCGAGAGCGGCTGCATCGCGCCGCCGGTCGCCCCCTGCAGCAGGCGGAACGCGACCAGGAACGGCAGCGTCGGCGCGATCCCACAGAGCAGTGACGAGATCGTGAAGCCGGCGACCGACGTCATCAGTAGCCGCTTGCGGCCGAAATGCCCGGCCAGCCACCCGGTCATCGGCAGGACGATGGCGTTGGCGACGAGATACGACGTCAGGACCCAGGTCGACTCGTCAATCGTCGCCGACAGGTTGCCGGCGATATGCGGCAGCGAGACGTTGACGACGGTCGTGTCGAGGACCTCCATGAAGGTCGCGAACATGACGGCGATCGCGACGATCCACGGATTGACCGCCTTGTGCCCGTCCGCGGCGCTCATTTTGACGACGTGAAGACGGTCGGCGTGACCGACATGCCGGGGCGGAGGCGGTGCTCGGGATCCTGGCCGGGTTCGAGGACGATCTTGACCGGCACCCGCTGGACGACCTTGACGTAGTTGCCGGTGGCGTTCTCGGGCGGCAGCAGGCTGAACCGCGCGCCGGTGGCCGGCGCGAGGCTGTCGACGTGGGCGTCAAAGTCCTTGCCGACGGCATCGATCGAGATGGTCGCGCGCTGCCCGGGCCGGATGTTCCTGAGCTGCGTCTCCTTGAAGTTGGCCGTCACCCACAGGTCGTCCTGCGCGACCAGCGCGACCAGCGGCTGGCCGGGCTGAATGACCTGTCCGACTTCGACCGACTTCTTGCTGATGATGCCGGACGCCGGCGCGATAACGCGGGTCCGCTGCAGGTTAAGCTCGGCCTGGGCGAGCGCCGCGGCCGCCTGCTGGACTCGCGCCTGCGCCATGTCGGCGCGTGCCTTCGTCACCTTGAGCTGCTGCGGCGCCGAGCGCGTCGCCTGGACCGCGGCCTGCGCCTGGGCGGCGCTGCCGCGGGACTGCCGCGCGCGCTGTTCGGCGACGCCAATCGCCGCTTCCGCGGCGAGGACGTCCGAGCGGGACGCGTCGGCCGCCGCCCGCGCCGCGTCGGCCGCCGCGACCGCGGCGTCGAACTGCTGCTGCGGAATCTCTTCCTTCGCGACCAGCCCTTTCAGCCGCTCGACGTCCCGCGCCGTGCGGGTGGCGGTCGCCTCGCGCTCGCGCTGGTGCGCCTGCGCCGCCACCAGCTGGGCGCGCGCCGCCTTGATCTGGCTTTCGGCGATGCCGACGCCGGCCTGCGCCTCTTCCAGACCGCCGCTGGCGCTGCGCGTGACGGTCGAGGTCGAGACCTCCGTGATCGGAATGCCGCTCGCCGCCGCGGCGGCGTTGGCCTCCGCATCGCCGAGCTCCGCCTTGGCGCGATCGACCGCGACCTGGTAGTCGCGCGGATCGATTTCGACGATCACGTCGCCGGCCGTGACCGCCTGGTTGTCCTTGACGTGCAGCTTCAGGATCGGACCGCCGACCCGTGACGAGACCTGCGTGATGTGGCCGTCGACCTGCGCGTCGTCGGTCGACTGCCGGCCGCGGGAGTGCCAGACGTAGAAGCCGATGATCAGGACGATGACGAGACCGGCGATGGCGAGCGCGCGGCCGCGTCCCGCGAGCATGCCGCCGGCGGCCGGCTCGGCCACCTCGTCTGCCGGCTTATCCACCCGAGTCGCTTCCGCCATTACTTCGTTCCTCCGAGAAACGTCGAGATCGATTGTTCCGCCGTGCCGATGGCCTGGGCGAGCATCGCCTTGGCGAGGTTGTTGGCGTAGAGCGCTTCGATGTAGCTCTCGGCGGCCGAGGCTCCGGTCTCCTGCGCCTGCGTGACCTCGATGTTGCCGGCGACGCCGGCGCCGAAGCGGTCGCGCGCCTGGGTCAGCTCCTGCGCGGCGAGCGAGACCGTCGTCCGCGCCGCGTCGAGCTGCTGGGCGGAAGCGCCGAGATCGAGCAGGGCGGTCCGGACGTCGTAGTCGACGCGCCCCTTGAGATCCTCGAGCTCCGCCTCGCGCCGGTGCAGCTCGGCCGACGCCTGCAGCCGCCGCCCGGTCGTCCGCCCGCCTTCGAAGATCGGCACGCGGACGGTCGCGGCGACGCGATACGTGGCGTGTGCGGTCGACGGCGTCTGGCCGATGCCGCCATAGTCGGCGTCGAGATGGAGTGTCGGCAGCAGCTCGCCGCTGGCGGCGCGCGCCGAGGCCTCGGCGGCCGCGACCCGCTCGCGCGCCGCGAGGTAGTCAGGCCGCGATGCGAAGGCGGTCTGGAGCGCCGCCTCCATGGTGATCGGCGGCAGCGGCGCGTACGGAATTTTGTCGGTCAGTGTGAAGCGCTGCCCGGGCGGCAGGCCGATCGCCCGCGCCAGCTGGAGCTTGACGCGCTCGAAATCGTTCTCGGCGCGAATCGCCCGCTGATGGGTGTTCTGCACCTGGACCTGCGCGCGCAGCACGTCGATCCCGGCAACGACCCCGGCCTGCTTCATGTCCGAGGCCTGTCCGAACAGCGCCTGAGATGTCTCTTCCTGGGCATGGACCGCTTCGATTCGGCTCGAGGTCGCGACCGCCTGCAGGTAGAGATTGACGGCGACGAGCGCCACCAGATCGCGTGCCGAGCGGATGCCGTAGGTCTCCGCCCGTTCGCTGGCGGCGGTGGCCCGGGCATGGTTGATGGCGGAGACGTCGACCACCGGCTGCGAGAGAAAGACCCGCGCGTCGAACACATTGAAGGGACCGACGATGCTTGGTTTGGCCGGGAAGCCGTAGGCCTCGAGGTTGATGACCTGGCGCGAGCTGCCGGCGGACGCGGAGACGTTCGGGAGCAGATCGGCCAGCGCCAGCCAGCGGGCGCCATGCGCGGACTGGACCGCCTCTTCCTGGAGCAGCAGTCCGAGGTTGTGCCGCAGGGCGCGATCGACCGCGTCCTTCACCGACAGGCCGATCGCGTCGGCGGTCGCGGTCCCCTGGGGGACGCTGCCGGCGAAGGGACTTGCCGTCTGGGCCCGCCCGCCCCCGCCTTCGTTTGTCTGGGCCATCGCCGGCACGGCGGCCAGCCACGCCAACAGCGCGCACGCCACGGTGGTTCGTTTCATCGCTCGGTCTCGCTTCTCCCGTTCAGGTGCGTGCCGCACGGGTAGTGGCGCGGCCCGTTTCGCTGCTCTGCAAGAACCTCCGCATCCGGCCGGCGTCCCGCTCGGGACCGGCATCCAACGTTGGACGCCTGCCGCGGCTGGAAAGATCGCGGCCGCCGTCGCAGAGGGAATCTGGAGGAAAAACTCCGCTCGGGCGTCGGGATGGGGTACAGTTGAGGTTTGCTCATTCGGGAATGGAGGCGTGTGATGTCGGCAAAGAACGGGGACAAGTCGCGGCACCAGATCAACCGGAAGCGTGTGTTGGCGCGCCGCGCCAAGATCCGCGACCTGGTGAAAGCCAGCAAGGCCGCGGCCGCCGCTGCGCCGGCCAAGCCGGGCGCTGACGCCGCCGCCGCGAAGTAGACACCCTTCCCGCCAGGCCTCAGGCGTGCACGCCCGGCGCCTCGTGGCCGGTGCGCGCGACATACTCCACATACGAACCCGGATAGGCGTGCGGGCGGCTGTCGGTGCCGCTTTCGCCGCCGAGTTCCAGCACCCGGTTGCTCAGGCCGCGCAGGAACGTGCGGTCGTGCGAGACGAACAGCATCGTGCCTTCGTACTTCGAGAGCGCGCCGATCAGCATCTCCTTGGTGGCCAGATCGAGATGGTTGGTCGGCTCGTCGAGCACCAGGAAGTTCGGCGGATCGAGCAGCATCCGCGCCATCACCAGGCGGGTCTTCTCGCCGCCCGACAGCGCGCGGATGCGCTTCTCGACGTCGTCGCCCGAGAACTGGAAGGCGCCGAGGAGGCTGCGCAGCGCGCCGATCGACTCTTTCGGGAAGTCGGTTTCCATCTGCTCCCAGACGGTCAGGTCCGGATTGAGCAGGTCGAGCGCCTGCTGCGCGAAGTAGCCCATCTTCAGGCTGGCGCCGAGCCGGACCTCGCCCGAGTCGGGCGCGAGCGCCCCCGCGACCATCCGCAGCAGCGTCGTCTTGCCGGCGCCGTTGCGGCCCATCACGCACCACCGCTCGCCCCGCCGGATCGTCAGCGACAGCCCGTCATAAATCACCCGCCGGCCGTACGCCTTCTTGAGGTCTTCAATCACCGCCACTTGGTCGCCGGATCGCGGCGGCTGCCGGAAATCGAACTCGACGATCTTGCGGGTCCGCGGCGGTTCGACTTTTTCGATCTTCTCGAGCGCCTTCACCCGGCTCTGGACCTGCGCCGCCTTGGCGGCGTGCGCGGCGAAGCGGTCGATGAAGCGCTGCTCCTTGGCGAGCATCGCCTGCTGGCGGGCGTAGGCCGCTTCGCGGTTGGTCTCGCGGATCGCCCGCTCGCGCTCGTAGAAATCGTAATTGCCCGAATAGGCGGTGATCTCGCCGTCGTCGATCTCGGCAATCTTCGTGACGATCCGGTTCATGAACTCGCGATCGTGCGACGTCATCAGCAGCGCGCCGGGCAGCGATTTGAGAAAGTCCTCGAGCCAGATGATCGACTCGATGTCGAGATGGTTGGTGGGCTCGTCCATCAGCAGGACGTCGGGCCGGCCGAGCAGCACGCGGGCCATCGCGACGCGCATCTTCCAGCCGCCGGAGAGCGCGCCGACATCGCCATCGATCCGCTCGTCGTCAAAGCCGAGGCCGAGCAGCACTTCGCGCGCCTGGCTCTCCAGGGCATAGCCGCCGAGGTGCTCGTACTCCTCCTGGACTTCGCCGAAGCGGGCGAGGATGCGGTCCATGTCGTCGGCCCGCGCGGGGTCGGCCATCGCCTGGTTGAGCGACTCGAGCTCGTGGTGGAGATCGCCGACCCGGCCGCTGCCGGCGATCGCTTCATCCAGCACGGAGCGGCCCGCCATTTCCTCGACGTCCTGCCGGAAGTAGCCGATGCTGAGCTTCTTCGGGACCGCGACGTCCCCCTCGTCGGGCGACTCCTCGCCGACGATCATCCGGAACAGCGTCGTCTTGCCGGCGCCGTTTGGACCCACCAGGCCGACTTTCTCGCCGGGATTGAGCTGAAAGGAGGCGTCAACGAAGAGGAGCTGCCGGCCGTACTGCTTGCTGATGCGGGAAAAGGAGATCATCTGAAACCCCAAGCGTAGCACGCGAAGCCGGGCTAGACTGGAGCATGGCGCTTCTGAAATGGCTCGGCCTCGACCGCGGCTCGGCGGCGCCGGAGTTCGACACGTTGCAGGAGATCGAAGCCGTCCTGCCCGCCGTCGACCGCTCCCGGAAGCGTTATGTCGCGAGTTTCGCCTACATTCTCGCCCGCAGCGCCCGCGCCGACCACGAGGTCACCGCCGACGAGTCACGCGCGATGGAGCGGCTGATCGGCTCCCACACCGGGATCCCCGAAGCCAGCGCCGCCGACGCTGTCCGGCTGGCGGTGGCGCAGGGCCGCCGCTCCGGCGGCACTGACGATTTTGTCGTGACCCGGATGTTCGACAGCCTGGCCACGCACGACGAGAAGCTGGCGCTGATTGATGCGCTGTTCGCCGTGACCGCCGTCGACGCCTCGATCGTGACGATCGAAGACAACGAGATCCGGCGGATTGCCAACGAGCTCAGGGTCGAGCACGGCGAGTACATCGCCATCCGCTCCCGCCATCTGCAGCACCTCGCGGTCCTCCGCCAGCAGGCCACCCCCTCCCGCTGATCCGCCCGCCTCCGCCGCCTGACAACGGCAGCTCATCTTCGGTATGATGCGGCGCACGTTCACCCGGAGGTTCCGTGAAGCCCAGTGTCCGCGCCCTGCTCGATTCCGACGACTTCCGCGGTCTGGTGATGCGCCGCTGGCGCGTCTCGATCGTCCTCAGCGGCCTGCTGTTCCTGCTCTATTACGGCTACATCCTGCTGATCGCGACCAATCCGCAGCTGCTCTCCCGCCGCCTCGGCGGTGGTGCGACGACACTCGGCATCGTGCTCGCCGCCGGGGTCATTGTCGGCGCCTGGGCGCTGACCGCCGCCTACGTCGTCTGGGCCAACCGCCACTACGATCCCGAGGTCGCGCGGCTGCGCGCCCGCGTCCACGGAGACTGAACGCATGCAGACGACGCTTGGCAGCCCGACCCCGTCCGCGATCGTGTCGTTTCTCGTCATCGTCGCGCTGACCCTGGCGGTGACGTGGTGGGCCGCCCGCCGGACCCGTTCGACGAGCGACTTCTACGCCGCCAACCGATCGGTCAGCCCGCTCCAGAACGGCCTGGCGCTGGCCGGCGACTATATGAGCGCCGCCTCGTTCCTCGGCATCACCGGTTTGGTGGCGCTGCGCGGCTACGACGGCATGATCTACGCGACCGGCTGGCTGGTCGGCTGGCCGGCGTTGATGTTTCTGATCGCCGAGCCGCTCCGCAACCTCGGGAAGTACACGTTTGCCGACGTCGTCGCCTTCCGCCTCCGCCAGGTGCCGGTGCGGATCGCCGCCGCGTTCGGCGGCGTGCTGACGCTGCTCTTCTACGTGCTGGCGCAGATGGTCGGCGCCGGCAACCTGATTACGCTGATGTTCGGGCTGTCCTACGAATGGGCGGTGATTGGCGTCGGCGTCGTGATGCTGGCCTACGTCCTGTTCGGCGGCATGCTGGCGACGACCTGGGTCCAGATCATCAAGGCGATTCTGCTGCTGTCGGGCGTCACGGTGCTGACCGCGCTGGTGCTGGCCCGCTACCATTTCTCGCCCGGTGAGCTCTACGCCGCCGTCTCGGCGCGCTACGGTCAGGCGGCGCTCGAGCCGGGTGGGCTGGTCACCGATCCGATCGACGCGGTCTCGCTCGGCCTGGCGCTGATGTTCGGCCTGCTCGGCCTGCCGCACATCCTGATGCGCTTCTATACCGTGCCGGACGCGCGCGCCGCCCGCACCTCGGTGCTCTACGCCACCGGCTTCATCGGCTACTTCTATCTAATCATCCCGATCGTCGGCTTTGGCGCCTCGGCGCTGGTCGGGCGGGACATCATCCGGTCGGTGGACGCCGGCGGTAACATGGCGGCGCCGCTCGTCGCGGAATTGCTCGGCGGCACGCCGTTCCTCGGCTTCATCGCGGCGGTTGCTTTTGCGACGATCCTGGCGGTGGTGGCGGGGCTGACTCTCGCCGGGGCGAGCGCGCTGTCCCACGACATCTTCACCCACGCGATCCGGAAGGGGGAGGCGTCGGAGGGGGAGCAGATTAAGGTGGCGCGGCTGGCGACGGTGGCGTTCGGCGTGCTGGCGGTCATCCTCGGCATCCTGTTCAAGGGCCAGAACGTCGCCTTCATGGTCGGGCTCGCCTTCGCGGTCGCGGCGAGCGCCAACTTTCCGGCGCTGCTGCTGTCGATCGTCTGGCGCCGGTTCAATACTGCAGGGGCGGTGGCGGCGATCGCCACCGGCGCGACCCTGTCGGTCGTCCTGATCGTGCTGAGCCCGACCGTCTGGGTGGACCTGCTGCACCGCGCGGCACCGATCTTTCCGCTGCGCAACCCGGCGGTCGTCTCGATGCCGGCGGGCTTCCTGGCCGGCATTCTCGCCTCGCTCGTGAAGCCGGAGCCGTCCGCCGAGGCCCTGTTCCACGACGAGAAGCTGCGGACCTACCTGGGCGTCGGAGCGGAGTAGCCGGCCGGTGGGCATTCGGATCCGGGCGTGGGCCGCCGCCGCGGCGGTCCTGGCGGCGGCGTGCGGCGGCAGTCCGGTCGCGCCGCCGGTCGGCGAGCCGCCGACCATCACCTGCCCGGCCGATGTCAGCGCCCGCGGCCTGCCCGGCGGCGCCGGCGACGTCGTCTATCCCGCGCCGGTGACGGCCGGCGGCACGCTGCCGCTCGCCGTGTCCTGCATCCCGGCCTCAGGCTCGCGCTTCAGCTCCGGATCGACGCCGGTCGGCTGCGTCGCGACCGACGGTCGCGGCCGGCAGGCGGCGTGCACCTTCTCGGTGACGGTGACGCCGCTGCTGCTCGGCGCGACGCGCTTCATCGCGTTCGGCGACAGCATCACCGAGGGGGAGAACGGCCGGCCCGGTCCGCCCCCGAACACGTTCATCGACCTGCCCAACATCTACCCGATCAAGCTCGAGGAGCTGCTCAACGACGAGTATCCCGGCCAGCGCATCGTCGTCCTCAATCGCGGCGCCGGGGGCGCGTTCGTCGAGCAGAGTGTCGACCAGCTGCCGCGCGTGCTCGAGCTCGATCGCGGCGACGCGCTGCTCTTGCTCGATGGCTACAACAACCTGCTCTCGGAGTGCACGCCCGACCGCGACGGCAGCGCCGCCTGCGCGCGCAAGATTGCCGATGTCGTCGCCGGATTGCGCGAGTGCGTGCGGATCGCAAAACGCCCCGCGACCGGCATCCGCTACGTGCTCGTCAGCACGCTGACGCCGCCGGGGCCGTTCGTCGGCGGGCCGAGGGACCGGCGGATCTCGCGCGACGCGATCGTCAGGACCAACGCCTCGCTGGCGGACATGATGCGCAAGGAGGGCGCCATCCTCGTCGACACCTACGCCCGCTTTGCCGGTCACGAGGCGGAGTACGTCGATCAGGACGGCCTCCATCTGCGCCCCGCCGGATACGAAGCGCTCGCCCGCGCCTTCTTCGAGGGGATCCGCGCCAGCGTCAACGCGACGCCGGCGTTTCGCCGCTAGCGGCGGCGGACGCCTGATCGTCGCTGGCACCGGGCAGCCGGACGGTGAAGCTCGCGCCCAGGTCCGGGCCGTCGCTTGCCGCCGAGACCGTCCCGCCATGCAGCTCGACGAGCTCGCGGACGATCGCCAGCCCGAGGCCGAGCCCGCCGTGCTCGCGCGACAGGCGGCTGTCGGCCTGGCGGAAGCGCTCGAACAGATGCGGCATGAACGCCGGATCGATTCCCTGCCCCTGGTCGCGGACCATGATCTGCACGGCGCCGCTGGCGCGCTCGAGGCTCAGGTCGACGCGCCCGCCCGGCGGCGTGAACTTGACGGCGTTCGACAGCAGGTTCCACACCACCTGCTGGAGGCGATCCGGATCACCGGACACTGTCCCGACGTCGGGATCCAGCGTCAGGTCGATGGCGACGCCCTTGGCATCGGCCGCCGGCCTGACGGTCGCGAGGGCGTCGGCGAGGATCTGTTCCATCCGGACCGGCCGGGCCTTCAGCCGCAGCTTGCCGGACGTAATCCGCGACACGTCGAGCACATCGTCGATGATCTGGCGAAGCGCCTCGGCGTTGCGCGACAGCACCCCCATCGCGCTGATCTGCTGGTCGCCTCGATAGACGCCGGTGGTGATCATCTGCGCGTAGCCGAGGATCGCGTTCAAGGGCGTGCGCAGTTCGTGCGACAGCGTCGCCAGGAACTCGTCCTTGAGGCGGTTCGCTTCGTTGACGCGGCGGTAGGCGAAGGCATTCTCGATCGCCAGCGCGGCGCGCGCCGCGACGTCGAGCGCGAAGGCGAGGTCCCGCTCGGTGTAGTGCCGCTCGGACTCGGCGAACACGAAGGTTATCGCGCCGAACGTCCCGGTCGACGACAGCAGCGGCACGCAGATGTAGGAGGACAGCGACAGCGCTTCGAGGATGCGCAGGTGCTCGTCGTCCCGGGCGACCGATTCGAGCAGGCCGGGCGCAATGGCCGGGACGATCACCGGCCGGCCGGTGCGCACGACCTCGTGGGCGCCACCCGGGGAGGCGGGATCGGGCGGATATTGCTCCTGCAGGCGCTGCGCGAGCTCGAGCCTGGCGGGGTCGACGTGGGCCACCGCCAGCCGCTGCAGCGCCCCGGAGTCGGAGACGATGTCGACCGTGCACCAGTCGGCGATTTCCGGCACCGCCAGCCGCGCGACCGCCGCCAGCGTCTGCTCGTAATCGAGCGACCGCGACAGGATTGCGGTGGCGTCGGCCAGGAACGCGGCCTGCCGCCGCGCGTGCTCGGCCTCCTGACGCTCGGCCCGCTGCTGCTCGTAGAGCTCGGCCGTCGCCAGGGCGGCCGCCGACAGATTCGCCAGGGCCTGGCCGGTTTGAATCTCGGCCGCGGAGAAGGCATGCGGCGTCCGGTAGTAGAACGTCAGCGTCCCGACCCGCCCGCCGCCGCGCCGCATCGGGCAGACCAGCATCGAGCGGATGCCTTCGGCGGCGTAGTCGCCGTGCTGCGGCGCCAGCAGCACCTGCTCGGCGACATCGGGTACCGCCACCGGCCCCGACAGGAAGAGCGCCGGGGCGGCATCGCCCCGCCCGGTCTGGACGACGCGCTTGGCGAAGGCCGGCGAGATCCCCTCGGACCGCTCGATTCGCCAGTGCGGTTGTTCGGCGGAGGCCGACCACAGCGCGAACCCGTCGGCGGCGAGTAGCTGGCGGGCCAGCGACAGCGTCGCCGAGCGCACCGACTCGGCCTCCGGCGAATCGAGCAGCGAGGCGGAGGCGGTGACGAGCGTCGCCAGCCGGCGATAGAGCTCGGTCCGCTCGGCTTCATTGCGTTTGCGCGCGGTGATGTCGCGGGCGATCTTCGACGCCCCGACGATCCGGCCATGTCCGTCCGTGACCGGCGAGACCATCAGCGAAATCGAAAGCGTCGAGCCGTCCTTGCGGCGCCGCTCGGTCTCAATCTCGACCGGCTGCCCCGAGCCGACCCGGGCCAGGACGTTGCGCTCCTCGTCGTGCCGCTCCGGCGGCACGATCATGAAGATCGATTGTCCGATCGCCTCGGCCGCGGTGTAGCCGAACATCCGCGCCGCCGCCCGGTTCCACGACGTGATGATGCCGTCGAGGCTCTTGCTCAGGATCGCGTCGTCGGAGCCCTCGACGATCGCCGCCAGCCGCTGGGCGGCACGCGTCGAGTGCTCCTGGGCGACCGCCACCGCGACCTGCGCCGTCACCAGTTCGGCGAGCGCCAGCTCGTCGGCCGACAGATCGTGGGGCGCCCCGTAGTACAGCATGAACTTGCCGATTACCCCCGCCGCGGTCTCGAGCGGGACGAACGCCAGCGACACGATCCCCTCGGCCGCGAAGGTGGCGAGATGGGGCTGAAGCTCAGGATCCGCAGTGACGTTCCGGGTCACGATCGGTCTGGCCGCGCGGTCGCCGGGTTTCCAGGGGGAGTGGCCCTCGACCGCGGCCCGGTAGACATCGGAAATTCCGCGCCACGCCTTGAACCGCATCACGCCGTCCGGATCGAACAACAGGATCGACGCGCGCGAGACGCCGAGGCCTTCCTCGAGGGCCTGCAGCGCCGCCTCGTAGATCTGGGGAAGCTCGGCGGCGCTGCTGATCGCCCGGGTGAGCCGCAGGCAGACGGAGAGAGGAGACGCCGTTCCGGAACGGTGTGACACGTCTGGTGTTTTATGCCTGACTTCGGGTGTCGGATGCAAGCGTCGCCCGGAATGCCCCGTGCATGTTGCGATAAGATCGGGCGGCGATAGTAGCGAGAGATTTCGAAGGACGGACGATCTGAAGAACCTGCGGGCCGCAACAATCCACACCCTGGCGCTTGTCATCCTGGCGGTCGTCGCGGCGCTCAACCCCACCTCAGCTCTGGCGCAGGACCCCGGTGGCGCGGTCGCCGCCGCCGAGCCGGTGCGGGTCTTTCTCGACTGCAACAGCTGCGACTTCGACTACCTGAGGCGGGAGATCGGCTTCGTCAGCTACGTTCGCGAGCGGAAGTCGGCCGATGTGCACATCCTGGTGACGACGCAGCGCACCGGCGGCGGCGGGATCGAGTACGTCTTCAAGTTCATCGGACTCGGCCGGTTCCTCAATATCGACGACGAACTGAAGTACGTCGCCCGCGAAACCCAGACAGACGACGAACGGCGGAGCGGCTACGCCAACCTGCTGAAGCTCGGGCTCGTCCGTTATGTGACCTCGACCGCGGCGGCAAACCGGCTCCGCCTCGTCTACCGGTCGGACCCCGGGGCGGCACCCGCTGGCGCCGCAGCGGTCCACGACCCGTGGAATTTCTGGTCGTTCCGCCTGCGCGGCAGCGGCGCGGTCAGCGGCGAAGCCAGCAACAAGTCGCGCAACCTGTCGACGCTCGTCGCCGCCAACCGGACGACCGACGAGCTGAAGATCAACCTCAACGGCAACCTGAACTTCCACACCAACGAGTTCAAGCTGAGTAACGGCACCCTCTTCACCGATGCCTCGCACGACCACAGCCTCGGCGGCATCGTCGTCAAGAGCCTCGGCGGCCATTGGGCGGTCGCGACGCGAGGGCGAACCAGCTCGACGACGTTCCTCAACCAGAAACGCGCCGCGCGGATCGGCGCCGGGGTCGAGTACGACGTGTTTCCTTACGCGGAGTCGTCGCGCCGCGAGCTGACGTTCCAGCTGACCAGCAATATCAATCACTTCCGTTACTACGAACCGACCATCTACGAGAAGCTCAGCGAAACGGTGGCGGACGCGGTCTTCCAGACCGCCTTCGACGTCCGCCAGCCGTGGGGGTCGAGCGGCCTGTCGCTCGAAGCCGCCACCTACTTCCACGATCTCGGTCGCCACCGTCTGGTCGCCACCGGCAGCCTCGATGCCCGGTTGTTCAAAGGCTTCTCGCTCAGCCTCGACGGCTCGGCGTCGCGCATCAACGATCAGCTGTTTCTCCGCGCCGGCACCGCGTCGGTCGAGGAGATCCTGCTGCGGCGGCGGCAGCTGGCGACGACCTATCGCTACCGCTTTGCGGTCGGGCTGAGCTACACGTTCGGGTCGATCTACAACAACGTCGTCAACACCCGGTTCTAGGAACGACCATGGCGCGGCGCGCGGCACCGAACGGCTTCGGCGGTTTCGTCAGCGTCCGTGGGGCGCGCGAGCACAACCTCCAGAACGTCGACCTCGAGGTGCCGCGCGACGCGCTCGTCGTCTTTACCGGCGTGTCCGGATCCGGCAAGTCGTCGCTCGCCTTCGGCACCCTCTACGCCGAATCGCAGCGCCGCTATCTCGAGTCGGTCGCGCCGTACGCCAGACGGCTGTTCGACCAGATGGGCGTTCCCGACGTCGACGAGATCGACGGCCTGCCGCCGGCGGTGGCGCTCCAGCAGCAGCGCGGCTCGCCGACCTCGCGGTCGTCGGTCGGCAGCGTGACGACGCTGTCGAACCTGCTGCGGATGCTCTACTCGCGTGCCGGTGAGTATCCGCGCGGCCAGGCGCTGCTTGCCGCCGAGGCGTTCTCGACCAACACCCCGGAGGGCGCCTGTCCGGAGTGCCACGGCCTCGGCCGCATCTACGACGCGACCGAACAGTCGATGGTGCCGGACGACCGGCTGTCGATTCGCGAGCGCGCGATCGCCGCCTGGCCGACCGCCTGGCACGGCCAGAACCTCCGCGACATCGTCACGACGCTCGGCTACGACATCGACACGCCGTGGCGCGAGCTGACGAAGAAGGATCGGCAGTGGCTGCTGTTCACCGGGGAGCAGCCGCAGGTGCCGGTGTATGCCGGGTATACCAGGGAGGAAGTCCGCCGCGCGATCAGGAAGCGGGAACCGATCGACTACCAGGGCACGTTCACCGGCGCCCGCCGCTACGTGCTCCAGACGTTCGCGACCACAGAGAGCGCGTCGATCCGCAGGCGGGTGGCGAAGTACCTGGTCGCCAGCGACTGTCCGCTCTGCGACGGCAAGCGGCTGCGGCGCGAGGCGCTGGCGGTGACGTTCGCGGGCAAGGACATCGCCGAGATGGCGGCCCTGCCGCTGACGCGGATGGCGGCGCTGCTCGCCCCCTACGGCGACGCCGCCATGCCGGCGTTGCGCAGGATGGCGGTCGAGCATGCCGACCGGGCGGTCGTCGTCGAGCGGATCGTCACCGACCTGGCGGCCCGCATCGCGGTGCTGCTCGACCTCGGGCTGGGCTATCTGTCGCTCGACCGGAGCACGCCGACGCTGTCGCCCGGCGAGCTCCAGCGGTTGCGGCTCGCGACCCAGGTCCGCTCGAACCTGTTCGGCGTCGTCTACGTGCTCGACGAGCCGTCCGCCGGGCTCCACCCGGCCGATACCGAGGCGCTGCTGCGCGCGCTCGATCGGCTGAAGGCGTCCGGCAACTCGCTGTTCGTGGTCGAGCACGACCTCGACGTCATCCGCCACGCCGACTGGATCGTCGACGTCGGCCCGGCCGCCGGCAACCACGGCGGGAAGATCCTCTATAGCGGACCGCCGGCCGGGCTGGCGGAGGTTCGCGCATCGCAGACCCGGCGGCACCTGTTCGAGGCGCCGGCGGCGAGGCGCGGCGAGCCGAGAACGCCGCGCGGCTGGCTGCGGCTGGAGGGAGTGACCCGCAACAATCTGCACGACTTGAAGGTCGCCCTTCCGCTGGGCGTGTTCACGACCGTGACCGGGGTCTCGGGATCGGGCAAGTCGACGCTCGTCAGCCAGGCGCTGGTCGAGCTCGTCGCGGCGCATCTCGGTCACGAGATCCCGGTCATCGACGAGGAAGCGCCGGAGCTCGAGCGCGGCAGCGCGGCCGCCGGCGGGCGCATCACCGCCGGACTCGAGGCGATCAAGCGCCTGGTGCAGGTCGACCAGCGGCCGATCGGCCGTACGCCGCGCTCCAATCTCGCGACCTACACCGGCCTGTTCGACCACGTGCGCCGGCTATTTGCGGCGACCCGCGCGGCGCGCGCCCGCCGCTACGACGCCGGGCGGTTTTACTTCAACGTCAAGAAGGGGCGTTGCGAGACCTGCGAGGGGGAAGGATTCGTCTGCGTCGAGCTGCTGTTCCTGGCCAGCGTCTACGCGCCGTGCTCGACCTGCCACGGCGCCCGCTACGACGAGAAGACGCTGGAGATCCGCTACCGGGACCGCAATATCGCCGACGTCCTGCGGATGACCGTCGACGAGGCGGCCACGTTCTTCGCCGACGAGCCGCCGGTGCGGCGCTCGCTCGACGTCCTCCGCGAGGTCGGCCTTGGCTACCTGCGCCTCGGACAGCCCGCCACCGAGCTCTCCGGCGGCGAGGCGCAGCGGATCAAGCTGGCGACCGAACTTCAGCGTGCGCAGCGCGGTAACACGCTGTACATTCTCGACGAGCCGACCACCGGCCTGCATCCATCCGACGTCGACCGGCTGATCCGGCAGCTCGACGGCCTCGTCGACGCCGGCAACACGGTGATTGTCGTCGAGCACGACATGCGTGTCGTGGCGTGCGGCGACTGGGTGCTCGACATCGGGCCGGGGGCCGGCGACGACGGCGGCCGGGTCGTCGTCTCCGGGCCGCCGGCGGAGGCCGCGCGCGCGGCAAAAGGGGCGACGTCGCGCTACCTGGCGCGGTTTCTCGGTGGAATCGGCCGCCCCGAGCCGCCGCCATCCGAGGATCGATCATCATGAGCCGAGTGCCGGACTTGACACCGCTGCGGCAGGCCCTGCGGGGCGTTGTCATCGTCCCGGGCGACGCCGAGTACGAGGCTGCCCGCCGCGTCTGGAACGCGATGATCGATCGCCGGCCGGCGGCAATCGCGCGCTGCCGCGACGCGGCGGATGTGGTCGCGGCGGTCGATTACGCGCGCGCCAACCGGCTGCCGCTGGCAGTGCGAGGCGGCGGCCACAACGTCGCCGGGCGAGGGACCTGCGACGACGGACTGGTGATTGATTTCTGCGAGATGCGCGCCATCCGCGTCGATCCGGCGGCCCGCACCGCGCGGGCGGAGCCCGGGCTGCGCTGGGAGGAGTTCGATCGCGAGACCCAGAAGTTCGGCCTGGCGACGACCGGCGGCACGGTCGGCGACACCGGCATCGCCGGCCTGACGCTCGGCGGCGGGTTCGGCTGGCTTGGCGGCGTGCACGGCATGACCGTCGACAACCTGCTCGGCGCCGATGTCGTGCTGGCCAGCGGCAAGCAGGTCCACGCCAGCGCCCGCGAGCACGCCGACCTGTTCTGGGCGCTCGGCGGCGGCGGCGGGAATTTCGGCATCGTCACCGCCTTCGAGTACCGCCTCCACCCGGTCGGCCCGATGATTGTCGGCGGCATGGTGCTGCATCCGTTCGAACGGGCCACCGAGGTGCTGCGTTTCTATCGCGACGTATTGCGCGACGCGCCCGACGCGCTGACGGTGGCGGCCGTGCTGCTGACGGCGCCCGACGGCCACAAGGCGGTGGCGCTGGCGGCGGCCTACACCGGTACGGTCGAGGACGGCGAGCGCGCGCTGGCGCCGATCAAGGCGTTCGGTCCGCCGGTCCTGGACATGATGGGGCCGCTGCCGTACCTCGGGCAGCAGGCTATGCTGTCGAACGCGATGCCGCCGAATCACCTGAACTACTGGAAGGCCGATTTCGTCGGCGAGGTCAGCGACGGCGTCATCGAGGCGGCGGTGACGGCGTACGCCGAGGTGCGGTCGCCGCTGTCGTCGATCCTGCTGTTTCCGATTCACGGTGCGGCGGCGAGGGTGGCGCCTGAGGCGACCGCGTATCCACACCGCAGCGGCGTGCACATGGGACTGTACGCGCTCTGGAACGACCCGGGCGACAACGCCGCCAACATCGCGTGGGTGCGGCGCGCCTGGACGGCGATGCAGCCATTCGCGCCGGGCGGCGTCTACGTCAACGAACTGGGTGAGGACGAAGGCCAGGACCGCGTCCGGCTCGCCTATGGGCCGAACTACGAGCGGCTGGCACTGGTGAAGCGGCAATACGATCCGGACAACCTGCTGTGCCTCAACGCCAACATTCTGCCGGCGTGACGACCCGGCGGCCACGCCGTGCGGGGCGTCCGTGCCGATGATCGCCGCATGGGCCGCGCTTCTGCTCCTGGCGCAGGCCGTGCCCGGCCAGGCGCCCGTGGAGGAGCACGTCGTCGTCACGGCGCATGCCGAAGAGGTGCCCTACCAGACGCTGGCGCGGACGGTGGTTGTGCTGACGCGCGACGAGATCCGGCGCCTTCCGGTACGGTCGATCGCAGAGCTGCTCGCCTACGTGTCGAGCGTCGACGTGCGCTCGCGCGGCGCGTTCGGCGTCCAGGCCGATTTCGCCGTGCGCGGTTCGACATTCGGGCAGACGCTTGTGCTCGTCGACGGTTTCCGGATCAACGACGCGCAATCGGGACACCACAACGCCGACGTGCCGGTGCCGATCGGCGAAGTCGAGCGGATCGAAGTCCTGCTCGGCGCGGGGTCGTCGCTCTATGGCGCCGATGCCCTTGGCGGGATCGTCAACGTGATTACGCGCCGGGCGGGCCCGCGCCGCGATGCCTCGGTCAGCGGCGGTCAATACGGGCTGGTGGAGGTGGACGCCGGCGCCGGCGGCGCGTTCCACGGCGCGGATCAGTCCGTGGCGGTGTCGGCGAGCCGCTCCGGCGGCTTCGAGCCGGGCCGGGCGTTCCGGACGGTGTCACTCAGCGCGCGGACGATGTTCGCGAATGGCACCAGGCTGTGGGGGTCGTATCTCGACAAGGACTTCGGCGCGCGCGGCTTTTATGGACCGGCGTTCTCGACCGAGCGGACCAGCCAGGCGCTGTTCGTGCTGGACGGCGCGACGCGGGCGATTGGCCCCTGGAAGGGTACGTGGCAGACGGGGTATCGGACGCACGGCGATCGGTTTCTCTACGATTCCACCCGGCCCGGGACTCCGAGCGACCACCGCTCGCACGCCGTCCAGGCGAGCGTCCGCCTGCAGCGCCCGCTCGGCGAGCGGACCCGCCTGACCGTCGGCGTTGACGCCGGTGCCGATCGGATCCGTTCGAACGCCCTTGGCAATCACCATTTGGCACGCGGCAGTTTGTTTGCCGAATTGCAGCAGCACCTCGGCGCGCGAGTGGTCGTCTACCCGGGCTTGCGCGTCGATCGCTACTCCACGTTTGGCGGTGCGGTCAGCCCGTCGCTGTCAGCCGCCGGCTGGGCCGGAGCGACCGTGAAGCTCCGCGCCTCGGCCGGCCGCGCCTTTCGCGTCCCGACCTTCACCGAGCGCTTCTATGTCGATCCGAATAACCGCGGCACGCCAACGCTGGTGCCGGAGCGGGCGTGGTCGTCCGAAGCGGGGCTGGACTGGCTGCCGGCGCGCGGCTGGGTGGCGGCCGCGACGATCTTCCGCCGGCACGACCGCGACACCATCGACTTCGTCCGGCCGTCGAAACTCGTGCCGTGGCAGGCGGCGAACGTCGGACGCGTGACGACAACCGGAACGGAACTGACGGTCGAGCGGCGCCTTGCCGCCGGCATTCTGGCGGCGCGCTACACCTGGCTTGACGCCGCGTCGGCAGCCACCCCGCTGCTGTCGAAGTACGTCCTCGAGTACGCACGCCAGTCGGTCGGACTGTCGGCAAGCCTGGCGCTGCCCGGCGCCGTGCAGATCGGTCAGCGCGTCGACTACAAGCGCCGCCGCGACGGCCGCGAATACTGGGTCGCCGACAGCCGTCTCGCCCGCCGCATCGGCGCGGCGACATTCTTCGTCGAAGGGTCGAATCTGCTCGACCGCCGCTATCAGGAAATTCCCGGCGCCGACATGCCGGGGCGCTGGATCCGGGCGGGCATTGCTATCGGACGCGAGCCGGCGCCGCCGCCCGTCCGCTGACCAGGCGCCCTTTCGGCGCGCACGGAGTCCGGCCACTGAGCCCGGCCGCCAACCGACCCCTGTTCGTGCTTGACCGCCGGCCTGTCCGCTTCTATCCTTCCGGCTTCCCGTCCCCAGGCAGCTCATAGAAGGAGTCTCCCGATGCGTTATTCCGTCGCCATTCCGGCGTCCTGCGCACTCGCGCTGGCGCTCTCCACCACAGCGTTTGCCCAGGGGCGGGAGTCTGCCCCCGGCCAGGAGAAGAAGGAGAAACGCGCCCCGAACCAGGTTGTCGAAACCGGACACAACGATGGCGCTGGTCAGCCATCGTCGCCCGAGGCCTCTGCGGCGGCCGCCGCGGCGATCGATCAGCAGTTCGGCAAGCGCATCGAAGGTGTGTCGCTGACGGTCCACCCTGACGGCACCCTCCAGGCAACCCTCGACGAGTCGTTCATGGAAGCGACGACGGTGACGCGGACGGCGGACGGCGTGCTGCAGTTCGGCCACATCACCGGCCTGACCAACGCCAGCCGCGCCGTCATCACCGGCGCAGCCGGCGCGCCTGTGCTGGAGGAGAAGTAAGCCGTGGCGATCAAACGACTGCTTGCCGCCGCCCTTCTCGTCCTCCTCCCCGCGTCGCTGTTCGCCTCGGCGCAGGTCGTCATCGTCAACGGCAACGCCCCGGGCGTCGGTTTCAACGATTCGACGGCGGTGGCGCCGGTCGGCGGCAACCCCGGCACCACGCTTGGTGAACAGCGGCTGCTGGCGTTTCAGCATGCGGCCGACATCTGGGGACAGACCCTCGACAGCAGCGTCCCGGTGCTGGTGCTGGCGACTTTCGAGCCGCTCAGCTGCACCGCGACGTCCGCGGTGCTCGGCTCGGCCGGCGCCAGGTTCATCTTCGCGAATTTTTCCGGCGCGGGATTGTCGCCCGGCGCGCTGCTGCCCAATGCCTGGCACGGCGCCGCTCTGGCCAACAAGCGCGCCGGCGTCGATCTCGCGCCGCCCACCCCATCTGACGGTGGCGAAGACATCCGGGCGCGCTTCAACAGCAGCCTCGGCGCGGCGAGGTGTCTGACCGGAACCGGATGGTACCTGGGATTCGACGCCAATCACGCTACCAACATCGATCTCGTGACCGTGCTGCTGCACGAGTTCGCTCACGGGCTGGGGTTCCAGCAGTTCGCCAGCGTCACCAGCGGTGCACTGATCGAGGGGCTGGCCGACGTCTACAACGTCCGGATGTTCGACAAGACCACCGGGCTCTACTGGCCGGCGATGACCAACGCGCAGCGCGCGGCATCGGCGATCAATTCGCGGCGGGTCATTTTCGACGGCGCCAGCGTCACAGCCGCGGTGCCCGCGGTGCTCCAGATCGGCACGCCGCTGCTGCGCATCACTGCGCCCTCGGCGCTCGCCGGCATCTATCCCGTGGGCACGGCCTCATTCGGCCCGGCGCTGGGCCCGGCCGGCATCTCCGGTCCGGTTGTTTTGGCGCTCGACCCCGCGAACACCGCCGGCATGTCGACGACCGACGGCTGCTCCGCGATCACGAACGCGGCCGAAGTGGCCGGGAAGATCGCGCTGGTGGACCGCGGCAGCTGCGGCTTCGTCGTCAAGGTGAAGAATGCCCAGAATGCCGGCGCCATTGCCGTCCTCGTCGCCGACAACGTCTCTGGCGGACCGCCTGCCGGGCTCGGCGGCGCCGATCCGACGATCACGATACCCTCCGTCCGCATCACGCTGGCCGACGGCAATGCCATCAAGGCGGCGTCGGGCGTCGGCGCCACGCTCGGGCTCGACATGTCGGTGCGCGCGGGCGCGGATCAGGACGGCAAGGCGCTCCTCAACGCGCCGAGCCCGGTCCAGCCCGGATCGTCGATCTCGCACTGGGACCCGATCGCGACCCGCAATCAGTTGATGGAGCCGGCGATCAACGGCGACCTGACCCACAACGTCGCGCCGCCATACGACCTGACGCTGCCGCTGCTTCGCGACGTCGGCTGGTTCCCGGATCGCGATGTCGACGGGCTGGCGGACAATCTCGACTCGTGCCCGTCGTCTGATCTGCGCGGCACGATCTTCGTCGGGCCGACCGACACCGGCGTCGCCAACGTGCTGTTCACGTCCGGGTGCACGATTGGCGATCTGATCGCCCGCGAAGCGGCCGGTGCCAGGAATCACGGCGCCTTCGTCAGCGGCGTCGCCCATCTGCTCAACGATCTGAAGGACGGCGGGTTCATCACCGGCGCCGAGAAAGGGACAATCCAGAGCACGGCGGCGAAGTCGTCTTTGCCGTAATGATCGGTCCGGGAGGGGCAGGATGCCCGGCCCCTCCCGGCCTTGTCGTCAGAGCCCGCCGAGCGCGGCGAGGATGTTGTTGAGCAGCGCGCGTCGAGGGCTCGCCTCGGCCTTGACGTCCTTCCCTGACTTGCCATTCTGCTGAGCCAACGCCGCGGTGGCGGGGAGTACAGCGAGCGATGCCGTGGCGGCGAGAAAATTCTGAGGGGTGGCGCCAGCGTACAATGATGAGGTCGCGGCAACCGCCAGTCAGCTGGCCAGCGGGCCACGGCGACCGGGTTTTCACGGAGCGTGCAGTGCGTGCAAAGGCTTTCTTCTCCGTCGCTCTCGCCCTGGGCCTGATCGCCCAGACGCACGGCCAGACGCGTCCGCCCGAAGCCGTCGTCGCTCCTCATGTCGAGACGAACGCCGTCCATGCGGGCTCGACCGTCCGCGTCGCCCTGACGGTGGTGCTGCCCGAAGGGCTGCACGTGCAGTCGGATCGGCCGCGCGACCCGTCCCTCATCCCGACGGTGCTGACCATCGATCCGCCCGCCGGCGTGCGGGTCACGCACCTGATCTTTCCGCACCCCACCGACTTCACGCTCGAAGGACAGACTGAGCCGCTGGCGGTGTTCGGTCATGACTTCGTGGCCGGCGCCGAGCTCGAGATTGCCGCTGGCACGCCCGCCGGCGACCTGGTCATCCCGGCGCGGCTCCGCTACCAGGCCTGCAACGACAAGGCGTGCTTCCGGCCGACGACCGCCACGACCGGCTGGACGCTCGACGTCGTCCCGGCGTCGACGCGGACGACGAAGACGAGTCCGGACGTCTTCACCCGGCTCGCCGCCGGGCGGGATGCCGGGCCGCCGAAGGCCGTCGCCCCGGTTGCCGCTCCGGCGCCGACGCCGCCGCCCGCCACCGGCGACAGCGGCATCGACAGGCTCGACCGCTTCACCGTCATGGCCACGACCGGCGGCTACCAGGGGACGACCGACTTCCTGCGATTCATCCACGACGCCGAAGCCGGCGTCGCGCAGAAAGGATGGTTCGAGGGGCGCGGCCCCGCGGCCATCCTCATCCTGATTCTGCTCGGCGGCCTCGCCCTCAACCTGACCCCCTGCGTGCTGCCGATGATTCCCATCAACCTGGCGATCATCGGCGCCGGTGCGCAGGCCGGATCGCGCCAGCGCGGCTTCCTGCTCGGCTCGGCCTACGGCACGGCGATGGCGCTGGTCTACGGCATCCTCGGCCTGGTCGTGATCCTCACCGCCCGGACCTTCGGCACGATCAACAGCTCGCCCTGGTTCAATGTCGGGATTGCGGCGCTGTTCGTCGTCCTTGGCCTGGCGATGTTCGATGTCGTCAACATCGACTTCTCGCGATTCTCGAGCGGCATGCGCGGCCCGACCAGGCGTGGATCCTTTCCGGTGGCGTTCGGTATGGGAGCAATCGCGGCGCTGCTCGCAGGCGCCTGCGTCGCGCCGGTCGTCATCCAGGTGGTGCTGTTCTCGAGCAGCCTCTATGCGGGCGGCACACGCCTGGCGCTGGCGCTGCCGTTCGTGCTCGGCATCGGCATGGCGCTGCCCTGGCCGCTCGCCGGGGCGGGGCTCTCCGCGCTGCCGAAGCCCGGCGCCTGGATGGTCCGCGTCAAGCAGGTCTTCGGCGTGCTGATCTTCGGCATGGCGATCTACTACGGCTATCTCGGCTACACCCTGTTCGCGAACCTGCGCGTCGACGCCGGCGCGGTCAGCAGCAGCGTCGAGGAAAAGCTTTCCGCCGGCTGGACCGCTTCGCTCGCCGACGGTCTCGCCCGGGCGGAGCGCGAGCAGAAGCCGGTGCTCATCGACTTCTGGGCGACGTGGTGCAAGAACTGCCTGACGATGGACAAGACGACGATGGTGGATGCGGAGGTGACAGCGGCGCTGGCCAACTACGTGAAGATCAAGTTCCAGGCCGAGGACCCTGACGTCGAGCCGGCAAAGAGCGTGATGGCGCGCTTCCGCGCCATCGGCTTGCCAACCTACGTGCTCCTTCGCCCCGCCGGCCCGGCCGCGCCCGGCGGCACCGCCGGCGGCACACCTTAGACGCTAGCGCCGGCTCTTGGCATCCTGCAGGGCGCGAACCCAGTAGGCCTGCGAGCCGACGTAGCCGGTGTCGGGCATGTTGGCGAGGACGATGCGCCGCATCTCGAGGACATCGATCTTGCCCTCCTTGCGGTAGAGCACCTTTCCCCCCGGCGCAATCACCATCGTCAGTGGCGCGTTGAGGTTCCAGCTCTCGCCCCACGCCGCCTGCAGCCCGGCGCGGTCGGCGGTGGCGAACTGCTGGTTGGGGCTCGAGGCGTACTCCTTCTTGAGCAGCGCCATGACGGCGGCGGCGTCGGCCGGCGGATTGGTGCTAATCGTGACCAGATTGAACGCACGCTTGCGGTACATGCGGTAGGTAGTCTCGAGATCGAAGAGCTGGCCGGTGCAGGCGGCGCAGCCGGTCGACCAGAAGTAGGCGACGGTCACCTTGTCAGTCGGATTCGCGCGCAGCGTCTTGAGGTCGCCGGCATTGACCATATCGACGGTGACCGGCTCGTTCTGGATCCGCGCCCATTCCTGCTCGACGCCCGATCCCTTCGACAGCCACTTCGTCGTGCAGCCGAACGCCTTCGTTTCCGCGACCGGCACCGGGCGGCCGGCGAGGAGCGCGTCGATGGCATTGCGGGCATCCTGCGACTTCGCCATGTCCTCGCGCTGGTTGTCGTCGATCCGTCCCTGGTAGCGCAGCTTGCGCTGGTCGTCGAAGACGAAGATGTGCGGCGTCGCGACCGCGCCGAACTTGCTCGAGACCTCCTGGTTGTCGCCGTCGTAGAGGTATGGCCAGTCGATGCCGCGGAGCCGGGCGCGCAGCTTCATCTCGGGCAGCGAGTCGGTGACGTCGGTGTAGCCGAGCTCGTCGAGCCGCACCGCCTTGGCGTTGTTGGGGTTGATGGCGACGAGCGTGACCCCCTTGCTGCGGTAGTCGGCGTAGAGCTTCTCGATGCGTCCTTCGTAGAGCTGCGAGACCGGGCAGTGGTTGCTCTCGAACACGATCGCCAGCACCTTGCTGCCGGCGTACTCGCTGGCCTTGTGGGTCTTGCCGTCGACGCCGGGCAGCGAAAAATCCGGGAGCGGCGAGCCGATGGGCAGGACGGGATGGTCGCTGTTGGCCTGGATGCCCCGCCCGGCCGGCTGGGCCTGCGCGGCGGCCGGAGCCGCCGCGATCGGCAGCAGGATCACGCCGGTGATCAGCGCGGCAAGCGCGATCCCTCGACGAGTCGCGGTGGATCTGCGGGCGGAATCGTTCATCGTGTCCTCGCTCTTCAATCGGTGGTGGACCAGTAGGCGCGGAGCCCGGGGTGGCCCGGGTCTTCAGGGAGGCTGGCCAGGATGGCCCGCCGCAGCTTCGTCACGGTCAGCTCGCCAAGTTCCTGATAGAGCACGTCGCCGTTCGGGTCGATCAGCAGCGTGAACGGCACCGGCGACGGCAGGTTGGGATCGAATGCCGCCTGGAGGCCGTAGACGTCGGAGGTGGCGAACTGCAGGTTGCGATGGGACGCGCGATGCGCCTTCAGGAAGTCGAGCACGGCGCCGCGCTCTTCCGGATCGTTGACCGAGACGGTGGTGAACTCCAGGCCGCGCGCCTTGTACATCTGATAGGTCGCTTCGAGCTCGGGGAACTCGGCGGCGCACGGCGCGCACCAAGTCGCCCAGAAGTTCACGAGCAGCAGCTTGCCGGTGCCGTTCCGGCGCAGCTTCGTCAGCGCCGCGGCGTCCGCCATCTCGACCGTCACCGGGCCGGCGCTCAGCGGCTCGCGCCCTTCTTCCGGTCGAATCGGCGCCGCCAGCCCCTTGACCGGGCAGCCCGCCGCCGGCGTCCGCGCCTCGGGTACGGAGCGCCCGGCCAGCAGCGCGTCGATGGCGTTCCGCGCGTCGCGGGTCTTCACCGCGTCCGCTTGCAGCGAGTCGTCTATCCGCCCGTCGTATTGCAGCGTGCGCGATTGATCGAACACGAAGATGTGCGGAACCGTCGTGACCTTGAACTGCCGCGCCAGCGCCTGGCTGCCGCCATCCGAGAGGTACGGATACTCGAGATGGCGGTCGCTGCCGCGGGTCTTCATGTCGTCGAGCGTCTCGCCGACATCGGAGTGCGCGAGGTCGGCGAACCTGATGGCGCCGGGCGGGTTGGGGTTGATTGCGACGACCGCGACTCCCTTGTTCCGGTAGTCGTCGTAGATCTTCCGCAGCCGTGCTTCGTAGAGTTGGGAGGCGGGACAGCTGTTGCCGGTGAAGACCACCGCAAGCACCTGGCTGCCGGCGTAATCACGCAGCGTGTGGGTGCGGCTGTCGGTCCCCGGCAGCGAGAAATCCGGCGCCTTGAAACCGGCCTCAGGCCCACCTGTCGCGGGAGAGCCGCAGGCGGCCGCGAGCAGGGCCGCCGCGAGCGCGATCCGGGCGCGAACGACGATCAGCGGGAGCACCGGCAGAGGGTACATCATCTGGTGCCGGATGCCGAGGGCAGCGCCGCACGCCCCGGCGCCGCGCCTCAGGGCCGCGACCATTCTGTAAATCCGCTCACCGTTCCGTCATCGCCGGCATGTCATCCGGCGCGGGATTGCTGGAAAAACATCGGTGAAATCGACGCTTTGGCGGGTCGGCGCCAGGCGGCACATCCGTTGCAGCCCCGTCCGGTGTTCCCCTGGAGTGATAATCAGATGACCCGTACTGTTGGCGCTGCAATTGGATTCGTGTTCATTGTTCTGTTCTTCGCCGCGGTGGCTGTTGAAGCCGCGCGCGCGACCTCGCCCGTCCTCGCCTACGCCGCCGGCCGGTAGCCGGCGCGATCACGACCGGCACGGCGCTCTGCCCGTGCCCGGTCCGGATGCCGGGCGTGCGACAATCCGCCATGGCTCTGGCGCACCTGACGCTGCCGACCCGGAACGTCCAGGGGACGGCCGCCTTCTTCGAAAACACGCTCGGCTATGCTCGGAATCAGGTGCCCGGCAATTCGCCGGTCGAGGCGCTATGGCTCGACATCGGCCGCGGCCAGGAGATGCACGTCTTCCACGTCGCCGGCTTCGAGGCCGGCCGCTACGAGGGGGAGTTCGGGCGCCACGTCGCGCTCTTTCATCCCCTCGCCGACTTCGCGGCGCTCAAGGCGCGGCTCGTTGACGCAGGCGCGGAGCTGATCGCGCCGCTCCGGGCGACCCCGTTCGAGCGCTTCTTCTTCCGCGAGCCGGTCAACGGCTACGTGTTCGAGATCGTCGACGCCGCCCGCGCCCGCTAGCCCTGGGCGCCTTTGGCCATCCACTTCGAACAGTAGAACGTCATCGGCACCGGGCCGGAGTTGTCGATGCCGTGCATGACGTTGGCGGCCGAGTACATCACCGCGCCCGGGCCGACCTGCGTCGTCTTGCCGTCGCAGACAATCTCGCCGGTTCCGTCGGCGACGATCATGAACTCTTCCTCGGGATGCTGGTGGGGCGGGTGCGGGCTGGCGCCCGGTTCGAGCACCACCATGCCGGTGCACATGCCGCTCAGCTGATCGGTCGGGCCGTTGAAATGCACGAACACGCGGCAGCCGTTCTGGACTTCCGGCGTCAGCTGGGCCAGCCCGAGCACGCCGTCGGCCAGCTTGGCATTCGCGGCATCGAGATAGACGACACTTTCTTTCTTGTCAGCCATGCCGCTCATCCTTCAACATCCGGCCGGCGTGGTCAAGAGCGGGCAGGGACCTGGAGAAGTTCCCGGACCCGCGGAATGACGCGCGTGCCGTACAACTCGATGCTCGCCATCAGCTTGTCGTGCGGCAGCGTGCCATTGCTGTATTTCATGTCGAAGCGGGCGAGGCCGAGGGCGGTCACGGCCCTGGCAATCTTCGTCGCGACGGTCTCCGGCGAGCCGACGAACAGCGCCCCCTCGGGGCCGGCCGCCAGATCGAACTGCCGGCGCTCGATCGGCTGCCAGCCGCGTTCGGCGCCGATCCGGTTCATCATCACCGCGTAGTGCGGCCACAGTTCCTCCCGCGCGGCCGTGTCGGTCTCGGCGACATGTCCGGGGGAATGCACGCCGACCGGCCGCAGCGGCTGGCCGGACTGCTCGAGCGCGCGGTGATAGAGGTCAACGAGCGGCGCGAATCGCCCGGGACTGCCGCCGATGATCGCCAGCATCAGCGGCAGGCCATGGCGCGCGGCGCGGACCACCGACGCCGGCGTGCCGCCGACCGCCACCCACGTCCGGAGCGGCGGATGCTCCGTCGGCGGATAGACCGCCTGATCGACCAGCGGCGGCCGTGTCTCGCCGCTCCAGGTCACCGGCTGGCCCTTGACGAGCGCCGCGAACAGCGCGAGCTTTTCCTCGAACAGCTGCTCGTAAGCCGACAGGTCGTAGCCGAACAGCGGAAACGACTCGGTGAACGACCCGCGGCCGACGATCACTTCGGCGCGGCCGCCCGACAGGGCGTCGAGCGTCGAGAAGCGCTGGAAGACGCGAATCGGATCGTCCGAGCTCAGCACCGTGACCGCGGATCCGAGCCGGATTCGCTTCGTGCGCGCCGCGATCGCGGCGAGCACGACGTCCGGCGCCGAGATCGCGAAGTCGCGGCGATGATGCTCGCCAAGGCCGATGAAGTCGATGCCGACGCGGTCGGCGAGCGTCCCCTCGTCGACGACGTGGCGGAGCACTTCGGCCTGGGGCAGCGGCTGGCCGTGCCGATCGAAGGTGACGTCGCCGAACGTATCGAGCCCCAGCTCGACGGCGGGCGGCATTTCAGGCGCGGCTGGCGGCTCGCTCACTGCAGATTCTTGGTCAGGAACGAGACGACCAGCGGCCATGCCTGCTCCGCAGCCTTGAGGTTGGCGCCGCCGGCGCCGGCCTGCGCACCCATGAAGCCGTGTCCGGCGCCCTCGTAGGTATGCACCTCGTAGCTCTTGCCGAGCTTTTTCATCGCCGCCTGCGTCACCGGCAGGGTCGCGCCGATGCGCGCGTCGTTGCCGGCGTAGAGCCCGAGCACCGGCGCCTTGACGTTGGCGAGCTCGGCAGCGACCGATTCCTCCGTCGCCCCCGGCGCGGACGCTCCCGGCGCATCGCCGTAGAAGACCACCGCCGCGGCAAGGTTTGGCTGCGCCGCCGCGTAGCCGAAGCTGCGCGCCCCGCCCCAGCAGAAGCCGATCACCGCGGTCTTGCCGTTCGACGCCGGCAGCCCCTTGCCGTACTCCATCGCCGCGTCGAGCCGTGCCACCGCGTCCGCCGGCGTCAACGTCCGGATCGCCTCGCCGACGCCGCCGCCGAGCGACTCCGAGCCGCCGCCGTTCGGCCCCTTGCCGGACAGGAAGTCGGGGACGATGGCGATGAAGCCGTCCTGCGCGAGCTGATCGCCGACCGCGCGCGGCAGGTCGCGCATCCCGCCGATGTCGTGAATCACCAGCACGACACCGCTCCTGGTCGCCCGTTCCGGATAGACGACCCACGACTTCAGGACGGTGCCGTCCTTCATCTTGATGTCGACCCACTCGCCGTGGCGCGGCGACTCTTTCAGCGCCCGTGCAGCGTGCTCTGGGGTGCCGGCCGGGAGGGCGTCGTTCCACGGCACATCGATTGGCGGCGTTTGCGGCTGGCCACCGCGCTGCGGTCCGGCGGGCGGCCCGGCCTGCGGCGCGCCGGCCGGCGGCGCCTGCAGGTGGGCGTGGACGTCCGCCGCCTGATCGATCGCCTGTCCGGCGTGCGCCGGAACCGCGATCGCGAGGGATCCGGCCAGCAGAATGGCGTGCTTCATGACGTCCTCCCGAATGTTGACGCGACGGCCGTGCCGGCCGGAGACTCTCTCCGGCCACGCAGGCCCATCGGCAGTCTATCCGACGTGGCGGGTTGGACTATCGTAGCGCGATGACATCCGTCCGCTCCGGCGTCTTGAGCGTCCTGCTCCTGACCGCGTTCGTGCCTCCCGCCGCCGCTGCTGACCTCGTCATCACCAGCCGCCTGCACCACCTGCGGGCCGGGCCGGAGCGCGAATGGGCCGAGTTCTCCGAAGCGGCCGAGGGGGCCGCGCTCGCTCTTACCTTCCAGGCTGCCGCCAGCCCGCGCAGCCGTGCCCTGCGCGTCCGCCACCGCGACCTCAAGGCGCAGTGGCGGATGCTCCTGAACGGCCGCGAGATCGCCCGGCTGCCGCTCGACGAAGCCGACACGACCACCTGCTGGGAGGTGCCCCCCGGCACGCTGCGCGACGGCGCCAACGAGCTGCGGATCGAATCGACCGGCGAGGCGCGAGACGACGTGCTGATCGGAGAGGTGACGCTGCTCGATCGTTCGAGAGCTCAGGTGCTGTCCGAGGCGGCGGTCGAGGTCTCGGTGCGCGAGGAACCCGGCGGCCTCGTCGTCCCCAGCCGTCTCACGATCGTGGACGAGCACGGCACGCTGGTCTCGCTTGGCAACGTCTCGGGCCCGGACCAGGCGGTACGGCCCGGTGTGGTCTACAGCCGCGGCGGACCGGTCCGGCTGCTGCTGCCGGCCGGTCGATACGTCATTTATGCCGGCCGCGGCTTCGAGTACAGCGTCGCCAGCGCCCGCGTCCGTCTCGCGGCCGGCGACAATCCGCCCAGGCGCCTGGCAATCCGCCGCGAGGTCGATACCGCCGGGTGGGCCGCGATGGACACCCATGTCCACACCGGCACCTTCGCCCGCCACGGCGACGCCACCGCCGACGAGCGCATGCTGACGATCGCCGGCGAAGGCATCGAGCTGCCGGTGTCGTCCGAGCACAACATGCGCGTCGACTTCGACGCGCGCGCACGTGCCGCAAGCGTCCGGCCGTTCTTCACGCCGATCCTCGGCACCGAGGTGACTACCCCGGCGCTCGGGCATTTCAACGTCTTCCCGCTGCCGCCGGAGGGGGAGCCGATCGATCCGCAGGCGGCCGACTGGCCCCGGCTGCAAGCCGCGTTCGCCAGGGCTGCACCAGACCCGGTCATCGTCCTCAACCACGGACTCGACGATCACGGCGGCTTTCGTCCGCTCGATCCGTCGCGGCCGATCAGCGCCCCGGGGTCGGAACCGCGCGACTGGGCGCTGCCCGCGAACGCGATGGAGGTGATCAACTCAGGAGCGATCACCAGCGATCCGATGGCGCTGCCGCGCGCCTGGATGGAACTGCTCGGCCGCGGCATTCGCCTCACGCCAATCGGCTCCAGCGATTCCCACGACGTCACGCGCTACATCGTCGGTCAGGGGCGGACCTACGTCAGCTGCGACGACCGCGAGCCCGGCCGGATCGATGTGGCGGCGGCGATGGCGAGCGTCCGCCGCGGCCGGGTCATGGTCAGCTACGGACTGCTGGCCGAGATCGATGTGGACGGCAAGGGGCCCGGCGAGCGGGTCCGTGGTGGGAGAGCCCTCGACGTGCGGATTCGCGTCCAAGGACCTGGCTGGACGCGCGCGCGGCAGGTGGCGTTGTACATGGACGGCGTCAAAGTGCGTGAGGCGGCGATCCGCGACAGCGGGAAGGCCGGCGTGAAGTGGGAGGCGACCTGGCGCCTGCCGGCGCCGTCGCACGATGCTTATCTGGTGGCGGTTGCCACGGGACCCGGCGTGAAGGAGCCGTATTGGCCGACCGCCAAGCCGTATCAGCCGACCTCGATCGACTTCACATCGTACGTGCTGGGAATCAGCGGCGCGGTGATCGTGGATGCGGACGGCACCAGCGGCTTCGGCGACGGTCGATGACCCGAGGCGCCGGCGGCTCAGGCCTCGACTTCGATGTCAGCGACCGCGTGCGCCTGGCAGGCGAGGATCCAGCCTGTCGATCGCTCGCCGGCGGTCAGGGCGTCGGTCACGTCCATGCGTACGCGGCCGGCGGTGAGGCGGGTCTTGCAGGTGCCGCAGATCCCGGACCGGCACTCGAAGGGAATGTCCACGCCGGCCGCTTCGGCGACCTCCAGCACGGTCTTCTGCGCTGACGCCCGGACCGTCCTGCCGGACCGCGCGAACGCGATGCTGGCCTCCAGCCCCTCGGGTAGCGGCGCTTCGTTGTCGGCCGGTTCCCCGCCCGCCTCCTCGCCCGGCGGCGACACGAATTCTTCCTCGATGACGTCGGCGTCCGGCACGCCCATGCCGACGAGGAGCTCGCGTACGGCCGCCATCATCGGCATCGGACCGCAGAGCAGCACCGGTCCGCGCTTCAGGTCGGGCACGAAGCCGGTCAACAGCTCGCGCGTGACGTGGCCGCGGGCCCCTTCCCACATCGTCTCCGGGTCTCTGGACACCACGATGCAGACGTGCAGGCTCGGGAATCTCGCCTCGAGATACGCGAGCTCGTCGCGAAAGACGACGTCGCCGACCGTCCTGACCGCGAACAGCAGGTAGATCTCTCCCCGCCAGCCCCGATCGGTCAGGCTCCTGACCACCGCCATCATCGGCGTCACGCCGATCCCTCCGGCGATCAGCACCACCCGGCCGGCTTCGCCGCCGGCGAAGACGAATTTGCCCGCCGGCGCCGACACCTTGACGCGCTGGCCTTCGCGCCAGCTGTCGTGCAGGTACCGCGACGCATAGCCGTTGGCGGTCCGCTTGACCGAAATCTCGCAATACCCGCTGCGCGCCGGAGACGACGCGATGGTGTAGGAGCGGTGCACGCGCCGGCCGTCGATCGCCAGCTCGAGATTCAGATACTGGCCGGCGACATGCGTGAACGGCAGCGGGCCGCCGTCCGGCGACACCAGCCGGAACGTCTTGACGTCGCCGGTCTCCTCGAAGATGCGCGCGATCGTCAGCTCGCCCGACCAGAACGTCGGCCGCGCGGCGCCGCTGCCCGCCGCTATCCGCGCGCGCGCCGTGCGCAGGTCGGTGCGCAGTCCGACGTAGTGCGCGACGATGCGGTAGAGGAGCAGGACGCCGACCGCCGCGGCGAAGGCGATCGGCTGCCGGGTGTCGGACTTGACCAGCAGGTAGTAGTGGATCACGCCGCCGATCGCCACCAGGTAGGCAAGCCGGTGGAGCAGCTTCCAGCGGGCGGCGCCGAGCCGCCGCATCATCCCGTCCGTCGAGGTCAGCGTCAGCGGCACCATCAGCCCCAGCGAGGCGGTGCCGAACCACAGATACCGCCGGGTGGCGATTTCATGGAGCGTGCTGGCGACGCTGCGCTCGCGGTCGAACAGGAAGAAGATCGCGAAGTGGACCGTGATGTAGAAGAACCCGAGCAGGCCGAGATTGCGGCGGATGGCAATCAGCCGGTTCCAGCCGGTCAGCGCCCGAAGCGGCGTGATGACGAGCGACAGCGTCAGGAACACCAGGCCGATCAGGCCGGTGGTGCGGATCGCGAAGTTGACGTCGTTGACGCCGAGCTGATGGCGCCAGGCGTCCCACAACAGCAGCGCCGCCGGCACCAGGCCGTTGACGATTGCCAGCCGCTTCGCGAAGCGCGTGTCGAGCAGGCGCTCAGTAGTGGACATCGAGATCCATGCCGGCGTAGAGACTGGCGACCTGGTCGGCGTAGCCGTTGAACAGCAGCGTCGGCCGGCGGCCGGATTCGCCGATGCGCTGTTCGGTCGCCTGGCTCCAGCGCGGATGGTCGTGGCTCGGGTTGACGTTGGCGTAGAAGCCGTATTCCGACGGCGCCATCAGGTTCCAGGTCGAGGGGGGCGCGGTCGCCGTCAGCGTGATCTTGACGATCGACTTGATGCCCTTGAAGCCGTACTTCCACGGCGTCACCAGCCGGACCGGCGCGCCGTCCTGCGCCGGCAGCTCCTCGCCGTAGAGCCCGGTGGCCAGCAGCGTCAGCGGATGCATCGCCTCGTCGATGCGCAGGCCCTCGACGTACGGCCAGGTCAGGACGTCGGTCGTCTGGTTCGGCATCCGCGCCGGGTCGAGCAGCGTCTGGAACGCGACGTACTTCGCGTCCGCGGTCGGTTCGACCAGCGCGAGGAGCTTGGAGAGCGAGAACCCCGCCCACGGAATCACCATCGACCAGGCTTCGACGCACCGCATCCGGTAGACGCGCTCCTCGGGCGGGCTGATCCGCTTGAGGTCGTCGAGGTCGAAGACTCGCGGCGTCCGCACCAGCCCGCCGACCGCCACCTGCCAGCCGGTCGTCCTGAAGCCGGCGGCGGCTCCGGCGACACCGTCCTTGTCGGTCGAAAATTCGTAGAAGTTGTTGTAGTTCAGGATCGAGGCGCGCGGAGTGAGCGGCTCGTCGACCCAGAAGCCGCCGGCGTGCGGGGCGGTCACCAGGCCGGTTAGCGGCGGCAGCTCGGTCGTGTCGCGATCGACGGTGTTGAGCCGTCGATAGAGCAGCGCCGTCCCGGCGGCGGTCGCGGTCAGCAGCCCCGCCCGCATGAACGTCCGCCGGTTGACGTAGACCTCGCGCGGTGTGATGTCGCGGTCCGGAATGCGGTCGGTCATCGCTGTTTGCTGCTTTCTACGTCCGCGCTACTTTCTACGTCCGCGCCGGTCGGTCGGATTGCCCGCCGTATCCCGCCGGCAACCGGCGCGAGGACCCGCTACCGGACGATGGCCTCGACGATGCGATCGTAGTCGCCGCTGAAGTGATGCCCCTGTCCGATCGCCACCACCCGCAGGGACGGCGCCGTGATTTCCCGGCACACCGAGTCTGCTTCGTCTTCGGCGACGATGCAGGTGACCGGCATCGGCAGCCTGATGATTTCCGGGGCGGTCGGATTCGCCGGGTTGGCGCCGCCGCCGAGCCACTCGGCCAGGTGGAACTCGAACGACGCATCGTCCGACGGCGTGAGCAGCGCGACCTTGCCGACCCGCGCCCTGGCGGCGGCCGGCAGGCGGTTGACGAGGAAGGGGGCGACGTCGGCGCCGAACGAGTAGCCGACGACCACGACCCGCTCCCTGTGCCAGGCAGTAGTGTAATGCTCGATGATGCGGGCGAGGTCGGCCGCGGCGCTCTCGGGCGTACGCGGCGTCCAGTAATACTCGAGGCTGCTCCAGCCGACGACCGGAATGCCGCGCTCGGCCAGGCCGGCCGCGACGCTCTTGTCGATTTCCGCCCAGCCGCCGTCGCCGCTGAGGACAATCGCCAGCGTCCTGCTGTCCTGGCGCTCGACGACCGCCGGGACTTCGACCAGCGGCAGGTCGGCCACCGCCGGCGTCGTGACCCAGGCCTTTTCGGACGCCGGGTGTGCCTCGGTAATGGTCTTGTAGGCGTCGAGCAGTTGTGGTGTCCATCGTGCCGGCACGCCGAAGCCGTGGCCGACCTTGGGCAGCGAAAGGAGCCGGGCGGCGCCGGTGGCGGCGACGAATGTGCGGGTCCCGGTGGCGTCACAGACCTGGTCCGCCTCTCCCTGGAGAATCATCCACGGGACTTTCGACCCGGCGAACGGCGCGAGGTCGTAGCCGGGCCCGCGTTTCCGCCTGGTCGATTTCAGGCCGCGCATCTGGCAGAGCGGCTTTTGAATCTCGAGGTCGGGGCAGAAGCCGAGGCTCAGGCCGCCGGCAAACGTCTCGGCGGGCGCCGCCGCCAGCGCGCCATAGACCAGCGTCGCGCCCGACGAATAGCCGGCGAGGATCGGCCGCTTGTAAGACGGCAGCTTGTAGCGGATCTGGATCGCGCGCGACAGCTCCTCGAGCGCACCGGCGGGATAGCCGCACTTCGCGCTCGCGTTCAGGCTCGCGATCAGCCGCCGGACGTCGATGCCGACGACCAGCGCGCCGGCGTCGCGGAGCTGTTCCGCCATGTCGACGACGCCGAGATTCCAGCCGCCGTCGCCGGAGATGAAGAGCACGACCTGCTGCGGCGCGGCGGCGGGCCGGTAGACCGTGACGGTCCCGAACACCGGCACCGTCAGCGTTTCGATCGGGGATGGCGCGGCGATCGCGGCCGGCGCGGCCAGCCAGCCGGCCGTGAGGGCAGCCGCGAGCGCGCGCGCGACAGCCGTCATTCGGCGCCTTCTTCCCCAGTGGCGGCGACGCCGGGCCTCGCGGCCGGGTCGGAATCGGGCAGGCGGGCCTGGATCCGCCGCAGCATCTCGATCTGCTCGCGCTGGAGCTCGAGCAGCGCCGCCCAGTCGCGCTCCCTGACCGCATCGAGCTTTTCGTGCAGGCGCATGATTTCCATCTCCGCCCGCAGGTTGACCTCGTAGTCGTTGCGGGCGTCGAGGCGATCCTTCACCGCCATCCGGTTCTGGCTCATCATGATCACCGGTGCCTGCAGCGCCGCGACACAGGACAGCACGAGGTTGAGCAGAATGAACGGGTAGGGGTCGAATGCGCGCACCATCTCGGCGTTGACCATCATCCAGATGACCAGGCAGAGGAAGAACAGGCCGATGAAGGTCCAGCTGCCGCCGAATCTCGCGACCTGGTCGGCGACCCGCTGGCCGAACGTCAGCTGCGCGTCGAACACCCGGTTGGGGTCCTCGCTGCTCGGCTTGCGCTTGAGCATGCGCGCCAGCACCCGGCGCTCGAGATCGCTCAGCAGCCCGACCTGCTGGTCGAGGTCACCCTCGAGCCCGCGGGCGATTGGGAACGTCGTGATGCCGGCGACCACCAGGCGGCGCAGCAGACGCGGGGCGGCGACCAGCAGCGCGGCGCCAATGATGGCAACGAAGATCTGGACGCGATGGCCTTCGGGGGCGACCAGTCCGAGATGCCTGAACAGCCAGGCACCGACCAGGCCGCCGAGCGATCCCAGCACGAGATCGCCGACAATCCCGAAATCGCGGCGGCTCCCCATCACAACGCGAACCAGCCAGCCCGCGACGAACCCGCTCAGCAGCCACGTCAGAACGGTAAGCATGCGACGTTTCCTCCTCCATCCCGCCAGGGCGCCGGCAGGATCCCGGCCGTCGTCCGGCGCGGTCGGCGTCACCGGTCCGACTGGGTGTCTACAGGATGATGCATCCGTTATAGAGTTGCACCTCAGGAACCTCTTCTGCCTGTAAACTCAGACCGCGGCCGACGCCGGCCGCAGCTCAGGCATTGCTCATGGATGGGAGATTTATGCGTCGACGTGTCCTCTTCTCGTTGACCGTGATGTTCGTGATGATTCTCGCGCCGGCGGCGCCGCCGCAGGCTTTTGGGCCACCGGCCACGGAGGCCGGTCAGGCCGCGCCGGCCCCACCGGCTGCCGCCCCCGCCGCGCAGGGCCGGACCCCCGAGCCGATCAAGATTCCGCTCGACCTGTTCAAGGTGCCGGACGGCTTCGAGGTGACGCTGTGGGCGGCAACGCCGCTGCTGCGCAACCCGACCAACATGGACATCGATCGCGACGGCCGCATCTGGGTCGCCGAGGGCGTGCGCTACCGCTCGCATTACGCCCGCGAGCCCGAGGGCGACCGCATCATCGTCATCGAGGACACCGACGGCGACGGCAAGGCCGACACCTCGCATACGTTCGTGCAGGAGCCGGCGCTGATTGCGCCCCTGGGCGTGGCCGTGATCGACAATAAGATTGTCGTGTCGCAGCCGCCCGACCTGATTGTCTACACCGACGTCGACCGCAACCAGCGCTTCGATCCGGCGATCGACAAGCGCGAGGTCCTGCTGACCGGTTTCCAGGGGATCAACCACGATCACTCGCTGCACTCGGTGACGGTCGGCCCGGACGGCAAGTGGGTCTTCAACTCCGGCAACACCGGCGGGATGTTCACCGACAAGTCGGGCAAGACGTTCCGCGTCTTCGGCTCGTACCGCCCCGATCCGGTCGGCCCGTTCAAGTTCCCGAACGACCCGGCGCAGTACGCCGGCAAGCCGAGCGACGACGGGCATGTCTATGTCGGCGGCTTCACGGTGCGGATGAATCCGGACGGGACCAACGCGGAAATCATCGGCTCGAACTACCGCAACAGCTACGAGCAATCGGTGACGTCGCTGGGCGACGTCTTCCAGAACGACAACGACGACCCGCCGGCCTGCCGGGTCAGCTTCGTGATGGAGTACGCCAACTTCGGCTTCTCGTCGAACGACGGCCAGCGCACCTGGCAGGCGGATCGCCGGCCCGGCCAGTCGATTCCGGTCGCCGAGTGGCGGCAGGACGATCCCGGGATGACCCCGGCCGGCGACGTCTACGGCGGCGGATCGCCGACCGGCAACGTCTTCTACGAGAACGGCGCGCTCGGACCGTCATGGGACGGGACGTTCTTTGCCGCCGACGCCGGCCGCAACGAAGTGTTCTCATACCAGCCGGCCCGCAACGGCGCCGGCTTCGACCTCGACCGGAAGGTGTTCCTGACCTCGAACGTCAAGCAGCAGTACGCCGGGTCGGACTTCATCGGCGGCAACACCACCGCCAAAGGCGCGATGGAGACGATGTTCCGGCCGTCGGATGTCGCGGTCGGCCCGGACGGCGCGCTCTACGTCAGCGACTGGATCGATGCGCGGGTCGGCGGCCACCAGGATCTCGACGAGACCCTCTCCGGGGCAATCTACCGGATCGCCCCGAAGGGCTTCGCGCCGAAGGTGCCGAAGTTCGACGCCTCGACGGTCGACGGGCAGATCACCGCGCTGCGCTCGCCGGCGGTCAACGTCCGGGCGATCGGCTTCTACGGCCTCAAGGCGCGCGGCGCGGCGGCGGTGGACGCGGTCGGCGCGCTGCTCGACGATCCGAGCCCGTACATGCGCAGCCGGGCGATATACCTTCTGTATCAGCTCGGTCCCGAGGGGCAGAAGCGGGCGGGAGCGCCCGAGTCGTATACGGATCCGGCGCTCCGGATTGCCGCCTACCGGGCGATGCGCAGCGCCGGGCTCGACGTGATCCCGGTCGCGGCGCGGCTCGCCACCGACAAGGACGCCGGCGTCCGCCGCGCGGTGGCGGTGTCGCTGCGCGATCAGCCGGCCGACAAGGCGCTCGACATCCTGGTCGACCTGGCGAAGGGCTACGACGGCAAGGATCGCGAGTATCTCGAGGCGGTCGGCACCGGCGCGACCGGCAAGGAGCCGGCGCTCTACGACCGGTTGCGGAGCGGGCCCGGCGCGGGTAACGATCCGCTGGCGTGGTCGGATACGTTCGCGCGGCTGGCGTGGCGGCTGCACCTGCCGGCCTCGGTGGCGGACGTCTCGGCCCGGGCGCGCTCGACGAAGCTGTCGCCCGAGCAGCGCCGTCTGGCGGTCGATACCCTGGCGTTCACCAACGATCCCGCGGCCTCGAAGGCGATGCTCAGCCTGGCGGAAGCAGGCAGTCCGGTGCGCGAGCCGGCGACCTGGTGGCTGCTGAACCGGATGTCGAACGACTGGGCGGACTACGGCCTCCGGCCGGCGCTCAAGGCCGCCGGCATCTACGATCCCGAGTCGATCGCCCTTCGTCCGGCGGTCGTCCCGCCGGCCCCGCCGAACCTGCCCGACCTCTCGATTGACGAGATCGCCGGACTGACCGGCGATGCCGCCCACGGCAAGACCCTCGTCACCAGCTGCCAGATGTGCCACACGGTCGCCGGCGCCGGCGCCGAGGTCGGGCCGTCGCTCGACGGCTGGGGCCGCGGCAAGTCCGCGTCTATCGTCGCGACCGCGATCGTCCGGCCGAGCGCCGAAATCGCGCACGGCTACGACGCGACCGAGCTCAAGACCAAGGACGGTCTGACGATTCAGGGCATCCTCCTCAAGGAGGGCGATCCGCTGATGATGCGGAGCATGGGCGGCATCACCCAGATCATTCCGGCTGACCGCGTCGCGACGCGGCGGCGGATGCCGGTATCGCTGATGATGAGCGCCGCGCAGCTCGGCCTGACGCCGCAGGACGTCGCCGACGTGATCGCCTACCTGCGCAGCAACTGAGGCGCGCGGCCCAGGGATATCAGGGCGCACCATGAACGCCGATCTGTCGCTCGACTTCCTCGCCGTCGTCGAACAGGCGGCGATTGCCTGCGCCCGCACCATGGGCCGCGGCGACTGGCGGCAGTCGGACCAGGCAGCGGTCGAGGCGATGCGGACGTGCCTCGATACGGTGCCGATCGACGGCACGATCGTCATCGGGGAAGGGGAGCGCGACGCCGCGCCGATGCTGTACATCGGCGAAAAGGTCGGGATCGGGGCGGCCGGCGGCAGCCTGCCGGCGATCGATATCGCGGTCGATCCGCTGGAGGGCACCAACCTCTGCGCCACCGGCGCGCCAAACGCCCTGGCGGTCCTGGCGGCCTCGGAGCGCGGCGGGCTCCTGCATGCGCCCGATCTCTACATGCAGAAGCTCATCGTCGGGCCGTCGGCGAAGGACGTCGTCAGCCTCGACGCCTCGGCCAACGACAACCTGCGCGCCATCGCCACAGCGCTCGACCGCGATCTCGATGACCTCGTGGTCATCGTCCTCGACCGGCCTCGGCATGCGGAGCTGATCGAGGAAATTCGCGCGACCGGCGCGCGGATCCGGCTGATCACCGACGGCGATCTGTCGGCCGGCATTGCCGCCGCTGTCGCCGGCAGCGGCGTGCACGCGGTGATGGGGATCGGCGGCGCGCCGGAAGGGGTGCTGACGGCCGCCGCGATGCGCTGCCTGAACGGCGAAATCTTCGCCCGGCTGATCGTCAGCACGCCGGAAGCGGAAGCGCGCTGCCGCACGATGGGCATCACTGATCTCGGCAAGGTCTACAACGCCAGCGATCTGGCGCCGGGGTCGAGCGTTATCTTTGCGGCGACCGGCGTCACCGACGGCACGCTGATGAAGGGCGTGCGGTTTTTCGGCGACGGCGTGCGGACCAGTTCCCTCGTCATGCAGAGCCACCCGTCGCGGATCCGCTTCATCGACACCATTCACGTCGAGCAGGCCCGGACGGTCAGGGTGAGGTTTTGAACGCCGCTGCGGCGCCCCACATCCCGAGGTCGAGGAGAGCCTGAACGGCATCGTCCATGATGAAACTATTGCAGGCGCCGTGGCCGTGGTACGTCGCCGGACCGCTAATCGGGTTGATGGTGCCGGCGCTGCTGCTGATTGGCGGCAAGTCGTTCGGCATCTCCTCGAATCTCCGGCACGCCTGCGCCGCGCTCGTCCCGAGCGGGATTCCGCTGTTCGAGTACGACTGGCGTCGCGAAGGCGGCTGGAACCTGCTCTGCGCGCTGGGCATCGTCATCGGCGGGCTCCTCGCGTCGTCCGTGCTGTTGCCGGACGGGTACACGGTCGCCATCTCCCCGGCGACCGAGCGCGATCTGCACGTCCTCGGGCTCCACGACCTGTCCGGGCTGATGCCGCAGGAGCTCATGGGATGGGCGGCGCTCGCCTCGCGGCGCGGCTGGCTGACCCTCGGGCTGGGAGGCTTTCTCGTCGGGTTCGGCTCCCGGTGGGCCGGCGGCTGCACGTCCGGTCATGCCATCTCCGGCCTGGCCACGTTCCAGCTCCCGTCGCTGATCGCCGTCATCGGCTTCTTCGCCGGCGGCCTGCTGATGACACACCTGATCCTGCCGCTGCTGTTTTGACGATCATGACGAGCCAATCGACAGTCGCCTCGGCACTGACGCCCGCCGCGCACGACTCCGCCGGCAGCACGGTCCTCACGCAGCTGCTCTATGTGACCGCCGGCGCGCTGCTCGGCATCGTGTTCGTGAAATCCGAAGTGCTGACGTGGTACCGGATCCAGGAGATGTTCCGTTTCCAGTCCGCCCACATGTACCTCGTCATCGCGAGCGCGCTGGCGGTCGCGGCAATCGGCATCCAGGTGATCCAGCGTCTCGGCTGTCGCGCTCTAGGGGGAGAGGCTATCGCACTCAAGCCGAAAGCGAGGACGCCGTGGGGCGCCCGGTACTGGATGGGCGGCACGGTGTTCGGCCTGGGGTGGGGCCTGCTCGGCGCGTGCCCGGGGCCTATTTTCGCGCTGATTGGCGCGGGCGCGACATCGATGAGCGTGGCCCTGGTCAGCGCGATGGCCGGAACATGGCTCTACGGCGCAATGGAGTCGCGGCTGCCCCAGTAGCGGGCGTCGATAACTCTCGCCACGAACGCGTGGCGATCCCGACAGAAAGAGGAATTATGGCCGCTGACACTCGTTCGGATCCGACCTACGCCTACACCGCCCACCTGTCGGGCGTATCGTTCGAAGACGCGCGGCAGCGAATCACCGAAGCACTGAAGCAGGAAGGGTTCGGCGTCCTCACCGAGATCGACGTCCAGGCGACGCTGAAAGCCAAGCTCAATCAGGGGTTCCGCAAGTACGTCATCCTCGGCGCCTGCAACCCGCAGCTCGCGCACCGGGCGCTCGAGGCAGAGCTCGGCATCGGCCTCATGCTTCCGTGCAACGTCTGCGTCTGGGAAGAGGACGGCGGCAGCGTCGTGTCGATCGTCCGCCCAGAGACGATGTTCGACGTCGTGAAGAACCCGTCGTTGCAGTCGGTCGCCGCCGACGCCGACCAGCGCCTGCGCCGGGCGCTGGATGCCGCCGTGCGGTAACGCTTCGTGGCCCCGACCGACTGACGCTGGAGGGTCGAATGCCGCCGCGGAGCGATACGGCGCCCCGATTCCGTCAGGACCGCTGACCGAATGGGATCTCTGGAACATCGTCCCGGCAAATCCGGCCGTGTCCGTGGTAACGCTGACCGGCCGTCAGCTTCGGGAGTTGTTCGAGAAGAACCTCGAGGCGACCGTCGCGTGCGATCCCTGGCAGCAGCGCGGCGGCTACCTGAAGCGCTGCCGCGGAATCGAGATGCTCCTCAAGCTCGAGAATGCCGCCGGGCAGCGCGTTCAGCAGCTGACCGTCGGCGGAAAGGGTCTCGGCGGCAACGACACGGTGGAGGCCGCCGTTCTTGGCGAGCAGGCGGTTCCGGCCGGCATCGGCAGCGAGCGTCGAACACTGGGGATCGGCGCCGTGGCAGCGCTCGAGCGGTACGTGCGAGAGCAGAAGACGGTCACCCCGGCACTGCGCGGCGATATCAAGGTGGTGTGAGGCGGCCGGGTCCTCCCGGATTTCGTTCGGGCTGACCCTAGTTCAGATCGGCCCGCGCTCCCGCCGCAGCCGCACTGCCGCGAACAGGAATGCCGCGGTGATGGCCAGGCCAACCCACATCCCCGGACCGGTCAGGTACTCACCAATCGAATGCGGTCCGATCATGTCCATCGTCATCCCGCCGCCGGCCGCCGCGCCGGCCGGGTCGCCCATGAAGCGATAACTCACCAGCGCGGCGAAATGGGAGGTGTTGAAGGTGGCCCTCTCGACGATGCCGATGGCGAGAGGAGGCAGCGTGGCCCAGAGGAAGGGGGCGCGTTTCGCCCACGCCGAGACCATCAGCAGCCAGCCGTAGAACGGCGCGTACCAGAGGCCGTGATAGATGACGAGGTGGCCGAAATTGAGGAGGGAGGTCCTGAAGAACGGGACGTGCGCCCATAACGGCCCGGTGCCGATGCCGCTGCCGGCGAGGACGGCGCTGCTCGCCAGCAGCATGATCAGCTGGACGGCAACGGTGACGGCGAACGTCACCAGCGGAATCACCAGGATTGGAATGCTCGCCTTGGCGAGGACGGTGGCGAGGTCGGAGACCGGCAGCGATTTCCAGAAGAGAATGCTGCGATCGCGGCGCTCCCCGTAGAACGCATCGAGACAGTAGACCACCGCGACGATCAGGGCGATGACCATGAGCATGATGGCCGCGGTCACAAACGGCTGCTCGAACGCCTGCCGGGCGGCGACCGGGCCGAGCGCCAGCGCCGCCCGCGTTCGCGCCGGCAGGCCGATCAGGCTGACAAGAAAGCCGGCCAGGAACAGCACGGCGACCGCTACCGGCGCGATATAGACGGAGCGGTTCTCCCACAGCTCGCGCCGTATCGACCACAGCAGGGTCCGCGAAGCGGGGATCCCGGCCGCCGCCGCGGCGCCCGACTGCGACGACGAGTCCGCCATCACCGGCGCGGTAGTGTTCATTGGGCCGCTCCTTGTGACCGTCCGCTGCGAGTGCTCATGATGGCGGCGAACAGATCGGACAGGCTCGGCGTGCGCACATCGCCGAGCGCCGCCAGCTGCTGCGGCTCCCGCCCCTCGAACAGCAGGACGCTGCGGGCGACTCCCTGCCGCTCGTGGATCGGACCGAGCCGCCGCGCGGCGTCGATCCTGTCGGGGTGCACCTGCACCTCCCGATACCGCGCCTCGACATCGGCCATGCTCCGGTTGAACACGATTCGGCCGCGGTCCATGAACATGACGTCGGTGAGGATGTGCTCGACTTCATCGACCTGGTGCGTGGCGATGACGACGGTGCGGCTGCGTTCGAAATAGTCGGTGAGCAGCGAATCGTAGAACTGCTTTCGGTACAGGATATCGAGGCCAAGCGTTGGCTCGTCGAGCACCAGCAGCCGCGCGTCGATTGCCATGACCAGCGCGAGATGGAGCTGCGTCACCATGCCCTTCGACAGCTCGCCGACCCTGCGCGACGGCTGGATGGTCGTGCTCGCCAGGAACGCTTCCGCCTTCGCGCGATCGAACCGCGGGTGAACGCCGGCGAGGTAGTCGAGCGCCTGCGCCACCCGCAGCCAGCGCGGCAGTACGGCGACGTCGGCGATGAAGCACACGTCGCGCATCAGGCGATCGCGTTCGGTCCAGGGATCGCGCCCGGCGACCGTCAGTTGCCCCTCGTACGGCGAGAGCCCGACGATCGCGTTCAGCGCGGTGGTCTTGCCCGCCCCGTTCGGCCCGATCAGACCGACGATGCGGCCGTCTTCGATCTGCAGGTCGACGCCGTCGAGGGCGACGGTCGCGCCGTACGCCTTGCGGAGGCCGCGGGCTTCAATGCAGGCCATGGTTCAACGTTCCTTCCTGGGAGTACCGCGCTCGTCGGCGGCCGTGGGGGCGTCCGCGGCCGCCGCGTCCGCCGCGCCGGGCGCGGCGCGCAGCAGGTCTTCCGCCGTCAGGCCGAGCCGCCTGATGGTCTCCGAGATCCTGGGCCACTCGCCAACCAGGAACCGTTCGCGCTCGGCATGCAGCAACAGCTTGCGGGCGCCGGCGTTGATGAACATGCCGCGGCCGCGGCGCGTCTCGACCAGCCCGTCGTCGGCAAGCTGCTGGTAGCTCTTGAGCACCGTGAGCGGATTGACCCGATACTCGGCCGCCACCGTCCGCACCGAGGGCAGCGGGTCCCCCTCCCTGAGGCCGCCGTCGAGGATCATCGCGATGACGAGGTCCCGCAGCTGCCGGTAGATCGGCTGGCTGTCGTTCCACTCACGGCCCATCAGCGGTTCCAGGTCATCGTCAGTTGGCCGGTGCGGCAGCGGTGGTGCGCTGCAGCTCGAAATGCGCGCGGACCGGCTTGTCGCCGGGGACCATGTAGGTCCAGTCCTCGGTATGGTGGTTCTCGTCGATGAAGGTGAACGTGGCGTGATGCATGTGCCCGTGCGTGTTGCCGCCTGAGAGGTCGAGGAACTCGAAGTCCAGGGTCGTGCCGTCCGGCGACAGCGTCGCGACCATGCGCGGCCGGTTGCCGGCGTCGCAGTAATGCGTCAGGAGCAGCCGGTTGTCGTCGCGATAGAACATCGTCACCGGATGGTCGGCGCGTCCCGAGATCGACATCTCGTGAACGAACGCGTTGCCGAGCGACGTCACGCGCAGCGAGAACTGGGCGAAGTTGCCGCTGACGTTCGGATCCGTCGGGAACGTGGTCAGGCGGCCGACCCACGAACCGGCCAGCGTCTTCAGCTTGTCGAATGCTTTTTGCGCGTCGGACGAGACGGCTGTGGCCGCGGTCATGTGCGCGTCCGATTGCGCATGGGCCAGGGTCGGGAGTGACATCAACAGCACGAACAGCACCGGACGGAAGGGTTTCATGTTTCGCTCCTTGCTCGATCGCGAAATGCAATGTGTTGTAGTTAACTACAACACCATAACGCTGTCAACTCCCATGTGCGGAGCGTCTCCGAAGAACGTTGTAATTAATTGACATAGTTACGCTTGTACCGCGCGAAGGCAGGATTGCTCGGGCCGGTCCCGTCGTTGGCCGGACCGCCGCAGGGCGGGAGTTTCAGTTAAAGGCTGGCGCCGGCCGGCTATCTGCCGGCCGGGTCCTTCGTGAAGATCGCGAGATCGATCGCGTCGGCCATCATCCGGTAGCCGGCGTCGCCGGGGTGGAGCAGGTCCGGTGAGTCGGCCTCGACCCGGAACCGGGCGGCGTCGGCCGGGTCGCGAACGGCACGATCGAAATCAATCACCGCATCGAGCTCCCCGCTGTGTCGAATCCACTCGTTCGCGGCGGCGCGAACCGTCTCGCCGGCGTCGCTGTAGGCGCTCGATCCGCGACACGGCGTCAGCGTCGCGCCCGCGACGCGAATGCCGCGCAGGTGGGCCTGCGCGACCACCTGGCGGTACGCCGCGATCAGGGCATCCGCGGTGAACGGCGGCGCGGCCGTCTGCTGGCGGATCCCGGCGGTGATGTCGTTGATGCCTTCGAGCAGGATGATCCAGCTGATGCCCGGCTGGGCGATGACGTCGTTCACCAGTCGCGCCAGTCCGCCGCCGTTATCGCCGAGGATCCGATTCCCGGAGATGCCGGCATTGACGACGGCGAGGTGAGAAGTGGCGCGATTGGCCTGGAGGCGTTCCGCCAGACGGGTGGGCCACGCGGCCAGCCTGTTCGGCGTCGACTGATCGCCGTCGGTGATCGAGTCGCCGAACGCGACGATCGTAGCGGTCCGCGCTGGTGCCAGGACGTCGACGCCGGCCAGCCAGTAGTACGACTCCGTTGTCGTGACCGGTGCGGCGATGTCGGCGGCGGTCGTCAGATTGCCGGCGCCGACGTAGGTCGTCCGCAGGCCGAACAGGTGGTTGGTCGGCGACTCCACCTCCGCCGGCAGATACAGGCTGACGACCAGATCCGTGAGCGGCGGGACTGGGAGCTCGACCGGATCGCTGATTAACGTCTGCCCGGCGTAGATCGGTGCGGAGGCCCGGCCGCCGAAGGTCAGCGCGCGGCTCGACGAGGCCGCAATCGCCGCGCCCCCACGGCTCCGCGCGATTGCCGCGGCGCCGATGGTGACTGTCGCGGCGGAGAAGGCGTTCGAGAGACGCACGCGCACCTGGCGTCCGCCGACGCTGCTGCGCACGACCATCCGCACCGTCTGGTTGTCGAGCGACGGCAGGATCGGCGGAATCGGAAACCGCCGTCCGGGAAACGGTGACGCGGGCGCAGGAGATGCCGGCGGTGGCGTTGCCGGAGTGGCGGCGGCCGGCGGGGGAGGCGTGCCGCCCCTGCCGCGCCCCGCGCCGAGACCCGCCCCGCGCACGAGCGTCTGCGAGGTGGCCCACGTCGCGACCCAGTGCTCGGCTCCGGCCTGCGCGGAAAGGCTGGCCGCGAGCAGCACCGCCGCGGCAGCACATGCGAAACGGCGGGCGAGCGCTTTGTTCATCCTAGTGAACGTCGCCTGGTTTCGTCGCCTGCAATTGTCTGAGGGTGTTTCGCGCGTCTTCCAGGAACTGCATTTGCGCCAGGTTCGCGCTGAGCGCGTCAGCGGTGGCAGCGACTGCCGCAATCGTCGCGTCGCGAGCGTCCTCCGCTGCCAGTCGCGCCTCCTCGGCAGCGCGCCGGAGCGCCTCCCGCTCCTGTCGTATGGACTCCATCTCCTCGCGATATTGCTCACGAAGCGTTCTGGCCTCCTCGCCGAGCACTCGACCCCGTTCTGCCGTCGTCCTCGACGATTCCGCCACCTCGCGGTGCTCTTCGGCACTGCCACGCTCGTGATCGGCTTCCTCCCGGAGATCCTCGGCCTCCTTCCGCCCCTTCTCAGCCGTCACACGGTTCAACTCAGTCGGCGTCTTGTCGTCAGCCATATGGGCCTTCTCGCACTCGCCAGGAACGGCGGATCGCTGCTCGCGGCCGAACGTCTATCGCATCATCATGCCACCGCCCATGTTGCCGGTGAGCCAGAGGATCAACAGGATAATCAACACCAGGCCAAGCAGGCCGCCCCCGTAGTGCGGCCCACCCCACCCGGCACCCCGGCCGTAGTAATAGCCTCCGCCGCCACCAAAGAGAAGCACCACGACGACAATCAACAGGATTAGCATGACGGTCCCCTTCTCCTTCTTCCAGTCGAGCGCCGACTCGGTCGTCTTGCCGTCGACATGTTGGCCGTCGCCCTCCGCGGCGTCGCGGATATGGTGGACAATACCGTCCCGATGACTCGGCGGCGCATGGAGCGTATACCGCTTCAGCGCTTGGTCGGTGTGTCCTCGGCCTTCAGATCGCCGAGCACGTATTGCATCCCGGCGAGGAGGTGCCCGAGCAGTGGCCGGTTGGCGTAGATCCGCTCGCTGTGGCCGAGCGCCTCGTAGAAAACGCGCCCCTGGCCTTCGCGGCGGATCCAGCTCAGTCCGTAGTCGTGATCGGCGCGTGGGTGTTCTTCGAGCGCCCGGTCCGCCGTGCTCATCTTCCCGTAGTCGATGCTCGTCAGCACGCGGACGTTGTCCCGCGACCACGACTTGACGCCCATCGTGTAGATTTCGTCGCGGACGTCGAACTCATGCCCATTGAACATCGCCGTCAGCGGACTCGCCGGATCGTCGATCTTCACGGTGATCTTCTGCGGGTCGAGCCAGTGGAACTTGAAGTAGCCGCCGATCGTCCGGTTGAAATCGGGCCAGGTGCCAACCTGGGTGTCTGGCCCTTGCGCCATCGCCGGGGCGGCCGCCGGCTGGGGAATCATCAGCGCCAGGAACGCGACGTCCGATTGCGTCAGCCGGCCGGTCTTCCCCTGATCCATCGTCTTGAACCACGCGTCCATGAGCGCGTCGATCTCGCCGCGATTGAGCTGCCGATCGCCGTTGCGGTCTCCCTGGTTCATCATCACCGGCGCGAGCGTTGCGCCGGCGGAGAACGAACCGACGATGCTGGCGATGCCGCCGCCGGCTGCGGGCGGCGCGCTGTCCTGGTGATACGAATCGCTGGCCGCGTGGATGCCGGCCAGCCCCTTGCCGCCGCGGACGAAGTCGAGCAGCGCCTGCCGCCGCGATGCCGTCTCCGCGGCGTCGGCCGGGTCGTCCAGGAAGGCGCCGGTCGTGCTGGCGAGGAACACCGCGTCGTACGGCTTGAGGTTGTCGGCGGCGATGGCCGCCGCGTCGTAGGAGATCGTCGTCGACCACGCGCCGGTCTTCGTGCCGAGCGCCTCGATGGTCTGTGCCGCGAGCGGAATCGACGAGTGGACGAAGCCGGCCGCTTTCGCCAGGACCAGGACCTTCCGCGGGTGCAGCGGACGGGCGGGGGCGCGGTCGGGGAGCGCCGCCATCATCGCCTCGACAGTCGCCGGCTGCGGCGTCTGTGGCTGGCCGCCTGGTCCGCCCATGTTGAACGCGGCGGCGAGCCCCGACGCCGGGATCGCCGTATCGAGCGCTGCGGTCAGCTGCTCGCGCGTGACCGAGCCGGTCTTCGCCGCATCGGCGGCGGCGAACCACCGGTCAGCGGCGGCCGTCAGCTCGTCGCGGGAGACGACGCCGTCCTTGTCGGCGTCGGCTGCGAGGAAGACCAGTGTGGATAAGAGCAGTCCGTTGAGGCTGGCGCTGGTGCCGAGCGCCGGTGGCGCGTCCTGCCGCGCGGCAATGCCGGTGCCGTGTCCGGCCGTCAGCGCGGCTGCGACCGCGGCCATGGTCACGAGCATTCGTTGTGAGGTCATTCGATTCGCCTCCGCCGGCAGGTCGCTGTGATGGGGGCATTGTATGCCGGGTCAGGGGGCGACATGACGCCCGGGAAATTGATTGACGCCTGTTGGCCGGAGCCGCCGCCCGCCGGGAGTCCTGCCGCGGGGTAAGCTGCCGATCATGACAACACGGCCAATGCCGAGCGCCGGGCGCTTCCTGGAGCGGAGGCGGGGAACGGCTCGGACGCTGCGCTGCGGGCGGGGTCTGGTGGCGGCGCTCCTCGCCTGCAGCGCGGTGCCGCTGCTCGCGCAGGCGTGGCGCTTTCCCTGGCCGGAAGCGCGTATCGCGCGTTACACCGCGCGCCGGGTCTCGTCTCCCATGACTCTCGACGGCCGATTGGACGAGGCCAGCTGGCGTGGCGCCGAGCGTTCGCCGCGATTCGCCGATCTGATCGGTGGCCGTCCGGGGATCCACGACACGCGCGCCGCGGTCCTGTGGGACGACACCTATCTCTACGTCGGCTACTGGGTCGAGGAGCCGTTCGTCGAGGCGAAGCTGACCGAGCGCGACGCGCCGATCTACCAGGACAACGACGTCGAGCTGTTCGTCGCCGGAAAGGACGCCTACTACGAGTTCGAGATCAATGCCCTGGGCACCATCTACGAGGTGTTCTTCATCTGGGAGCAGGCGTTCGATTCGGCCGGCTACGCGCGCCGGCCCGAGTTCGACCGCGCCCGCGACGGGGTCAGACCCTTCAACGGCGTCGGCTTCAAGGCCCACCCGCGCGGCCCGCGGATCGGCTACTGGAACTGGGACATGCCCGGCCTGGCTACGGCGGTGCACGTCGACGGGACGATCAACGACAACCGCGATCGCGATCGGGGCTGGACCGCGGAGCTGCGCATTCCGTGGCGGTCGCTTGAGCCGCTGGCGATGCCGGACCGCCGCTCGCTGCCGCCGCGCGACGGCGACGTCTGGGCGATGGACTTCTCGCGCTTCAATCAGTACAAGGAGGCGCCGCCGGCAAAGGATCCCGGCGGCTGGGCCTGGAGTCCGCATGGCGTCTGGGATTCACATATCCCCGAGCTGTTCACCCGCGTCGCGTTCTCGACGCGGCCGGTCGCGAGCGTAACCAGCGGTCAGCGATGATCTTCTGCCAGCGGGGGCTTCATCGGCATGCCGAGCCGAGCCGGAGTTCGCGCAGGCGTGAGTGGGCGCGAGCGAAGGATGGCGGAGAGAGTGGGATTCGAACCCACGGTAGAGTTTCCCCTACACACGCTTTCCAAGCGTGCTCCTTCAACCACTCGGACATCTCTCCG
>JANMWI010000013.1:0-4932 GCA_031393955.1 Acidobacteriota bacterium
GCCCAGGAAGAAATGCCTGGCCTGATGTCCATCCGCCGCAAGTACGCCACCGCCAAGCCGCTGAAGGGCGTGCGCGTGACCGGTTCGCTGCACATGACCATCCAGACCGCCGTGCTGATCGAAACCCTGAAGGATGTCGGCGCCGACGTGCGCTGGGCCAGCTGCAATATCTTCAGCACCCAGGACCACGCCGCCGCGGCCATCGCTGTTACCGGCACCCCGGTGTACGCCTGGAAGGGCGAGAGCCTGGAAGAGTATTGGGACTGCACGCTGGAAGCCGTGACCTTCCCGGGCGGCAAGGGCCCGGAACTCGTTGTGGACGACGGCGGTGACGTCACCCTGCTGATCCACAAAGGCTTCGAGCTCGAGAACGGCAGCGACTGGGTCAACACCCCGTCCGGTTCGCACGAAGAGCAGGTCATCAAGAATCTGCTGAAACGCGTTGCGCGCGAGCGCCCGGGTTTCTGGACGCAGGTCGTCAAGGATTGGCGCGGTGTGTCGGAAGAAACGACCACCGGCGTGCACCGCCTGTACCAGATGCTGGAAGCCGGCACGCTGTTGGTGCCCGCCCTCAACGTCAACGACTCCGTCACCAAGAGCAAGTTCGACAACCTCTACGGCTGCCGCGAGTCGCTGGCCGACGGCCTGAAGCGCGCGATGGACGTGATGCTGGCCGGCAAGCTGGCCGTGGTCTGCGGCTATGGCGACGTCGGCAAGGGTTCAGCCCATTCTCTGCGCGCCTACGGCGCCCGCGTGGTGGTCACCGAAATCGATCCGATCAACGCCCTGCAGGCGGCGATGGAAGGCTTCGAGGTCAACACCGTCGAGTCCACCCTGGGCGTGGGCGACATCTATGTCACCACCACCGGCAACAAGGACGTGCTGACGCTCGAGCACATGCACGCCATGAAAGACCAGGCCATCGTCTGCAACATCGGCCACTTCGACAACGAGATCCAGGTCGACAAGTTGAACGAGAGCGGCGCGGTGAAGCTCAACATCAAGCCGCAGGTCGACAAGTACACCTTCGCCAATGGCCGCGCGATGTTCCTGCTTGCCGAAGGCCGCCTGGTCAACCTCGGCTGCGCCACCGGCCACCCGAGCTTCGTCATGTCCAATTCGTTCTCGAACCAGACGCTGGCGCAGATCGACCTGTGGGCCAACAAGGACGCGTACGAGAAGAAGGTCTACATCCTGCCCAAGAAGCTGGACGAGGAAGTGGCCCGGCTGCACCTGGAAAAGATCGGCGTGAAGCTGACCCGCCTGACCGCGGAACAGGCTGCCTACTTGAACGTGGATGCCGACGGCCCCTACAAGCCCGAGCATTACCGCTACTAGCCGCGGTCCACGTGGGGAGCGGCGCGCCAGCGCCGCTCCCGCTCTCCCACCCTTTCGACGTTTCTATCCCACTATTTCCGCATCAGCTTGAAACGGATTGCCCAGGCAGGCGACGATAGATCTTCACCTCCGGCCATCAAAGGGATAATTTTGCATATTCGACTCCGGCGGGCCGCCCGAGTGGCGGTCGCGTCTCTCTTGCTGTCTGTCTGCGCCGGCACCGCCGCGCAGGCCCAGAACCGTCTCTGCGATCCCGGCGCCGAGGATTGCCGCTCGATCCTCGTCAACTACATCCGCGCCGAGAAGACCGGCATCGATGTCGCGTTCTGGTTCATGGAAGACGCGCGCTACACGGCCGAGCTGATCAACCGCTTCAAGGCCGGGGTGCCGGTCAGGGTGCTGGTCGACAGCCGCGCCAACGCCACCAACAAATACAACGCCGAGCGGCTGCTCGAGCTGAAGAACGCCGGCATCCCGATGCGGGAGCGCTATACCGGCGGCATCCTGCACTGGAAGATGATGCTGTTCGCCGGCCAGGGGACGGTCGAATTCAGCGGCGCCAATTACAGTGCCGACGCGTGGCTGCCGTCGCCCGGCACGCCGATCTACACCAACTACACCGACGAGTCGATCCTCTTCAGCGCCGACGGTTCGATCGTCGACAGCTTCCGCACGAAGTACGACGACCTCTGGACCAACACCTCGGCCTATCGGGACTACGCCAACGCGCCGGCGGTCCGGACGCGCGCCTACGGCACGTTTCCCAAGGATGCGCAGCTCAACTTCGTGCCGGCCGAGTCGTACGTGAACCGCGCGCTCGGCCGCTACAGCAGGGAGACGCAGCAGATCGACGTGATCATGTATCGCATCACCGACCGCCGCCACAGCGACGCGATGATCGCGGCCCGGGGGCGCGGCGTGAAGGTCCGGCTGATCACCGAGCCGCAGCAGTATCGCGACGTCAACCGGTTGTGGCACTCCTGGAACGTCGACCGGCTCTACATGGCCGGCGTCGAGGTCATGCAGCGCAAGCATGCCGGTCTCAACCACCAGAAGTCGGTCCTGCTCTATGGCCTGAAAACGACGATATTCGGGTCGTCCAACTGGTCGAGCCCGTCCGGCGAATCGCAGGAAGAACACAACATGTTCTCGGCCGACCCGGCGATCTTCGACTGGTTCGTGAGCCAGTTCGAGCGCAAGTGGACCGGCTCGAGCGGCGTCGTCGAGAACGAGCCGTTCGTCCCGCTGCCGCCGGACAAGCCCGCCACGCCGTCGCCCGTCACCCTGACGACCGGCGTGCCGGCGGCGGGTCCGCTGACGCTGCGCTGGTACGGCGGACCGTGGGCGCACCTCTACGATGTCTACCTCGGCACCGATCCGGGCAACCTGCCGATGGTCGCCTCGAATCTGGCCCTCGGACCGAGCGAGTCCACGACCCAGATGCAGAGCTACACCGCCGCCGCGCCGCTCGTCTCCGGCACGACCTACTACTGGAAGGTCGTCAGCCGGACGATGGCGCAGCAGACGCGGACGAGCTCGACCTGGAGCTTCACGACCGACGGTGTGGCACCGCCGGCGCCAACCGCGACGCTCGTGCGCGGACCGTACCTGCAGCAGGTCTCGGCGACCGGCGCGGTTGTCGTCTGGGCGAGCCGCGAGGGCGGCCCCGCCGAAGTGCGCTACGGGATCCCCGGCGCACCGCAGGTGGCCGTGCCGGCTCAGAGCACGCGCTTTGCCGCCGCCACCACCGGACTGGCCGCCGACTACTACCAGCAGGTCGCGACGATCGCCGGCCTGACGCCCGGAACCACCTACCAGTACGACATCCTGGTGAACGGCATTGACGTCAACGGCGTTGTCGATACCTTCCGCACCGCCCCGGCGAAGGGCACCGGTTCGATGTCATTTGTCGCCTTGGGCGACAGCGGCACCGGTTCACCGGCGCAGGCGCAGATTGCCGGGCTCATTCAGGGGGAAAGCTTCGATCTCGCGCTGCACGCCGGCGACGTCGCGTACGGGGCCGGCGACGGCAACGGCACCGCGACGTTCCAGTCGACCAGCGACTGGTTCTTTACTCCCTACGCCAGCTGGCTGCGCGCGCGGCCGGTCTTCCCGGTCAACGGCAACCACGACAGCCGGCCGGACAACGGCAACGGCGTTCCGTACCTCGGCCTGTTCGTGCTCCCCACCAACGGCGCGAGCACGACCTACCCGGACCATGCCGAGCGCTACTACAGCTTCGACTACGGCCCGGTGCACGTCGTCGCGCTCGACACCGAGTTCGCCTTCCTCGATCCAGCGCGGCAGTCGGCGCAGGTCGCGTGGCTCGACGCCGACCTCGCGGCGACGTCGCAGCCGTGGAAGATCGCCGTCCTGCACCGCCCGCCGTACAGCTCGGGCGGCGAGCATGGCTCGGCGCTCGATGTCCGCGCCGCGTTCTCGCCGGTCTTCGAACGCTACGGCGTGCAGCTGGTCGTCGGCGGCCACGAGCACGACTACGAACGCACCATCGCGCTGCGCGGCGGCGCTGCCGATCCGGCCGGCGTCACCTACATCGTCACCGGCGGCGGCGGGGCGCCCCTCTATCCGAACGGCACCGCCGCTTACACGGCGGCGTCGGCGAGCCGGTTCCATTACCTGCGCGGCGCGGCGACGGAGTGCACCCTCGAGGTCAGCGCGGTCGGAGATACCGGCACGGTGTTCGACACCGTGTCGCTGGCGCGCTGCACGCCACCCCCCGACATGACCCTGCCGGCGGTTTCGATCACCGCGCCGGTCGAGGGGCAGCCCGTCCGCGGCAATGCCGCAGTGACGGTCACGGCGACCGATAACGCCGGCGTCGTCGACACCGAGCTGCTGGTTGACGGCGCGTCGGTCGGCCACGACAGCACCGCCCCGTACAGCTTCAGCTGGGACTCGACGACGGTGCCGAACGGCAGCCACACGCTCGAGGCGCGCGCCTCGGATGCGGCCGGCAATGTCGCCACGTCCAGCCCCGTCTCCGTGGTGGTGTCGAACGCCGCCGCCGGCGCCGGCGACATCGTCCTCTATGCCGCGGATGCCGGCGCGGCCAGCATCTTCGGCCGCTGGCAGCGCGAGGCCGACGCGACCGCCGCCGGCGGCGCGCGCCTGCGCAACCCCAATGCCGGAGCCGCCAAGCGGACCACGGCGCTGGCTGCGCCGGTTGATTATTTCGAGCTGACGTTTGCCGCCCCCGCCGACGTGCCCTATCACCTGTGGGTGCGCGGCAGGGCCGACGGCGACAGCTATATCAACGATTCGGTGTTCGTGCAGTTCTCGGACGTGCCGGCCTATGCGATCGGCACGACGGCGGCGGCGGAAATGAACCTCGAGGACTGCTCCGGCTGCCGTGTTTCGGGCTGGGGCTGGCAGGACAACGGCTACGGTGTGAACGTGCTGGGGGCGAACGTCACCTTCACGACGAGCGGCAGCCACACGATCCGCATCCAGACGCGCGAGGACGGGCTGTCGATCGATCAGATCATGCTATCCCGGTCGGGCTTCCTGGCGCAGTCGCCGGGCGCGCTCAAGAACGACGCGACGATCTATCCCCGTAATGCCGGCTCGACGGCG
>JANMWI010000030.1:0-8149 GCA_031393955.1 Acidobacteriota bacterium
CGGCGCCGGCGCGCTGATGCTCGCCGTTCCGCTCGCGCTCCGGCATACGCGGGCGGCGCCGTATATGGCGGCGCCGGTGTGGCTCGGCTTCATTTTCCTGCTCGATCCCCTCAACGCCCGGGCGGGCGCCGAGTCGCTGCTCGGCGACTGGCGGCGCGGCCGCACCGGCCGGCTGACGAACCTGCTGATTGCCGGCCTCGTCTGCGGGCTGTTCTGGGAGTTCTGGAATTACTGGGGCGGCAGCAAGTGGATCTACAACGTGCCGGTGCCGCCGGACGTCAAGCTGTTCGAGATGCCGCTCGCCGGCTACGGCGGCTTCCCCGCCTTCGCGGTCGAATGCTTCGTGATGTATGTGGCGGTCCGGCGCTGGCTGTGGCGCGCGGCGGCGCGGCCGGTGGCGATCTGATGGCTGAGACCCCGCTCGAGCGCGAGATCAAGCTGCGCTTCGGCTCCGCCGCCGAGGCGCGGCGGGCCGTGGCCGCGGTCGGTGCCGCGCCGCTGCGCGGCCGCCGCCTCCAGCATGATGCCCTGCTCGACACCCCGGAGGCGACACTCGGCGCCAGCGGCATCACGCTGCGCATCCGCAGCGAGGCGGAGACCAGCCGCGTCACGTTCAAGGGCCCGGTGCAGCCGTCGCTGATGAAAGTCCGGGAGGAGCTCGAAACGGTGGTCGGCGATGCCGGAGTGCTGTTCCGGGTGTTCGCGGCGCTCGGCCTGCGGGTCTGGTTCCGTTACGAGAAGTACCGCGAAGAATTCTCGCTCGGCGACGTTGTCATCGCGATCGACGACACCCCGGTCGGCGTATATGTCGAGATCGAAGGCAGCGAGGCCGGCATTGCCGCGGCGGCCGCGGCACTCGGCCGGACCACGGCGGACTACATCGTCGACTCCTACCGCGGCATCTTCCTCGCGCATCAGGCGGCGCTGGGGCTGAGCGGGTCCGACATGGTGTTCGAGCCCGGCGCATGACGCCGAGCGCGCTCGTCTTGACGGCCGGTCTCGGCACGCGGCTGCGGCCGCTCACCTACCTGCGGGCCAAGGCGGCCGTGCCGGTCAACGGCGAGACGCTCGCCCGCCGGGTCGTGCGCTGGCTGGTCGCCGGCGGATTCGACGATCTCGTACTGAACCTGCATCACCATCCGGAGACGATTACGGCGTCGGTCGGCGACGGCTCGGACCTCGGCGCGCGCGTGCGCTACTCGTGGGAACAGCCGGTGCTCGGCTCCGCCGGCGGGCCACGCCACGCGCTGCCACTGCTCGCCGACCGGCCCGGTCCGTTCCTGATTGTCAACGGCGATACGCTGACCGACGTCGATCTCGAGGCGATGGCGCGGCGGCATCGGGACGCCGGCGCACTCGTCACCATGGCGCTCATCCCCAACCCGTCGCCGGATAAGTACGGCGGCGTGACGGTCGACGCCCGCGGCTGGGTGACCGGCTTCACCCGCGCCGGGCAGGCGCGCCGCAGCCATCACTTCGTCGGCATCCAGTTCGCCGACCCGGACGTGTTCGCTGCGCTGCCCGACGGCGTGCCGGCCGAATCGGTCAACGCCCTCTATCCGCGGCTGATCGAGGCGCGGCCGTCGAGCATCGCGGCGTTCGTCTGCGACGCCCGGTTCCAGGACATCGGCACCCCGGCCGACTATCTGCGAACCTCGACCGGGCTGGCTCGGCTGGAAGGCGACCAGCGGGTGTCGCGCCGCGGCGTCGAGATCGCGCCGACGGCCCGGCTGCGCGACACCGCCGTATGGGATGATGTAACGGTTGGTGCCCACGCCACGCTCGTCGAGTGCGTGATCGGCGATGGGGTACGGATTCCGGACGGCTCGCATTACGAGCGCTGCGCGATCGTGCCGGCGGCCGGCCGCGAGCCGCGCCCGACTGAGCGCATCGACGGCGGCCTCCTGCTGGCGCCGCTCGACTAGCGCCGTGGCCGGCGGCGCAGGAACAGACAAGAGCATGATCGACAAACGACAAGCCGACGCGACCGGCGCCCGCGAGCGGATCGACGGCTACCTGAAGCGCAGCGACCTGGCGGCGATGTCGCCGCGGGTCGTGCCGCTGACCGGTGATGCGTCGGATCGCCGCTACTTCCGCGTCCTGATGCCGGCGGCCCCTTCGGTGGTCCTGTCCCTGTACTCCGCCGCCTTCGACTACGACGCGCTGCCGTTCGTCAACGTCGCCCGGCTGTTGTCGCGCATGCCGGTGCCGATTCCGGCACTGCTCGGCCACGCCGACGACCTCGGCGTGCTGGCGCTCGAAGATCTGGGCGACGTCACGCTTCAGGCCCACCTCGGCGCCGCCACCGCCGAAGAACACGCCGCGCTCTACCGCGAGGCGGTCGCGCTGATCGCGACCCTGCAGCGCCGCGGCGCCGAACTGGCGTCACCCGAGTACCTGCCGTACGGCGTCGCCTTCGATGTCGACAAGCTGACCTGGGAGCTCGACTTCTTCATCAAGCACTTCATCGAGGCCTACCGCGGCATCGTGATGTCGGCCGCGGCGCGCGAGGCCCTGCAGGCGGAGTTTGCCGCCGTCACCAGGGCGCTCGCCGCCGAGCCGCGCGTGCTGTGCCACCGCGACTACCACAGCCGCAACCTGATGCTCCACGCCGGACGGCTGTACATCATCGACTTCCAGGACGCGCGGATGGGACCGGATACCTACGATCTGGTGTCGCTGCTGCGCGACTCGTACGTCGACCTCCCGGAGCAGACCGTCAGCGAGCTGATTGCCTACTTCCTCGCCCTCAAGGGGCAGAGCGGCGAGCAGAGCGCGTTCCGGCGCCGCTTCGACGTGATGGCGCTGCAGCGCAACCTCAAGGCGCTCGGCACCTTCGGCTACCAGACGACCGCCCGCCGCAACCCGGTCTACATCCAGTACATTCCGCGCACCCTGCGCTATGTCCGGGACAATCTCGAGAACCTGCCGGAATACGGCCGGATGCGGGAGCTGCTTGGCGCCCACGTCGAGGAGTTCAGGTAGGGTACAATCAGGAGTTTACCGACAGCGGAAAGGCCGTTCCAGATCGTATGCGGTTCGGGATCTCGACACATCTGTTCCACGACGCGCGGCTCGAGCGGGCCCACCTCGACGCCATTGCCGGCGCCGGGTTCGACGCCGTCGAGCTGTTCGCGACGCGCAGCCACTTCGATTATCACGACTCCCAGGCGGTGTCGGCGTTGTCGGGCTGGCTTGCCGCCACCGGGCTGCGGCTCAACAGCGTCCACGCGCCGATCGCCTTCCGGATGGACGCGGACCACTCGGAGCAGACGCTCTCGAACGCTGCCGCCGACAGCACGGCGCGGCGGGCGGCGGTGCACGAAGCTGGCCTGGCGCTCGAGCTGGCCCGGCAGATCCCGTTCGACGTCCTGGTCGTCCACCTCGGCCGGCCGTCGGCCGGCAGCGGTCCCGGCGACAACGGCCGCGGCGCGGCGGCCGAGAGCGCCGCGGCAATCTGCCGGCTGGCGGCGCCGCTCGGCGTGCGCGTCGCCTTCGAGGTGATCCCGAACGAGCTCTCGACGCCGGCGGCGCTGGTGACGCTGCTCGAGCGCGACCTCGAGGCGCCGAGCGCCGGCATCTGCCTCGACTTCGGGCACGCCCACCTGCTCGGCGACGTCGCCGACGCCGTCGAGATCTCGGCCGAGCACCTGATCGCCACGCACGTCCACGACAACCGCGGCCGCACCGACGATCACCTGGCGCCGTTTCTCGGCACCATCAACTGGGACGTGGCGCTGATGACGCTGCAGAAAATCGGTTTCGAAGGCACCTATCTGCTGGAGCTGGCCGGGGCCGGCCAGCCGGCGGCCGTCCTCGCCGCCGCCCGGCAGGCGCGGGAGCGGTTCGAGCGCACACTGGCACATCCATGACCGCTTACATCCAGGACATCGCCGCCCGGGACGGACAGGCCGTCACGCTCAAGGGCTGGCTGCACAACCGCCGCTCGAGCGGCAAGATTCACTTCCTGACGCTGCGCGACGGCACCGGCTTCATCCAGTGCGTGATGGTGAAACAGGCGGTCGGCGAGGACGCTTTCCGCCAGGCCGATCACCTCGCCCAGGAAAGCGCGATCATCGTCGACGGCACCGTCCGCGCCGACGCCCGCGCCCCCGGCGGCTACGAACTCGACGTCACCGCGCTGCAGGTCGTCTCGGAGTCGCACGATTATCCGATCTCTCCGAAGGAGCACGGCGTCGACTTCCTGATGGATCGCCGCCACCTCTGGATTCGTGCGCCGCGCCAGCAGGCGATCCTCCGGATCCGCCACGAAGTGATCAACGCGGTCCGCGACTTCTTCAACGACCGCGGCTTCATCCTCGCCGACACGCCGATCTTCACGCCGGCGGCCTGCGAGGGGACGACGACGTTGTTCCCGGTCAAGTACTTCGACGACGAGACCGCCTACCTGACGCAGAGCGGCCAGCTCTACAACGAGGCCAACGCGATGGCGCTCGGCCGTGTCTACTGCTTCGGGCCGACCTTCCGCGCCGAGAAATCGAAGACCCGCCGCCATCTCACCGAGTTCTGGATGGTCGAGCCGGAGATGGCCTATGCGACGCTCGACGACGTGATGGACCTCGCCGAGGCGCTGGTCGTCTCGGTCGTCGCCCGCGTCCTCGAACGGCGCCAGCCGGAGCTCAAGGTCCTCGAGCGCGACACCGCGCCGCTCGCCAACGTCCAGGCGCCGTTCCCGCGGCTCGCCTACGACGACGCGGCGAAGCTGCTGGCGGCGAAGGGGCTGCCGTTCGAATGGGGCGGCGACTTCGGCGCGCCGGACGAGACCGCGATCTCGGAACAGTTCGACCGGCCGGTGCTGGTCCATCGCTATCCGTCGGCGGTCAAGGCGTTCTACATGAAACCCGATCCGGCGCGGCCGGAACTGGCGCTGTGCGTCGACATGCTCGCCCCCGAGGGCTACGGCGAGATCATCGGCGGCGGCGAACGGATCGACGACGGCGAGCTGCTGCTCCGCCGCATCGAGGAGCACGGGCTGCCGAAAGAGGCGTTCGACTGGTATCTCGACCTGCGCCGCTTCGGCAGCGTGCCGCACGGCGGCTTCGGCATGGGCATCGAGCGCGTCGTCACCTGGATTTGCGGCATCGACCATCTGCGCGAGGCGATTCCCTATCCGCGGATGTTGTACAGGATCTACCCGTAATGAAGATTGGCTTCGTGTCGCTCGGCTGTCCGAAGAACCTCGTCGACGGCGAGGTGATGCTCGGCATCGCCCGCGACGCCGGACACGTCGTCACCCCGGACGCGGCGGAGGCCGACGTGATTGTCGTCAACACCTGCGCGTTCATCGATCGGGCGAAGCAGGAGTCGATTGACGCGATCCTCGAGATGGCCGCCGAGAAGCGTGACGGCCGCTGCCGCCGGCTGGTCGTGACCGGCTGCCTCGCCGAGCGCTATCGCGACGAGCTGCGCCAGGAAATCCCGGAGATCGATGCCGTCCTCGGCACCGGCGAGGTGCCGCAGATCCTCGCGGCGATCGGCGGCGGCGCCGCGCCCGCCGCCGGCAGCATGCCGCTGACGCTGTTCCGCGCCGCCGACTTCGCCGCGCCGCCGCTCGAGCGCCGCCCGTCGCCGCCGACCTACATTTACGATGCCGAGACGCCGCGGCTGCTGACGACGCCGTCGCACTTCGCCTACATCAAGGTCGCCGAAGGCTGCGATTACACCTGTGCGTTCTGCATCATTCCGACGCTGCGCGGCGCCTATCGCAGCCGCACCACCGAGTCGATCGTCCGCGAGGCGCGCGCGCTGGCCGAGCGCGGCGTCCGCGAGCTCCTGCTGATCTCGCAGGACACGACTTTCTACGGCATCGACCGCGGCGAGCGCGGCGCGCTCGCCCGGCTGCTCCGCGAGCTCAACACCATCGACGGGTTGCGCTGGATCCGGCTGCTCTACCTTTATCCGACGACGATCACCGACGACGTCCTCGACGCGATGGCGGACTGCGAGAAGGTCTGCCGCTACATCGACCTGCCGCTGCAGCATGCGGCCGCCTCGGTGCTGAAGCGGATGCGGCGGCCCGGCCACCGCGCCAGCTACCAGGCGCTGCTCGATCGCATCCGGCGCCGGGTCCCGGGCGTGGCGCTGCGGACGACGCTGATCGTCGGCTTTCCCGGCGAAACCGACGCGGAGTTCGCCGAGCTCGACGGCTTCGTCGCCGACACCGGCTTCGATCACGTCGGCGTCTTCACCTATTCCCACGAGGAGGGCACCCGCGCCTACGCGGCTGAGGACGACGTGCCAGCGCCGGTCAAGCGCCGGCGGCGCAACGCCCTGATGGCGCGGCAGAAGAAGATCGTCGCGCGCGCGCAGACGCAGCGGATTGGCACCGAGGTCCACGTGCTGGTCGACGGGCCGTCGGCCGAGCACGACCTCGTCCTGCAGGGCCGGCTCGAAGGCCAGGCGCCGGACATCGATCCGGTGGTGTTCCTGACCGACTGCGACCCGGCTGACTACCCGCGCGGGCAGCTCATCCGCGCGCGCATCGTCGGCGCCCGCAATTACGACCTGATTGCCCAGCCGGTCGCCATCTGCTGAGTTCGTCCGGGCCACCGCCACGGTCCGCATCACGGTCCGACGAAGCGCCGAGTAACCTGCGCCGTGTGCTATATTTATGGGTGGCAGCTTCGAGTAAGGTTACCCGAGTGGGCCTCCAGCCCACTTTTTGTGTTTCAGGGGCGTTCTGACGTCACGGACTGAACTGGCACGCGTCCGCGAGGCGGCGGAACGTGTCGCCAAAAGCTACGGGCTCGAGATCTTCGACGTACAGCTCCGCCGCGAGGCCGCCGGCATGGTCCTGCGCGTCGTGATCGACCGGCCGGATCCAGGGATTTCCTCGTCGGCGGTGGCGGGCACGTCCGAGGGCTCCCGTAACGAGGCGGCGGGCGGGTCCGGAGTTGTCGGCGGCGCCGGCGGGGACGAAGAAAGCATCGGTGTCGCCGACTGCCAGCGCGTCAGTCACGATCTGAGCGCGCTGCTCGACGTCGAGGAAGCCGAGCTTGGCGAGGCGGCGCTGACCGGCGCCTACACGCTGGAAGTTTCGTCGCCGGGGCTGGATCGGCCGCTGCGGCACGAGGCGGACTACCGGCGCTTTGCCGGGCGGCTGGCGAAGATCGTGACCGCGACGCCGATCGACGGACAGTCGGCGTTTGCCGGGCGGCTCGCCGGCGTCGAAGACGGACTCGTGGTCCTGCAGGAAGGGCGGAAGGTGCATCGGGTGCCTGTCGACCGCATCAAGCGCGGCCGCCTCGAAGTGGAATTCTGAAGAAGAACGGCTGGTGTGCGGCGGCCGGGGCCGGACGTCCCGGCCGGGTGCGGCACCTGAAGACGGATAGAGATTGAGACATGGCCACCATGAACCCGCTGCTGCAGCAGATCGACGCGATCGCCAAGGAAAAGGGCGTCGAGCCGGAAATCATCATCAGCGCCGTGCAGGACGCGCTCGAGGCGGCGGCGCGCAAGCGCTACAAGAATGAGGCGCTGCGGGCGCGATTCAACACCGACAGCGGCCAGCTCGAGCTCTACGCGGTCAAGAAGATCGTCGAGGAAGTGACCGACGCCGCGACCCAGATTTCGCTCGGCGAGGCGCAGCAGCTGTACGGCGACGAGGCGGAAGTCGACATGGAAATCGAGTTCCCGCGGCCGACCGAGGACCTCGGGCGGATCGCGGCGCAGACCGCCAAGCAGGTCATCTTCCAGAAGGTGCGCGAGGCCGAGCGCGAGAACGTCTACGGCGAGTACAGCGAGCGCGTCGGCGAGGTCGTCAGCGGCATCGTCAAGCGGTTCGAGAACGGCGACATCATCATCGAGCTTGGACGGGTCGAGTGCCAGCTGCCGCGCAAGGAGCAGTCGCGCGCCGAGAACTACACCGTCGGCGACCGCGTCCGGGCGGTGGTCCGGGGCGTCAATCGCAGCGCCAAGGGCCCGCAGGTCGTGCTGTCGCGGACTGACCCGGCCCTGCTCATCAAGCTGTTCGAGCAGGAAGTGCCGGAAATCTACGACGGGACGGTGGTCATCCGCGGCGCCGTCCGCGAGGCCGGCGACCGCGCCAAAGTGGCGGTCTACTCGCGCGAGCGCGACGTCGACCCGGTCGGCGCCTGCGTCGGCATGAAAGGCACCCGGGTCCAGTCGA
>JANMWI010000039.1:0-2104 GCA_031393955.1 Acidobacteriota bacterium
CGCGCCGCCATCGCCACGGCGTTGCGAACCGCCTTCGGCGACGACCGGCCGTGGCCGACGACGCAGAGGCCGTTGAGGCCGAGCAGCGGCGCGCCGCCGTATTCCGAGACGTCGACGCGGCGGCGAAAGCGGCGGAAGGCCTGGCGCGACAGCAGGTAGCCGACCCGCGTCCCGAACGTCGACGACAGCTCGGCGTGCAGCAGCTGCTCGATGGTGTCGACCAGGCCCTCGCTGATCTTGAGCGTGACATTGCCGGTGAAGCCGTCGCAGACAATCACGTCGGCGCCGCCGGCGTAGACGTCACGCCCCTCGACGTTGCCGACGAAGTTGACCGGCGCGCTCTTGAGCAGCTGGTGCGCCTCGCGGGTCAGCTCGTTCCCCTTGCCTTCCTCACTACCGACCGACAGCAGTCCGACGCGCGGCGACTCGCAACCGAGCGCCAGCCGGGCGTACGCGGCGCCCATGATCGCAAACTGGACGAGATGCTGGGGCCGGCACTCGACCGTCGCGCCGGAATCGAGGAGCACGGCCGGCGTCCGGGCCGTGGGGATGATGGTCGCGAGGGCCGGCCGATCGACGCCGGGCATCCGGCCAAAGGCCGCGACCGCCGCCATCACGGACGCGCCTGTATGGCCGGCGCTGAAGAGCGCCGCGGCATCGCCGTCCCGCACCGCTTCAGCCGCGAGCCGGATCGAGGCGCGCGGTTTGCGGCGCAGCGCGACGCCCGCCGCTTCGCCCATGTCGATCGCTTCCAGCGTATTGAGGATGCGGACGTCGAGCGACGCCGCGCGCGGATGCCGGGCCAGTTCCCGCTCGATGATCGCGCCGGGCCCGACGATCAGCAGCCCGGCCTGCAGATGCCGGGCGGCGACGAGCGCGCCGTCGACGATCCCGCTCGGCCCGTCGTCTCCGCCCATCGCGTCGATGGCGATTCGCATAAAGCAGGATTCTACGGGGTGCTGCAGGGTGCTTGGCGGCCGTGGGGGGGGTCGGGTCAACGGGGGCCGGCGACCGTGAGCAGGCCCGTCAGCAGCGAACGGTCGAAACTTCCGGACCCACGAAGAGTCCCGCAGACCCGTGGCCGTTCAGGCCTCGTCGACCGCCCGGACCTGGCGCCCCTTGTAGTGGCCGCAGTGGCCGCAGACCTGGTGGGGCGCCTTGGCCTCGCGGCACTGCGGGCAGGTGCCCACCGGGACGGGCGACAGGGCGTCGTGGGTGCGGCGCTTCGCCGTCCGGGTCTTGGAATGGCGGCGTTTGGGATTCGGCACGAGTCAGTTCTCCTTCTGTCGGTTGAGCAGCCCCTTGAGCGGCGCGAGCCGGGGGTCCTCCCACACCGGGTTGCAGCCGCACTCGGTGCGGTTCAGATTCGCTCCGCATGTGGAGCAGAGGCCGCGGCACGACGGCGCGCACAACGGCTTCATCGGCAGCGCGAGCTGGAACTGCTCGCGCATCAAGTCGGCCACGTCCAGCATGCCGTCGTCAAAGAACGCCGTCGCCAGATCGTCTTCCGTGACTTCCCGCTCGGCCTCGGCCGCACCGTCCTCCGCCCTGGCCACGTATCGCAGGTCGAACGCCGACTCGACCGGCAACGGAAACGGATCCAGGCAGCGCCCACAGTCGAGCTCGAGCGTGGTCCGCACCGACCCGTAGACCCGATAGACACTGCCCTTCTGCTCGATGTCAATCGCCAGAAAGACCGGCGTCACCACCCGGTAGTCGGGGTCCTGCGGCTCGAAGTCCGCCGGCTGGAACGTCCGCTCGACGCGCTGGCGGCCGCCGTGCAGCTTGCTGAGTTCGAAAAGCATGGTCTCTGGACGCCCGGCGGCACCGGGCGGGAACCCGTAATTATACCTCAGATAAGACCGAAAACGTCAGACGGAGTCCCTGCGGGTGGCCGACATGACGGCTCATGCCACCTCCGCGAACACTCTCGGAAAGGCCACGGAAACACACGGATGACACGGATGACACGGAGGAGCACCCGTTCCTGAGGCTGGCCGCCGCCCGGGACCCCCGGGGGGGGGCCCGGGGCGGGAGGGCCAGGCCCGAGGACCCCCACCCGCCCCACGTGGACGGGTGACGGCCGGCCGACAGAGGGGCGCGC
>JANMWI010000057.1:0-13250 GCA_031393955.1 Acidobacteriota bacterium
CCCCGAGCTCGAGATCCGGGGCGTCTCCGTCGTCTTTGGCAACGCCCCGCTCGATCGCGGCGTGCCGATTGCCGAGCGTCTGACGCGAGCGTTCGGCCCTGCGCGGCTGCCCGTGTATGCCGGAGCGGCGGGACCCACGGAGCTCGGGACCGAAACGGCGGCATCGCGGGCGATGGCGGCGGCGGTCGGCCGCGAGCCGCTGACCATCCTCGCCCTCGGACCGGCGACCAACGTGGCGACGCTCATTCAGCGCCATCCCGAGCTGGTCGAGCGCATCACCCGGATCATCGCCGTCGCCGGGCGCCGGCCCGGCGAGCGATTCACGACCGGCACGACCAACCGCAAGGGCCACCGCGACTTCAACTTCGAGCTCGACCCGACTGCCTTCCAGGTGATCCTGTCGTCGGGCGTGCCCCTCGTCCTCGCGCCGTTCGAGATTTCATCGCAAGTCTGGATCGAGGCGCCTGACATCGAGCGGCTGGCCGGCGGACCGCCCGCCGCCCGCTCCCTCGCCGCGCCGGCGCGCAGCTGGCTGACGATGTGGCGGCGCCTCTGGGCCGTCACCGGCTTCAATCCTTTTGATACGCTGGCGGTCGGCTACGCGGCGGCGCCGCGCGGCTTCCGGTGCGAGACGCTGCCGATCGCGATCCGCACGCTGGCGGATGACGCCACCGAACCGGGCGTCCAGGGGACGACGGCCGCGACAAAACCGTACCTGCTCGTCTCCGACACGTTCGCGGACGCTCCGGCGCGCGCGCGCTACTGTTCGGAGCCGCCGGACGGCTTCAAGATGGACCTGCTCGATCGACTGACCGCACGCTGACATGTCCTGGACGCGCCTCCTCGTCGCTGCTGCCATCGTCGCGGCGCTCGCGGTCGCGGCCTGGCTCCTGCCGGTCGCCGACTGGACGACCGCGCTGGCGCTGCGCGCCCGCCACACCGGCGCCACCGGCGTGGCCATCTTCGTGGCCGCCTACGTCATCAGCACGGTGGCGGCGCTGCCCGGATCGATCCTGACGCTGGCGGCGGGATTTGCGTATGGTCCGGTGTGGGGCCTGGCGATTGCGTCGCCGGCCAGCGTCGCGGGGGCGACCTGCGCTTTCCTGCTGGGACGGACGTTCCTGCGCGGCTGGGCCGAACGAACCGTCGGCAACTCTCCCCGGGTCCGCGCGATCGACGCCGCGATTGGCCGCGAAGGATTCAAGCTGGTGATGCTGCTGCGGCTGTCGCCGCTGTTTCCGTTCAACGTGCTCAATTACGCCCTGAGCCTGACGCGCGTCTCGCTCGGCCACTACGTCCTGGCGTCGGCGATTGGCATGTTGCCTGGAACGGCGCTTTACGTCTACCTGGGATCGCTCGCGCCGGCAGCGGCGGAGCTGTCCTCGGCCGCGCATGGCGGCGGCGGCACCAGGACGGCGCTCTACGTCGCCGGGCTGGCCGCGACGCTCGCGGTCGTCTTCATCGGGACCCGCGCCGCGAGCCGCGCGCTGCGCTCCGAATTGCCGGAATCGTCATGATGACTCTGACCCGACTCGCGACCGCTGCCCTCGCGCTGACGCTGACGGTGCCGCTGGCACTGACCGCCGCCGGCTTCGATCACGCCTATCCGTCGTATGGGGCCGTTCTCACCCGGTATGTGCGGCCGCCGCGCGTCGACTACAAAGCGCTCACGGCGGACCGCGGCGCGCTCGACCGCGCGGTGGCGGAGTTCGCCGCCGCCGAGGCAGGAGCGGAGAACGGCTGGGCGCGCGACGAGCGCATCGCCTTCTGGATTAACGCCTACAACGCCTTCACGCTGCGGGCGATTGTCGATCACTACCCGATTCAGGCGGGCTGGTTCAGCCTCCAGCCGCGCAACAGCATCCGCCAGATCGACGGCGCGTGGACGAAGCTGACGTGGCAGGCGGCGGGACGGCGGGTCACGCTCGATGAGATCGAACACAAGATTCTGCGCGCCGGCTTCGCCGATGCGAGAGTGCACTTCGCGCTGAACTGCGCGTCGGTGAGCTGTCCGCCGTTGGCCGCCGAACCGTACCGGGCGGCCGGGCTCGGCGCACAGCTCGATACCGCGGCGCGGCGGTATCTCGGAACGACCGAAGGCTTGGTCGTGGACGGCAATACGTTCCGGGTGTCGAGCATCTTCAAATGGTACGCCGAGGACTTCGTCGCCGCCTACGCGCCGCTCATCGCCGGCGCCCGCGACGCCCGAGAGCGCGCGATCCTCGGCGTCATCGCCACCTACGGCCCCGCCGAGGCCGCCCGGCAGGCACGACTCGGAACGCCGCGGATCGTGTTCATGAAATACAACTGGTCGCTGAACGACAGCCGCTAGTCTGGCTGGACATGTTCCCGGTGCCAGCCGAATCGCGGGGCGCGAGTTCAAGCGACGAATGGGTGGCGCGACGGCGGTTGTCGAGGGAATCGGGGCCATGCGCAACCGGCTGGGTGACGCTCATGGCAAAGGCGCAGGGGACGCCGACCCGAATCCCCGCGGCTTGAACGGAGTGATTCCATCAGAACCGACTCGAATAGCCAAATGACGACACGCCATCTAACACGGCTGGACCCGGGGGTGGACGGCCCCTTTACGTGGGCACAGCTGATCGGCGCAATCGCCGAGTGCCTGCCGCCAGACGCCGAAGTGTACTTCGCCATGCCGAGCGGGGTGCATCTCCGCGCGTACCTTGCTAAGCACGGCCGGCCGGTCGGAAAGGACTTCACGCTTCCTAATGACGCGAGGCTACTGGAAGGGTTGGTCGCCACGTTGGCAGAATTCCCGCGCGAGCCGGTGTGCGTGCATCTGTTCGTCAATCGCGGGAGCGAGTCACAGCTCCAAGCATGGGACGTGGACGTCGCGATCGATACTTTCTATCTGAGTGCCGCCGTGGGCTCGCAGGCTGTTCAGCGGGTTCGGTCCGCGGTCGGCAGGGGACCGACCGGGACACGCGACCTCTGACAAGCGGCTGGACCCGCCAGCGGCTAGCCGGGCGGGGTTCATCGAGAGGCTCATCACGCCGCTGCGGGTGAGCAGCGGTTGGTAGGCGGACGAGACCAGAACGAAAACGACAATTCAGAACGTCGGTCCGCGCCCGCGACGAGCGCCCCACAGGGCTCGAATGATGACTTCGTCTGCGTCGAAGGTGTAATACAGATGGCAGCCCAGCTTACGGAGGTAAATCCGGCGCAGCTCGGGCATTCCGGAAACGCCGCGTTAGGCGTCTGGACGCGGCACCTGAAGATCCTTGCAGATCTTTCGCGCCAGGTCGTCGTTGATTTCATTGTGGCGGGGAATCGTCGAGGCTTTCTTGGCCGGCCCGTTGATGTAGACCGTATGGCTGCCTCCTTCTCGCAGGAACTCGCACCCGTGTTGCTCCAGGTGCCGAAGGAGATCGCGGCGTTTCACGCAGTGACCTTGAGCGGCTCCCGGATCACCTCGCCGGCTGGGGCATCTTCCAGTGCAAACATCCGATTCGCTTCGACGACCAAGGTGACCGCCTCGCGCAGGTTTGTCCGGGCTTCCTCAAGCGTGGCGCCCTGGGTGTTGGCGCCGGGAACCTCCTCGACAAAGCCGACGTAACCCTCCGGAACCTTGCGAAACACTGCGGTAAATTGCAGGTCCATGGACAACTCCTGAGCGTATGATACGCCGGTCGGACTGAACGCCCAACAGTGCATGCACCGGACGGCACGCCTCGTCCTCCTGCCCCAAGTCGCTGACCCTCACGCTCCCTCGAGGGCGCGCGATACCGGACCGGCCATCGCCCGCACGACATCGTCGAGCCCCGCTTCGGGCAGCGCCGAGACAACGACCACGGCGTAGCCGGCGCGGTGGAACGATTCCGACCGGAACCCGCCGGCGTGCTCCTGCAGGTGCGGGGAGGTGCCGTTCCACCACCCGGCTCCGGCTTCGTCGCCGGTCACGAGCACGGAGACTGGCGTGCCCTGGTACTCGAGCACCAGGTGCGCGAAGCGGCGACCTTCGAATACACAGGCATGGCGCTCGACGATGCGGAGCGGTCCGGCGGGGAGATCGACGAGGGCGGGCTCCACCGTCCGCAGCGCCTCGAAACGGCCGCCGTAGCGGCGCTGCGCGTCTTCGAGCGAGATCGGGCGCTCGGCGAGACGAAAACGCATTGCGCAATTCTGATGATCGCCGAGGGCGAGCCGCGCCAGCGCCGACAGATGCTCGCCCGCACGCCAGTGCACGCCGGCGCCCGCCACCACCACCACTGCAGCCGCGGCCGCCACCCATGTGCGCCAGCGCCGCGACCGCCCAGGCGGCGCCGCCTCGGCGCGAAGCCGCGTCGTCAAGGCGGCGGCAAAGGCCGGAGACATCTGCAGTCCCGGGGAACGATCGAAGGCCGTCCGGGTCGCCGCGCGCAGCCGACGCTGCGTCTCGAACTCCGACCGGCAGGGATGGCAGCGATCGAGATGCCGCACGATCTCCTGCGTGGTTTCGACGAGCAGCTGCTCGCTGAGGAACGGCTCCGCGAGCTCCCTGGCGTCCCGACATTCCATGGTCAACGTGCTCCGTCCGCCGCGGCGCTGCCGCGCCGCTCCGGACCACCGGCCTGCGCGAGCTGCCGGCGCAAGAGAGCGCGGCCGCGATGCAGCCGCGACATCACCGTGCCGATTGGAATCGAGAGCGCTTCGGCAATTTCCTTGTAGGTCATCTCTTCCACGTCGCAGAGCAGGATCACCGCCTGGTACGGTTCCGGGATCGCACCCAGGGCGGCGAGCACGTCCTCGTCCATGAGGCGATCCGGTACTGCGGGTACGAACGGCACGGTTTCCGCGATGCGGTCGTCGATGTCCGCCACTTCGGCGCGACGATAGCCGGCACGCCGGCGGTTGCTGCGGACGTGCTGGAGAATCGACGACAGCCAGGCCCGGCAGTTGGTGCCTCTGGCGTAGCGGTGAAACGACTGGAGCGCCTGGATCATCGTCTCCTGCACGAGATCTTCCGCGTCCTGCCGGTCTCGTTCCAGCCACATGGCGAGCCGGAACAGTCGCTCGGCGTGCGGCAGCGCCTCGGCTTCGAACTCCGCCCAGACATCCTGTGATCCGCCCACTCGCCGGCATGATACCCGCGGGCGGGACATTTATTCCCGCTCGGCCGAGCGGACGGGAATACTCCGGCGGCCGGAAGACATTCATGCTGCGAGCGCCCGCGCAGATCGATGTCAGACCGGAGACGCATATGAATGTCGCAGCAGTGATTCGGAACGGCGTCGGCGCGGTGACGGTGCTGGTGCTGGTTTGCCTCGGTGGAGCAACCGGCGCGCAGACCGGGTCGAAGGTCGTGGCGCCCCCGGCCGTCGGCGACCCCGCCCGCAACTTCGTGCTGACGTCGCTCGCGGGGGTGCCGGTGGCGCTCTCCGAGACCTTCGGGAAGGGTCCGGTCGTCCTGGTGATGCTGCGCGGATGGCCCGGCTACGATTGTCCATTCTGCACGCGGCAGTTCGGCGACTATCTCGCTCACGCGGACGCCCTCCAGGCCGCAGGGGCGAGGGTGCTGTTCGTCTACCCGGGCCCCCGTGGGGGACTGAGCGGCCATGCCAGTAACTTCACCGCCGGCAAGACGATACCCGCCCATTTCACGTTCCTCATGGATCCGGACTTTGTTTTCACGAACCTGTACGGCCTGCGCTGGAACGCGCCGCAGGAAACGGCCTATCCGTCAACGTTCGTTCTCGATGCCCGGGGCACGATCATCCTCTCTGAGGTCAGCAAAGAGCACGGCGGCCGGGTGGCGGTCACAGACGTGCTCAAAGCAATGGCATCCGGCCCAGCCTCCGGGCCGCTCGTGGTGGCGGAGCTTTTCACGTCAGAAGGCTGCTCCAGCTGTCCACCGGCGGACGCTCTGATTACCCGGATTGCGGCCGGCGAGCTCCGCGATGCAGCCGATGTGCTGACCATTGGCGAGCATGTGGACTACTGGGATCGGCTGGGGTGGCGCGACCCTTTCTCGGCAGCCGTCTTCTCAGCCCGTCAGAGCTCCTACGGCGCGAGCGTCTTCGGCACCGACAACATCTATACGCCTCAGCTCGTGGTCGACGGCAGGTTTCAGGCACTTGGCAGCAGTCTCGAGGCAGTTCGCGGCGCGATTGCACAAGCGGCACGCTTTCCCAAGGCGGCTGTCGAGCTTGATGTCGAGCCCGCCGCCGGGCAGCTGCGCGTCCGCGTCCGGATCGATCTCGCCGCCCTGCCCAGCCACGCCCCGGCCGACGTCATCGTCGCGTTGACGGAGGACGACCTCACGACGCGGGTCGAGCGGGGGGAAAACGGCGGCAAGACCCTGCGCCACGGAGCCGTGGCGCGCATATTGAAGACGATCGGTCGCCTGGCCGCGGGGGATCGGTCATACGCGGGAACGATCGAGGTGCCGATCGCCCCCGAATGGCAGCTGGCGAAGATGCGTGTCGCCGCTTTCCTCCAGGAGCGCGGCACCCGGCACATCCTCGGGGCTGGTCAAAGTGGCGTGGGGCCCGGGAGCGAGGCTCGATGAGCCGTGTCGGCCGCGCGCTGTCGCTGGTCTGCGCCCTCTCGGCGTGGTCCTGCGGCGGGCCCGGCTCGGCGGCCGGAGTGACGGGACCATCGGCGGAACCCACACCGGTTTCCGACGACGCCGCGCTGTTTCGCCTGGTTTCGCAGGGTGAGCCCTCGTCCAGCTACCGACTATTCCCGAACGTCGATGAGTTCACGGACGGTCGGCTCGTTGGATCTGAGGCGCACCGGCCGGTGGTTCGCGTATCGGCGAACTCGACGACGCTTGAGGCGCTGGTCGGTGGTCGTCTTCCGGCTGGAACAAACTTTCCGGCTGGGTCGGTCATTTTCAAGGAGGTCAGGAGCCGGGTTGACGCCAACCCCACAACGTATGCGGTCATGTACAAGGCTCCGGGTCAGCGTCTCGCGGCCAATGGCTGGCTCTGGGCCGAATTCAGCCCGTCTGGTTCGGTCATTTATTCTGTAAGCAATCAAGGACGTGCCTGCACGAGCTGTCATCTGCTGGCGGAGGGCCCCAGCCACGATTCGGTCCGGACGTTCGAACGGCAGCGTTGAGCGGCGGCGGGGACGTCGGCTTTCATGGTCTAAGGGGGTTACGGATGGTGTCAGTGGCGCTACTGGTTCGACTGCAGGCAAGACCGGGCAAGGAGGCGGAGGTGGAAGCGTTTCTTCGCAGCGGCTTGGCGATCGTGCAGCAGGAGCCTGGGACCACCGCGTGGTTCGCGATCCGCATGGGACCGTCAACCTTTGGCATCTTCGACGCCTTTCCGGATGAGAGCGGACGGAACGCCCATCTCACCGGCCAGGTTGCCGCGGCGCTGATGGCCAAGGCCTCAGAGCTCCTCGTCGGACCACCTTCAATCGAGAAGGTGGATGTGCTGGCGGCGAAGCTCTAGTGAGCGTGAGTCACCGACTCAGCTATGAGAACCTGCTCATCCATGAGAAGACGGTCACAAACCGCTCCGGTGTGTGTATCGTTGATAGGTCTATTTGTGGCGCAAGCCCGGCCGGCAAGAGGTCAGCTGCGGTAAGCGCCATCGTCAGAGGAGAAGAGATAGCCATGAGAATTTACACGACGTTTGCTGTTGCCCTGCTGTGTAGCGCAGCGCTGTCAGCGCAGTCCACGATGGACAAGGACAAGGGCGCGATGGGCAAGGACACGATGGCGAAGGACGCCGCGATGACGACGGTGACCGGCTGCGTGGCGCAGGGGGCCGACGAGACTCATTTCAAGCTGACGAACGCGATGTCGTCGACGATGCCGATGGGCACGACGGGCGCCGACTCGGCGACGAAGGCCGACAGCGCGATGAAGTCTGACAGCGGCATGAAAGCCGGGGGCATGACCTACGCGCTCGACGGCGGCACCAACCTCAAGGCGCATCTCGGCCACAAGATCGAAGTGACCGGCACGATGGCCAAGGGCGCCATGGCGGGCCACGACAAGATGGCCAAGTCGGGCACGATGGACAAGGACAAGATGGGCACCATGGACCATGACAAGATGGCCAAGCCGGGCTCCATGGACAAGATGGGTTCGATGGACGACAAGGCCATGATGGGCGGCACCCTCAAGGTCAAGTCCGTGAAGATGCTGTCCTCGAGCTGCATGTAGTTTCGGCGATCCGCTGGCAGGCGGGCTCGCCCGTCTGCCAGCACCTTCCCCACAGACCTCAGCGCACGGTCACCCGCACCGTCCGCGCCGGCACGAATCCTCCCGCCGGCACGCTCCACGCAAACACCGCCAGATCGTAGTTGCCCGGCGTCAGCCCGTGGACGGTCAGGCTGTAGCCGGAGCGCGCGAACCGCTCGCCGTAGAGCGCGGCCACGTCGGGACGGATGCCGCCGAGTGCCGCGGCGCCGAGGAACACCGGCTCTCCACCCGCCAGCGGGTACGCCCACACGTGCACGGCGTCCACACCAGCCGCCACATCGTCGTCCGCATCGATCGCCCAGCCGGCCAGGGCGAATGGCTGCGCGACGTCCTGCTGCCGCCGGGGGCTGTCGATGACGACCTGCGGGCCGACACGTCCGCTGGATTTCGGCAGCAGCACGATGCGGATTGGCTGACGGTCGATCGCCGCGCCGCCGCGCGAACGGACGACGGTGAAGTCGTAGGTGCCGACGAAGCCGGGCCCCGGCTGCCAGAGGAAGCGGCCGTCGCCGGGATCGAGGCTCGAGCCGACCGGCAGCGCGGACGCGCCGGCGGCGGTGACGAGATAGCCCGTGTAGCGGACGGCGGGATCGAGCGCAGCGGCGAGCCGCAGCTCGAGGCGATCGATCTCCTCACCGCGGACCGTGACGAGCCCGGCGGCGTCGGGTGCAACGATTTTGAACGGCGCAGTTTCCGAGAATCCCCGGCGTACCGCGATCGCCGCTGCCTGCACGGGGAGGCTTTCGACGCCGACGGCGGTCACGGCGGCAGGGGCCGATGCTGCCGAGGCCGCGTTCGTGACGGTGAAATATCTGCTGCCGATGCCTGCGGGCGCGCCGAGGTTGTCCTCGACGCTCCAGGCAATCGTGTGCAATCCGTTGGTCATGCCGGTGGTGCTGAAGCTGAAAACCCCGAGCGCGGTGGCGACGCCGGGATACGAGGCCGCGGGAAAGAGCGCGGTCAAGTCCGGCCGGTTCGTCCATCCGCCCGGCGTGCCGACCGCGGCGCCGTCGATGATGACGCGCACCGTGCCGCCGCCCGGGGGATCGGCCCGGCGCGGACCGCGCGACAGCACCCAGCCGAAGTTGTTGTAAGCGGAGCCGGACGCGACGCCGTCCTGGGCCGGCGTGTCGATGGCGCCGAAGGGGGTCGTCGCGGAGCTGTTGGCGCAGGTGATGGTCCGCATGCCGAGAAGCGTCCGGTTGCCCTCCCGGTCCTCCGCGTAGGCGTGGAGCCTGACCACGCCGGTTCCCTGATTCGGGAGCACGTTCGTGAGCAGCAGGTAGCCCCAGCCGGCGCGGGTGTTGAAGGGCGTCGAGGGATAGGCCGCCGCGACATCCGGGCGGGCGCCGGGAACGAAGGTCGCGTCGCCAATGTAGACGAGCGTTCCGGACGGCTCCGACGGCGCGACCGGGTCGCGGTAAATCTGCACTTTCATCACCTGGACGTCGTCGAGCGCCCAGCCGGTGACCGGAACCGAACCGGTGACGCCGCTGGCATTGTCGAGCGGCGTCTCGATGACGCCGAACGGCGGCGAGATGGTCGGGGCGAGCCCATCCTGGGTGAGCGTGAACGTCTGGCCGGCGATCGTCAGCGTGGCGACCCGCGCGTTCTGACTGGGATTGGCGTCGATCGTATAGCTGACCGTGCTGCTGCCGTTGCCGCTCGTCGGCGTAACCGTCACGAACGCGGCGTTGCTCGACGCCGTCCAGCCGCAGCCGCCGACCGTCCCGACCGAGACGGTGCCGGACGCCGCCGAGGAACGGGCGGACGCCGAGGACGGCGAGATGCCGTAGGTGCACGAGGTCGTCGCCGGCGCCGGATAAATGTAGGTCACGCCGGCAACGTCGTCCGCGCCGAGCGCCGGCGCGACCGGCGTCGACCCCGAGCAGCAGGAGGCATACATGATGTTCGACGGATCGGCGGTGTGGCCGAGGCCGATGGTGTGGCCGACCTCGTGCTCCAGGACGCGGCTGAAATCGACCGGCTGCCGGAAGGAGGCCGGCAGGTCCGCGGCATTCTGGAAGATGACGAAGGCATTGGTGAAGCGGTTGAACGACGTGCCGTTGACGACGCCGCCGTCGTTGAGCGACGCCATGCCGCCGCCAATCGACAGCGTCGGATTGGAGATTTCGTCGCGCGGATCCTCGAAGGTGATGAGCATCGTGCCCGAGCTGCTGACCGCCGTGTACGGGTCCGACTGGAAGGTCGTGCCCGCATACTGCAGCGTGATGGCGGCGCCGGGCGGATCCGTCCACGCCGACAGCGCCTTCCCGAGCTCGGTGTCGATATTGCCGGAGACGAGCGGCGACGGGGCGGAGGCGTTGCGGAAGACCCGGACCGGCAGGTTCGAGTCAGGCTCGGTCCAGCGCGCGCCAAGGCCGTTGCCGAAGACGAGAAATGTGAAGTCACTGGTGATGGTCTGGGGTGCCCCGGCCGACGCGCCGGCGGTTGACCGGAGGCTCGGTACGCCGCGCACCGCTTGGGCGAGCGCCCTGAAACTCGACAGCGAGCGCTCGGGGCCAACCGCCGCGCCGCCGACGACGTAGGTGTCCTTGAGGCTCCGGCTGAGGCGGCCGTCGAGCGAACCATCGGCGGCGGGTGTGGCGGCGACGTCGAATTTCGAGAAGCCCATCGCGATGCTGTGCAGCCCGAAGCGCCCGTGCCCGAGGCAGACGACTACTTCAGCGCCCGGGTCGTAGCGGACCTGACCGCCGACGAACATCACTTCACGGGCGTAGGTCCCGCCGAGCTCCCAGACGTCAAGAGCGTCGCCGGCAACGCCGGTGAAATCCTCGAGCACGCGCAGCGTGGTCACTGTGTAGATCGCGCCGCCGCCGTCGGCAGGGCGCTCGACGCGGGAGCCGAGCACGCGCGCGTGCACGACGCGGTCGGAGAGTGCGATGAGCTCCGCGTCGGTCTTGTACAGGACGGTCGCGGCGGCAAGGTCGCGCGCCGCGGCGCCGAGCCCGAGCAGCACCAGCACGAGGATCCAGCGGTGAACCGGTCTGAAAGCCATAAGTTTCAGTGATAGGTCGAGCTCGAACGGCTCCAGGAGCTGTCGCTGGGGGGCAGAGCTATTGTCGCCTCAAGGCGAAAACGCGTCAAGCGGACGCGTCAGGGGTTACTGACCGTGAAGTATCGGCTGCCGATGCCCTGGGCGTTACCGTGGTCATCGCGCACGCCCCAGGCAATCGAATGGACGCCGTTCGAGAGCAGGGTGGTGTCGAGCAGGTAGTAGCCGACCGCGCCGTCGGTGTTGCGATAGCCGGGGAAGAGCCGCTGGATATCGCTCCGGGCATTGTTATAGACCGGCTGGCCCAGATAGACGCCGTCAACATACACGCCAATTGTCGAGCCGTCCGCGGGGATGACATTCGGCTGGGGGGTCAGCGCCCAGCCGAAGTTGAGGATTGTCCCCGACACGGTTTCCCCCTGCTTCGGCGTATCGATCGTCCCGAACGGGAGCGTGGCGCCGGTATTGACGGCGGTGATGGTCCGGCTGCCGAGCAGCACGGCGTGACCGTCGAGATCGCGCGCGAAGGCGTGCAGGGTGAAGCGGCCGTTGCCGCCGTTGGGCAGCATGTTGGTGAGCAGCATGTAGCCCCAGCCGGCGCGCTCGGCCTGCGGCCTGGTCGAGTAGGCGGACTGCACGTCGGGGCGCGCGCCCGCGACCAGCGTCGCGGAGCCGAGGAACACCAGCCCGTTTCGGTCCGTCGCCTCGCCGGCGAGCGGACTGCGATCGATATCGACGCCGGCGATGCCGATGTCGTCCACCGCCCACCCCGTCACGCCGATCTCGCCGGCGACCGAGGCATCGGGCGCGGGAGTGTCGATGGTGCCGACCGGACCGGTTGAGGTCCCGAAGTTGGGGACGCGGACGTTCACCGTGAGCGTCGCGCTGCGGTAGGTCGGGTCGTTGGACGAGACGATGACCGTGCCGATCGTCACGCCGACGGGCGGTGTTTTAGTCAAGGTGACTGATAAGCGGCCGCCAGGCTGCGGCGCGACCGAGAGGAAATCGTCGGCGTTGAAGATGTGCCACTCCGGATGCTCGCCGGGCGCGCCGCTGACGCGGACGATTTGTTCGGACGTGCGCGCCGATCCGTCCGCCGTCATGCCGAACTCGAGCGTCGACGGACTGAGCGTCAGCGGCTCGGTGCCGAGTCTGGCGACCAGATCGCGCAGCGCTGGTTCGAACCCGGTGTTCTTGACCGGATAGTCGGGGTTGTCCCAGGTGAACGGGGCGACCACGCTCGGCCGGAACTGCGCCAGCAGGTCCGTATCGACCCGGAAGGGCGCCGGATCCGATCGATCGCCAGCGTCGGTCACCAGCGGGCTCCACTCGAACAGACCCCAGCGCAGCTTGGCCTCGGCGATCCGCGGAAAGACGCCGGGCAGCGTCCGGAAATAATTGCCGTAGGGGTCGCGGTAGCTGAACGCGGTCAGCCCGGCGCCGCCGTACGGCCGGACGTCAGCCGTCCACCACGGGCTGGCGGACGCGAGCAGCCGGAAGTCGGGATGCTGTGGCGTGAAGCCGAAGAGATAGTCCGCGGGGATCTGATCCGAATACCACCGCGTTGCCGGGACGGTGGCCCCGGCCGCCGTTGCCGTCGTCGTCATCCAGCGCGCGACGTCGAGATTGTGCCGCCAGATCATCCGCTGGCGGAACAGGTTCCACAGCTCCCACCATGGATCACCCGGCACCGCAGCGCGCGGCGGATCGAAGCCGTTCGGCTGCGCCGTCGGCGTCGGCGACCACCCGGCGCTGTTGTAGGTCGAGGCCGGGATCGCCCCGGTGTCCGAATCCGGGCTGGCGCCGAGCGTCCAGTCGAAATATTTCAGCGCCCACGAGTCGAACGACCGGCCGAAGTCGCCGTTCAGCGTGTGGCCATCTCCGTTGGTATCCACGCCGGGCGCGGTGTCGCCCGCGTAGCGGCCGCTCTGATCCCACGCCTGGCCGGCGAAGGGCTGCCCGGCTCCGTAGAGGCCGCGCTGGGCCAGCCAGTCGCGGAATTCGGCGACCGTGAAGGGAGAATAATCGGCCAGCACCGCGCGATCGCGGTTGACCGAGGGGTTTGGATCGATC
>JANMWI010000079.1:0-25764 GCA_031393955.1 Acidobacteriota bacterium
ATCAGCCCGTCGCGCGGAATCCATGCCTCGAGCGTGTTGGGCAGGCCGTCGTCGACGCGGACCTTGACGTCGCCGGCCTCGAGCGCGTCGCTGGCGCCGACCGAGTGGAACACCGGCAGCCGCGCCCGCGGCGCCGCCGGCACATAGCGATCGAGAAACTCGCCGCGGAAGCGCGGACCGAGGTCGGCCGCGAGATCGCGCGTCATGAAGCGCGAGCTGTAGGTGTCGTAGCAGCTCAGGCCGAAGAGCTTGCCGTAGGCATCGTGGATCGCGGCGTCGAAGGCGCTGGCGACGACCAGCGTGCAGAGCTTCGGCATCGGCACGGCCAGCCGGCGGGCGGCCGAGAGATCGGCGGCGGCGGCGAGGTATCGCGGTTCGAGGGCGCGAAAGAGATCGATCGGGTGGCCGCGCTCGTCGCCGGCGGCGGTGAGGCGGTGGAGCTCGCCGGCGAGCGCCTGCATGGCGCCGAGACCGTCCTCCTGCGAGGCGGCCGGAAACGCCCAGGCGTTGCCGAGCGTCATCGAGCCGTAACCCCAGGCGTCGCGCCCCGACCCGGTCCGCACCCGGCAGGTCACGTTCAGCAGCGTCACGCGATCGACCGACCGCCCTCCGAACTGGTACGGCGCGCGATAGCGGTATTCCTCGAAGTCGTGGCCGACGTCGACGATCGTGATGTCGGTCGAAGGTCGGCGGACCACCGCCGGCGCGCGCGGCGCCGCGCAGGCGGCGGCGAGGGCGGGCAGCCCGGCCAGTCCCTGGAGCAGCGCCCGGCGCGACAGCGGGGGGATGTTCAAGCCGCGCATTATAGCGCGCGCCCTGGCGTCGACCTTCGCCAGCGTTGTGAACCGCGCCGCATTAGCGTTACGCTGTCCCCTCATGGAGGTGCCCAAGATGCGTTCAGTGCGTTGGTGTGCTCTCGGTCTCATGCTGCTCGGGGTGTCGTCGCTCGCGGCGCAGATTCCCGCCGGTCGTCCGCTCCGGGTCATTGCGTTCGGCGCGCATCCGGACGATGCGGAGCTGAAATTCGCGGGGACGGCGGCGCTGATGGCGGCCCGGGGGGACAAGGTCAAGCTGGTCGCGCTGACCAACGGCGACGTCGGACACTTCTCCCAGGCCGGCGGACCGCTGGCGCAGCGGCGGAAGGCCGAGGTCGAGGCGTGCCACGCCAAGCTTGGCGTCGCGACCGACGTGCTCGACATCCACGACGGCGAGCTGATGCCTGACCTCGAGACGCGCAAGAAGGTCGCCAACCTTATTCGCGACTGGCAGGCCGACATCGTCCTGTCGCATCGGCCGTGGGACTACCATCCTGATCACCGGGCGGTCGGCAAGCTCGCCGAGGACGCGGCAGTCGTCGTCGCGGCACCGTTCTTTGCGCCCTACACCAAACCGACCGCTCGCAATCCGATCTTTCTGTTCTACTCCGACGGGTTCAAGAAGCCGTATCCGTTCGATCCGATCCTCGCGATCGGCTTCGACGAGGTCGCGCAGAAGAAGTGGGACTGCATCTCCGACCTGCCGTCGCAGTTTGCCGACGCCGACTCCTGGCAGGCGCGCTACGGCCGCAACGTCCCGACCGACGAGGCTGGCCGGAAGGCGTTCCTGAATGACGCGGTCAAGCAGCGGAGCGCCGACGTGGCGAACCAGTACCGCGACCTGCTGGTGAAGCTGTACGGCGAGCCGAAGGGGCGGAACATCAAGTATGCGGAGGCCTTCGAGCTGAATCAGTACGGCAGCCCCGCCACCGTCGAGGAGCTGAAGAAGCTGTTCCCCACCTTCTAATTAATGGGGACACTCATCTTTAGCGTAACTTGTTGATTTCACATGGACTATTGGGAAAGAGGGGCGGATCAGCCGGTGCACCGCGCCGATCCACTCGTTTTTTCGACGCAGCCTTTAGAATCAGCGAGTTAGGCTAAAGGTGAGTGTCCCCATCGGGGCCCGGCCACACACCCATGCGCATCGCGCTCGCCCAGCTGAACCCGACTAGCGGCGACATCGAAGGCAATGCCGCCCGCATTGGCGACCTGATTGCCGCAGCGGCGCGCCAGGGGGCTGACCTCATCCTGACGCCGGAAATGGCCCTGCCGGGGTACTGCATCGGCGACCTCGTCGAAGACGAGGGCTTCCTCGCCGCCAACGAGCGCGCGATGCAGCGCCTGGCAGTGGCGGCGCGGAACATCACCGCGGTGATCGGCTTCATCGACTTCGACCCCACCGCCCGGAACGACAGCGGCGGCATCCGAAAGTACAACGCCGCCGCGGTCGTCCGCGACGGCGGCGTCCTGCAGCGCGCCCGGAAGACGCTGCTGCCAAGCTATCGCTTCTTCGACGACAAGCGCTACTTCTCCGAGGCGGAGGTCCGCGAACCGGTAGCGGTGCCGCTCGCCGACGGCACCACCGTGCGCCTCGGCGTGTCGATCTGCGAGGACCTCTGGGACGAGTACTACGACGTCAAGCCGCTGCGCGAGCTCGCCGCGAAAGGCGCCGACGTTCTGCTCAACATCAACGCGTCGCCGTTCTGGCCTGGCAAGCGCCACGCCCGCGACGCGATCATCCGCGCCCACATCGCCGCGCTCGGCAAGCCGCTCGTCTATATCAACACCACCGGCGCCGCCGACAACGGCAAGAACATCATTCCCTTCGACGGCGAGAGCCTGGTCTACGACAGCCGCGGCCGGCTGCTGGCGCTCGGCCGTCAGTTCGCCGAGGAACTGCTGCTCGTCGATCTGCCGCTGGACGACGCCACCCCACCGTCCCACGTTCCGGTGCTGCCGCCGCTCGATCGCGATCGCGAAATGTATGACGCGCTGATCATGGCGCTCCGCGACTACATGGCCAAGACCGGCTTCAGCCGCGCGACGGTGGCGCTCTCGGGCGGAATCGACTCCGCGCTGGCCCTCGCCATCGCCGTCGACGCCCTCGGCCCCGGCCTGGTCAGCGCCTGCAACATGCCGTCGCGCTTCAATACCGAGGCGACCCGGTCGATCGCCGGACGCCTCGCGGCAACGCTGGGCGTGCCCTACACCGTGATCCCGATCCAGGATCTCGACGAGCACATCCGGGAGGTGTTCGAAGCCCACGCCCACCCGATCCGCCAGGGCTTCACGAAGGAAAACCTCCACGCGCGCATCCGCGGGCTGCTGATGATGGCCGAATCGAACGACACCGGCGCGTTGCTCATCTCGTGCGGCAATGAAACCGAGATCGCGCTGGGGTATGCGACGCTCTACGGCGACATGTGCGGCGGCATCTCGCTCATCGGCGACCTCTCGAAGCTTGACGTCTACCGGCTCGCCCGGCACGTCAACGCGCGGCACGGCGCCGAGATCATTCCCGAAGAGACCTTCACGCTGACGCCGTCGGCCGAGCTCGCCGCCAACCAGTTCGACCCGTTTGACTACTACGTCGTCGCGCCGATCGTCGGCGAGCTGGTCGAGCGCCGGCGCAGTCCGGCCGAGCTCGTCCGGCTGTTCGAGCAGGGCGCGCTCGATCCAGACCGGTTCGTCCCAGATCCGTCGGGACGCACGGTCTACGACAAGCACACCGCCAGGACTTTTCACGACGTGGTCTACGACGCCTTCCGGCGCGTCCGCCGCTCGGTCTACAAGCGGCTCCAGGGGCCGCCGATCGTCGTCGTCACCGAGCGCGCGTTTGGCTTCGACCTGCGCGAGACCATCATCAACGGCTGGGAAGGCTGATGGAGTCAGCGCCGGCGTCGAAAGTCGTGCTGTCGGACCTGCACAAGCGGTACGGCGACGTCCGCGCGGCGCAGGGCGTCAGCTTCGCCATCCGGACCGGTGAGATCTTTGGCTTGCTCGGACCCAACGGGTCGGGCAAGACCACGACCGTCGAATGCCTGCTCGGCCTCCGCGAGCCGGATGCCGGGACGATCGAGGTCTGCGGCATCGACGCCCGCCGGCATCCGCGCGAGGCGCGGCAGCGGCTCGGCGCCGCCCTCCAGACGACGTCGCTGCAGGACAAGATCACGCCGCGCGAGGCGCTGCGCCTGTTCGGTTCGTTCTACGGCCAGCAGGCGCCGCCCGACGAAATGCTCGAGCGCTTCGGCCTCGAAGCCAAGGCGGACGCCGCCTTCGACACCCTCTCGGGCGGCCAGCGGCAGCGTCTCGCGCTGGCGCTCGCGTTCGTCAATCGCCCGGACGTAGTCGTCCTCGACGAACCGACGACCGGCCTCGACCCGCAGTCGCGGCGCGAGCTGCACGCTGAGATCGCGCGCATGAAGCAGGACGGCCATACCGTGCTGCTGACGACCCACTACATCGAGGAGGCGGAGCAGCTCTGCGATCGGATCGCCGTGATCGACCGCGGCCGGATCATCGCGACCGGCACGCCGCACGAGCTGGTCGCCGGATCGAGCGCCATGCAGACGGTGTCGGTCGTCACCGCGCCGCCGCTCGCATTGGACGAATGGGCGCGGCTCGACGGCGCCGAGGACGTGATCGCGGACGGCAGCCGGGCGCGCTTCCGGACCACGACCGTCGCCGCGACGCTCGTGGCGCTGCTCCGCCTCGTCGACGCCCGGCGGGTCGAGATCGTCGAGCTGCAGGTCCGCAAGGCGTCGCTCGAGGATGTCTTCATCGCGCTGACCGGCGACCCGGCAGGGAGCCGCTCGTGATCGATCCCCTGCTGCAACAGACCGCGATGAGCCTCCGGCTCCATTACCGGAACAAGATGGCGCTCCTCTACAGCTATCTCTTTCCGGTGATCTTCCTGCTCGCCTTCTACGTCCTCTACCGCTACGAGCGCGTCGTCCTCGTCCGCCACATCGGCGAACTGCTGACCGTCGGCATCCTCGGCGGCGCCTGCTTCGGCCTGCCGACGACGCTGGTGAGCGAGCGGGAGCGCGGGGTCTGGCGGCGGTATCGCCTGGCGCCGGTACCGACCTGGGGCCTCGTCGGCAGCACCATCGCTTCGCGCTACGCGATTCTCGTCAGCGCCGGGCTGCTGCAGATCGCGCTGGCGCTCGCGCTGGGCATGCCGCTGCCGCGCCACCCGGTGCAGCTGTGGATCGCCTTCACCTGCGTGTCGTTCGCGTTCATCGGCCTCGGCCTGGTGATGGCGACGATGGCCGACAACGTCCCGGCGGTGCAGGCGCTCGGCCAATGCATCTTCCTGCCGATGCTGATCATCGGCGGCGTCGCGGTGCCGCTGGCGAGCCTGCCCGACTGGGCACAGCACCTGTCGGCGTTCTTCCCCGGACGATACGCCGTCCAGGCGGTGCAGGCCGCGGTCAACGGCGCCGGGCTGGCGGCGGCGCGATTCGATCTGCTGGCGCTGCTGCTGATTGGCGCCGCCGGATGCGTCGCGGGCGGCATGCTGTTCCGCTGGGATGCGCAGCAGCGATTCGCCGCGCGCCGCGGCCGGGGCTGGATTGCCGTGCCGCTGGCCGCCTGGGTAGCGGTCGGATTGATGGCCGAAGCGCGGCATCGCATCGAGACCGCGCCGTCGTCGAGCACCGCGGCGTCCGCGCCTCGCGCCGAGCCAGCGGCGCCAACGCCAGAGACGATGACCCGCCCGGCAGAGAAGGCGCCCGAGCCCCCGGTCGAATCGGTGACGCCTCGCACCGCGTCGGACCACGCACCCGTACCGGAGGCGCCGGCAGCGGCGGCGCGCAGCAGCGCGGCGGGCGCGACCGCGCCGCCTGCGCCGGCACCGGCCGCGGGGAAGCCGAGCCGCAGCGCCGAAGCCCCGACCGCAGCGCCGGCGCCACCCGAGGCGGAACGCAACACCACACCGCCGGCGGCCCATGCAGCGGCGCCGCCGCCGAAGCCGGCGCAGCCGATCGCGGCGACCTGGCAGCAGGTCAAGCCGTCCGACATCGATCGCGACCTGATCTTCACGCGCCTGCCGCCGGACGAGGGCATCGTCGCGCCCATCGCCCCGGTCGACGAAGCGCCGCCGCCGGAGGTGCAGGAACAGCTCGATGCCATTCGCCTCGGACTGCCGGCCTGGCCGCCGGCGCGGGTGCCGGATCCCGTGCAGCGGGCGCGGAACATCCTGTATATTGCCGCCGTCCCGGACGTGCATCAGACCGAGCTCGAGCGCTTCGCGGCCTACGACGTCTTCGACGCCCTCGAACGCGACATCGCAAAGGAGGACTTGAAGAAAGTTCTCTACTGGATTGCGCTGCACCCGATGGACGGCGACGACAGCGCGATCGATCAGTTGCCGGTGCTGGGCTTCGAGAATCGCGCGGTCGACGTCGAGCAGGTCCGGGAGCGGACGGCGCTCTACGCGGTCAAGCTGCTCGGGCGCCTGACCGGCGCGATCCGCGGCCGCTGATTCGTCCACCAGGAGACGCTGCCATGACCGAACCCGATCGTGAACGCTATCCCGTCGGCCGCATCCCGCGCGATTCCGCCCCGCTCGGCGCACCGGAACGGACCGCGCTCATCGCCGCCATCGCCGCCGCGCCCGGCACGCTCAGGGGACTGGTCGACGGCCTCACCGACGCGCAACTCGACACGCCGTATCGCGCGGGCGGCTGGACGATTCGCCAGGTGGTGCACCACCTGGCCGACAGCCACATCAATGCGTACGCGCGGATGAAGTTCGCGGTGACGGAGGACGCGCCGGCGATCAAGACCTACGACGAGAAGCTGTGGGCCGAGCTGCCGGAGGCGCGGACCGCCCCACCTGGCCTGTCGCTCGATCTGCTGGACGCCCTCCACCGCCGCTGGACGGCGTTCCTAACCGCCCTGCCGGAGGTGGCCTTCCACAAGCCGTACGCCCATCCCGAGCTGGGGCTGGTCTCGCTTGACGAGGCGCTGCGGATGTACGAGTGGCATTGCCGTCACCATACGGCGCACGTCCGTCTCGGTCTGGCGCGCCTCGCCAACCCCAACGGGGACACTCACCTTTAGCGTAAGTCGTTGATTCGACAGGGACGATCAGCGAAGAGCCCTCGATCGAGCGGACGACGCCACCACCCTAGCCGACGCGTGCAAAGTCGATGAACCCGCGCTCCGGGTCGGTCCGCAGCAGGCGGACGCGCACGCGGTCCCCGACGTCCAAGCCCTCGGCGCCCTGCTGCACCTTCCCCTCGACTGGTGGGCTCTGGATCCGCACCCACGTGCCCTTCGCGGACGCGCCGGTAACAACCGCGGCGAACTCCTGCCCGATCCGGTCGGACATCCACAGCGCCGCCGCCGCCTTCCGCACCAAACGCTCGACCTTGTTGGCGGAGTCCTCCTGTTTCGTGCAGTGCGCGGCGAGCGCCTGCAGCTCCTCGAGCGCATACGGCGCCGAGCTCCCATCGATCGCCGCCTTCAGGAGCCGTTGGGTGACGAGGTCCGGGTAGCGCCGGTTCGGCGCGGTCGAATGCGTGTAGTTCGAGACCGCCAGGGCGAAATGAATCGTCGACTGGCCGTCGGCTGCCTCGGCCACGTATTCGCCACGGCCGAGCAGCTTGATGACGCTCAATGACAGGTCGCCGAAGTCTTCCGGCGCCGCGGCGCGGCGCGCCCTCAGGAACGCCTCGAGCGCCGGCGCGTCCGGGGCCGGCGGCAACTCGGCGCCCTGCTGCCGCGCCAGCTCGACGATCCTCGGCCACCGCTCGGGCGAACGGACCACCCGCCTGATCGATGGCAGCCGCCGCGCCGACAGGAATCGCGCCGACGCGCCATTGGCTGCCACCATGAAGCTCTCGATCAGGTCACGCGCGCGGTTGGGCTGCTCCACCCGCAACTCCGATACCTGGCCGTCGGCCATCACCGGCCTCACCTCGCCCCGATCGAACTCGAGCGCGCCCTGGCGCTGACGCTCGACGCGCAGGTGATTGGCCAGCCGATCCTGCAGCCGCAGCTGCGCTTCCAGCCCGCTGACCCGCTCGACGCCGGCCGGCCGCGGCCCGCGGTCCTCGAGCCACGCCCCGACCGCCTCGTAGGTCAGCTTGGCGTGGTTCCGCACCAGCGCCCGGTAGACGTCCGACTTCTCAATCCCGCCGTCCGCCGCGATCGTCATGTCGAGGACGATGGCGGCGCGGTCCTGCCCCTCGTTGAGCGAGGTCAGATCGGTGGAGAGCGCCGGCGGCAGCATCGCGAAAATCCGCGCCGGCGTGTAGACCGAGGTGGTGTTCTTCCGGGCATGCCCGTCGATCGCCGACGCCGGCCGGACGAGTGCGTCGACATCCGCAATCGCTACCAGCAGGCGCGGCTCGCTGCCGTCGACCCCGACCTCGAGCTGATCGAGATCCCGCGATTCGTCGTTGTCGATCGAGGACCACGGCAGCGCGCGCAAATCCCGCAGCCCGTTGCCGTTCGACGCCGGCAGCCGCTCGAGCTCGGCCGCGGCCTGCGGCGGGAAGTCCGGCTCCATGCCGTATTGCACCATCGCCCGCCGCGCAATCTCCTGCAGTCTCGACCCCTGATCCATGGGGAACATGATAAGTCGGGGTTCGAGGTTCCGGGTTCGGGGTTTTGGGTGTCGGGGCTGTTCAGGGGGCGAGGTTCGGGGTTCTGCTCTCTAACCTGGCCGCGGATGACACGGATCCGACGAATTCCCGCGGAGGAGGGCGATGAATGCGAGCTGGCGCCGCCGGGACTGATTAACGCCCGGCGGTGCGGTGCCGCGGCGCGGTCGCGCCGCCGCCAGCTCGCAGCTCGACTCTCCGGAAAAATCCGTCTCCATCCGTACGATCCGTGGTCAAAGTCGCATCCGTGGCCCAGGCCCTGATCTGCGGATCATCTGGTGAGCGGGATCACAAGACGCCGCCCTGCTCCGCCTCCACCTACAGACTGCCGCGGATGACACGGATTCGGCGGATCCCCACGGAGGAGTGCGATGAAATGCGAGCTGGCCGCCGCCGGGGCGCCTCACCCCCCGGCGGTGCGGTGAGGCGGCAGCGGCCCGACGAGCACCGACCCATGACCCAGGTGTTCGCCGGACCGCTGTCGCCTCCCGCCGCGGCCAGCTCGCACCTGGTCACTCCAAAAGGATCCGTGTGCATTCGTACGATCCGTGGCCAGAGTCGCATCCGTGGATCAGATCCTGATCCGCGGTATCAGCGATCCGCCGGCAGGCTGACGTTGAGCGTCGCGGTCTCGCCCGCCTGAATGCGAACCGTCGAGGTGTAGGTCCGGAAGCCATCCTTGCGGATCTCGACGCGGTGCGGGCCCTCGGCGAGCTCGACCAGCAGCCGGTCCTCGCCCGCCGGCGCATCCCACCGCTCGTCGTCGACCATCACGACCGCGTCGCGCGGCTGGACGCGAATCGCCACCGCGCCAAAGCGATCGCCGCGCTGCACGGTGTCGCGGTTGCCACGGCGCGCCGGCGGCCGCGGGGCCGGGTTCGGATCGGGATAGGCGCGCGGGTCCTGCGCGGCGCGCGGGTCGGAATACGCGCCCGGCTCCTGCGCGGCGCGCGGCGCGGGCTCGGGCCGCGGGTCGGGCGTGCCGCCGCTGCCGACCGGCTCCATCACCTGCTTCAGGTGATACGACTCGTAGGGCCGGAACAGCATCCGCTCGGTGATGGTGCGGTACCCTTCGCGGTAAATCGCGATCGTGTGCTCGCCGAACGGCACGTGCAGCCGCTGGAAGATGCCGTCGTACTGATCCACGGTCCCGACCAGATAGCCGTCGAGATAGACCTCCGCCTCGCGCGGCGTCACCTGGATCCGCATGTCGGCGGCCGGCTGGTAGGCGTAGCGCGCATACGGCGGGTACTGGCCGTAGCCGTACCATCCCGAGAAAAACGGATCGTAGTAATACGGCGCGATAGGCCCGCCATAGGCCCCGACGATCACCGTCCGGACGGGCGCGCGGTGGCCGCCGCGGCGCTGCGCCGCGGCGTCGGCGGGCCACAGAGCGGCGACGCCGACGACGACCAGCGGCGCGAGAAGCTGCAGACGTTTCCTGGGTATCACGAGTTCCTCCGATCAGGCGGGCACTGTCCACGAAGCAAGTCAAGTGCCACGAGCCCAGCTGCACAACCGGCGAGCGAGCCGCGCCGACGGCGCAGGATTCCCCCGTGATTCCTGTTCCCCCCCGTATCGTCGCCCGGTCAGATGCTCGATGCGGGGCGTCACCGCCGGAGCACATGGCTGTCTGGGCCTGAGGACACGGCTCCGCGCGGGCGGTCCTCGCGCAGCGCGTTGCGCAGCGGGCAGACCGCTGCAGTCGTGAAAAAAGCGTGGCACTCGGCCACCGCGGCGCGCCGGCGCTAGACTGACGCGATGGCAATGCAGGAGGCGGCGGCGCAACCGACCGGAGGCGGACGCGTCCTCGTCGTCGAAGATGACGTGCACATCCGCGACCTGGTGGTACTGCACCTCGAGCTCGAAGGCCTGACGGCGGTGTCAGCCGGGACCGGGACCGACGGGCTGCGGCTCGCCCGGGCCGATCCATTCGACCTGCTGATTCTCGACGTCATGCTCCCGGAGCTCGACGGCGTGACGGTGTGCCGGGCGGTGCGCCGCGAGTCGCTCAACGGCGACGTGCCGATCCTGATGCTGACCGCACGGCGGGAGGAAGTCGACAAGGTGCTCGGGCTCGAGAGCGGCGCCGACGATTACCTGACCAAGCCGTTCGGCATCCGCGAGTTCGTCGCCCGCGTCCGCGCCCTGCTCCGCCGGCGTCCGTCGCGCGCCGCCGCCGGCCGCGCCGCGGCGGTGGCCGGGCCGCTGGTCGTCGACCCGGCCCGCCGCCACGCCCGCCTGCACGACCGCGAGATCGAACTGACCGCGCACGAGTTCGACCTGCTCTACCTGCTCGCCAGCAATCGCGGCATCGTCTTCAGCCGCGATGCGCTGATGCAGAAGGTGTGGGGCGACGACACCCACATCACCGAGCGGAGCGTCGATACGCTCGTCAAGCGCGTGCGGCGGAAGATTGAAGATGATCCGGCCGAACCGATCTTCGTGCTGACGGTCTGGGGCACGGGCTACAAGTTCGCCGACCTGCCGTGATGTCCGACCCCGTCTGGTATCGGAGCCTGTACTGGCGGATCGCGTTCGGGTTCATCGCGCTGCTGGCGATGTTGCTGCTGGCGCAGGGGGTCCTCTACCTCTGGATGACGGATCGCTTCGTCGGCTCGACGGCGCGGACGCCGGCGCAGCTGGCGACGCTGGTTGCGGCGGAGGTCGCGGCCGAGCTCGAGCAGAAGCCGGACCTCAACGTCGACGAGTTCGTCCACAGCCGGTTCTCCCATGTCTACCAGCCCTTCGTCGTCGTCTTGCGGGACGGCCGCCGGGGGTCGAACCGGCCGACCGCGCTGCCGCCGGACCTGCCGCGCATCGCCCAGGGCCGCCTGCGCTTTGAGGAGGGTGCGGGGCCACGCGCGGAGGGGCGCGGCAATGAGAGCTTCGGCCGGCGCCTCCGCTACCCGACCGAATTCGCGCCGATCGTCGCGAGGGGCACGCAGCAGGGACTGGTCGCGGTACCCGGAAACCCGCCGCCGGTCTCGGTGGCGCTGCAGGAACTCGGTCCGACGCTGTCGTGGTTCGGGCTGGGGTTGCTCGCCGTCGGCGCGACGCTGACGGCGCTGCTGATCTTCCGGCCGGCGCACAAGCGGCTGCGCGCGCTCGAGCAGGCGGCGCGCGCGCTTGGTGAAGGGCGGGCTGACGTCCGCGCCACGGAAACCGGCGGCGACGAGGTCAGCTCGCTGGCGCGGACCTTCAATCGCATGGCGGCCGACCTCGACAGCCGCGCCGCCGCACTGACCGAAGCCGACCGCACCCGCCGCCAGCTGCTCGCGGACGTCTCGCACGAGCTGATGACGCCGCTGTCGGCGATCCGCGGATACGTCGAGACCCTCGGCATGGCCGATCTCAATCTCGACGCCGCGACCCGCGGCCGTTATCTCAACATCGTCGAGGAAGAGACCCACAAGCTCGAAGCGATCATCGGCGATCTGCTGGACCTGGCGCGGCTCGAGGGGGATGGCGAGACCTGGCGGGTCGAACCGGTCGCGGTCGCGGATCTCTTCGCCCGCGTCGCCGACCGCCACCTGCCCGCGATGCGCGATCGCGGTATCCAGCTGGAGCGCGACATCGCCAACGGGACGCCGCCGCTTCGCGGCGATGCCGCCCGCCTCGAACAGGCGCTTCAGAACCTCGCCGCGAATGCGATTCGGCATACGCCCGCCGGCGGGCGCGTGCTGCTGCGTGCCGAGCCCGCCGCCGGCGGCGTACGCGTGGTCGTGCGCGACACCGGCAGCGGCATCCCGCCGGAGCACCTGCCGCGAGTCTTCGACCGGTTCTATAAAGTCGATGCCGCCAGGGCGGGGACGGCCGTGCCCTCGGGCAGCGGGCTGGGGTTGTCAATCGTCCGGGCGATCGTCGAGCGGCATGGGGGAACGGTCACCGCGTCGAACGGTCCCGAAGGCGGCGCTGTCTTCGAGCTCGTGCTGCCGTCGAACCCCGCCTGAGCGGCGGTCAGACGACCAGCGCCAGGTGGTCGGCCGGATGCGATGGCCGCTCCGGCGGCGCGGGGCGGTCCGAATCGCTGCGCGCAGGACCTGGCCGCGACGCCTCGGGCGGTGTCAGGCGGCCTTGAACCGCCCGGGCCGCGACGCTGCCGCCGAAGCCGATCAGCGCGGCAAGCGGAAATGCCAGCAGGGCCTGGCTCAAGCGATGGCTTCCGGCCTCGACTGCACGGTGGGGATTCACGGGGCCTCCTCGCGAAAAACGCTGCGTCTGCCGGGACACCGAGCGGCCCGCCCGCGGCGCGGCCCCGTCAGTTGTCCTGTGCATCATGAGACGAAGTTCGCGCGCCCTTGCCGTGGCAGAGACGTGACAAGACTGTGACATCGACGGGAAACGCGCCGCTTGAGCTCAGCTTGAAACGAGCGCCCGGAGTCGAGCGTAGTCACGAATACATGAACCGCCCCCGGGATCATCGATGGAGCCGGCCGCGTGCCGCGCGCTTCGGCGTCCTCGTCGCTGCCGGAGCGGCCGCCGTGGCGTGGTCGATGCCCGAGCTGTACGGCAGCGCCGGGCAGGCGCCGGCTCCCGCGACGGCTCCTGCGCCGCAGCGGTTCGCCCCGCTCAGCGTCCAGGCCCAGGCGTCGGCCGGGTCGGCGCCGGCCGAGGAAGAAACGGACGCCGCGGCGCGGCTGCTGCTGCCCGCCGGATTCTCGACCGAGAGTCCGATGCAGGCGCTGGCCGTCGACGGTACATGACCAGCCTCGACCGCGGCATGCTCAACGACCGCCTCGACGCGATCGGGCGGGGGGAGTTCGATCCGGCCACCGGCGAGTTCGCGCAGGGCTTCGGACCGGGAGGGCGCGGTGGGTTCGGCGGGCACGGCGGAGGGGCTGGCGGCGGACCGGGCGGCCGCGGCGGATTCGGCTATGCGGTCGACACCCGCGGGCTGCGGCGGTCGTGCCCGCCGGCGACGCCCGTCAGGCCAGCGGGCGCGGGACTGCGCTCTTCTCCGGGCGCGACGTCGAACAGCAGTTCGCGCAGCTCGCTCGTCGCAGGAGACGCTGACCTCCCTCTCGGCCGAGGCCGGCGGCCGCGCCTTCACCGACTCGAATGATTTTGGCGAGGCGTTCGATCGCGTCCAGCGCGACATGTCCGCCGATTACCTGCTCGGCTACGGGCACCGGCAGATCGGTGGCCGAGACGGCGGCGAACATCTGCTCATCGAGCTGGGTCGCGGTCGGCGCGTGAATGTATGGGTGAAGTCGCGGTCGGCGTGGTATCCGGCGCGCGCCTCGACCTTGTAGCCGCCGCGTTTGACGCGGACCTGGATGCGGCGGAAGCGGCCGTCGCGGATCGTGTTGCTGCTGCTGTACGCTGTTCCAGTTCGAGCTCCCGGCCGGGTCGTTCACGCCGGGGTTGTATACCTGCCAGATCAACATCATCGACACCGTGGCGGGAAAATTTGAATTTCCGCGGCTGCTGTACGCGGTCCGATGACGCACCGCCGGCTACTTGATCCGGACGTCGGTCTCGAAGCGGCGGAACTTCCCGTAGGTGGCGTGGCCCTCGATCCGGGTTCGCCTCGTCAGATACAGCTCGTTCATGTCGTCCGGAAGCAGCATGTCGAAGCGCTCGTGGCGCGCGTAGCTGACGAGAATGAGGGCACGCAGGCCGCGGCGGGAGTCCCCGCCGGCGCGGAGCTCCGTCCGCAGCGCGGCGCCGCTGGCGGGCTCGATCCAGAACGTCCCCTCCGACACGACGTCGCGGCCGTCCGGGGTACGGATCAACGTCGGATGGCTTCGTTCGCTGAACGCGATCGTCCAGACGCGCGTCCCGCGCCACTCGGCGTCGTGCGACCGCGTGAACTTGAATCGCGGCTGCCGATCGCGCAGCAGGAACTCCAGTGCCAGCGTCGGCACGTTGATCGACCGGTACAAATCGCCCAGATTGAAGCGGGCCTGCGCATCGGCCAGCGCCCGCAGGCGCCCGGCCGTGCCGCCGCCCCCCTCCCGCATCAGCGCTTCGAGCCGGCCGTGTTCCCCTTCGACCGCGCGGCCGTCAACCTCGAGCACCTCGCGCACGCCCAGCCACGGGCTTCCGGCGCCGAGACCGGGTACGACGATGAAGTCCGAGCGGAGGACGCGTTCGGTGGGTTCGGCCGGAGAGCCAGGAAGCGGCGGACGGCCGCCGGCGTCAGGCCCGGTGCGCTGGACGTAGCGCTCCTCGGCGACGATCGCGCTGAGCGCCTCGAGATAGCCTGCCGTATAGTCCGCGGCCCTGGCCAGGACCGTCTTGAGAGACGGGTCCTGATCGCCGGCAGCGGCCGCCGGGATGCCGGCCCAGGCCGCGGCGGCGGCGAGAACGACAGCCAGAGCGGTCAGCCGCATTCATGCACCGCGAGCAACTCCCGGGCCACGCTTGACCGGCGCGGGCCGGACGTGCGAATGTCCCTCTTGTACAACACGCTCCGAGGGGGGAGATCATGAGCGATCCGAAAGACGACCAGACGCCCGGCATCACCAGGCGCAAATTCGTGACGACGGTGGCGGCCACGGGCGCGGCGTTCACGATCGTGCCGCGGCACGTGCTCGGCCGCGGTCTGCAGGCCCCGAGCGACACGCTCAATATCGCCACCGTCGGCATCAACGGCCAGGGCTTCCCGAACACCCGCGCGCTGATGGGCGAGAACATCGTCGCCATCTGCGACGTCGACTATACGCTGCTCGACAACGCGCTGACCCGGTTCAAGGCCGCCGCGGCCAACCCCAGTGGCGCGGGCGCCGGCCAGCAGCGCAAGCGCAACCCGTCGAAGGCGCAGCTCGAGGCCAACGCCAAGCGCCCGCCGACGGATATGACCGCGAACACGCGCAAGTTCATCGACCAGCAGCTGCCGAAGCTCAAGCGGTACAAGGATTACCGCGAGATGCTCGACAAGCAGAAGGACATCGACGGCATCGTCGTCGCGACGCCGGACCATATGCACGCGCCGATCGCGCTTGCGGCGATGGACCTCGGCAAGCACGTCTACGTCCAGAAGCCGCTCTGTTGGTCGGTCCACGAAGCGCGGCAGCTCGCGCAGAAGGCCAAGTCGAACGCCAAGCTCGTGACCCAGATGGGCAATCAGGGGCACTCGACCGATGGCGCGCGAACCGGCCAGGAATACCTGGCGGCAGGCGCGATCGGGGATATCCGCGAAGTGCACGTCTGGACCAACCGCCCGCTCGGCTACTGGCCGCAGGGCATCCCGCGCCCGGCCCCGCTGCCGCCCGACAATCCGCAGCGGCCGCTGCGCTGGAACGGCGCCGGCGTCGATGCGCGGCTGGCGGGGGCGCTCGCCGGCAACTATCCGGTGCCTGACGGCTTGACGTGGGATCTCTTTCTGGGCGTCGCCCCGGAAGTCGAATATCACCCGATCTACCATCCGTTCAACTGGCGCGGCTGGGTCGACTGGGGCCAGGGCGCGCTCGGCGACATGGGCGCGCACCTCATCGACCATCCGTTCTGGGGTCTCGACCTCGGAATGCCGACCGAGATCGAGACGATCTCGACGCCGTTCAACGGCGTCTCCTATCCGAGCGCGACGACGACCTATTACCAGTTCGCGCCTCGGGGCACCATGCCGGCGGTCAGGCTGACGTGGTACGACGGCGGCTTCACGCCGCCGAAGCCCGAGGAGATCGGCGACGAAAAGCTCAACGGCGAGGGAGGGATCCTCTACATCGGCAGCAAGGGGAAGATGCTGCAGGATACCTACGGCCTGAATCCGCGGCTGCTGCCACAGTCGCTGCACGACTCGTTCGGCGAGCCGAAGGCGAAGCTGCCGCGGATCGTCCACGAGGAGCACGAAGTCAACTGGGCGGAGGCGATCAAGGGCAAGGCCGAAGCGTCGAGCCCGTTCTCGTACGCGGCCCGGCTCGTCGAGGTGATGCTGCTCGGGGTCGTCTCGCTGCGCGCCGGGGGCAAGATTGCCTACGACGGGGCGGCGGGGCGGGTCACCAGCTCGGCCAAGAACGGCAACGCGACCGTCGATGCCAACGAGTTCCTGACGCGCGAGTACCGGCCCGGCTTCAAGCTCACCTAAGGCGGACGTTCCGATGCGGAGCCCGGCGGTCGGGCTCCGCCCTCGACAGCGCGCGCTGCGTACAGTTATTGTGCGTAGCGCGCATTTTGCTGTCAGGCCCGGCTGCGGCGGCACTTACGAGACCAGCGACCCCTGACGAGGACCCGATCATGAGCGACCGCGAAGACGACCAGGCGACGCCTAGCGACGGGGTATCGCGGAGAACGTTCGTGCGCACCGCCGCCGCCACGGGCGCGGGGGTGACGATCGTGCCGCGGCACGTGCTCGGCCGCGGCTTCCAGGCGCCGAGCGACACCGTCAACATCGCGACGGTCGGGATCGGCGGCATGGGCGGCACCAACACCCGCAACCTGATGAGCCAGAACATCGTCGCGATCTGCGATATCGACGACGGCATGGCGGCGAACCGGCTGGCCGCCTACAAGGCCGACCTGGCGCGGCTGCAGGGCGCACCGCCGGCGCCGGCCAAAACGCGAACCCCGGCGCAGGTCGAGGCCAACGCCCGCCGCGCGCCGCAGAACGTCCGCGACAACCTGACGCGGTTCCTGGACGTGCAGCTGCCGAAGGTCCAGCGCCACAAGGACTACCGCCGGATGCTCGAGCAGCAGAAGGACATCGACGCGGTCGTCGTCGCGACGCCGGATCACATGCATGCCGCGATTGCCTCGGCGGCGATGGACGCCGGCAAGCACGTCTACACGCAGAAGCCGCTCTGCTGGTCGGTCCAGGAGGCGCGCCACCTCGCCCGCAAGGCCAAGGCGACCGGGGTCGTCACCCAGATGGGCAACCAGGGCCACTCGACCGACGGCGCCCGACTTGGCTACGAATACATCACCAGCGGCGCGATCGGCGACGTCAGCGAGGTCCACGTCTGGACCAATCGTCCGCTCGGCTACTGGCCGCAGGGAATTCCGCGTCCGGCGCCGCTGCCGCCGCAGGCCGCGCAGCGGCCGCTGCCATGGAACGGCGAGGGGGTCGAGACCCGGCTCGCCGCCGCGCTCGCCGGCAGCTATCCGCTGCCGGACGGCGTCGACTGGAATCTGTTCCTCGGCGTCGCGCCGGAGGTCGAGTATCACCCGCTCTATCATCCGCACAGCTGGCGCGGCTGGGTCGACTGGGGCCAGGGCGCGCTCGGCGACATGGGCGCCCACCTCATCGACCATCCGTTCTGGTCGCTCGACCTCGGCATGCCGACGGTGATCGAGACGTTGTCGACGCCGTTCAATGGCGTCTGCTATCCGAGCGCGACCAAGACGTATTACCAGTTCGCGGCGCGCGGCAGCAAGCCGCCGGTGCGGCTGACGTGGTACGACGGCGGCTTCAACCCGCCGACGCCGGAGGAAATCGGCACCGAGAAGCTCAACGGCGAAGGAGGGATCCTTTACATCGGCAGCAAGGGCAAGATGCTGCAGGAGACCTACGGGCTGAATCCGCGGCTGCTGCCGCAGTCGCTGCACGACTCGACCGCCGCGCCGAAAGCGGTGCTCCCGCGGATCGCCCACGAAGAGCACGAGATGAACTGGGTCGAGGCGATCAAGGGCAAGGCGCCGATCTCGAGCCCGTTCGAATACGCGGCGCGGCTCACCGAGGTCATGCTCCTCGGCATCGTCTCGCTGCGCGCCGGCGGCAAGATCTTCTACGACGGCGCCAACGCCCGCGTCACCAACACCGTCCGCAACGGCAACAACAGCGTCGACCCGAACCAATTCCTGACCCGCGACTACCGCCAGGGCTGGAAGCTGACATAACCCGCGTTCCCTCGCCGCGAGGGGCGTCGCCGAGGCCGCCGAGCGTAATTACGCCATGAACAAAGCCATTCGCTACAAGCTCTTCCTGATGATGGTGCTCGAGTTCTTCATCTGGGGAGCCTGGTTCCCGCTGATCTTCGCCTACCTGCCGAGCCTCGGCTTTTCGCCGGCGCAGCAAAGCTGGGTGCTGAACGCCTTCCCGATCGCCGCCATCGTCGGCATGTTCTTCAGCAACCAGTTCGCGGATCGGAACTTCGCCGCCGAGCGCTTCCTGGCGGTCAGCCATCTCGTCGGCGGCCTGGCGATGCTGTCGCTGGCGTGGACGCACGCGTTCTGGCCGTTCTTCGGCGCGATGATGATCCACTGCTTGCTCTACGTGCCGACGATCTCGATTACCAACTCGATTGCCTTCGCTCAGATGAAGGACGCCCAGCGGGAATTCGGCATCGTCCGGATGGGCGGGACGATCGGCTGGATCCTGGCCGCCTGGCCGTTCACGTTCATCCTCGTCGACTGGGACAAGGTCCATGCGGCGAATCCGCAGGGCATCGTCCACTGGGTCGGCACCGTGCTGGCGTCGGGCCTGACCGGGCCGGCGCTCCAGGCCGGCACGACCTGGACGTTCATCGTCGCCGGCGCGGCGTCGCTGCTGCTCGCCGCTTTCAGCCTGACGCTCCCCCACACCCCGCCGCGGCCGGCCGAAGCCGGCGCGCCGAAGTTCGCCTGGCTCGAAGCGATGCGGCTCCTCAGCCGGCCGTTCATCCTGGTCCTGTGGCTGGTCACGCTCATCGACGCCACCGTCCACAACCTGTTCTTCAACTGGGCGGCGCGGTTCTTCGGCGCCGACCCGGCGGTCGGCGGCGTCGGCATCGCCGGCAACTGGATCATGCCGGTGATGAGCATCGGCCAGGTCGCCGAGATCGTGACGATGGCGGCGCTCGGCATGACGCTGAAGAAGCTCGGCTGGCGGACGACGATGATCATCGGCATCCTCGGCTACACCGTGCGGTTCACGGTGTTCGCATTCCTGCCCGACCACATGAGCCTGATCATCCTCGTCAACGTCCTCCACGGGATGTGCTACGCGTTCTTCTTTGCGACCGTCTACATCTTCGTTGACGAGTACTTCCCGAAGGACGCGCGGGCCAGCGCGCAGGGGCTGTTCAACCTGATGATCCTCGGCTTCGGCCCGCTCGTCGCCAACTCGGTCGGCCCGATCCTGATCGAACAGACCTTCAACCACGGCGGGGTGGTCGACTACCGCTCGCTGTTCCTGCTGGCGGCGGGCCTCTCGCTGGTCGGCGTCGCGGCGCTGGCGCTGCTGTTCCGGCCGCCATCGTCCGGGACGGCGCGCACCGACCTCGGACACTGACGCTTTACCTGAGCCGCGGGAGCGTCCTCCCGCGGCTCAGACTTCGCGTCAGCTGCCCGCTCCCGGGCTCCCGCTCCCGGGCTCCCGCTCCCCGCTGCCCGCTTCCCGCTCCCCGCTGCCCGAGGGGTGCTCGCGCCGCTGCTGATGATGGGCGGGGCGCTCGGCGCCCAGGAACCGATGGTCTTTCCGAATCTCGGAGTCGGCTCTGGCCGCTGGTCAGCATGGGGGCCATTCTCGGCGGCACCATGCGGGCGCCCTCGAGTGCGGCCCGCGACGGACGCTGATCGGGATAATTTCGCTGGAGGATCTGTTGAAGGCCCGAACCGTCAACCTCGAGGCCGAACAGCGGCGCGAGCGGTTCCGCCGCGTGCGCATCGCCTTTCCTTTCAGCCTTGGCACCAACAGCTGAAAGCCGGAGCGGGAAGCGGGAAGCGTGAAGCTGAGCTATCTCGCTGTCGCCGCCGACATCTCCTTCGACCGCGCCATGACCGCGCCGATGTAGCAAAGGGCGATGACGAACAGCAGCGCCCGGAAGCCCGTGACCAGCGACAGGTATTCACCGACTCCGCCGACCATCGCGCCGAGCAGGTTGATGCCGTAATCCCGCGCCAGCGCCTGCGAGCGCGCAATTGCCGACCCGAACAGCAGGCCGGCGCAGATGATCGGACTGAACACCAGCGCCGCATAGAACAGCGACTCGGCGGCTCGGCTGTCAAACGTCACCCGGCCGATCGGGACCAGGTAGTTGACCACCAGCAGCGCCACCAGCACACTGCCGACCAGCCACGGCCGCCGGATCGTCACCCGCGCCACGACCGCGTTGGCGATAAGCGCCATCGTCAGTACCGAGGCAATCGCCACCGAGGCCACCACCCACGTCGAGCCCCACAACAGCGCGAACTGGATGATCGACTTGGTCTCGAGCAGCATGAAGCCGGCGCCGAGCAGGAAGAACTGCCATGACCAGCCGGCCGCACCGGTCCCGGCGCCCAGCAGCCGCAGCGTCGCCAGCACCGACAGGACCGACACGACCAGCACCACCGCCAGCGCGATGACATAGTGCCGCGGGATGTGGCGGTCGCGCATGTAGAGGAACGGCCAGTCGTCCGAGGCCGGTTCGATCGACGGATCGCGCTGGTGCATGCGCGCCGGGCTCGGCGCGTGCGACTGGTTGAACGCCGTCACCTGGTCGGGAATACGCGGCGGCGTGGTCAGCTGCGCCAGACGCGGCCCGGCCATCAACACCCCGAGGAACGCCCGCGCTTCATGGGTATGGACCCACGGCTCCTCGCCGAACGCCGCCGCGGCGGTGTTGGCCAGCCGATCGACCAGCCAGCGCTCGCGGAAATAGTTGTAGACGATCAGCACGCCGTCCGGCTTGAGCCGGCTGCGCACGTCCTTGAACGACTCGACCGTGAACATGTAGCTCTCGAGCCGCACGCCCGAAAAGCTCGACTGCATCGTCAGCGAGTCGATCAGCGCGAACACCACCAGGTCGTACTTCTTCTGCGTCGTCCGGAGGTAATGCCGGGCGTCGTCGTTGATGACGGTGACCCGCGGGTCGGTGTAGGGATGGTCGGGGTGATGCGCCCGGCCGAGCCGGATGATCGCCGGGTCGATCTCGACCGCGTCGACATGCTTGACGCCGTGGCGCAGTGCCGCCGCGACGTCGGTACCCGAGCCGGCGCCGAGGATCAGGACATCGTCGAAGGCGTCGCCGAAGGCGCTGTACGGCCACTGGTAGAAGTATTCCTTCTGCTCGACCGGCGCCATCGACTGGTGAAAGATGTTGTTGACCTCGACGACCGTGTCCGGGCCGTTCTGGCTGACGGTGATCTTGTAGTACGGCGACCAGATCGCGCCCCGCGCCATCAGGTGGACCATCACCAGCGTCCCGAGCAGCAGCGCGACGTTCGCGGCGACCAGCGGCGTGACGATGAACGTCCTGCCGGCGGGAAGTCGGGCAGCCTCGACGGTGGCGGCCGGAGCGGCCGGCGGACCCGGGTCGAGCGTGAACAGGAGCGGCAGCGCCGCCGCGAATGCCACCCCGAACCACACCGCCGGCGGCAGCTCGAGCCACGAGATGACGCCGAGCGCGACGACGCCGGCGAGGCTGCCGGCGAGATTGATCGTGTAGGCGCGCAGTGGCGGCAGCCGCGCCATCTCCCGTCCCATCCGCTGCGCCAGCGTCGCGAACAGCGCCGCGACGATGATGAACAGCACCGGCAGGAGCATCGTGCTCTCGACCAGGACGACCTTGGCGGAGGTGCCGCTCGTGAAGTAGATGCTGCCGGCGGTCGGCACCGACACTTCGAGGCGGAAGAAGTAGACCGCGGCGATCACCGCCGCCTGGACGAGCGGGAACCAGCGGAACAGCCGCGTCCGCGCCGGCGCCAGCAGGCAGCCGATGCCGATGCCGAGGAAGCTGGCGAGCAGGATGAAGTTGGAGAAGTACGACAGCAGCCGGATGTAGGCCGGCATCCAGCGAATCAGCGCGATCTCGAGAAAGAGGACCAGGAATGAGGCAAGAAAGGTGCGCGTCGCGCGCATGCCGGGGCCGGTCATGCCGGGGGATTCAGGCCGAGCTTCTTCAGGACCTCCTCCGGACAGCCCTTCCACTCGGCGACGCCCTTGTTGCCGAGATACTGCAGATCGTCGATCCCGACCTTGGTCGTCCAGAAGCCGCTCGACGTCAGGTCGCGGAAGCTGGTGAAGAAGTTGATCCCGTGCGACAGCGCCGGGGCGCCCTTCGCCGGCCAGGCGATGTCGTCGAGCAGCGCCGCCTGCTGCGCCGGCGTGCAGCGTACGAACAGCGCGTCGTGGCGGTGCAGGCACTCGCGATCGATCCAGCCGAGCCCGCCGCGCATCGCGACCTGCCGCGCCGGCTGGTCGATCATCATGAAGTCCATGAACTCCGGCACGCCGACCTCGGTGGCGCTGCCCGAGCGGTCGTCCTTAGGGATGATCAGGTCGACCAGCGTCCGCACCGTCTGATACTCGTGCGCGGTGAAGAATTTGGGCTTGAAGGCCGCGCCGGCGGCCGCGGCGCGCGCCGCCTGCGCCTGCTGCTGCGCCGCCTCGACCTCGCTCTCCGACCAGACCAATCCGGCGGCCAGCGGCGCCGCCGACACCAGCTTCAGCAACGTTCGACGATCCATGTCGCTCATATCAGTTTCCGCGTGATCCGGCCGATCAAATCGCGCCGGCCTTGCGCTGGTCGGCGATGTATTCGGAAGTGCGCATCGACAGCGCGAGAATCGTCCAGGTGCAGTTCTTGTCGGGCTGGGTCACGAACGGCCCGCCGTCGGCGACGAACAGGTTCTTGACGTCGTGGGCCTGGCAATGGCCGTTGACGACCGAAGACGACGGGTCGTCGCCCATCCGCGTCACGCCGAGCTCGTGGATGATCCGGCCGCCGGCGGCGATGCCGTAGCCCTGCTCGCGCGACGGCATCTCGCCGAGCGGCGTGCCGCCCATCTCGTGGATGATCGCGCGGAAGGTCTGCTGCATGTGCTTCGCCTGGTTGATCTCGTGGTCGCTCCACTTGAAATGGAAGCGCGGCACCGGGATGCCCCACTTGTCGACCACCGTCGGGTCGATCTCCATGAAGCTGTCCTTGTTCGGGATCATCTCGCCGCGGCCGGCGAAGCTCACCGTCGCGCCGTAGAGCCGCCGGTAGTCGCTCTTGAGCTGCTTGCCGTAGCCGCCGAACGACACCGGCCGGCCGGACCCGTCGACGCCGGTGAACTGGTGGATCCCGCCGCCGAAGCCGGCGGTCGGCATCCGCCGCCCGCCGCCGATCTCGATATGGTAGCCGCGCGGGAAATCCAGCTTCTTGTTGTCCGCCCACCACGGCATGAACAGGTGCATGCCGCCGGTGCCGTCTTCGTTGTGCGGAATGTTGTCCATCAGCCGGGGGATGAAGCCGGTGACGCCGAGGCCCGTCGAGTCGGTCAGGTATTTGCCGACGACGCCGCTCGAGTTCGCCAGCCCCTCCGGGAACTTCGACGACTTCGAGTTGAGCAGGATCCGCGCCGACTCGCACGCGCTCGCCGCCAGTACGACAATGCGGGCGCGGACGTGGTTGTCGCGGTTGGTCTTCTTGTCGATGTAGGTGACGCCGTCGGCCAGTCCCGCCTGGCTGACCGTGACTTCCCGGGCCATCGCACCGGTGATGATCGTCAGCCGGCCGGTCTGCATCGCCGGCGGCAGCAGCACCGACGGCGACGAGAAGTTCGAATGCGTCCGGCAGCCGCGTCCGCACTGACTGCAGTAGTGGCACGCCGGGCGGCCGTTGAGCGGGCGGGTCAGGATCGACAGCCGCGACGGAATCACGGGAATGTCGAGCTTCTCGGACGCCTCTTTGATGAGCAGCTCGTAGCAGCGCGGCCTGGGCGGCGGCATGAAAATGCCGTCGGGCTCGTTCGGCAGATTCTCGACCGAGCCGAAAATGCCGATCAGGCGGTCGACCTTGTCGTAAAACGGCTTCACATCGTCGTAGCTGATCGGCCAGTCGTCGCCGAGGCCGTCGAGGGTGCGGCGCTTGAAATCGAACGGGCCGAAGCGCAGCGAGATCCGCCCCCAGTGGTTCGTCCGCCCGCCGATCATGCGCGAGCGGAACCAGTCCCAGGTATCCCCCGGCGCGTTGGTGTAGGGCTCGCCTTCGAGCGTCCAGCCGCCGAGCGCGGCGTCGAACTCGCCGAACTGCCGCTCGGGAATGGCGGCGCCGCGGCGGGGCGTGTCGTAGGGCCACGCGAACATCTTGGAGTCGGCGACCGGGTCCCACATCGGCCCCGCCTCGAGCATCACCACGTTCGCGCCCGCTTCGGTCAGGACCTTGGCGGCCATGCCGCCGCCGGCACCGGATCCGATCACGCACACATCGTATTCACGCCTGTTCTGGATAATCTGCATAGGCCGTCCGTCCCGGAATTGTAGCCGAAATACTCCGCGGCGATCCGGCCCCTTTTGCCGATCGTCCCTGTCGCTGCAACAACTTAGCCTAAAGGTGAGTGTCCCCATTGGCGGCGGCGGGCGCTTGCCGCGCACCGCGGGGACGTAATAGCATCGCGGCATGCGCCGGCTGGAGATGTCCGCGCCGGCGTCCTGGTCGGATCATTTCCGGTCGCATCATTTAAGGATGATCATCATGCACACGCGTCACCTCGTCGTGCGCGCGGCCCTGTCGGCCGCGCTCGCGATTGTCTCGGTCGCCGGCGCCGCGGCCCAGAGCAACCCCTTCGTCGGACGCTGGAACATCACGCCTGCCGCCGGCAGTCCGGGCGTCTACTGGCTCGAAGTCAAGGACGACGGTGGCCAGCTCTCGGGCCGGTTCCTGAATCGCGGCGGCAGCCCGGTCCCGCTGCCGACCATTAAGGTCGAAAATGGCGAGCTGGTGTGGCAGCCCGGCGCCCCGGCGCGCGGCACCGCGCCGGAGTTCCGTGCCAGGGTCCAGGGCGACAAGCTGACCGGCACGGTCAAGAGCGGCGACAAGACCACCGCCTTCACCGGCGCGCGGCCGCCCAAGTGGGGCGCCTACGACGCCAACGCGACCCACAAGCTTGGCACCGCGGTGGAGCTGTTCAACGGCACGTCGATGGACAACTGGGACATCCAGGACAAGAGCAAGCCGATGGGCTGGACGGTCGCCGACGGCGCGATGACCAATACGCCGCCGGCCAACAATCTGATCTCCAGGCAGAAGTTCCAGGACTACAAGATCCACGCGGAATACAAGCTCGCCGAGCACAGCAACAGCGGCCTCTACATGCGCGGCCGCTACGAACTGCAGGTCCTCGACGACCACGGCAAGCCGCCCGACGAACACAGCCACATGTCGGTCTACGCCTGGCACGCGCCGCTCGTCAACGCCAGCAAGCCGGTCGGCGAATGGCAGACGATGGACGCAACCGTCGTCGGCAACCGCGTCACCGTCGTCCTCAACGGCAAGAAGGTCCAGGACAACGCCACCTTCGAGGCGGTCACCGGCGGCGCGCTCGATGCCGACGAACTGGAGCCCGGCCCGATCATGGTCCAGGGGGACCACGAGAAGGTGACCTACCGCAAGCTGACGATCACCCCTATCACCGACACGAAACGATAAGCCGCCCCTTGGCACCCTGGCACCCCGGCACCCTGGCACCCTGACGCCTTGTCCCCCCCGGCCTCTCGCCGCCTCGAG
>JANMWI010000081.1:0-4114 GCA_031393955.1 Acidobacteriota bacterium
GCAGGTCGCGGGACGGCTGCGCCACGAGGGCCGCGTCCGGCCGGCCGGCGCGCCGCGGCCGCCGGCGCGTCACGGCCTCGTCGCCGCCCTCGCGGCGGTGCTCATTCTGGCCGTCGGGATCACCACGGTGACGCTGCTGCCGCGTTTTCGCGCCGGCGGCGCGGCCCCCGCCGCGGCGCCGGGCGACACGGCACCGGTCGCGGCCGGCAACGCCAGCGCCGACGCCACCGTCCAAGGGGTGGAAGCGGAGTTCCGGCTCGCCGAGCAGCATTATCAGAATGCGATCGCGAAGCTCGAAGAGGCGGCGCGGCTCGACCAGGCGGCGGCGAGCCCGGCCGGCGGCGAACCGACACCGCTCGATCCGCAAACCGCGGCGATGCTGCAGAAGAACCTCCGCGTCATCGACTCCGCGATCGCCGAGAGCCGCGCCGCGCTGCGCGACCAGCCGGAAAGCGCGCCCGCCCGCGCCAGCCTGTTCGACGCGCTGAAGCGGAAGGTGGCGCTGCTCCAGGACACGATCGCGCTGATGAACGAAATGCGCAAGGGCAACGCCGCCGGGGCGGCACAGATCATCCAGGATTCCAGCAAATCATGAACACCCATCCGACGACCACACGACTGCTGCTCGCGCTCGCCCTCGCCGCGCCGGCGGGCACGGCACTGGCGCAGCCCGGCCCCGAGCGCACGCCGCGCGAAGCGCGCGACGCGATGCGCCGCGGCCCGCTGCCGCCACCGGGGCGCGAGGAGCAGAGCGAGCGCCAGACCCGGACGCTCAAGCTCGGGCTGGAGGGGGAGCTCGCCCTGGCCAACATCGCCGGCGACATCGTCGTGACAAAGAGCAGCGGCGGCGAGGCGACGATCGAAATCGTCAAGACCGCGCACGGCCGGACCGCCGACGAGGCGCGCGCCCAGCTCGCCCTGGTCGACGTCGCGATCGTCGAGCGCGACGGGCGCGCCGAGGTCAAGGCGGTCTATGGACGCGGCGGCGACTGGCGCGGCGGCGGCGACCCGCGGGCCGAGCACGGCCGGCGGATGTCGACGTCGGTCGCCTACACCGTCGCGGCCCCGGCCGGCACCCGGCTGACGATTGCCTCGGTGTCGGGGAGCATCCGGGTCAGCGATATTCGCGGCTACCTCAGCGCCAGCTCGGTCTCCGGAACAATCCGCATCGCCAACGGCGGCCGGATCGGCGACGCCAAGTCGGTCTCGGGGAACGTCGAGATCGTCGACAGCCAGATCGAGGGCGCTCTCGAGGCGCAGAGCGTCAGCGGCAACGTCACCCTCCGCAAGATCGCGGCGCGCCGGATCGAGGTCGGCAGCGTTAGCGGCGGCGTCGTCCTCCAGGACGTCAAGTGCGACCGCGTCGAGGGGCACTCCGTCAGCGGCCCGATCGAGTACAACGGCGGGTTCACCAAGGCCGGCCGTTATGAGTTCGCCTCGCACTCCGGGGACGCGCGCATCACCATCGACGGCGGCAGCGGCTTCGAGCTCGAGGCGCGCTCGTTCAGTGGGGCGGTGCGCTCGGACCTTCCGCTGGTCGCCGAGGCGGGCGATCGCCAGGAGCCGTCCAACAGCCGCCATTCGCTGCGCGGCGTTCACGGCGACGGCAGCGCGGTCCTGGAAGTCACGACCTTCTCCGGCGACATCCTCGTCGCCAGGCGATAGCGGCGGCTGTCGCTTTTCACGACGGGGCCCGACCCATTCCGGGCAGCCCTGGCGCGCCCCCGCACCGAATTGGCGGGCTTCCTGCCGGGCTGGCTGGCACTCCCTTTGCTCACGGAACAGCCGGCGCCAGCTCTCGCAGCTTGCCCTATAATTGTTCGGGTGGGCCGGCGGCGGAGATCCTCCGGCCGAACCCGGGGTTCCATTGGCCTTCGACGGTGCAGGAGTATGTCGTTTATGAGAAACCAGTTTGTCGCGGTCGGAATCCTCGCGGGTGCGCTGATGGCGGCCGCGCCCGCCCTGGCCCAGCATGCGGCGCCGAATCAGCAGCCCGCGACGGCGCCCGCGCCGACGGCACCGACCGGCGACCTGTCGCTCGGCAGCGTCCGGTTGACACGGGCGGTCAGCGCCGACGGCAAGCCGCTTCCCGCCGGCACCTACCAGGTCCGCCTGACGGCGCAGCAGGCCAAGCCCGATGCGGTCGGTGCCAGCGAGAACATCGAACGCTGGGTCGAGTTCCTGCAGCGGGGCACCGTCAAGGGGCGTGAGGTCGTCAGCATCGTGCCGCAGGCCGAAGTGAAGACCGTCGTCAAGGACGCCCCGCCGCCGGCCGGCGGGTCCAAGGTCCAGGTGCTCCGCGGCAACGAATACGTCCGCGTCTGGATCAACAAGGCGGGCAACCACTACCTGATTCACATGCCGACCGGCGCCGGCAAGGCCTGACCGTGAGGGCGGTCAGACCGCCATCACGTCGAACTGTTCATGGTGGAGGTGCGTGTCCGGCTTGATGGTCACGGACCTCCCCAGCGTCTGCTGCATGTCGCGCAGCACGGCGCTCTCCTCTTCCTTCAGGGCCCGCGCGATGTCCGGGTTGACCCGCAGCACGATGCCCTGCCCCTCCAGATCCCCGCCGATCTTCTTCATCTCGGTCAGAATCTCGTAGCAGATGGTCGACGCCGACTTGATGGCGCCTGACCCCGAGCAGTACGGGCACGGGTCGGTGAGCTGCCGCTCGATGCTCTGCTTGACCCGCTTGCGGGTGACGATGACGAGACCGAAGTCCGAGACCTGGAGCGCCTTCGAGGGCGAGCGGTCGCGGCGGAGCTCCTTCTCGACCTCCTGGAAGACCTTCTGGCGGTTCTTCTTCTCCTCCATGTCGATCAGGTCGAGCACGATGATCCCGCCGAGATCCCTGAGCCGGAGCTGGCGGACGATCTCCTTGACCGCTTCCAGGTTGGTCTTGACGATCGTGTCTTCGAGCCGGCCGGTCCGCTTGCCGACGTAGCGGCCGGTGTTGACGTCAATCGCGACCAGCGCCTCGGTCTGGTTGATGACCAGGTAGCCGCCCGACTTGAGCCACACCTTGCTGCGGAGCGCCTTGTCGATCTCCGCCTGGATACCGTATTCCTCGAAGATCGGGAAGTCCTTGGTGTAGAGCTTCACCCGCGGCAGCAGCGTCGGCATGATCCGTTCGATCAGCGCGACGACGCGGCGGTGCTCCGCTTCATCGTCGATGCGGATGGCGGTGAAGTCCTCGGTCAGCAGGTCGCGCAGCAGCTTGGTGACGAGGCTCTGCTCCTGGAACAGGACCGCCGGCGGCCGCTTCGACTCCATCCGCTGGCGGATCTCGGTCCACACCTGGTGGAAGTAGGCGAGGTCGCTGATGATGTCTTCCTTCGAGCGGCCGCCGGCCGCGGTGCGGATGATCACCCCGCCGGTGAAGCCGTGCTCCTCGCGGAATTCCCGGACGATGCCGCGCAGCCGCGCGCGCTCTTCCCGGGACTCGATCTTGCGCGAGACGCCGACATGGTCGACGGTCGGCATGAACACCAGGAACCGGCCGGGCATCGTCACGTGCGAGGTGAGGCGCGCTCCCTTGGTGCCGAGCGGCTCCTTGACGACCTGGACGAGCACCTCCTGCCCTTCCTTGAGGAGGTCCTCGATCTTCGCCTGCGGCTCGCGCTCGCGCTCGCCGCGTCCGCCGCGATGGCCGGCGGCGTCAGTGCGCTCCGCCGGCGCCGCGGCCGCGTCCGCGGTGGCCGGATCCGCGGCGGCCGGGTCGCCGTCGCCGACCGCGACCGGCTCGGCGACCGGCGCCGGCACGACGACGGCGTCGTCGTCGTCGCCTGACTCGAGGCGGTCGAACTCCTCGACGGTGTTGACGACTTCGGTGACGTAGAGAAAGGCGTCGCGCTCGAGACCGATGTCAACGAACGAGGACTGCATGCCGGGCAGCACCTTCGAGACCCGGCCCTTGTAGATGTTGCCGACCACGCCGCGCTGCCGCTCGCGCTCGATGAAGATCTCGACAACCTGATCCTCCTCGAGGATCGCGACGCGCGTGTCGTGATGCCCCGCGGAGATGATCATCTCCTTGTTCATGACTGAAACTCCAGAAAGGCTCGCATGCCGGCGCGCGTCCCGCGCCTGCGTGCGCTGGCGCTGGCGCGCG
>JANMWI010000123.1:0-82669 GCA_031393955.1 Acidobacteriota bacterium
GAGGCGGAGGATGTCCCACTGGAGCGACTGGCGGTGCCGGACCGGCTCGTTCGGAAAGCGGCAGAGCTCGTCGAGGGCGAGGACGCCGGCGTCCAGCCGGCCGAGCATCGCCCGGCCGCTCTCGGCGCCGAGATCAATTGCTAGGAAATGAGCACTCATCGGGCGTCAAGCTGCTGAGGCGATCCTGCGCCCGCGGCGGGAATGTCCGGCCGGGTGCGCGACGCCGCGCAGAAAATCATACGCTCGTCGCGCGGGATCGCACAAACCGGAAAGCTGAACGCTGTTGTATCGCACCGCGCAACGCCAGCCGCGGTACTGCGGCCCATTGCCGCACGGTTTGACGGCGTCTGGTTCCGCACTGCGCGACAGCTGGGTCTCGTCAAAGCCGCGCAGCCGCTGCCCGCTGCATGCTAACTCACGCTGGACAGGTCACTTGCGCCGCCGACGGCGTTTGTCATTTCAAAACGCGCCGCCGGCCGGACGCCGGCGTTGACTCCCGGCAGTGCCGGGCGTAACCTCACGGCGCCCGCTGCCTCTCCGGCCAACCCAAGTGACGCCGTCCCCGAAGTCGGGGCTGGCGGCTGGCGCGTGACTTCGACAACACGGAGGAACAACCACAGTGAAATCTCTTTGCAGGATTGCGCTTGCCGTCGCGACGCTGGTCGCATTCGGCGGATGCCTGAACATGGTTCAGGCCCAGGGCCTGACCGGCCAGATCTCGGGCACGGTCACCGACTCCGGCGGCGGCGTCCTTCCGGGCGCCACCGTTGTCATCAAGAATGCCGGCACCAACCTGACGCGCGAGACGATCACGGGGGCCGACGGCGCATTCCTCTTTCCCGACCTGCTCGCCGGCACCTACGACATCACCGTGACGGTGGCTGGTTTCAAGACCTACGAGCAGAATGGCATCCGCCTCGCCTCGACCGAGCGCGTCGGCCTGCGCGCCATCGCGCTCGAGGTCGGCGGCGTCTCGGAGACGGTCAGCGTCAAGGCCGAGTCGGTGCAGGTCCAGACGACCTCGGCGGCGCGCTCGGGGTTGATCACGCGCGACAACATCGAGGACATCGCCCTCAAGGGGCGCGATTTCGCCGGCATGCTCAAGCTGCTGCCGGGCGTCGTCGACGTCAGCAACCGTGAGGCGCCGGGCTGGGGCAGCATGGGCGGGCTGTCGATCAACGGCCGCAGCGGCGGCTTCAACTTCTCCTACGACGGCGTCACCAACAAGGACACCGGTTCGAACAGCGGCAACTACGCCGCCCCGGCGCTCGATTCGATCGCCGAGGTCCGGGTCCAGACCTCGAACTTCCAGGCCGAGTACGGCCGCAGTTCCGGGGCGACGATCACCGTCATCACCCGCAGCGGCTCGAAGGACTTCCACGGCAGCGCGGCGTACTACAAGCGCGACACCAGCTTCAACGGCAACGAGTTCAGCCGCCGACAGCAGTGCGGCCTTGGCGTCGCGGCGCAATGCAAGCCGCCGCTCTACAAGTTCGACAACGAGGCGTGGACGCTCGGCGGCCCGGTACTGGTGCCGGGCACCGAGTTCAACAAGGGGCGCAACAAGCTGTTCTTCTTCTTCTCCCAGGACCTGCTGCAGCGCACCGACCCCGGCGGGCTCAATCAGCGCCGGATGCCGACCGCGCTCGAGCGCAAGGGTGATTTCTCGCAGACCTTCGACAGCCAGGGACGGCTGGTGTTCATCCGCGACCCGTTGCTGGCGGGCAACTGTTCGGCGACGACCGGCGGCCCGGCGTGCTTCCCCGGCAACGTCATTCCGTCGGGGCGGTTCGACGCCGTCGGCTCGGCGCTGCTGAATCTCTTCCCGCTGCCGAACGCGGACGACCCGACCGGCGGCCGGCAGTACAACTACGTCTTCCAGACCGTCCAGGACTGGCCGCGCAACGACCAGGTGCTGCGCGTCGACTACAACATCGCGCCGAAGACGACCGCCTACGGCCGGCTGCAGTGGGGCTACGAGAAGCGCGCCGGCGGCGTCTCGTTCCTCGGTTCGACCGGCGCCGGCTGGCCGCAGCAGCCGAGCAAGTACGAGATCGACACCGTCAGCTACGTCAACACGCTGCTGCACACCTTCAACCAGTCGACGTTCGCGGAGGTCACGGTCGGCGTGAACTGGGCGCACCAGTACACCAGCGCGCTCAACCAGGCGGCGATCGACAACAACGACCGCACCAAGATTCTGCCGGGCTTCCGCCAGTTCTTCCCGGCGGCGAATCCCGACAACCTGCTGCCGCAGGCCTCGTTCGCCGGCGGCGTCCCCGGCACCATCGGCTCGTTCAACGTCGAGAGCCGCTGGCCGTTCTACGGCTACAACACGCTCTTCAACATCTCGGGCAACCTGACCAAGGTCAAGGGCGCGCACAACATGAAGACCGGCATCTTCGTCGAGCACACCACCCGGCCGGCGCAGCGCTCCTCGACCTTCAACGGCTCGCTCAGCTTCAACAGCGACGGGTCGAACCCGCTCAACACCAACCTCGGCTACGCCAACGCGCTGCTCGGCGCCGTCACGCAGTATCAGGAGGCGAACGGCCATCCCGGGGCGCACGGCGAGTTCATGAACACCGAGTTCTACGTCCAGGACAACTGGCGCCTGAAGCGCAACTTCACGATCGACGCCGGGGTCCGCTTCTACTACATCACGCCGACTCAGAGCCAGGGGGACAAGATCGCGCAGTTCGAGCCGTCGCAGTTCAACCCGGCGCAGGCGCCGCTGCTCTACCAGCCGACCCTGGTCGGGACGACGCGGGCGGCGCGGAACCCGCTGACCAACGAGATCCTGCCGTTCGTCTACACCGGCCGGCTGGTCCCGAACTCGGGCAACTTCACCAACGGCATGGTCGTTTACGACGGCACGTCGCAGAAGACCTCGCCGTTCCGGGCGGCGCCGCGGCTCGGCTTCGCGTGGGACGTGACCGGCGACGGCAAGACCGCGATCCGCGGCGGCGCCGGCGTCTTCTACGACCGCTACTCGGACGACAACATCCTCGATCTGATCGAGCTGCCGCCGCTGCTCCAGACCTTCACCACCAACTACACGACGGTTTCGGAGGTGCTCGCCAGCCCGCTGACCGCGACGCCGACCGCGGTGCGGCTGATCCAGGACTTCACGCCGCCGGTCGTCTACAACTGGAGCCTCGGCGTGCAGCGCGACGTCGGCTGGCAGCTCGTTGCCGACGTCGCCTACGTCGGCAATGCAGCGCGCGACCAGCTGATTACCCGGCAGATCAACGGCCGGCCGTACGGGTACGCCTACCAGACGTCGAGCCTGGATCCGACCAACGTCTCGGGCGGCCAGCCCCAGCCGCTGCCGAACGACCTGCTGCGGCCGTACCGCGGCTTCGGGGCGATCGGCCAGCGCGAGTTCACCGGCTACTCGGACTACCACTCGCTCCAGTTCTCGGTGAACCGCCGCCGCACCTCCGACGGCCTCTCGGTCGGCGCGTCGTACACCTACCAGATGGTCAACAAGACGCTCGAGGGCATCGACCCATTCGGCGACACCCGGGCGCGTTTCTACCGCGACACGACCGGCACCAACGGCCGGCGGCCGCACGCGCTGACGATCAACTACGCCTACGAGGTTCCCAATCTCAGCCGCAAGTGGAACAACGTCGTCGCCAAGGCGGTGTTCGACAACTGGCAGATCTCGGGCATCACCAGCATCCTCAGCGGCAACAAGCAGGGCTTCAGCTACGGCTTCTCGAACGTGCCGACCGGGACGCTGTCGGGCACCGGCGCCATCGACGGCGTCGGCAGCCGGCCGGACGTCGTCTGCAACCCGAACCTGCCGCGCGGCGAGCGGACGTTCGAACGCCAGTTCAAGACCGAGTGCATCAAGGCGCCGTCCGATCCGCTGCGGCTCGGCAACTCGCTCGGCGACGAGCTGCAGGGCCCCGGCTTCATGAACTGGGACATTTCGTTCTTCAAGAACGTCCCGATGGGAGGGACGCGGCGACTGCAGTTCCGCGTCGAGCTCTACAACGCCTTCGACACCGACCAGTGGAACGGCGTCAGCACCGGCGCGACCTTCGACTTCAACACCGGCGCGCAGACGAACACGAACTTCGGCAAGCTGTCGGGCTCGACGTTCAACGCCCGCCGGATCCAGCTGGGGGCAAGGTTTACGTTCTGAGGAAGCTGCCCGCTTCCGGCTTCCGGCTGCCCGCTGGCATTGCCGCTGACGGGTGAATTGGCACCACTCCTGCCCCGCGTCCGCCGTCGACGGCGCGGGGTGGGAGCTCTGATCAGGGCGGGAACTGGCAGCTGGAAGCGGGAAGCCGGGAGCGGGAAGCCGAGTTATGCGATTGATAATCTGGCTGGCGGCGGGGATTGGCCTGATCGCGGTACTGGTCGTGGCGATTGGCTACTCGCTGCCAAAGGCCCACACGGCGACGCGGACCGCCAGGGTCGCAGCGCCTCCCGAGGCGGTCTACGCGCGTCTGGCGGACGTCGACCGCTATCCCTCCTGGCGGCCGGGGGTCAAGACACTCACCCGCCAGCCGGACCATGACGGACGGCCGGCGTGGACCGAAGAAGTCAGCGGCATGAAGATTCCGCTCTATTTCGAGCGGATGGAGCCGCCGTCGCTGCTCGTCGCCCGCATCGCCGGACCATCCCTGCCCTTCGGCGGCACGTGGACCTACCGGATCGCGCCGGCCGCCGGCGGCAGCGAGGTCACCATCACCGAAGACGGCGAGGTCTACAACCCCGTCTTCCGGTTCATGTCCCGCTTCGTGTTCGGCTACTACGCCACCCTCGACGAGTTCGTCAGGAACCTGGAGAAGGCAAAGCGCTCCGATGCTGTCTCCGGCTGATGTCGAAATCGAGGGCGGGGCAATAGGCTCGCAAGCCGGATGTAGAACGAGCTGACAGCTGAGAGCTGAGAGCGTCCCGGTTCCCTCAGAGCGGGCGCCCCTGTAAGATCCGCCTCATGACTCGAACATTGCGCTTGCCGTCCTGGCCCGGACGGCACCGGACTGGCGAACGCGGATGCGGGCGCTCTGGACCCTCGACGGACTCGACGCGATCGAGCCAGCCGCTGTGATGGCGGCGCTCGACGATGACTCGCGTGACGTGCGGGTCGGCGCGCTGCGCATCGCCGAACGCTGGCTCGGCGAGGCTGGCCATCCGGTCCAGGCGGCGGTACTGAGACGGAGCGCCGATTCGGACTGGGCGGTCCGACAGCAGTACGCCGCCACGATCGGAGCCCTCCCGCCGCCGCTACGCGACCCGGCCGCGGCGGCACTGCTGGAACGCCTCGGCGGCGATCCCATCGTCGCGGACGCGGTGCTCAGCGGCCTTGCGGGTGAGGAAGCGACCGTCGTCAACCTGTTGCTGGCGCACAGCGACGGACGGCCGCCGAACGCCCCGGTGACGCAGGCCCTGACGATGCTGTCGGCGACGATACCAGAACATCTGTCAGAGCTGCCACGGTCCGGACGGCCGGGGCATCGCTGGCATGGGCGCACTGCTCGCCGGCTCGGCGTTTGCGGCCGCGCCGCCGGTCACCCCGATCCGCATCGTCCTCAACGGAAAGGAGGGTGAGGTCGGCTTGATGCCGCCGATCGGCGGCTCGCTCACAGACGACCAGGTCGCCGGCGTGCTGACTTACATCCGGCGCGAGTGGGGAGGAACCGGCTCGCCGGTGAGCCCCGCCGATGTGGCGGCCGTCCGCGCGGCCAGCGCCGGCCGCACGCGGCCGTGGACGCGCGACGAGTTGATGGCGATCGAGCGGTAAGATCAGCTTCCAGCTTCCAGCTTCCAGCTTCCAGCTGCCCGCTTCCCGCTTCCCGCTCCCCGCTGCCCGGTGCCGATCCGGGCCTTGCGCACCGCTCGCTCAAAACAAAGTAGACTCACAACCCGCATGCTGGCTGACCGCCAGCGCTGACGGCGATGGTTGGGCGGCCGAGTTCGTAGTGTGCGCTGACACGAAGATCTCCGAATTTTCTGTGCCTTCCGATCAACGCTGGCAGCCCACCGCCATCGACCAACGCTACGTCTCGCTGGACGTCTTGCGGGGACTAGCCCTGTTTGGCGTGTTGCTGATCAACCTCCACACCTTGTTTCGCGTGTCGCTGTTCGAGCACATCCTTCACTTTCACGCCGATTCCGGCAGGTGGAACCATGTAGTGGATGTGTTGCTCGCCGGGCTGCTGGAAACCAAGGCTGTGTCCCTGTTTTCGTTGATGTTCGGCATCGGCTCAGCCATACAGGCGGAGCGCGCGGCGGCGCGTGACGTCAACGTGACGGGCTTCCTGATCAGGCGCTAAGTGGTGCTGCTCGCCTTCGGACTCTGCCATTTGTTGCTGATTTGGGACGGCGACATCCTGGCGCTCTACGCCGTCTGCGGACTACTGATCGTGCCGCTCCTGCGGCTGCCGACCTGGATGCTGGCTGTGTTGGGAGTCGCCGGGATCGTCCTCCGCTCCGTCGGCGATCTGCCGATCCCGTTCCCATCCGTATCCGCCATGCAGGCCCAGGCCCTTGCCGCCACGCATGTCTATGGATCGGGAAGCGTCAAGAACATCCTCGCGTTTCGCGTGCGCGAAACGGGGCAGTTCATCGTGCCTCTGCTGATGGGTTTCCTGCCGCAGACCGCCGGCCTGATGTTGTGTGGCATCGCGGCGTGGCGTTCGGGCGTGGTGCGCGAGCCGCAGCGCTACAAGCCCCTGCTTTCAACTATCTTTGTGGGCGCGCTGGTCGTCGGTGCGATCGCGACATCGCTGCAAGTGTTCTCCGAGTCCACCGGACGGACGCTGCCGATCCCCGAGGGACTCCTTCGGCTGTGTTCGTTCACCCCCCTCGCGTTTTCCTACGCAGCGGGAGTGCTGCTGTGGATGACGCCGGATCGAGTGACGCGTGTTACCGCGTTGTTCGCGTCGCTGGGACAGATGGCGCTCACCAACTATCTGACTGAATCGGTCGTGCTCGGAATCCTCTTTTATGGCTATGGCTTTGGACTGTTCGGACGCTTGGGGTCGGCGACGGCAGTCTTGATCGGCATCGCTCTGTACGTCGGTCAGCTGTTCTTCAGCCGTTTCTGGCTCCGCCACTACCGCTTCGGTCCGGTCGAATGGCTATGGCGCTCGCTGACGTACGGTTGCTGGCAGCCCATGCGTGCCGGCAATGCGCCCTCTGATGTGAGTTCTTTGTAGCTGCCCGCTGCTCGCTACCCGCAGCCCGCTACCCGCTGCCCGCACCCGCTCCCAGTTATCAGCAGAAGCGAAAGCGGGAAGCAGGAAGCTGGAAGCAGGAAGCCGGCCCCTATCGCTTCTGCGCGCCCATCGGCTGGCCGGTCATCGGGTCGGTCGGTTCGGTCGGCTTCGCTTCCCAGGCATCGAGGTTGTCGACGACCACCATCACGCCGTACATGCGCAGCCAGTGGCCCGGGAACGAACAGAGGTAGACGTATTCGCCGGGCTTCTGCGGGGCGGTGAAATTGAGGCGCTCGGTGTCGCCGCCATTCACCAGCCGCGTTGACGCGATCACCAGCGGGCTGTCCGGTACGTAGGCCTTGGCATTCGGGTCCGATGTCGGCATCACCGTCGCACCCGCGGTGCCGATCTCCTTCACCGACCCCGGCTGGCCGATGACGACGTTGTGCGGCATGGTGTCGGCATTGTTCAGCACGATCTGCACTGGCTTGCCGGCTTCGACCACGAACCATTTCAGGTCGTAGAGGATCTGCTCCGGCACCGTGTCGATGGTGACGATGCGGACGCCGAGGGCGCGGAGGTCTTTGAGGACGCTGCGCCTCGCGGCGTCGGGGAGCGTCGCGGCGAGCTTTTCGCCGAGCTGAACGGCGCTGACCGCCGCGGGATCGGTCCGGTGATCCGCCGGCGTGTCCTTGAGCATCGACACGAGCGACCGGGCGGCCGGCTCGATGCCGGCTTTCGGCCACGCGGGCTCCGGGATGCGCGCCAGCGCCGCGACGGCCGCCGTGCGGACGGCCGGGTCGGCGCCGCGCGCCGGGTCGAGCTCGCGGGCGATCAGGTCGAATGCCGCCTGGTCGCCGCTGAAGCCGAGCGCGGTGATCGCCGCGGCGCGGGTCGCGGCGTCGGGAGTGCCGGACAACAGCGTCGCGATCGGCGCGAACAGCTTGCCGCGCAGGTCGCCGGCCGCCGGCAGCGACGGCACCGCGCGCAGCAAGTCGGCGGCGTGGCCGTCCTTCTCCGCTGCCTGCCACGCCTGTGCCGGGTCGCCGTCCGCGATCATCATGGCGCCGTAGCCGGCCGACCGCACGAACGGCTGGGGGTCTGATGCCACCTTGACGAAGATGTCGCGCTGCGCGCGGATCGCATCCGCCGGCTGCGCGAAGAGCAGTTCGAGGAGTTGACCGGCGGTCGGCTGGTCTTCCTCCGGCTTCAGCCGCGGCAGCCCCTGCAGCAGGACCTGCGACGGCGTCACCCCGTCCATCTTCGTCAGCACGCCAAGCGCCTCCTGGCGGAGGTTTTTCGGCATGCCCGGACGGGTCAGGATCGCGTAATAGATCGGCCGGTACTTCGGATCGTTCGGCTGCCGCTCGACCCGCGCCAGCTCCTCGTTGGTGAGGCGGCCGAGCTGATACTCGATCGCCTTGGGTGACTGGTCGAGCAGCACCTTGGGAGGCGGCGCCTGCAGCGCCGCGCCGGCGTAGGCAGAGCCCGAGAGCATGGCCGCCAGCACGGCGGCGGAGGTCAGGCCCGGCATCATTTGTTGAACGGCTCGAGCGTCTTCATCGTCTGGTCGAGGGTGTATTTCAGGAACCGGTCCTGCGGATGATCGACCGAGGCGAGCGCGACCGCGACCGCCTCCGGACTCTTGAAGAAGCTGGCGGCGCGGACCGCCTCGAGCCGCACGCCCGGATGCTCGTCGTTGGCCTGGACCTTGAGCAGCGCCAGCGCATCCGGGACTCGGTCGCGCCAGTAGCAGAGGACGTGGGTCGCCGCGGCGCGCGCCCACGGCTCGCTCGACCGCAGCATCCGCCGCAGCAGCTTGTCGTCGACGCGGTTGTTCCACTGCTGCACCCACAGCGCTTCCATCATGTTGTGCTCGTAGCCCGGGTCCTTGGCGTCGAGACGGCCGATCCAGGTCTGCAGCGCCGCCAGCACGTCCTTCCGGTCACGGCCGCTGAGCTCGATCTTGGCGCGATAGCGGACCCGGTTCTCCGGCTCCTTGAGCAGCTCCAGCAGCGCCGGGATCGGCTGCCCGGCAATCTTCTTCGGCGTCAGCAGCGGCCGGCCCGGGTAGGTCACCCGGTAGATCCGTCCGTGCTCGTGGTCGCGCGAGGTATCGCGCAGGTTGTGCTGCATGTGGCCGATGATCGGGTTCTGCCAGTCGAGGAAGTAGAGCGCGCCGTCGGGCCCGATTTCGGCGTCGACCGGACGGAAATTCTCGTCCGCCGACTGCAGGATCGGATCGACCTCGGTTGACTTCAGCCCGGCGCCGTCCTCGCTGATCTTGTAGTCGAGCAGGCCGCGGAAGCCGATCGTATTGAGCACGACCATGTTGCCCTGCATGTCGTCCGGGAAGTGCCGGCTCGAGATCAACTCGGTGCCGCCGACCGGGCGCACCCGGACCGGGCCCGGCTTCGGCGCGTCCTTGGTCTCCCGCGCCGGGTAGTACTTCTTGGTCGAGAACGACGGCCCGTAGTACGGCTGCCCGCCGGTCGCGTCGAAGACGATGTCGCGGCCCCAGGCGTCGAAAACGTGGCCGTGCGGGTTCGGGAAGGTGAACGGGATGTAGCTCTCCACTTTCCAGGTCAGGGGTTCGATGCGGAACACGCCGCCATCCGCCACCCGCATCGTCGGTCCCCACGGCGTCTCGACCTGGGTCCGGTGGAAGATGCCTTCCTGGGTGTAGAGCGCGCCGCCGGGATCGAACGTGAAGCTGTTGATGGCGTGGTGGGTGTCGGCCGAATCGAAGCCGTGCAGCCGGTACTCCTTGGTGTCGTACTTGTCGTCGCCGTCGGTGTCCTTGAGGAATACGATGTTCGGCGCCTGCGCGACAAGCACGCCGCCGTTCCAGAACTCGAAGCCGGTCGGATTGTTCAGGTCCCCGGCGAATACCGTGCTCTTGTCGGCACGCCCGTCGCCGTCGGTATCCTCCAGGATCAGCAGCTTGTCGGCTTTTGGCGCCTTGGGATTCCAGTGCGGATAGCTCTGCCACGCCGCGACCCACAGCCGCCCCTTGGTGTCGAACGACATCTGCACCGGCTTGACGAGATCGGGAAACTGCTTTTCCGACGCGAACAGCTCGACCTTGAGGCCCTTGCCGACGGTCATCTGTTTGATCGCTTCGTCGCCGTCGAGGTAGATGTGCGCGCCGCTCGGCCCCTTGCCCGGCTCGTTGGTCATCGCGTTGATGAGCGGCGGCGTGTCGCTGTCGTCGACCTTCGGATCAGCGGCGGCGCCGGTGCCGCTGGCGACCGCCCAGATGCGGCGATCGCGATTGGCGGTCATCACGTCGAGCACCTGCGCCTCGCGCTGCAGGACCTCGTAGTTGGTCGGCAGGATGTCTTCCTTGGCAACCGGTCCGATCTTCTCGAGACTGACGTCCCTGGGATTGCCGCGAATAAAAGTCAGGAACGCCCGGTCGCCGAAGGTCGCGAAGCCGTCGGTCACGCGGTAGCGGTCGAACCAGCGCAGGTCCTTGTCGAGCACCGCCTGCCGGAGCGACGTCAGGTACGGCTCGGGATAGGCCTTCGCCGCATCGAACAGCGACCGGTCGATCACCTGCGCCAGCTGCCGGTTGCCGTCCGGCGTCATGTGGATGCCCTGCATGGTCAGCGGCTTCCTGGCGGCCGCGTACAGCTCGGCGCTCGGCTTGAAGAGATCGACGAAGGTGATGCCTTCCGTCTTCGCGACCTCCGCCATCGCGGCGGTGTAGAGCGCCAGCCGCCGGTTGTTGTCGCGGCCGTCGGGCAGGTCGGGGCTCTTCAGATCCTCGTGCGCGACCGGCGAGAACAGGACGATGCGGGGGGCGGACGTGCCGTTGTACTTCTGCGCCAGCGTGTGGCGAATCCATTCGGCGAGCTGCTGCTTGAAGGCGTCGAGCCCGGCCTGGCCGGCGTAGGACTCGTTGTAGCCGAAAAAGGCGAACAGGACGTCGGTCTTGGTGTTCGTGTTCGCGAAGCGGTTCTGCTCGTAGCCGCCAATCGGTGTGCCTTGTCCGCTCAGCCACTCGTCGGGCGTCCCGAAGTTCTTCGACCGCAGCCGCGTGCCGATCTCGTCGCCGCTGAAGCCCATGTTGCGGATGACCAGATCGTGCTTCGGGAATCGCGCGTAGATCATCGTCTCGAGCCACCCGTCGTACTGCATGCGCTCCGCGAGGGTGTTGCCGATGATGCTGATGTGATCCTTCTCGTGCAGCTGGAACGGCTGGGCCGCCGCTTGCAGCGCGGCGGCGGGCACCGGCGCGCCCCCGCGGGCATGTACGGTCCAGGTGAGAGCGATGCCAACCGCGCAGGCGGCGAGGACGGTCCGGGTGCTGATCATCGATTGAACTCCAGTAGCTATCGGGACGATTCTACCGCTGTCCCGCTGGAGGGATCAGGGAATCCGAGCCGGCAGAATCCGCCGGCCGGCTCCCCTTCACGCGGCCGCCGAAACTGAACGCGCCATACCGGTGGCCGCGTCCGGCTACTGCGGACGCCGCGCCGGCTTGTCGTCGAGGTTGGCGGTCAGGTCTGCGGGAGTAATCTTGTCCTCGACTCCGCCCGCCGGCACCTCGGCCTTCGCCATCCACAGCAGCGCGTTCAGCATCAGCTTGCGCTGGTTGGGATCGCCCCAGTGCGCGTGAGTGTGGCCGCCGGTGAAGCCGAAGCTGCGGCCGCCGTCCGGCCGCTCGTAAACCCACATCATCGTCTCCGCCTTGCCGCTGTCGGCAACGATGTGGTCGTACGGCCCCTTGGGCGAGACGTACGGCCCCTTCCGCACCTCGTCGCTCGGCGTCGCGACCAGCAGGTTGGTGATCCGCGCCTTGACCGCCGGGTCGGTGGACCAGCGCATGTTGAAATACCACTCGTCGAGGGTCGCAAACGGCTGCACGCCGCGTGTCACCGGGTGGACGGGGAACTTGTCGAACGGCGGCGTCCACATCGGGTTCACGGAGAAATGATCCTCGTAGAACCCGCCGACCCAGCGGTGCATCGCCTCGCCGGGAGCGCCGACCGGCACCTCGACGGCGTAATGCGCGAAGCCGAGGCCGACCCCTTTGGCGGCCAGCCGGTCGAGCACCTGGATGCGGTCCCCCTGGATCGCCGGATGCCCCTTGCCGCCGTCGGCATAGATCAGGACGGCGTCCGCGTTGTCGAGCGCGGCATCGTCATCCACCTCTTTCCCGTCGACGGTCTTCGTCGGCCACCCGTTGGTGTAGACCCGGACCGCCACGCCGGGCGTGCCGCTGAGCGCCTTGGCGAAGATCATGCAGCCGGCCCGGAACTCGTGCATGCCCGGGGGATGGCTCGGCCGCCCTGCGATCAGCACGATCTGCTTCGGAAGCTTGCTCGCCCGCGCCTGCTTCGCGGCCGGTGCCTGCGCCGCGATCGGCGGCACGCCCGCGGCGGAGGCAAGAACACCCGCCAGAAGGCCGGTGACAAGAACGATTCTGGATGTGGAAGTCATGATGTCGCGCCTGCTCGCTGAGTTGCCGGTCGCTGGCCGTGACGCGGCCGCGACACATCCTACCGCTTTTTTCTCCGATGGCGACGCTGGCGGGGCCGGAGGCCGTTCAGAAGGTCGGCGGTTGGGAACCAGACCGGCTATGGCACAATAGCCGCCGCGCTGGGGGCTCGTGCGACGGGGCCGGATTCCGGCGCCCCGACCCGACGACGTTCAGCCGGCCGTTCACTCCGTCAGCACCGACAAGAGAGACTCAATGACCAACGCGACAAGCATGAGGGACGAACCGATCGCGGCCAACGCCAGCCGGCTCCTCTGGGCCGGCTTCCTGGCTATCCTCGCCTCGGGGATCGGCTTCGGCATCCGGGGAGGCATCCTCGCCAACTGGGCCGCCGAGTTCGGCTTCACCGGCGCGCAGCTCGGCGCCATCGGCGGCGCCGGCTTAACCGGCTTCACCTTCGGCATCATCATCGGCGGCGTCGTCGTCGACAAGATCGGCTACGGGAAGCTGGTCGTGGCGGCGTTCCTGTTCCACGTCCTCTCCGCCGTCGTGACGTTCGGCGCCAACGCCGGCCAGGCGCAGGGCACGGCCTACATGTTCCTGTATCTCGGGACGTTCATCTTCGCGCTGGCGAACGGCACGCTCGAGGCGGTCGCCAACCCGCTGGTCTCGACACTGTTCCCCAATAACCGCACCCACTACCTCAACATCCTCCATGCCAGCTGGCCGGCGGGGCTCGTGATTGGCGGCCTGATCGGCTGGATCCTCGGCGACGGCATGCACGTCAGCTGGAAGATCCAGCTCGGGCTGTTCCTGGTGCCGACGGTGCTGTACGGCTTTGCCTTCTACGGCCAGACCTTCCCCAAGTCAGAGGCATCCGCCAAGGGGCTGAGCGTCGGCCAGATGCTGCACCAGGTAGGGCTGCTTGGCGCGCTCGTCGCCTGTGTGCTCGTCGGCCTGTTCTTCAAGGAACAGCTCGGCGGCATCCTGCTGTTCTTCACCGGCAGCGCGTTCTTCGCCTCGGCGGCGTGGGGCTGGATTGCCTGGGGCGTGGCGTTCGCCCTCCTGATCGCGGTCGGCGTCCAGACCAACTTCTCGATCGGATCGATCCTGCTGTTCGTCCTGTTTCTCACCCACACGCTGGTTGGCGCGGTCGAGCTCGGCACCGACGGCTGGATCCAGAACATCACCGGCAACATCCTGACGCCGGCCCAGGGGAAGATCCTGTTCGTCTTCACCTCGCTGCTGATGTTCGGCCTCCGCTTCTCCGCGTCCTTCATCGAGCGGACGCTGAAGATCTCGCCGATCGGCCTGCTCTTCATCTGCGCGATCCTCGGCGCGATCGGGCTGCGGATGGTCAGCGGCATCGAGACCTTCGCCGGCGCGATGATCGCGCTGGCGGTCTACGCGCTCGGCAAAACGTTCTTCTGGCCGACGATGCTGGCGGTGGTCGGCGACCGGTTCCCGCGGACCGGGGCGATCGCGATGTCGATCATGGGGGGCATCGGCATGATGTCGGCCGGCCTGCTCGGCGGCCCCGGCCTCGGCTATGCCAAGGACCGCTTCACCGCCGAGCACCTCTCGGCCACCGCCCCGGCGGTCTACGAGCAGTACAAGGCGCCGGTGCCGAGCCGGTTCCTGTTCCTCGACGAAGTCACCGGCCTCGACGGCACCAAGCTGTCGGCGGCGCAGACGGCATCGCCGCGGACGCCGGATCAGCAGCTGGTCTCCGACGCCAGCATCAAGGGGGACCGCGAGACGCTCAAGGCCGACTCGTTCATCCCGGTGACGATGGCCTGCGTCTACATCCTGCTGTTCGTCTACTTCAAGTCGATCGGCGGCTACCGGCCGCTGCGGATCGAGGAGAGCACGGTGCCGGCGAAGCTCTGAACAGCTTCGCGCTGCCAGCTTCCAGCTTCCCGCTTAGCCAAGAGCGGGCAGCGGGAAGCTGGTAGCGGGAAGCGGGAAGCTGGTTACAGCGTCTTCAGGAAAATCTTGCGGAACTCGATCTTCATCGGCGGTCCGACGTGGATCTGGAAGCCAAGCAGTCCCTTGAGCGCCCGGTTCTTCACATCATCGTCCACCAGGATCGCGGTGACGTGGCCGTTGACGATGTTGATGAGGGTGTTGCCGCGGGCGATGAGGTGGATGGTGTTCCATTCGCCGGGCTTGATCAACGCCTTCAGCTCGTCGGCGGTCCGTTCGAGGTCGCCGATCATCTTCGGCTTGGCGTCGGCGCCGATGTAGACCGCCTGCCCGCGCATCATGACGATGCCGCGGCCGCGCTCCTCGTAAATCATGCCGGTGTACTGGTTGGCGAAGTCGATGTCGGCCTGGTAGCCCTTGAGGACCCACTTGCCGGCGACCGGCTGGCCGCTGCCCACGGTCGTGCCCTGCGGCACGTGCGTGCTGCGGAACTGGATGCCGCTGTTGGTCGCGCTCATCCGATATTCGAGCTTCAGCTCGAAGTCCCCCGGCTCCCCGCCCTTGTAGATCAGGAAGGTGTTTTCCTTGAGCGGATTGGCCTCGGTGGTCTGGCCGACGATGGCGTCGCCTTCGGCGCGCCAGTAGGCGGGATCTCCGTCCCAGTTCTTCAGCGTGCCGTCGAACAGCGGTTCGAAGCCGGTGTGGTCGTCCGCGTCGAGCGGCGCGGCGCCGCGCGGTCCGCCGCGTCCCTGGCCGCGGCCGGCTGCTGGTGTGGCGCCGCGGCCGGCATCCGGGCCGCGCCCGGCGGGCGGCTGAGGAGCCGCGGCGGGCTGGTTAGCCGAGGGGGCCGCCGGCGCCGGAGTCTGGCCGCTGGCCGCCGGCAGCGCGACGGCGAGAGCGGTGATCGCGAGCGCCGACGCGAGCGTGCTGGTGTGCATGAATCGTCCTTCGAGCGCTACGCGCCCACTTTTTCCCACTGGCGGGATTTCGCCGATTTCAGAACCGCGTCGGTGACGTAGTCGGTCGCGAGGCCGTCGCGGAACGTCGGCGCGGCGCTCTTGCCGCCGGCGGCCGCCTGGACGAAGTCCGCGAACTGGTGGATGAAGGTGTGCTCGTAGCCGATCTGCAGGCCCGGCACCCACCAGTGCTTCATGTACGGCTGGTCGCCGTCGGTGACGTGGATGTTCCGCCAGCCGCGGACGCGCCCTTCGTCCTGGTGATCGAAGTACTGGATGCGGTGGAGGTCGTGGAGATCCCAGAAAGCGGAGGCGTGCTCGCCGTTGATCTCGAGCGTGTAGAGCGCCTTGTGGCCGCGCGCGTAGCGGGTCGCCTCGAACATCGCCGTCGAGCCGTTCTCGAACCGGCACAGGAACGCGCTGGCATCGTCGATGCCGACCGGCTCGACCTTGCCGGTCAGGGAGTGCTTACGCTCCTTGATGAATGTCTCGGTCATCGCGGTGACTTCGGTGATCGGGCCGTTCAGCCACAGCGCGGTGTCGATGTTGTGGGCGAGCAGGTCGCCGGTGACGCCGCTGCCGGCGACCGAGACGTCGAGCCGCCACAGCCCTTCGCCGCCCTGCGGCAGCTCCTGCGAGATCGTCCAGTCCTGCAGGAACTTGGCGCGGTAGTGGAAGATCCGGCCGAACTTCCCCTCGTCTACGAGGTTTTTGATCATCGTCACGGCCGGGACGCGCCGGTAGTTGTACCAGACGGTGTTCGGCACGCCGGCGGCTTCGACCGCCTTGACCATCTCGAGCGCCTCGGCGGCGGTCCGGCCAAGCGGCTTCTCGCACATCACCATCTTGCCGGCCTTCGCCGCCGCGATGGCGATGTCCTTGTGCGTGTCGTTCGGGCTGGCGATGTCGATGACGTCGATGTCCTTCCGATCGACGAGCGCCCGCCAGTCCGTCTCCGCCGACTCGAACCCCCAGTTGGCGGCAAACGCCTTGACCCGAGCCGCATTCCGCGCCGCCACCGCCTTCAGCACCGGCCGGTACGGCAGCTCAAAGAAGCGCGGCGCCTGCAGATACGCATTCGAGTGCGTCCGCCCCATGAACCCGTACCCGACCAGCCCGATGTTCAACGTCTTCATTCACTCCTCCGCCGCACTTTGGCACCCCGGCACCCCGGCACCTTGGCACCCTGGCACCCCCGCACTTTGGCACCCCGGCACCCCGGCACCCCGGCACCTTCTTAATCCCACCCCTGCGCATTCCTGACGGCGAGCATCGTCGAGAGGACGTCGTTCCAGGTCTTCGGCTGCGTCATCACGGCGTTGGCGAACATGCAGCCGTCCCAGCAAATGTGCTGAACGGCCTTGGTCGGCTGGCCCTGTTCGTCGCGCAGCCAGAAGCCGGCGTCGTGCGCGATGTCGAGCTTGCCGTTGGGGTCGGTCGGCAGGCAGTGGCGGCCGGTCTTGTCGTGCGAGCCGGAGCCCTTGACGGTGGCGTCGTTCTGGGCGACGTGGAAATCAATCGTCCACGGCCGCAGCGTGCGGGTCACGACACGGAGCGCCTCCTCGAGCGCGGCGCGGCTCGACCAGTCATGGCCTTCCGGGAGGATGCGGTCCTCCGGGGCGTTGTAGCCCATCGTGTAGAGCAGCGTGTGGGCCATGTCGGCCTGAAAGCCGACGGTCTTCGGCCGGCCGACCTGCTCGAGCAGCTCCGCCATGTGCTTCCAGCTGTGCATGCCGCCCCAGCAGATCTCCCCTTCGGCGGCGAGCCGCTCGCCGAAGCCCTCCGCGACGTCCGCGGCGTCGCGGAACGTGCCGGCGATCGTCTTGGTGTTCCCGACTGGATCCTTCGCCCAGTCGGCGGCGCTCGCGGCGGAGTCGATCCGGACGATGCCGTACTTGCGGATGCCGAGATCCTTGAGCTTCTTGCCGATGGCGCAGGCCTTGCGGACCTGGGTGACGAACGCCTTGCGCTCGTCGGCGCTGCCCATCGCCGAGCCGCCGCCGGTCGGCGCCCAGACTGGCGCGACCAGCGAGCCAACGACCAGGTGCTTCGCCCGCAGCTTCTCGGCGAGCTTCTTCAGGTCGTCGTCCGAGGAATCGATGCTGATGTGGGGATCGGAGAGGAAGAGATCGACGCCGTCGAACTTCTGGCCGTCGACGGCGGCGGCGGCGGTCATATCGATCATCGTGTCGAGATCGATCGGCGGCTCCGAATCCGGGCCTTTGCCGACCAGTCCCGGCCACATCGCGTTGTGGACGGCTGGGTGTTTGTGCTCTCGCATATGGGGATCCTCGCGCCGGCTATTTTTTCTTTTTCAGTGGCTCTGCGTCCGGATTGCCCGGACCGAAGTGCTTCAGCATCACGAGTGGTTCGGTCTCGCTGTGATTCTCGACGCGGACGCCGGCGGCGGCGGCCGCGGCGGTGACGAACACTTCGTCTTCCGTCATCTCGCCGAAGCGGATCATTGCCGGGGTCGAGACCGCCAGCGCGCCGAACTTCCCGTAGCCCTGGGTCATGATGATGCCGTAGGCGGCGGCGTCCTTGATCGTGACGCTGCGCTTCGGCAGCACGGTCAGTTCCTTGGCGGAGTACCAGCCGGTGCCGTAGGTAATCCACTGCTCGCGGTAGCCCTCAGACTCGGTCTCCGCGAACGGCTTCACCGGCTTCGGGAAGCACTTGTTGCTTTCGCCGAACCGAGGATTGACGTTCGCCTCCCAGTCGAGCATGCCGATGATGTAGTCGAGATCCTGGTGGTTCTCGGGTGGCACGTCCTTGACGAGCAGGCTCCAGTCGATGATCCGTCCCTCGACCTCGGACTGGAACATCGCGAAGACGTCGCTGTTGACCTGCGGCTCGTAGGTGAGCAGCGAGCCGGGGGCGTGGAGGATGCCGGGGTCAATCTGCCAGCCGGTGCCCGGCTGCAGGCGATAAGCGCGCGCCAGAAACAGGATGCCGTTGTCGCCGCGGCTCCAGTTCTCGAGGCACCGCCGCACGTCGTCTTTCGTCGTCCCGGGCTCGAGCCCCATGAACGTGTGCGGGAAGTGATTTTCGGCGGGGTTGTACTGCGGCGGGAAGTAGTAGGCCTCGGGCTTGCCGCGGCGGCCGACGCGCTTCGCGGCTTCGTCGCTCTGGTGCATGTGATGCGGGATCGGACCGAGGTTGTCGAAGAACTTGCAGAGCAGGTTCCAACCCTTGTCGCGCTGCATCACCTCGGCGCCGAGCAGCAGGTCCCCGGCGGTTTCGACCGCCGCCTTGAGCAGGAAGCGCTTGCCGCCTCCGGCCCTGACGTAGCTGAGGCCTTCGTCCGCCGGCGTCCCCGGGCCGTTGTCGGCGTTGGTCGTCGAGCAGAACCAGCGCTCGTTGATGCCGCCGCGGTGCCCCCCAAAGGCGTAATAGTCGTCCGGGTGCAGCCGCAGGCGCCGCCCGGGAATCATGAACGAGCGCGGCACCCACGCCGGCTCGAGCCGGAGGAGTCCCTTGCCCTGGTCGATGGCGTCCTGAACCTGCGTGCGTTCGAGCATCTGTGTCCCCGTCTGAGAGCGGCCTAACCATGAGCCCGCGGCGGGACGTCCGCCACCGGCAGCCGCTAACTCTATATCAGCGGGAGACAGACGGGTAGATCGAGGAAAGTGTCAGGGTGCCAAGATGCTCTGGAGACAGAGCCTCACGAGGATGGGGGCTCGTCCGATCCCCCCATCTCTTCACCCCATTGGTTGAGCAGACGTCGTTACTGCTTCAACAGGACGCTCTTCGTTTTGAAAGGCTTGCCGTCCGCGCCGGTACCGGTCACTTCAAGGACGGCGGACTTGCCGTCCTTGGAGACGGCGAAGTGGCCTGTAGCCTGGTAGGGTCCTCCTTTTTTGGCGCGGTGATCGGTGAAGGTGTTGGCGTCGACCTGAGTGAGAGCAAGCGTGTCGTACGGCAGGCCGCTGCCCGTGAGCGTCACTTCCTTGCCGTCATACTTCGCGCGGTAGCTCGTGGCAATTTTCGAGCCGTCCTCGCGCTCACCTGTGACCGTCGTCTCCACGCCTCCATCAACCGCCTTCCGGACGACCATCAGGGTCTTGACCGGCGACATACCGGGCGCCTGGATCGACTTTGCGACATCCATCTTCCACGTGCCGATCGAGTTGTCCGCGGCGAATGCGGCGGCGGTCAACGCCAACAGGGCGAAAACCAGTGTCAAACCCTTACGCATATGCACTCCTTTTGTTTCTGAAGCGGAACGGCTTCGGGCGAAGTATATAGCTCAGGTCGCTCGACTAAGCAAGGATGAAGGACTGCCGGACCGGCCGTCCGCGTGGACCCGCGCAGACGCCAGGCGTGCTCCCGCTCGCTCTGCCCGCTGATGCGATTGCGTTGGGCGCTAGGATGGTCTGCCGCTTACGGTCGGCTTGACCGCGGACATCGGTGGCGGTGGCCACGGCAGCGGCCCGGCCCTCCGGCATTCTGAGATAATGCCGCCATGTTTCATGGCCGCCGTTCAGTCGCGATCGAGAATGCCGCGCTCCGCCTGACGGTGCTCGAGGGGGGCGGGCACATCGCCGAGGTGTTCGACAAGCGCTCTGGCGTGAGCCCGCTGTGGGTGCCGCCGTGGCCGTCGATGGAGCCGATGGCGTTCGAGGCCGGGCGGCATCCGGCGTACGGGACGAACTCGGAGGCACGGCTGCTGGCCGGCATCATGGGGCACAACCTGTGCCTCGACATTTTCGGCGGTCCGTCAGCCGAGGAGGAAGCCGCCGGGCTGCATCCGCACGGCGAGGCGTCAGTCGTGAGATACGACATCGAGACAGGACCGGCGAGCCTGGTGATGGAGACGACGCTCGATGCCGCCGGGCTGCGGGTCGAGCGCCGGATGACGCTCGAGGACCGGGCCGTGCGCGTCCAGGAGTCGGTCGAGAATCTGACGGCGGCCGACCGGCCGGTCGGCTGGACCGAGCACGTCACCCTCGGGCCGCCCTTCCTCGAAGGCGGCACCACGGAGTTCCGCGCCGCCGCGACCCGCTCGAAGGTCTTCGAGCACGACTTCGGTGCCGCCGATTACCTTGTCACGGCCGCCGAGTTCGACTGGCCGCTGGCGCCGCGCCGCGCCGGCGGTGCCGCCGACCTTCAGCGCTTCAGTGACGCCGCCGCGTCCGGCGCCTATACGGCTCACCTGATGGACCCTGCGGCTGAGCACGCCTGGTTCGTCGCCTTCGCGCCCGCGAGCCGGCTGGCGTTCGGCTACATCTGGCGGCGGCAGGACTTTCCGTGGATGGGCATCTGGGAGGAAAACCGCAGCCGGACGGCGCCGCCGTGGAATGGCGAGACCCTGGCGCGCGGCATGGAGTTCGGCGTTTCCCCCTTCCCCGAAACCCGGCGGCAGATGATCGCGCGCGGACAGATGTTTGGGGTGCCGACGTTCCGGTGGATTCCCGCCAAGACGCGCGTGGCGGTCGAATACTGGATCGTCACGGCGGAGGCGGAACGGGTGCCGGAGCGGCTGGACTGGCCGGGTCGGGGCTGACCCGCCGTTCCGCTTGTGTCAGGAGAAGGAGCCGCGTACACTCAAAGAAGGCAGGGTGCGGCGCCGCGACCGGCGCCGCGATCCACAGGCACTCATTACTGACAAGGATCCCAATGATGCGACTCCTCTTTGCATGCTCGCTCGCGGCGGCGGTGGCTTCAGCGGCCCCGATCGCGGCGCAGACGACCACCCCGTCGGGCAGCGCCAAGACCAAGCCCGCGACCCCGGCCGCCCCGGCAAAGACGACGGCGGGCGCGGGACAGAAGGCCGGCGCCGCCGGCCGCACGGTCGAGATCACCGGCGGCGACGACATGAAGTTCAGCGTCGCCTCAATCGCCGCCAAGCCCGGCGAAACGATCCACGTCGTGCTGAAGAACACCGGCACGATTCCGAAGATCGCGATGGCGCACAACTTCGTGGCGCTCAAGGCCGGCGTCGACGCCGCCAAGTTCAGCCAGGACGCGATGACGGCGCGCGAGACCGACTACGTGCCGGCCGCCGCGAAGGCCGACATCCTCGCGTCAACCAAGCTGGCTGGCCCCGGAGAGAGCGTCGAGGTCACCTTCAAGGCCCCGACCAAGCCCGGCAGCTATCCCTACCTCTGCACGTTCCCCGGCCACTACGCCGCCGGCATGCGCGGAGACATCGTCGTCAAGTAGCCGGCCGCCGTTTGATCCCTGGGGAAGGCGTCGTGACGCCTTCCCCTTTTTTTTGCTCATCCCTGCGGCCGCGAGCGGAACGCATGGAGGCGAGGCGGAATGACAGTCGAGGGAACGGAACCGCCCGACGAAGGGCTTCGCCGGATGCTGAAGCTGGTGTTCGTCGTGCTGGTGCTGACGGTGGTGTTTGCGATGGTGGTGGTGTGGCTGACGATCCGCTGGCTGGCGTGAGCGCCGCGAACGATCAGGCGCGGCGGCTGCGGTAGGCGTCGCACGCCGCGCGGACGACCGCGGTCAGCTCATTCGGATCGATGGGCTTCTGCAGCATCGCGAACGGCCTGAGCAGATCGACGCGGGACGAGAGATCGGTCACGGCCGAGACGAGGATCACCGGCACGTCGGCAATCTGCGGGTCGGCCAGCTGCTTCTGCCGGAACTGCGGACCGCTGCACCGCGGCATCATGTAGTCGAGCACGATCACCGAGGGGGCAGACGGGTCCTGCTGCCTGAGCTGTTCAATCCGGGCCAGTGCGTCGAGCCCATCCCGGGCCACCGCCACCTCCATGCCGTCCGCCTCCAGAATCAGCCGCAGGACTTCGCGGGTATCCTCGTCGTCTTCCACCAGCAGCACATGGGCCTTGGCGCCAGAGCTCTTCTGTAAACCGCCTTCAGTGCTCGACAGTGCCCGTGGCTGGGCCGTCGAAGCGGCGGTTCGGTCCTGGAAATGATGCATTGGATGCCAATATTGTTCTGATTGCTTACGAGTTGAAGCCTTTGACGTAAGGTAGTAGTACTCCAGAGCAAGAGTGGAGCCATTACTTCTGGGCGGGCAACAGAGTGACAACCGTATAACGGTCGAGCGGGAAATATTTGATGAACGCGTCCTGGATGCTCCGGGGCGTCAGCGCGGCGATCCGGTCCTCGCGCTTGAGAATCAGCAGCGGATCCCTGGCCAGCAGTTTCGCGGATTGGAGCCGGCCGAGCCAGAAGCCGTTCTGCCGGAGCGAGGTCTCGTGCTCACGGCGGGCCGTCTCCTTGGCCCGGTTGACCAGGTCGTCCGACGGCCCTTCAGCCTGCAGCCGCGTCACCTCCCGGATGCTGCGTTCGACCATCTTCTGAATGTTCTCCGGCGAGGCCGCGAAGTTGACGGCGACGCGGCCGGCGCCGCGCTGCGGCAGCGGCTGCATCAGTCCGGCCGAGACGTTGTAGGTTTCCCCGAGCTCCTCGCGCAGGATGTCGCGGAGCGCGATCTCGAGGACATCGGTCGCGGCGACGACCCGGGTCTGTTCGTTCTCCTCGATCGGCGGATCGGCGGCGAAGCTGAGCACCGTCTGCGCCCGCGGCTCGCGTCCCTTTTCAATGGTCGCCTTCTCGATCGCCGCCGGAAACGCGATGCCGAGATCGGCGAACCGGCTGTCCGCCTTCCCGGTCGACGGCAGCGTGCCGACGTAGCGGGCGGCCAGCGCGACGGCGTCCTCCAGCGGGAAGGCGCCGACCATGAACAGCGTGAAGTCCGCGGCGTTGGCAAAGCGCGCCCGGTAGAACTCCGCCATGGCGGCGCGGTCGAGCATGCCGATGCGCGCCAGCGTCAGCGGCTGCGACGTGAAGTGGCCCGAGGTGTTGATCTGCGCGACTTTCTCGGCGAACAGCAGGCCTGGGTTGTTGTCGCGATTGGCGTAGGAGGCCTCGAGCTGCTTGCGAATGAGCGCGAACGCCTGCGGATCGTTGCCGGGCGCGGTGACGTTCAGGTAGAGCAGCTGCAGCGCCGTTTCGAGGTTGGCCGGCGTGCTCGACCCCGAGATGCCGTGTGACGACATCGAGACGAACGGACTGGCGGCGGCGATCTTGCCGGCAAGGATCTTCTGAAGGTCGACCGCGCTGTGGCCGCCGATCCCCGACAGCTCGACGAGCGCCGGCGCCAGGGAGGCTTCGGGGTAGCGCGCGGCCGGCGCCAGTGACGCGCCACCCGAGGCGGTCAGCGAGAACACCACCTGATCGTTCTTGAAGTCGGTCGGCTTGAACCAGCCCTCGACGCCGTTCGCGAACCGCACCACCGTGACGCCGAGCTCGGGAATCGTCCGCCGTTCGGCGATCGCCGCCGGCTCGGGCGGCCTGGCCATCAGCTCCGCCGATCCGCCAGCGTCGCTCCACGCCGTGACCGCCACTTGATCCGCCGCGGTCAGCGCCGCGCGCAGCTCGGGTTCAGTCGGCAGCGCCACGCCGCTCTTCTCGGTGGTGACCGCCAGAATCACGCGGCTGTCGTCGGCGAACAGCCGCCGCGCCGCGTCGCCGACCTCGGCGGCGGTGATCGACGGAATCATCTCGCCGGCCAGCCGGTACTCGACCGCGATGCCCGGACTTGGCTCCCCCTCGAGAAAGTAAGCCACGTATTCGCGCGCGTAGGACCCGCTCTCGGTCTTGTCGCGCTCGCTGTAGGCGCGGGCGTACGACGCCAGCATCCCTTTGCGGGCGCGTTCGAGCTCGGCGGCGCCGAACCCGAACTCGCGGATCCGGTTGGACTCGATCTGAAGCGTCGACAGTCCGCCGGCGAGCTGGCCGTCTTCGACCCGCGCGGTCATGGTGAAGGTCGAAACCGTCGGGCTCAGGCCGCTTTCGTAGCCGCCAGCATCGAGGATCCGGGCGTCCGGCTTGCGCGACAGCTCGTCGAAACGCTCGTTGATCATCTGGAACACCAGCCGGTGCACCAGGCCGCGCCGGTAGTCCTCGACGCGGTTCTCGGGCAGCCGCGTCTTCTTCCGCACCACCGACACAGACGACTGCTGCGCCTCCGGGTCGGCCGCCACCTTGACGAGCAGCTCCGACTGCAGCGGCACGTCGTAAACCCGGTCGGGCGGCGGCGACGACGGCTTCTCGAAGCCGCCGAACTCGCTGCGGATCATCTCTTCGATCGCCCGCGGCTCGATGTCGCCGACCACCACCAGCGCCATCCGGTCCGGCCGGTACCACTTGGTATAGAACGCGCGCAGCAGGTCGGGCGTGAAGCTGCGGAGGATCTCGGGCTTGCCGATCGGCAGCCGCTCGGCGTACTTCGACTTGTAGAACAGCACCGGAATCTGCTGATCGCGCAGCCGCGACCCGGCGCCAAGACCGCCGCGCCACTCCTCGATGACGACGCCGCGCTCCTTGTCGATCTCGGCGGGATCGAGCGTCAGTCCGCCGGCGAAGTCGGCCAGCGCCTGCACCCCCTTGAGGACGATGCCGTCCTTGTCGGTCGGCAGGGTGAAGGTATAGACGGTCTCGTCGAAGCTGGTGTACGCATTGACGTGGGGGCCGAGGCGCGCGCCGGTCGCTTCGAACGTCGAGATCAGCTCACCTGGCTTGAAGTGGCGGCTGCCGTTGAACGCCATGTGCTCGACGAAGTGGGCCAGCCCGCGCTGCGCGTCGGTCTCGTCAATCGAGCCGGCCTTGACCGCCAGCTGGAGGTTGACGCGCTTCTCGGGCCGGGTGTTGCGGCGGATGTAATAGGTGAGGCCGTTCGGCAGCTGCCCCGTCGTGACGGCCGGGTCGAACGGCAGCTGCTCACTGGCGGCGCGCGCCGGGACCGCCGGCGGCGCCTGCGCCAATATCGCCGCCGGCTCGAGCACGGCCACCGTCAGCGCCAGCGCCAGCAGGCGCCTCAGATACTTGGACATGCGTCTAATGTAACCGACCTTCGGGTCGCCGAGGTCTGCGCGTAGGGCGGCGTTTTTGCGATCGGCCGTTCAGATCAACAACTGACGCTAAAGGTGCGTGTCCCCGTCAGGCTCGAAGGGACGGGCCGGCCGCGGGCGCTGTGTGGTGGGTGATTGCGAGAACGACGCCGCATGCGAGGCGCATGCGGCGTCAGCGAACGGTGCTACGCGGGCACCTGCAGGTCGGGCATCGGCGGCGCCGAGAACAGCCGGCGGCACGGGGCGGCGATCAGCCGCGCCCAGCGCGCCGAGCGGTTGACGCGCGCGCTGTCGGTCGCGATGCCGGTATTGGCGTACATCTGGCGATAGAGCTTCGAGATCAGCACGAACGCCAGCCGCGCCTTGAGCGACTGGACGCAGTTGGAGCGATCCCAGATCTTACGGAAGCTGTAGAAGTCGTCCCAGACCGCCTGCGTGCGCTGGCGGATCTCGTCGGCCTCCATCACCGGATGCGGCGTGTAGACCTTGGGCCGGAGCGCCTGCGGAATCAGCCAGTGGCGGGTCAGCGGCACGCCGCCGATGCGGGTCGTGTCCGACTCCATGCTCTTCTCCCAGGCGGCGAAGTCGACGGTGCCGGGGAACGGCGTCAGCATCACGAACTGCGCGAACGTCACGCCGGCGCGGGTCGCGATCGCCGAGGTCGCCTCGAAGGTATGCGGCCGATCGGAGGGCAGGCCGAAGATGAACGACCCGAGCACGTGGACGCCGGCCGTCTTGAAGGCGCGCAGCCGCTCGACCAGCGTCTCGCCGGCGTAGTTGAAGTCCTTGTAGACGTCCTTCAGCCCTTCCGGCGTGACCGCCTCGACGCCGACCAAAGCGCCCTTGATCCGCGCCGCCTTCATCGCCGCCAGGAACGCGGGATCCTCGGCCGCCTCCATCGTGATCTGGGTGAAGAAGATCATGTCGTCCGGCAGCTTCGAGAGTTTCTCCATCAACTCGAAGCGCTCCGCGCGCAGGCCCTCGAGGTACTCGCGCTGCGACGGATCGGCGCGCCGCGCCGCCATTTTGATATCGGTCAGCGTGACGGTGTAGAAGTTGTCGTCGGCGAGCGCGATGAAGCGGAAGCCGAGCCGCCGCAGCTCGACGATCTCAGCAATCACCGCGTCGGCGCCGCGCTGCCGCGGCTTCTGGCCGTCGGTGCGCCACACCGAGCAGAACGAACAGTGCTTCGGACAACCGCGCACGGTCTGCACCGACGCCCACATGTACTTGTTCGGCGGAATCAGATCCCAGCGCGCCGGCATGAACGAGTTGGCGTCGACCTTGCCCCCCTCGTAGACCGGCCGCGGCGCGCCCACCGCGCAGTCGTTGACGGCATGCCCCCACGCGATGTCGCCGTCCCCCTTGACGACCGCATGCGCGGCGCCGAGCGAATGGGGCTCCTCCGGAAACAGCGTCGCATGGATGCCGCCGAACACCACCCACGCGCCGCGCTCACGCGCCAGCCGCCCGACCTCGTAGCCGCGCAGCGCATTCCCGGTGTGGATGCCGATGCCGACGACGTCGCCGCGCTCGATGGTCTCGGGGTCGAGGACGTCCAGGGTCTCGTCGACAATGACCGGGTCGCCGAAACTGGATGGGGTCGCCGCCGCGAGCACGTACAACCACCTGGGCGTGATGACCCCGACGCCGAATGCGAGATGGCTGGGATTGATGAGGTGTACGCGCACGAAGGTCAACTCCTCTGGAACGGGTTCCGCACCCGCCCTGACGGGGTTTCGAATCGGAAGCCTGAAAGCGAATGATAACGATACGTCGTAGGTGTTTAAAAGACCATCTTATTATGCATCCAGTCCCCTACCTCGACCGTGCGCGGCCGCCGGTTTTTGCTTTGGCTGCGCTGGTAGTCCGCGGCCCGCGCATCCTATAATTACCGGCGATGGCCCCCAGCCGCTCGACGCGTTCCCCCGCCCCGCGACGCAGCCCCGGCGGTCTCCGCTAGTGGACGTCGTCGGATTCGGCGCGAGCTCAGTCGACTACGTCAACCTGCTGCCGTGCGCGCCCGGCGGAGCGGCCGCCGAGACCAAGCTGCGCATCATCGACCACTTCGTCTCCTGCGGAGGACAGGTCGCCACGATGCTCGCCACCTGTGGCGCCTTGGGCCTGACGACCCGCTATCTCGGCCCGATTGGCAACGACGAGAATGGCCGGCGCGTCCGCGCCGACCTCGCCGCGCGGGCTGTCGACCTCTCCCTGGTCCTGACCCGCGAGGCCCACAATCAGTTCGCCGTCGTCCTGGTCGACCAGTCCACCGGCGAGCGGACGGTGCTGTGGCATCGCGACCCCCGATTGCTGCTCGGCGACGACCCGATCGACCCCGCGATCCTCGCCGGCCGGGTGCTGCACGTCGATGACGTCGACGAAGAGGCGGCGATCCGGGTCGCCGGGCTGGCGGTGGCGGCAGGGGTCACGGTGACGAGCGATCTGGATCGGATGACCGAGCGCACGCCCGAGCTCGTCCGCAGTGTGTCGGTGCCGATTTTCGCCGAGCACCTGCCGCGGCTGCTGACCGGTGAGCGCGATCCGGAGCGGGCGCTGCGGAAGTTGCGGCGGCACCATGCCGGGCTGCTGTGCGTGACGCTCGGCACCAACGGCGCGATGGCGCTCGACGGCGACGAGATCGTCCACTCGCCGGCGTTTGCGGTCAATGCCGTCGATACGACCGGCTCAGGCGACGTGTTCCGCGCCGGCTTCGTCTACGGCATGCTCGCCGGCTGGCCGACCGCGGAGATCCTGCGCTTCTCGAACGCCGCCGCGGCCGTCAGCGTGACGCGATTCGGCGCGATGGCGGGGGCGCCATCGCTCGCCGAAGTCGACGAACTCCTCCAGCACGGAACTTGCCTGGCGTTCACGGCGCCGCAAATTTAGATAAAGTGCCAGGGTGCCGGGGTGCCAAAGTGCAGGGTGACACGGTGCCGGGGTGCCAAAGTGCCAGGGTGCGCGGAGCGCTTAAAGGTCGAACGACTCTCCCTCGCGGGCGTTTTGGGTGGCGGGGAAGATCTGCCGGGCCTCCGCTTTGATCTGCTCCAGCTCCTCGTCGGTCCGTCCGGGCTTGTGGTGGAACAGCCACAGGCGGGCGATGTCGTGGGCGCCGGCGAACTCGGCGCAGCGGCGCCAGTCGCTGTGGCCCCACCCCTTGTGGGCGGCGATCTCGGCAGGCGTGAAGTGCGCGTCGATGATCAGCGCCGAGGCGCCGTGCGCGAACGCCGCCAGCGGCTCGTCGAACGCCGGATCGCCGAATTCATGGTCGGTCGCATAGACCACATCGCCGCGAGTGCCGCGGACCCTGTAGGCAAGCGATCCGCCCGGATGATTGAGCGGCAGCGACGACACCTCGAAGCCGCCCACCCGCACCGCGCCGCGATCGATAAGCCGCACCTCCGGAGGATTGGGCAGCCGCTCGTACGGCACCGGGAAGAACGGGGACCGGAAGATCGTCTTGAGCCAGGCTGTATCGCGCGCCTCGAAGACCGGCGCGTAGATGCGCGGCACCCAGCCGGGCTCGAACAGCTGCTTCAGGAACGGCAGCCCCTGGATGTGGTCCCAGTGATAGTGCGTCAGCACGATCGGCAGCTCGCGCGGCGGACCAGCGAGGCCGCGGCCGAAGCCGACAATCCCCGATCCGGCGTCGAAGACGAGCGTCCGGCCGGCGGCCTCGTCGGCGAGCTCGAGGCAGGGAGTGTTGCAGCCGTGGCCAATCGCCAGCGGCGTGGCCCACGGCACGGAGCCGCGGACGCCCCAGAAGCGGAGCCTCACCGGCGGCGCGCCCCGCCGTGGCGTTCGAACGGTAACGGATTGCGAGGGATCACGAGTGCGCGGATAATAACGCACTTGCAGAGAGCCCGCGTCGATGCCGCCCGCCCAGCGCCGATCGCCAGCGCCCGCCATGCCGACCGCTGAGCAGCGCCGCCTGGACGAGTCCGCCGGCGCGAGCATCCCGCCGTGGCGCAAGTGGGGCTGCTACGTCTCGGACCGCTCGTGGGGCACCGTCCGCGAGGATTACAGCGCCAACGGCGACGCCTGGAACTTCCTCAGCCACGATCAGGCGCGGAGCAAGGCCTACCGATGGGGGGAAGACGCCATCGCCGGGCTGTGCGATTTTTACCAGACGCTGATCTTCGCGCCGGCAATGTGGAACGGCCGCGATCCGATCCTCAAAGAACGCTTCTTCGGCCTCACCCCTGACGAAGGCAACCACGGCGAGGACGTCAAGGAGTACTACTTCCACCTCGACGCAACGCCGACCGGCAGCTACATGAAGCTGCTCTACAAATATCCGCACGCCGAGTTTCCGTACCGCCGACTGGTCGACGAGAACCGCCGCCGCCAGGGGGCCGGCCCCGAGTTCGAACTGCTCGACACCGGCGTCTTCGACAACAGCCGCTACTTCGACGTCGTCGTTGAATACGCCAAGGCGTCTCCGGAAGACATCTGCATCAGGATCGAAGTTTTCAACCGCGGCGGCGAAGCCGCTGATTTTCACTGCATCCCGCAGCTCTGGTTCCGCAACACCTGGGCCTGGGGGGCGGTGCGCCGGCCGGCACCGCTGCTCGTTCTCGGCGCCCGGACGGAGACCTGGCAGGAACTGATCGCAGACGACGACGCGCGGGATCCGATTGCCACGCTGATGTTCGACTACCGCCTCGGCCGCCGCCATCTCTACGCGCCGGCCGGCGGCACGCCGCTGTTCACCGACAACGAGACCAACACCGAACGGCTCTACGGCGGCCAAAGCGGTGCCGCCCGCCGCTGGACGAAAGATGCCTTTCATCGCCGGATCGTCCAGGGCGAGGCCTGCGTCAACCCGGCGGAGCGTGGCACCAAAGCCTGCATCCATTACACCCGGTCGGTGCCGGCGGCGGGGTCGGCGGTCTGGCGGCTGCGCCTCGCCCCCGGTCCCCTCGACGATCCATTCGCCGACGTCGACGCGGTCATCTCGTCGCGGCGGCGCGAGGCGGACGAGTTCTATGACGCGGTGCATCCGCCCCGGGCCAGCGCCGACGAGCGGCTGGTCCAGCGGCAGGCGCTCGCCGGCATGCTGTGGTCCAAACAGATCTACCTGTTCGACGTGGATGAATGGCTCGACGGCGACAATCCGCTGGCGCCGCCGCCGGAGTCACGCACACACATCCGCAACGTCAAGTGGCGCCATCTGAACTCGATGCGCATCCTGTCGATGCCCGACAAGTGGGAATACCCGTGGTTCGCGGCGTGGGACCTCGCCTTTCATGCCGTCACGCTGTCGCTGGTCGACGCGCCTGCCGCCAAGGAGAATCTCTGGCTGCTGCTGTTCGAACAGTTCCAGCATCCGAACGGGCAGATCCCGGCGTACGAATGGGAGTTCTCGGACCTCAACCCGCCGGTCCACGCCTGGGCGTGCTGGCGGGTGTTCCTGCGCGAGCGGGAGCGCACCGGCCGCGGCGATACCGCTTTCCTCGAGAAATGCTTCCACAAGCTGCTCATCAACTTCGCGTGGTGGGTGAACAAGGTCGACAGCGAGGGGCTGAACATCTTCGAGGGAGGCTTCCTCGGCCTCGACAACGTCACCGTCGTCGACCGCAGCCAGCCGCTGCCGAACGGCGCGATTCTCGAGCAGTCGGACGCGACCGGCTGGATGGGCTTCTTCTGCCTGCACATGATGCGGATCGCGATCGAGCTGTCGCACACCAACCCGGTCTACGAGACGATGACGACGAAGTTCTTCGAGCACTTCACCTACATCTGCGGCGCCATGAAGAAGATGGGTGGCCGTGGCTACGAGCTCTGGGACGATCGCGACGGCTTCTTCTACGACGTCCTGCGCTACCGGGACGGCACCTTTCACAAGTTCCGCGTCCGTTCGCTGGTCGGACTGGTGCCGCTGTTTGCCGTCGAGGTCCTCGACCCGGCGCGGATTGACCATCTCGAGGTCTTCGTCGCCGACATCGACTGGTTCGTGCGCAACCGGCCGGACCTGATCGGCCTGTCGTGCTATCACGGCGAGCGCGGCGGACGGCGCTTCGAGGTGCTGTCGATCGTCGATCAGGATCAGCTGGCGCGGATTCTTCGCCGCCTCTGGGACGAAACCGAGTTCCTGTCGCCGGCCGGCATCCGCAGCGTCTCGAAGTTCCACGCCGACCATCCGTTCACCTTCGGCGCCGGCACGGTCAGGTACGAGCCCGGCGAGTCGGACGACAAGCTCAAAGGCGGCAACTCCAACTGGCGCGGCCCGATCTGGTTTCCGACCTCCTACCTGCTAATCGAGGCGCTCTCGAAGCACGGGTCGGCGCACGGCCCGGGTTTCGTCGTCGACCAGCCGGCCGCCGACGGCCCGCCGATCGGACCGGGTGACATGGCGCGGTCGATCGCCGACCGGATGATCACGCTCTTCACGCGCGGCGCGGACGGCCAGCGCCGCATCTACGGCGACAACCCGACCTTCCAGGACGATCCGCACTGGCGCGACTGCCTGCTGTTCCACGAGTATTTCCACGGCGAGACCGGCGCCGGTCTCGGCGCCAGCCATCAGACCGGCTGGACCGGCCTGGTCGCGAATCTCATTGACGAGTGGCGGCGGTAGACGCCCGGTCGCCACACGCAGGGTTGGCCCCACGCGGCGCCGCTCGGCGCGCCGCGGATGGTGAGGAATGATCAGCGTTCGGGCGGACCGCCGGGACCGGGCACGGCGAGCGGCGGCAGGACGGCTTCGATACGATCGCGAGACGAGTCGAGCCACGGCGGCAGCACGAGCGTCTCGCCCAGGTGCGCCGGGTCCTCATCGGTGGCAAAGCCGGGGCCGTCAGTGGCCAGTTCGAACAGCACCGCCCCCGGCTCTCTGAAGTAGACCGATTTGAACCAGAACCGATCGATCACCGGCGTGGCGCCCGCGCCGGCCGCTTCGATCTGCGAACGCACGGCCATCTGATGCCCGTCGTCGTCGACCCGCCAGGCGAGATGGTGCACGGCGCCGACGCCCCATGCGCCCGCCCGTGCGCCCCGCGTTTCGCGGATGTCGACGGCGCCGGCGGCGTCGCGGAAGCCGTAGCGGGTCCATCCGTCCTCCGCGGCGAGGCGCGTGAAGCCCAGCGCACTCGTCAGAAAGGCGGCGGTCGCGGCCTCGTCTTGCTCCCAGAGACGGGCGCTGTGGAGGCCGCGGATCTGCCGGTTGCCGTCCACCGGACTGCCATCGAACGGCGTGAACGGGCGGGCAATGCCGGCGGCGGACTCGACGAGCGCGAGCCGGAGGCCGTGCGGATCGACAAGCGGAAGGACCCGCACGCCGAAGCGCGTCTCGATCGGCTCGACAGTCGCGCCGTAACGCTGGAGGCGGCTGCCCCAGAACTCGAGACTGCCGGCCGGTATCTCGAGGCTGACTTCGACTGCGAGTCCGTGGCCGATTCGCGGCGGCGCCATGTGGCTCCACGGAAAGAATGTCAGGTCCGAGCCCGGACGCCCTTCGGCATCGGCGTAAAACAAGTGATAGGTGCCTGGGTCGTCCTGATTGACGCTCCGCTTGACGAGGCGCATGCCCAGCACGCCGGCGTAGAAATCAAGGTTCTGCTGCGCCGGCCCGGCAATCGCCGTAATGTGATGAAGTCCGTTGACGCCTCGCATCCGTCGATCTTAGCGGAAGTCCACCGGCTCCTGGCTCGCCCTGTCAGCGCTCTGACGACGGCACGACGCGGACCATGAAGAGGTGCGCGCCGCCGGCCTCCAGCCGGACGTAGAGGCCCGACCGAGCCAGCGCCTCACGCGTCCAGCGATAGCTCGCGCCGAGCGCATCCTCGAAATCGAACGCCTCCCCTGCCGGCAGATCCTCGACGACCTTCAGGTGTCCCTGCGCCGGCTCCCGGTCGGGATTGACGACGATGACCGCGAGCGTCGCGGCGGTGCGCCAGCGGTAGGCCGTCAGGCTGGGATGGGTGTCGTCGCCCGCATCCCGGATGTCGAGCGCCCGCCAGTCCGCATCCCCCAGCCGGGCATCCACGGCGAACGCGTGAATGCGATCGTAGAGGGCCCGTACGGCCGCGTCGACCGGCTCGTCAGCCCAGCGGCCGAGCTGCACCGGCGTGCGCACGCGGCGCCCGTCCTCCTCGCCGTCGAAGAAGAACCGGATGCCAGGCAGCGTGCCAACCAGCGCGGCGGCGGCGGTGAGGCGGCCGGCGAGCGATTCGGCGCTGCGGGGCTCGTCGTGATTCTCGATGAACCGCGCCAGCCGCGCCGCCGGCGGGCGGTCGGCGGTGACGAGGCGACGGACCCGCGCGCCGGCATCCGGCGCGTGGAAGGCATCGAGCAGCCGCTTGTCGTAGACCAGATCGAAGCCCTCGGCCAACATCCGCTCCTCGAGATCCCAGTAGACCTCGGCGAGGTAGAGCAGGTCGGGCGCCGCGGCCGTCGCGGCCGGCCAGAACTCCTGTTCGAGACGGGGCCAGCCGTCGCGCAGCAGGCGCCGCCACGTACCATCGAAGACCTCGTTGAGCATGAGCATCGCCATGTCGCAGCGGACGCCGTCGCAGTGCGCCGCCACCGACACGAGCGCCGCGCGCATCGCGGCGCGCGTCTCGGGGTTGAAGTAATTGAGCTGGGCGACGTCGCGCCACGGTGGAAAGTACGGATCGCGGCCGCAGGCGACATGCACCGGCCCGTCGACGCTGTCGATGGTCCGGAAGTCCGCCGGATGCTCGCGTGCATCCGCGGCCGTTCCGAGCACGTAGCGCCGTGGGAACCGGGTCACCCATGGATGGTCGAAGCCGGTGTGATTCGGAACGAAATCGAGGATCAGGCGGATGCCGCGAACCGCCAGCGCCTGCCGTGCCGCGTCGAGACCCGCCCAGCCGCCCATTCGATCTGCGGGCTCGTAGCGTGCGATGCAGTAGGCGGACCCGGCGACGTCGGCGTCGGTCCAGCCGGGCAGCGTTCGGCCGTACTCGCTGGCGATCGCGGCATCCGACAACGCCAGCGTCCGGCCAAGCGGGCTGCGCGCCCACACGCCCATCAGGAACACCAGGCCGAAGCCGCGGGCGGCGATGCGGTCCCACTCGGACGACGGGACGGTCGCGAGGGTGACCGGCGCGGCAACGGCGCGGGAGAGCCGCTCGAGCCACGGCCAGGCGGAGAGTTCGAGGAGAGCGCATGGTTCCGGGTTCCGGGTTCCGGGTTCGGAGTTTCGGAAGGGTTCAGGGTTCACGGTTCGGGGTTCATTGACGGGTTCAGAGTTCGACGCACGCTGGTTGGGATCTAATATCAGCAGATGCCCCGGTTCAAGCTGCTCATCGAATATGCGGGCACCCGTTACAGCGGGTGGCAGATCCAGAAGAATGCCCGGACCGTGCAGGGGGAGATCGACCGCGCGGTGCGGCAGATCTCGTCGCGCCGGGAGTTCGAGCTGTACGGCTCGGGGCGAACGGATGCGGGGGTGCACGCGCTCGCGCAGGTGGCGCACCTCGAGCTCTACACCGACCTGCCGCCGGAGTCGCTGCGCCGGAAAATCAACGACGAGCTGCCGGCCGACATCCACATCCGGGCGATCGACCGCGCCCCGCACCGCTTCCACGCGCGGCACGACGCCCTCGCCCGCTGCTACCTCTATCAGATCTCCCGCCGCCGGACCGCGTTCGCCAAGCCCTTCGTCTGGTGGATTCGGGAGAACCTCGACGCCGGCGCGATGCGCGACGCCGCGAGATCGTTCGTCGGCATGAAGAACTTCGCGGCGTTCACGGCCGACGACCCCGAAGAAAAGTCGATGCGCGTGCTGGTCGATGCGGTGGAGATTGTCGAGGCCGGGGCGCTGGTGCTGGTCAGGGTGCAGGGCTCGCACTTCCTCTGGAAGATGGTGCGCCGGATGGTCGGGGTCCTCGGCGCGTGCGGCCGCGGCGAGCTCGGTCCGGCCGAGGCGGCGCGCTTTCTCGAGGACAGCGGCCGCGAGTCGACGGCCCCGGCCGCCCTGGCGGCCCCGGCGGCCGGGCTGTTCCTCGAAGCGGTGCTCTATGCCGGCGACCCACCGCCCGGCCCGATCCGGAGCGTGACGCCAATCGAGTGACCGCGGCTAGCGCAGGATGCGCAGGTTCACCGGCGGCTGCGGCACGTCGGACGCCGCCGCGCGCCAGCCGGCCTGCACCACCTCGAAATCATCAGCCGTCAGCGCCGTGAACGCCGGATTGAGCGCGCCGTTGTTCCAGCGCCCGTCCATCGTGCCGCTGATGTACATGTCGGAACCGTTGTCGGCGACGATCAACCCGTAGCGCTGCATCGCGCGGAAGATGCGCTGCAGGTCGGGCGCGAATCCGGTCAGAGCGCGCGACCGTTTCAGCCGCAGGCGGGTCCCCATCGGCGGCGCGCCGGCGGTCGTCCCCGCCGCGTGTGACGCCGGCCAGACATACCCGTTCGTCGCCCGCGTCGTGACGCGGAAGGCGTGCGTGAACTCGGCGCTGCCGGCGGCCTCGTCGTAGCGCACCAGTCCGGGGAATATCGCCAGCCCGGCGGCGTCAGCGGACGTCCAGCCGTCGGGGCGCCGATCGCTCCGCGCCAGATCGAAGACCGCGCCGGAGTCCGCTTCCCAGCGCCCCAGCGCCGCATTCCAGCGCGTGGCGTAGGTCTCGTAGAGCAGCCAGCGGTCCCGGTCGATGACGAGCAGGTGCCGGTCACCGCTCGGGCCGCCGCCGGCGACGCCCCCCTCGATGTAGTTCGGCGCGGTCCGCGCTTCGGCAGGAATCGGATAGCCGGGGAGACCGGGCGCACCGGCGTCGCTCTCGCCGGCGTACGCTATCAAGGCAAGTGGAACGCGGGGCTGATCGCCCGCCACGACCACGTACGGAATGCCGTAGGGCGGAGCGCCGAAATCGGGATGGAGCCGGCGCGTCGCGGCGGGGTTGGCGGAGGTCCGTCCGCTGATGAAGTCGATGATGCCGCTCGACGCGGCGTCAACCGGCGCGTCGCTGATGTCAGCGTTCCACCAGTTGGCCGCGGCAAATACCTGTCGACCGTTGAGCGGCTCAACCAGCACCACGCCGCCCGCCCCCGCCAGCGTGACGACGAAGACCGCCGCCAGCGCGATCGCAAGGGGGACTCGCATGGATGGCTGGCCTTCACGCTTCGTGCCGTCGCCAGAGGGGGAAAAACCACCGCAATAACCGCAACGGCGCGGACCGGGCTGCCGCGGCGCGAACATGCCGCGCGCAGGTTGGTGGCCTTGCGCGCAGCATTGTAAGGGGCTACTTCCCGGCGCGCTTCTTGACGCCAAGCTCGGCAAGCTTCGCGACGACGGCCTCACCGGCGGTCGCCGGCTTGACCTCTTTGTCGATCGCCAGAATCTTGCCGCTGCCGTCGATGTAGAACGTCCACCGCGACGCAGTCTGGCGGTCAGGCGGGCGGCCCGGCGGAATCACGCCATACGCATTGGCGACCTGCTTGCCGGGGTCGGCCAGGATCGGAAAATCGGCGTGCTCTTTTTCGGCAAACGCCTTGTTGTCTTCGACGGTATCGACGCTGGCCATGAAATACGCTACGTCGTAGCCGCGAATCAGTTCCCCGCTCGCACGGAGCGAGTTGCACTCGGCCGTTCAACCACCGGTGAAAGCCTTCGGAAACCAGGCGAGCACCACCGTCTTGCCCCTGTAGTCGGACAGCTTGTGGACCTTGCCGTCCGATCCCGGCAGGGCGAACGCCGGCGCCATGTCGCCGACCTTGAGCTCGTTGGGATTCTGCGGCGCGGCGGGCGTCTGGCCGGCGGACGGAGCGGCCGCCGCCATCGCCACGACGCCGACCCAGGCGGACATCAGTCTGAACATAATCACCTCATCGCACGGATGCCTGAGCGTAACACGACTGCGCGCGGCCGGGATCGTGCCAGGGGTTATGATCCACGCATGCGGACCTCTGCGGCAGTACTGCTGGCCTGCCTGGCCGTCCATCCCGCCGGCGCCGGCCAGACGGACGCCGCCGCGCCGCTTGGCCGCTCCGGCTGGGAGGCGCTCGATGCCGGGCGCGTTCCGGAAGCGGCAGCGGCCTTCGACGCCGCGCTCCGCGTCGCGCCGCAGCAGGCGCCGCTGCTGCTCGGCGCCGGCATCGCCGCCCACCTCCAGGGGCGTGAAGACGACGCCCGCCGGCTGCTGATGGACGCCTTGAAAGTCCAGCCCGCGCTGACCGAGGCCTCGCTCGTCCTCGGCGCCGTCCTCTATCGGACCGGCGACATCGACGCGGCGATTGACGTCTATCAACAGGCTCTGGCCCACGCCCCCAACCATCCGCGCCTGGTCCAGCAGCTGCAGGCGTGGCGGAAGGAGACGGCACTCCACTTCGGGTTCGGCCGCCGCCTCGGCAGCCACTTCACGGTGCTCTTCGAAGGACCGGCCGAGGCGCAGCTGGCCGAGCGCGCGATCGCGGTCCTCGAAACGGCCTACCTGCGCATCGGCACTGCGCTCTACACCTATCCCACCGACGTCATCACGGTCGTGCTCTACACGCGCGAGCAGTTCCACGACATCACGCAGTCCCCGGACTGGGCGGGCGGGGCGTACGACGGGCGGATCCGGGTACCGGTCCAGGGCGCGCTCGACGATCCGATCGAGTTCCGCCGCGTCCTCGCGCACGAGTTCACACACGCGCTCGTCCACAGCATCGCTCCGGCGGGCGTGCCGTTCTGGCTCGACGAGGGGCTGGCGGTCCGTTACGAGGGCAGCGACCCGGCCCGCGGCCGCGCGCGGGTCAGCGCGGCGCCGGCGCTGATCCCGCTCGCCCGGCTGGAGCGCTCGTTCGCGAGCCTCTCGTCCGAGGCCGCGGCGCTGGCCTATGCCGAAAGCGCGGTGGCGGTCCAGAACCTGTTCGAGCGCGCCGGCGCCCCGTCAGTCGTCAGCCTGCTCGAGGCGATCGGCAGCGGCACCCCGTTCCCCGAGGCCTTCGAGCGCACGATGCTGATGCCGTACGCGGCGTTCGAGAAATCACTCGGCTCGTGATCGGCCACTGATCGTGGTCCACCCGGCACCCCCCAGCCCGCAGCCCGGCACCGTGTCCCGGACGGGGTATCATCCCGTGCGGCCCGCTGCCGCGATCCTCAAGGAGAAACACTTCGCATGGGACTCAACCCGATCCTCGCGCTGCAGACGGCGCTCGGCGCGCTCACCGTCGTCTTTGTCGCCGGGTGGACCACGGCGATCATGGCGTTCCGGCGTCAGCCCGGCGCCGACGCCACGGTCGCCACCGAGGCGCACGCGCCGACCGCTACCCAGGTGGGCATCGGCGCCGTCACCAACTTCTTCGACACCCTCGGCATCGGCTCGTTCGCGACGACGACCGCCCTGTTCCGTGCGCTCCGCAGCGTTCCCGATCGCGTCATCCCCGGCACGCTCAATGTCGGCCACACGCTGCCGACCGTCGCCCAGGCGCTCATCTACACGACCATCGTCCAGGTCGACATCCTCACCCTGTTCGCGCTGATCGCCGCCGCGGTGCTCGGCGCCTGGCTCGGCGCCGGCGTAGTGTCGTCGTGGCCCAAGCACAAGGTCCAGATCGGCATGGGCGCGGCGCTGCTTGGCGCGGCGGTGCTGATGCTGATGACGCAGTTCAACATGTTTCCCGGCGGCGGCGAGGCCCTCGGTGTCCGCGGCACGAAGCTCGTCATCGGCATCGCCGTCAACTTCGTCCTCGGCGCGCTGATGTCGCTCGGCATCGGGCTCTATGCGCCGTGCATGATTCTCGTCAGCCTGCTCGGCATGAACCCGACCGCGGCATTTCCGATCATGATGGGCTCGTGCGCGTTCCTGATGCCGGTCGGCAGCCTGCGCTTCATCCGCGAGCGCTCCTACGGCCTGCGCGCGGCCCTCGGCCTGGCGATCGGCGGCGTCCCCGGCGTGCTGCTCGCCGCCTTCATCGTCAAGTCGATGCCGATCTACGCGGTTCGCTGGCTGGTGATCGTTGTCGTCGTCTACACGGCGGTGACGATGCTGCGAGCCGGCCTGACGGCGGGGACGGCCGCGGATTAGACCACAGGTTTCCAACCGCCGGTCCGGTGACGTGTCTGCCGGGATCGTGGCCATTCAGCGGCGCGTCAGCCACCGTCCGCCCCACGCGGCGGCAGGCAGAGACAAGACAGAACGCGGATCCGACGGATTGGCACGGATGAACACGGAGCGGTCACGGGAGCAGTGCCAGCGCCAAACGGCGCCTTCCGTCACGGGCCTGATCGCCGCTCCGCGCGACGCAAGGGCGTGAGCCGCGCCAGTTCGCAGCACGCCGGTGGCGACCGCACTTCGCGCGGCGGGAGACGGGCGCCGCAAGGCCGGCGTTGCAACTTCCGTCTGGCGCGTTCAGAGCAGAACACGGATCTGACGGATGGTCACGGATTGACACGGAGGGGTCACAGGGAGCAATGCCAGCTCCGATATGCCTTCAGTCCGCCCGCTGACCGCGGTTGCGACCGCACTTCGCGCGGCGGGAGACGAGGATGCGACGGGCGCAAGCGCCCGCACCCGATCTTGGCGTTTGCGCCTGCCGAGTGCCCGTCTCCAGGCGCCGGCCCAAAGGCCGGCGTCGCAACCGCGGGGCGGATCTGCGTCGGGACAGGGTCCAATCCGACACAGAGTTCTTGACCATTCGGCAAGCCAATCGTGCGGCAAATTCTGCGCTGCCGTGTTCACTCTGCGTGGAAATCTCCGTGAAATACTCTGGCCTTGCGATTGCTCGAGCCCGACGACATGGCCCGCCCAAGCGACATCCTCGTCCATCAGCAGGTGACCGGAGCGATTCTCAAATCGTTCTTCGAGGTCTACAACGAACTCGGCTTCGGCTTTCCGGAGATCGTCTATCGCCGATCGCTGGGCATTCTCCTGAGAGCCGCCGGGCTTGACGCGATCGAAGAGGTGCCGCTGCGGGTCGTGTTCCGCGGCGTGCTCGTCGGGCGATTCAATGCCGACATGGTGGTCGAGCGAGTGGTGCTGGTCGAAACCAAGGCCACCTTCACGATCGAGAGCTACGCACAGGCGCAGATACTGAATTATCTCAAGGCCGCCGGCGGTGGCGTCGGCATGCTCCTGAACTTCGGGCACGAGCCGACATACAGACGTCTCGTGCTCGGCAACGCCAGCAACAGTCTGCCGAGGCTTCCTTGACGTGAGGGCCTCAATCCTCATAGCAGGCTCCACGGAACGCCTGATCCCTCCGTGGCGATCCGCGGTCATCCGTGCCGGCAGAAAGCCGCCGGTCCGTGTCTGACCTCGCAGGCGGCGTGATCCCGGAACTCCAGTGGCGCGTCGAGATCGCCGTGATCCCCCCGTAGCGATCGGCGGTCATCCGTGCCGGCAGAAAGCCGCCGGTCCGTGTCTGACGTCGCAGGCGGTGTGGTCCCGGAGCCCCAATGAGCGTCGAGATCGCCGTGATCCCTCCGTGGCAATCCGCGGCCATCCGTGCCGGCAGAAAGCTGCCGGTCCGTGTCTGACATCGCAGTGGGTGTGACCTCGGAGCCCCAGTGGTGTCGAGATCGCCTTGATCCCAGTGGCGTCGAGATTGCCTCGATCCCTCCGTGGCGATCCGCGGCCATCCGTGCCGGCAGAATGTTCCCGGTCCGTGACCGACCCGCAGGTGCCGCGTGATCCCGAGATACCCTGCTCATCCGCGGCATAGAATGCCCCCACCATGTTCCCGCGGCTCGCTCCCCTGCTCATGCCCTGCGCCGCCGCGGCCGTCGTCGCCTCAGCCGCGGCCGGCCTCGTCCTCCATCCGCAATCGAGCGGCGCCACCGCGCGGCTGCGCGGCCTGAGTGCCGTCTCGTCCCGCGTCGCATGGGCGTCGGGCGGCGATGGCACGATCCTGCGCAGCACCGACGGTGGCGCGACCTGGCGGGCGCGGCCCATCCCGGACACCGCGACACTCGACTTTCGCGACATCGACGCCGTCAGCGAGAACGTCGCCTGCGCCCTCAGCATCGGGCCCGGCGAGGCATCGCGGATATACAGAACGGCGGACGGCGGAGCGCACTGGCAACTCCAGTTTGCCAACCGGGACCCGAAGATCTTTCTCGACGCGATGGCGTTCAAGGGCGAGCGCGGGTTCGCGATCGGTGATGCCGTCGACGGCGTCTTTGTGATCCTGAGGACGGACGACGGCGGCCGGACGTGGGTGCGCGTCGCGAGCGAACGCCTGCCGCCCGCCCTACCGGGCGAGGGAGCGTTCGCGGCGAGTGGCACCAATGTCGCGATGCGCGGCGACCGCGTCTGGATTGCCACCGGCGCCGGACGGGTGCTCCGCTCGACCGACGGCGGCGGATCATGGACGATTGCGCAAACACCGCTGCCCGCCGGACCGTCAGCCGGCATCTTCTCGATCGCGTTCCGTGACGACCGCCACGGTGTCATCGTCGGCGGCGACTACCGCCGTGAGCAGGCCGCGGACGCCAACGTTGCGACGACGAGCGATGGCGGGGTGACGTGGACGCTGGCATCTCGTGGCGTCGGCGGCTACCGATCGGCGGTGGCGTTCGTGACCGGGACGCGGGCCTCGTTCGTCGCCACCGGCCCTTCCGGCACGGATCTGTCGGAAGACGACGGCCGAAGCTGGCGTCCGGCGCTGGCCGCGGGCTTCGACACGCTGAGCTTTGCGCCAGGCGGGCGCGTCGGCTGGGCCGCCGGCAGTGGCGGGCGGATTGCACGGTTCGACGCGCGGCCTAAGGGTACGGTCGCGGCGAAAACCCTCCGGCAGGTACTCCCGGACGAAGTGGGCTCGCGCAAAAAAGGCTTATCATCGAACATGCGCCGCCTGCTCCTCCTCCCAATCGCGGCAGGGTTGATCCTTGCGGGCGCCTGCGGCGGCGCGACGGCACCGCCGGCGTCAGCGCCGAACGACGGCGGCGCGGGATCGATCACCGGCCGAGAACGGGTGGGCTGGGAACAGGCGGCCAGTGACGCGGCCGTGTTGGCGACCTACCGCTTCGCCATCTACGTAGACGGCGCGCGCAGCGAGCTCAGCACGGTCCAATGCGACGCTGCGCAGCCGCAAGTGTTCTCGTGCACCGGCAAGGGCCCGGACCTGGCGCCAGGCTCCCACACCTTGGAGATCTCGGCTTTCAACGAGAGCGGAGAGAGCCCGCGATCGGCGCCATTGACCGTCACGGTGGGACGCGCCGCCCAGGATACGAGCGAGTGGCCGGCGGCGGAACCAGACCCGGCGGCAGACGCCGGGCTCACGCTCGACAAGCTCACCGACGGTCTCGTCGATCCGGTCGACGCGGCGTTCCTGCCGGACGGCCGTCTGCTGATTGCGGAGTCCGGCGGCCGGGTGCGGTTGTTCGAGCGCGGCGAGCTCAGGTCGCCCGACGCGCTCACGGCGGAAGACGACGGCGGCGACGCCGCCGATCGGATCCTGTCGCTGACCATCGACCCGAGCTTCGAGAAGACGCGGTACGTCTTCATCCTGATGGCGGCGCAGGGCAGCCGCGGCGACGTCTTCAGGCTGGCGCGTTACCGCGAGCTCAACGGCGTGCTGGCGCAGCGGGCGGTGCTGCTCGAAGTCGAGAGCCCGCCGGTAACCGAGGCGACCGCGATTCTGCGCGCGACACCGGACGGCAAGCTGCTGCTCGCCGCCGGTGCGCCGTGCTGTTCCGGCATGCTCCTGCGCCTCAACGCCGATGGCACCACGCCGCGCGACCAGGCGGGCAGCTCCCCGGTGATCGCGGCGCTGCAGTCGCCGGACGGTCTCGCAGTCGATGCGCGCGGCTGGCTGTGGGTCGCCGAAGAGCAGGCCGGGGTGGCTCGTCTCACCGGACTGGCGCTCGAAGGACGGCCACTGCGGGCAGTCGTCCGCGCCAGGTATGCGCTGTCGAGCGGGGGGGCGATCGCCATTCATTCGAGCCGTGGCATGGCTTCCTTCCGGAACACGCTCCTGCTCGCCTCGCCACAGGGGCGGCGGCTCCAGCGGATCCGGTTCGCGGCCGCCGGCGCCGGACGCATCGAGGCGGTCGACACGCTGCTCCAGGACGCGGTTGGCGAGGTTCGCGTGGTAGTCGAAGGACCGGATGGCACGGTCTACTTCTGCACGCGTGACGCCCTGGGACGACTGAGCGAACCGTGACGCGGCCGGCCGTCAGTGGGTCAGCGCGTAGATGGCGACGTTGATGCCGACCGCATACCCGCTCGGCGAGAACTGGTAGAAGTACCGCGGGTCCTCCCCCTCACGCTCCCAGGCGTCGGAGATGTCGGTGTCGTGCGTCATCACCACCATCAGCCGGCCGTTGCGGTCGCTGATGCCGCGGATGTCGGGGACAGCAGTTTCGGCGCCGCGCTCCGACGTCGCGCCGCCGGATCGCATCCACGAGTTGATCGACGGGATCTGCGGCAGCTGATCGATCACGAAGACCTGGCGGAACAGCTGGTGCGCCGGGGTGATGTCGTGGATCGGATACTCCCCCGGCGGCAGCACGCGGCCGATCTCGCGGGCCCACTGATCCCAGGCCTGCTCCCCCCAGAAATCATCGACGTAGAGAAATCCCCCCTTCAGCAGGTATTCGCGCAGGCGTTCGACCTCGGCGTCGGCCAGCCGCATCGTCCCGACATCCTCCATCTGGATCATCGGGCAGCTGAACAGCGCGTCGTCGGTGAGCCGGACGACGAGGTGATTGGGCTTGCCGTCGGGCTGATGGCTGACGCGAACCTTGGTGAGCTCGGAGAGCCGGATCGAGAAATTGATGTCGGCGTCGGGATAGTCGGTCCACCAGCCCATCCCGCCGGCCTCGCGGCGGTCGCTCGCGTACATCCCGCGGCAGAACGTGTAGGCGCCGTCGAAGCTGTCGGCGGACGGGAAGCGCGGCGGCGCAGTGCGCAGGCGCCCCCAGCCCCCCTGGCCGGCGACCTGCGCGGCGACGAGGCCGAACGAGAGCGCGAGCGCACAGGCGGCGGGGATGCGCATGGTTGCCCGTGAACGGTCAGCGGCCCTTGTCGTTCGCGGTTGGGGCCTTCGACAACGACTTGTAGTACTCGTCGACCAGCCGGCGGTACTGCTCGGGGACGTCATCGGTGCCTGAGAGATAGACGTCCTGGTCCTTGGACTGCGTCTGGCGCCGCAGGCTGAACTCGAACCGCTTCATGCCTTCGGCGACCGCGGTCTGGAGCCGGGCCAGCGTCGCGGCATCCTGGTAGACCCGGTCGTCGTCCAGGGCCTTCAGATTGCGCAGGACCTCGTCGAGCAGCTTGGGATCGATGCCCTGCCCCTGCACCATGCGCCGCAGCTGCGCGGCGTCGCTGGCGAACTGCCGGGCGTCGCCGCGAAACTGCCGGATGTCCCCCGGGGCGAACTGCGCGCCGAGATTCCCCGGCCGGGCGTCGCCGCCGCCTCCCTCGGTGTTGAAGCGGCCGGTGCTGCCGTTGCCGGCCTGACCCTGCTGACCACCCTGGCCCTGCTGGCCACCTTGGCCCTGCTGACCACGCTGACCCTGCTGACCGCGCTGGCCGGGCTGACCGTCCTGCCCCTGCCGGCCCTGCTGCCGCTCGCGCAACCGCTGGTCGAGCGAATCGACGCCGCGGGCGAGCTGGCGCGCCTTGTCGAGCGCCTGATTCCTCGCGTCCGCGGCGCTCGGCTTGCCGAGAGCGGATGCCGCCTGCCCGAGCGTGTTCCTGAGCGCCTCGATGTTCGACCCAATCGAACCCTCGATCGGCTGCTGATCCTCTGGTGGCACGCCGGCGCGCATCATCGAGCTCGAATAGCGGATCTTGTCGCGCACCTTGTTGCTGCGCAGCGACTCGGCCGCCTCGGCCAGCTTCCGTGACGCTTCCTTCTCGGCGGCGCTCAGATTCGAGGCGGTGCGGTCGAGCGACTTTTCGAGCTCGCCGACCTTCTGCTCGAGCGCCGACTTGCGATCGATGAGCTGCTGCGCCTTCTCCTGCCGGCCGTCGCCGGCCGCGCCAAGCCCCTTCACGCCGTCGGCGATCTGCTGCTGCTCGCGGGCAATCTCGTCCGCCTGCTGCCGTTCATCGCCGATGTCCCGTTCGGCCCGCCCGGACTGGCTCTGCTGGAGGCGGCGCTCCGCCTCCCTGAGGCGGTCGAGAGCCGACGCGGCATGGGCGCCTGACGCCTGCTGGCCGTTGGCGGCCGCCTTGCGCATCGCGTCTGCCGCGTCGCGCAGCTGGCGCGCTGACTGCGCCAGCTCCGGCCGGTTCTCTTCACGCGCGAGTTGCTCCAGCCGGCGCGCGGCCTCCTCGGCCTGATCCGCCAGCTCACGCTGCTGCTGGCCGGATCCTCCGCCCGATGCCTGCTGGCCGAGCGCGGCACGACGCCGCTGGGACTCGGCCTCCTGCTCTTGGCGGCGGGCCAGCTCCTTCAGCTTCTCCATCAGCTCGTCGAGCTTCTGGTCCGACTGCTGCTGCGACGCCTGCTGGCGGGTTTCGTACTGATTGGCCATCTTGTCGAGCTCCATCTCGAACAAGTCGGCCAGATCCTGCGACATCGCGCTGCCGCCGCCTCCGCCGCCGCCCCCCTGCTGGCGCTGAACCTGCACCTGCATCTCGTATTCTTCTTCGGCCTGCTGCAGCAGCTGGAGCGCCTTCTGCTCCGGCGCGAGCGCCCCTTCCGGCTTGACCGCCTGCAGCTTCGACTCGGCGCCCTTCATCTCGGCGACCGCCAGCGGCAGCAGCTCGGCGACCTTCTTGAACGACGGGTCCTGCTGCACCAGCCGGCTGTTCATCCGCGTCAGCAGCCCCTCGACCTGCTCGCGCAGCCGGGACTGCGACAGGGCAATCACGGTCGAGTTCTCGCGGACCTTGTCGGCCGTCAGCTTGCGCCGGTCGCGCTGGACATTGAAGGTCGCGGCGACGATCTGCCGCTGCTGCTCCGAGAGCGCGCCGACCTGGTTCTGACCGCCGCCTCCGCCGCCGCCCCCCTGCTGGGCATCGGAGGAAGCCCGCTTGAAATCCTTGCTGAGCGGCCGAATCCGTACGAAGTACATGTCGCTCATCGCCGGCTTCGGCCCGTCGGTCGCGTCGTTGTCGACCGCTTTGGCGTAGTAGGACACGAAGTCCCCCGGCTTGACGTTCAGCTCCTCGAGGTAGAACGTGTGGCCGGCGGAGACTTCGGCCAGCCGCTTCTTCCCGTCGAACAGCCGGACCGTCTTCTCCGCCGTGCCGTTCACCGAGTAGACCAGATCCAGGTCCTTCACGCCGTAGTCGTCGTCGGCGCGCGCCTCGACGAAGACCTCCTCGATGGGAGACGCCTGCGTGTCCCGACCGGGCTTGGCGATCGACACCGTCGGCGGGCGGTCGATGAGGGCGTCGATGGTGTACTGCGGCGACGCCGGCAGCCGCTCGCCCGAGGGTCCGTCAAGCTCGATGCGATAGAACCCCTTCCCGTCGACCGTGAACCCGCCGGTCAGCGGCGCGGGGCTGCCCCCGTCCGGTACCGTCGTCAGCGGCGCGCGGGCCGTGTCCGACAGCACGATCTCCCCCGCCTTCGCGGCCATCGTCGGCACGGCGCGGAGGCGCACTTCGGTGCCCTTCAGGACGGCGATGTCCCCGCCCTCTTCGACTTTCTGATCCGGCAGGCCGGTGTACGCGGGGAAGTGATATTCGAGCTCGAGACTCTGGACGTACGGCAGTTCGACGACCTTGAGGGTGTAGGTGCTCGACCGCACGCCGTTGGCCTCGACCAGGTACTCGACCGGCGCGGCAAGATCGAACAGCATGCCTTCGTACTTGCCGTCCGCCCCCTTGAGCAGCGGCACGCGGTCGTAGGCCGCCCCCGGCGTCTTCCGCACCCTCAGCGAGGCCTGGTCGGCGTCGAAGCCGGACAGGCGGGCGGTAATCGACTGGTCGGCGCCGCGCGGCAGCGTGGCGTTGCCGGGCAGCACCTCGATGCGGTAGGGCGCGGCCGCCTCGACATCGCGCGACACCACCAGCAGCGCCGACAGCGCATGGCGGAGGTACGCCGGGCCGAACAGGAAGATCGCGATCGCGCCGAGAGCCACCGCCGCCAGCGTCGCGCCGTAGCGGACGACGGTGGGCCGCTCGATCGCCCGGCCGCCTTCGATCTCGCGGCATTTATCGACCGCCGACTCGACGAGGCGGCGGACGAGCGCGGCCGAATAGACGCCCTCGCCGCGCGCGCCGCCGGCTTCGACGGCGCTGATGATTGCCGCCTGAAGCGACGGCTCATGTTCCTCGAGATAGAGCGCCACCTGCTCGTCGGTCGCGCGCCGCATCAGCGGCCGGACCAGCAGCCAGCCGACCAGGCCGAGCAGCGCCGCCGCGAAGATGATCCGGAAGGTGACGATTGAACCGGGCGTGAAGCGCCAGGCCTCGAGCCCGTAGGCCGCGACCAGCAGCACCAGCACGCCGAGGCCGGCGACGCCAAGGACGCCGCGCAGCGCCAGCTTCATCTGCCAGCGCCGGCGCACGCGCCGGATGACGTCGACAAGTTCGGGGGCGGATTCGCCGGCACGAAGATGGTCTGACATACGTCGCGCTGCTCCTGAATCGAGCTTACACCCGGCCGGGGGAGACCCCGGCTGTTCCGCGCTCCACCCGGGGAGCGGCCCGGGACAGCCGGTGACTGACGAGCGGCTCCAGCGCCAGCAGCAGCAGACCGCCGAACAGCAGGTACCACCACAACCGCTGGTTGCGCTCGTGCTCCTGGTCGGTGGCGGCGGCCCCGGCCGCTGGTTCGGCCGCGCCACCGGCGCGTCCGGTCGCGCCGGCGACGAGGTCCGCCGGGTCCATCGCCGTCAACTCGGACTCGGTGAAGTCCGGATTGCTGGCGACGACCACCGGGGCGGCCGCGGTCCGGCTGCCGGATCGGATCTCGTAGAAGCCGGGCTCCTGCAGTTCGAGCACGTCCGGCCCCTCGCCGTCGAGGGACAGGCGTGTGCCGCTCGGCGTCAGGACGGTGCGCGCCGCCTCCGCCCTCGCCTGGCCAGGCACCGCCGCCGGGCGCGCCGGTTCCAGCACCTCGCCGACGGTCCGCCACAGGGGACGCTCCCGGTACGCGGCCAGGTCGGCGGCCATCCGGTGCACGAACGGCAGGAACACCGACTTCAGCGGCAGGTCGTTCCACTGCAGATCGAGCGACGACATCCACAGCAGCACGCGGCCGCTGCCGACGCGCCGTTCGAGCAGCGCCGGCGCCCCGTCGTCGAACCGGGCGAGCACCTGCGCCCCGGCGGCCGGCACCACCGACCGGTAGCGATAGAACCGCGCCGCCGTGAAGTCGCCGCTGCGCGCGGCGCGGAACGGCTCGAAGATCGGATGGCCGTACTCGAGGACGCCGAGCCTCGCCGATGCGCCCTCGCTCCGATCGACGATCTGACCTGGAACGCCGGGCAGGATGTCTGCCGCGGCGGCGCCGGGGGACGGCCACACCGCCCGCGCCCCGGCGACAACCAGCAGCCCGCCGCCCCTCGCGACAAAGCCGCCGAGGCGTTCCGCGGCCAGCGCCGTGACCGGCGCGTCGTTGAGGATGACGACCGCGGCGCGCTGCAGATCCTCCTGCGGCAGACCGTCGATGGATTTCACGGCCGGCGCGAACGCCGGATCCTCACCGAGTGAGAGCGCACGGGAAAGGTACAGGCTGGCATCGCGGTCGGACCGCGGCGGCTCCGCGACGACCACGCCGAGCGGCTGGCGCGGCGTGACCACGAAGTTGAACGCATTGTCGGCGGCGAGAGCGTCGCCGGCGATCCGCACGGTGCCGCGCGTGCCTCCGGGCGACGGCGTGAACGCCGTGAAGGTGACGGACGCGGCGCCGTTCGGCTCGAGATTGACCCGTTCGGTCTGGACCGCCCGGCCGTCGAGCTCGAGCGCGATCTCCAGGTTCGAGACCGTCTTCGCACCATGATTGGCCGCGCCGCCGGTGATCGTCACCCGCTCCTGGCCGGCAAACGGCGCACGCTGGATCGACACCGGCGTGACGCTGACGTTGGCCGTCTCCGCATCGCCAACGGCGATCGGCGTCATCGCCGCGCCGTCCGGCAGCCGCACCCCTTCCGCCCCGGTCCAGCCGCTCCGCTGGAAGTCCGAGATCATGACCACTTCCCGCCGCGGCAGCGGCGACGCCGCCGCGATGCTGCCGGCGAGCTTCAGCGCCGGACCATAGCGCGTCGCCCCCGGACCCGGACGGACCGAGACCAGCGCGGCGTCCAGCCGGCCGCGATCGGCCGCCGATCGCAGCGCCACGTCGGCACCTGATGCAAAGAAGATGACCGACGCGCGGTCGCCCGGGCCGAGCGCGTCGACCGTCCGGCGCGCCGCGGCGACCGCCCGCGTCCAGCGGTCACCATAGCCCATGCTGTAGGACCGATCGATCAGCACAATCACTTCGCGGGCGCCGCCGGCGGCGGCCGCCGCCAGCGCCTGCCGCCGCAGGAACGGCCGCGCGAACGCCGCGACGATCAACGCCAGCGCCGCCAGCCGCAGCAGCAGCAGCGGCCAGTTGCGGATCCGGCGGCGGCGCACCGACTGGTACGGAATGCGCTGCAGGAACATCAGCGACGGAAAGCGCACGACATTCTTCCGCTCGCGCTGGATCAGGTGGATGACGATCGGCACCGCCAGGCCGGCCAGTCCGAGCAGGAACAGCGGCGTCAGGAACGACATGTCGCGTCCATCACCGCACCCGCCCGAGCCGGTCCCGCGTCGTCAGATAGCGGAACAGGGCATGGTCGAGCGGCATCGAGGTATTGACGAGGGTGTAATCGATGCGGCTGCCGGCAAACCGCTCGGTCAGGCCGTCGACATGCGCCTGCACCAGCGACCGGTATTGCTCGGCGAGCGCATCCGGCACGACCGGCAACTGCTCGCCGGTCTCGAGGTCCTCGAAGCTCGACGGCGCGTCGAACGTAAAGTCGATCTCGGCCGGATCGAGCAGGTGGAACACGACGATGTCGTTGCCACGGAACCGCAGCGGCGCGATCGCCTCGAGCACCGCGTCCGGATCCTCATACAGATCCGAAATCAGGACCAGCAGGCCGCGGCGCCCGAAGTGCTCGGCCATCTTGTGCAGGGGACCGCGCAGGCTGCCCGGCGCCGACGGCTGGAGCCGGTCGAGCGTGTGCAGGACGACGTCCATGTGCTTCGCCGACGGCGGGACGTGGGCGACGATGTCGGAATCAAACGCGATCAGCCCGACCCTGTCGCGCTGGCGATGGACCAGATAGGTGAGGCAGCCGGCGAGCATCTTGCCGTACTCGAGCTTGCTGACGCCCCGGCTGGCGAAGCCCATCGACGCCGAGACGTCGAGCAGGACCGAGAAGTTGGCGTTGGTGTCCGCCTCGTACTCCTTGATGTAATAACGGTCGGTCCGCGCGTACAGCCGCCAGTCGACCCGGCGGATGTCGTCGCCGGCGACATAGCCGCGATGCTCGGCGAAATCCACCGACGCGCCGAAGTACGGCGAGCGGTGCATGCCGTTGATGAAGCCGTCGACAACGTGACGCGCGACGAACTCCAGGTTGCCGATCCGCGCCAGGACGGCGGGATCGATGAACCGGGCGCCGGGGATCGTCAACGCTTCTGCCACGATGGTTGCCTCCTCGCTCCTGCCGGGTTACATCCCCGAGCGCGGCACCGCGACCGCCTCGAGCAGCCGGTCGATCAGCGTGTCGGTGGTGATCGCCTCGGACTGCGCGTGGAAGTTGGTCAGGACGCGGTGGCGGAGCACCGGATGCGCCATCGCGCGGATGTCGTCGAAGCTGACGTGATAGCGGCCGCTGGTCAGCGCCCGCGCCTTGGCGCCGAGCACCAGGTACTGCGCCGCGCGGACGCTGCCGCCGAACGCCACCCACTTCTTCACCGACTCCGGACAGGTCGGCGACTTCGGCCGGCTGGCGCGGACGAGGTTGAGGGCGTAGCGCATCACCGGCTCCGCCACCGGCACGCGCCGCACCAGCCGCTGGAACGCGACCAGGTCCTCACCCGTCACGGTCCGCTCGAATTTCGGCTCGACGATCGCCGTCGTCGTCCGGATCACCTCGAACTCCTCGTCTTCCGGCGGGTGCTCGATGACGATGTGGAACATGAAGCGGTCGAGCTGGGCCTCGGGCAGCGGGTAGGTGCCTTCGAGCTCAATCGGGTTCTGGGTCGCGAAGACGTAGAACGGCTCCTCGAGCTTGTAGGTCCGCCCCTGAATCGTGACGCGGTGCTCCTGCATCGCCTCGAGCAGCGCCGACTGCGTCTTCGGCGGCGTCCGGTTGATCTCGTCGGCAAGGACGATGTTGGCGAAGATCGGCCCGGGCGCGAAGACCATCTGCCGCCGCCCGGTCGCCGCATCCTCCTGGATGATGTCGGTGCCGGTGATGTCGGACGGCATCAGGTCGGGAGTGAACTGGATGCGGTTGAACTTGAGGTCGAGGACCCTCGCCAGGGTATGTATCAGCAGCGTCTTGGCGAGGCCGGGGACGCCGACAATCAAACTGTTGCCGCCGACGAACAGCGTCAGCAGCACTTCGTTGACGACGTCGTCCTGGCCGATGATCAGCTTGCGCAGCTCGGCGATGATCCGGTCGCGGCCCGCCTTCATCCGCTCGGCCAGCGCGACGTCGTCCGGCGACTCGAGGTCGATGGTGTCTGTAACGGCGGGATTCAACAGAGCCTCCTCATCGGATGTGATGCGCTGAGCGGGTTCAGTGGGTCAGCGCGTAGATCACGTAATTGACGCCGAACTTGTACGCTTCGTTCGTCAGGTCGACCGGCGCGATGCCGGTGTCCGAGAACTGCCAGTACTCGCTGATGTCGTTGTTGACGTTGGCGATCGCCATCAGCCGCCGCCGCGGATCGTTGTTCTCGTAGAGCCCCCAGTAGCTCGGCGGCAGGCCGCCGTACGGCGCCGCCAGCGTTTCGGGATCCGGAATCTCGAAGAAGGCGTGGAAGACCCGCGCCGTGCCGTCGAGCTCCTGCCAGCGCGCCTCGGGCAGCGCCACCCGCATCTGATCCTGCAGGTTCTCCCAGTCGCGGCCCCTGAAATCGTCGAAGATCAGGAAGCCTCCCTTGAGCACGTACTTGCGGAGCGCCGCCGCCTCCGGCGGGGTGATGCCCCAGTGCCCCGGCTCCGCCATGTAGGCGACCGGATAGTTGAAGAGCTCCGGGTCGTCTATTGCCAGTATGTTCGAGCCGTCGGTCCGGGTGTCGAGGAACGTCAGCTCCTCGAGGATCTTGGAGAAATGGATCTCGCCGTCCGGATAATCGTGGGACCACGGCAAGCCGCCGTCGCCAATCCAGTTGCCCCATCGTCCGAACGAGGCGTTGTATTTCAGCCGCACGAACACGAACCGGCCGTCGTAGGGCGTGTTGCCCTGAACCTCGACGTCGAGTGCCGGACGCCGGCTCCGGCCGCGCTGCGCGAACGCGGCGCCGCCAACCAGCGCGATCAGGACGACGAGGAGAAGAAGGCGGCGCGGCATCACGGCTCACCGAGCGCCCTCGGCCGTCCTGACCTGCTGGCCCTTCAGCGCCAGCTCGGTCAGGAGCTTTTCCAGCTCCGCGGCATACCGCGCCGGATCCATCCCGGACTTCATCAGCTTCAGCCCCTCGACGCGCCGTTCGAGCTCGGCGCGCTCCTCGTAGAGGGCCCGCAGCGCGGGACTCGCCGGCTCGTCCGCCGCCGTTGCCGAGCCGAGCGCGAGGATCGCGGCAATGCGGCCGTTCTTGCCGTCAGGCGCGGGGCCGGGGCTGCCCTGGTGATCGCCGCTGTCGTCGAGCAGCGGATGCTCGGTCAGCATCGTCCCGGCCTGCTCATAGGCGCGGGCGACGCCGCTCTTCGCGGCATCGAACGCCTCGAGCACCGAGACGCGCCGGTTCTTGTCGGCATCGGCGGCATCGCCGGCAAGGGCATCGACGAAGTAGCCGCCGAAGAGAGTGGCGAACCGCTCGGCCCCTGATCGGGTCGCGGTCACGATCGTCCGGCCCGGTCCGGACAAGGGCTCGAGAAACGGTCCGCTGGCGCTGGCGGTGTTGACGAAGACAATGTGCCGGGACGGCAGGCTCTTGAGCAGCGGCGCAAAGTCCGACGGGGTCATGTCTGGCCCGGGCAGGTTGAACTTCGCCTCGCGGCCGTCGAACGTACCGTGGCCGATCAGGACGACGAAGACGACATCCTCGGGCTTCGCTTCTCCGGCCATCGCGGCGAACGCCCTGGCGATCTCCTCGCGCGATGATTTCCCGGTCGCGCGCTTGGGATCGGCGTCGGGATGCTCGGTCAGATACCGGATCCGGCTCTTCGGAATCGCCATCCGCCCGGACGCGGCATCGAGCAGCGTCGCCGCCCAGCGGTCGAACAGCTTGGCATGCTCCGGATCCCCGGCGAGTCCGACGATGACCGTCAGATGGACAGCTTGCGCCGCCGCCGGCACCGCCGTCAGCAGCACCAGCGAGACCGCGATTGCCGTTCCGAGGGTTTTCAGCATCTTCCTCAGTCGTATCAACAACTTACCGTAAAGGTGAGTGTCCCCCTAGGCGAGCTGGAGGGAGCGGCGGTAGGCCCACTCCGCCGACAGCAGGCCGATGAACAGCAGCAGCACGATCGGCATGTGCCACAACTCCCGCTCCTCCACCGTCGTCACGCCGCGGCCGGTGTAGCGGAGGTCTTCCGGCATCCCGGCGACGGTCTCCGGCGTGTAGTAGCGTCCGCCGGTGTCCTGCGCAATCCGCTGCAGCCGCTGGGCATGCATCGTCGCGTCGAAATACTCGGCGTCGCTTGGCGCGGCACGGACATCGGCATGCCCGGTCCCGAGCGACTTGCCGGCGCGCGACGCCTCGACCGCGGCGGCATAGAGGCCCGGATTGTCGGCGCGAAAAACGGCGCGGTACTGGCCGTTGCGCTCGCCGGTCCATTGCATCGGCACCTCGATGACGCGCCCCTTCGGGCCGGTGATCCTGGCGACGACGCGGGCGTCGTTGACGTCGACGAAGCCGGCGTCGACGACGTCGGCGACAAGCGTCGCCTGCTCGCCGGGCTCGACGCGATCGGTGAGGGTCTGCACGTCGACCGGGCCGGGAACGCCGTCGACCAGCCAGCGCAGCAGCTGCCGCCAGTAGTTCTCGTGGGTCTGGTCTTCGAGGCTCATGCGCACGTCCATCTGCCAGTGCCACGAATCCTGGACCGGGAAGGCGAGCGCCTTGCCGCGGCCGTAACGCTGCCAGGCCAGCACGATCTGTTCGCGCCGGCCATCGGTGCCGCTCAACAGCACGGTCGCGCCGGGCTTGACGGCGGTCAGGGGATTGACGCTCGTCAGGACCGGCATGTCCTTCCAGCGGACCAGCGACGCGGCTTCGGTCGGCGCAATCTGGGTGACCCCGTGGGAGGCCCCGGCGCGGGTCGGCGCAACGTGCAGCCGCGCCACCGGCAGCGGCTCGGCGACGCGTGCGGCGCGCTCGAGAACGACCGGCAGGGCGTCGGCGACGGGGGTGCCGGCGTAGCCTCCTTCCGCGAACGCCCGCGGCCCGCCGAGCACCAGCAGCCCGCCGCCGCGGCGCTCCACGAATTCACCAATCATGCGCAGCTGGTCGCCCGTGAACGCCCCCGCCTCGATGCTGCCGAGCATCAGTCCGCGATAGGCGAACAGCTCCTCGCGGGTCTTCGGAAAGCCGCCGACCAGCTGATCCGGATTGTCGAGGTCGAGGAACCGCTGATACTTGTTGTCGGCGGTCCGCTGCAGCGTCACCACCGACAGGTTCTTGTCGTCGTGGACGGCGCGGTTGAGGAACGCCATCTCGGGGCGCGGCTCCCCCTCGTAATAGAGGATCTGGTCGCGCCGGTCGGCGATGTCGATCAACGCCTCCCGCACATTGTTACCGGCGACGAGCTCGTTGGCGCGCGGCGCGATCCGGAAGCGGAACAGCCGCGGGCCCGGGTCGGCGGCGGTGACGCGCACCCGGACGGAGGCCGGCTCACCGTCGCTCGCGAACGTGAACTCCTGGCTGCCGATGATCCGCCCCTCGTCCTCGACGTCGAGCGCCGCCTTCTCCCCCGCGTATCCGGTCTGGGTGACGACCGCGTCGATGACGAGCGACGTGCCGAGCAGCGCGCTGCGCGGCGTCGTGACCCGATCGATCTGGATGTCGCGCGCCAGACGATCGCGGCCGACGCCAACGGTGAAGACCGGCACCGCCGCCGCCCTGAGTCCGAGCAGGGCGTCCGACAGCGACGCATCGGTCGTGTCGGCGCCGTCGCTGACGAGCACCATGCCGGCGACCGGCAGCCCGGCGAGCTCCTGCCGCGCGGCGTCGAGCGCGGCGCCAAGCTTGGTCTGCGCGCCGCTGAACGTCAGCTCGTCGGTCGTTTGCAGCCGCGTCGCGGACGACGAGAAGCGGAAGGTGCGCAGCACGAACCGTTCGGACAGCGCCTTGACAAGCGCCGCATCACGGCCGAACGCCTGCTTCACGAAATCGCCGCGCGGCGCCGTTCCCCAGTCCGGGGTCTGCATGCTGCGCGAGTCGTCGACGAGCACGGCGAGGAAATTCTGCTGCGGGACGGCCGCCTTGACGACGAGCAGCGGCCGGAACAGACAGAACAGGACGAGGCCGAGGGTGGCGAGACGGAGCGCCGTCAGAATCACGCGGTCGCGCAACCGGCCGCGGACCGGGACGGACCGGTAGGTGACGACCACCGCCGCCATCGCCGCCACCGCGATCACCGCCGCGACGTACGACCCCGCCGACGGGGCGAGACGGAACTCTCCCTGCTGAAACACCACCGGCCGATATTCGAAGAATAAACGGAAGAGCGATTCCAACCGGGGCCTTTCCTCCGCGCGGGAGCGGAGATGTCGGTGCAGTTCCTTACGGCGTCAGCGGGCGGTCTGTTTACCGGAGCCGCGGTCATCCGGGGCGGTCGTCAGACAGGTCGTGGCGAGCCGGACGTAGGCATCGATGGCGGCCGCCATCGCATCCAGTTCGAGGTATTCCTCGGCGGTGTGGGCGACGAGGATCGATCCCGGCCCGAACAGCAGCGGCGCGCCCCACCGATCGAGCAGCGGGATATCGGTCGTGAACGCGAACACCGCCGTGTCGAACCCCGGGACGGTCTGGAGGTGTACAGCCGGCACTCGTAACACCTCTTCAGACGTCACCAGCCGGTCAACGGGCCGGATCGCCTCCAGCACCGCCTCGGCGGGGCCGATGATCCGGAAGTTCAGCTCAGCCGTCGCCGACGGTGAAATGACATTCGGGGCGACGCCCCCCTCAATCAACCCGACGGTGTAATAAGTCGTGCCGAGCGTGCTGTCGGACGGCAGCGGCAGGGTCCGCAGCAGGACCAGGGCGTCGATGAGCTTGTCGATCGCCGACTCGCCGCGTTCGGGATGCGCGGAATGCGCGGCCCGCCCGGCGGCGCGCAGCCGCACGCGCAGCACGCCGCGCGTCGCCACCCCCAGCCGGTTGTCGGTCGGCTCGCCGTTGATCAGAAAGCGCGACCCCGGCGGCGCCGCCTCGTTGGCCGCCGCCGCGCCGTCGCTGCCCCGCTCCTCGCCAACCACGAACAGCAGCCCGACCCGCCGCTCCCCGGCCGCCCGCATGCGTTCGACCGCCGCCACCTGCGCCGCGACAATGCCCTTCGCATCGCAGGACCCGCGGCCGTAGAGGCGGCCGTTCTCCAGCCGGCTCGGAAAGAACGGCGGCACGCAGTCGTAGTGGGTTGACAGCACGACCGCCGGCGGATCGAGCGTCGCGATGATGTTCGCGCAGCCGCGCGCGATCGGCTGCTCGACGACGGTGTAGCCGAGGCCGGCGAGCGCTCCCGCCAGCCACGCCCCCGCCTCCGCCTCGCGGCCGGTGGTCGAATCGATATCGATCAGCGTGCGGGCGAATGCGACCGGGTCAAACGGCGATGTCATGATCTGTTCCGGTTCCCTCGCGCGTCTCGCCGCGCCGGCTTATCGCAGCCCGTCCTCGAGCGCCGCGCGGGCGTCGGTCCGGTCGTCGCGGTACTTGACGATGATCGGCGTCGCCACCGACAGCCCCCAGTCACGGCCGGCGCCGGTCGTCAGCGGCCGGCTGCCGGGCACGACGACGGCCCCTTCGGGGACGATCAGCGGACCGTCCGTCGGCCGGATGATGCGGGCGTTGGGGACGTCATAGATCGGCGTCGAGCCGGTCAGAATTGTGCCCGAGGCGAGCACGGCGCGGCGCTTGACCACCGCTCCTTCGTAGACGCCGCAGTTGCCGCCGACCAGCACTTCATCCTCGATCACGACCGGCAGCGCGCCGACCGGCTCGAGCACGCCGCCAATCTGCGCCGCGGCGCTGATGTGCACCCGCCGGCCGATCTGGGCGCAGGATCCGACCAGCGCATGCGAGTCGACCAGCGTCTCCTCGCCGACGTAGGCGCCGATGTTGATGTACATCGGCGGCATGCAGATCACGCCGCGGCCGAGGAAGGCGCCGTCCCGCACGCTCGATCCGCCCGGCACGATGCGCACGCCGCCGGCCGCGTCGAGCCGCCGCAGCGGCAAAGTGTCCTTGTCGGCGAACGGCCAGCGGCCGTGATCGACGGAGGCGTCGGTGACGTCGCCGTAGCGGAAGCCGAGCAGGATGCCGTGCTTGACCCAGGCGTTGACGCGCCAGCCGGACGGTGCGGCGGCGTCCGGCTCGGCGGCGCGGACTTCGCCGGCCGAGAGCGCCGCGCGCAGCCGGGCGAAGACCTCCCGGACGTGGGCGCGGTCGGCGTTCGCGCCCGCCGCGACGAGCGCGGTGACTTCGGTTTCGAGAGTGGGCATGCGTAGGTCCGGGCGGCTGGTGGTTATGAGCGTCAGGCGAGAGCGGTCGGCGGGAACGGCGCTCAGGCGCGCGCCGCGGCCCCGGCGGTCAGTCCGAGTTCCTGCAGGATCCGGCCGATGCGCTCGCGCGACGCCGTCCCCGGCGCGACCATCGGCAGCCGGTAGACCTCGTTCAGCAATCCCATCATCGCCATCGCCGCCTTGACCGGAATCGGACTCGATTCGACGAAGTTGACCTGCATCAGCGGCAGCAGCCGATAATGCAGCGCGCGGGCCCCGGCGAAATCCCCGGCCTCGGCGAGCTCGACCATCCGCGCCATCTCGGCCGGCACCTGATTCGACACGACCGAGATGATGCCGCGGCCGCCAATCGACATCACCGGCAGCGTCAGCGCATCATCGCCTGACAGCACCAGGAACGACTCGGGCAGCGCGCGGCGCAGCTCGCACATCTGCGTGACGTTGCCGGAGGCCTCCTTGACGCCGATGATATTCGCGATCGCCGACAGCCGCACCACGGTGGCGACCTCGATGTTGCAGCCGGTACGGCCGGGCACGTTGTAAAGGATGACCGGCAGCGGGACCGCCGCGGCGATCGCCTGATAGTGCTGGAACAGCCCTTCCTGCGTCGGCTTGTTGTAATAGGGCGCGACCGAGAGAATGCCGTCGGCGCCGGCGCGGGCCATCTCGGCGGCGGCCTCGCTGACCTCCCGCGTGTCGTAGCCGCCGGCGCCGGCCAGCACCGGCACGGCGCCGCGCGCTTCGTCGACGACGATCTCGACCACCCGCCGCCGCTCGGCCGGTGTCAGCGTCGGCGTTTCGCCGGTCGTGCCGCACGGGACGAGAAAGTGGATGCCGGCGTCGATCTGCCGCCGCGCCAGCCGCCGCACGCCCGCTTCATCGAGCGCGCCGGCCGCCGTGAACGGGGTGACCAGCGCCGTGCCGCATCCTGTAAACCGGTCTCTCATCACAGTCTCCTGCGCTGCGGTCTCCCGCATCCATCCCGTGGGCCGGCGCCGGTGCGCGTCCAGCCGCGCCGACGCCCGTTAGAGCCCGAGGACGTCTCTCATATTGAACCATCCGGCGCGCCCCGGCAGCCAGCGGGCGGCCTGCAGCGCGCCGCGGGCAAAGCCCGAGCGATCCCGCGCCGTGTGCGTCAGCGTAATCGTCTCCGACGCGGCGTCGAAGCCGAGCGTGTGCGTCCCGGGAATCGAGCCGGCCCGCGTAGACGATACATCGATCGGCCGTCCGTAGCCGCTGCCGCGGACGGCGGCCTCGAGCGTCAGCGCCGTCCCCGACGGGGCGTCGCGCTTGGCGGCGTGATGCGCCTCGTGAATCCAGGCGCCGAACTCCTCGTGCGGCGCCATCAGCGCGGCGGCGCGCTCGGCGACCGCCAGAAACAGATTCACGCCGAGGGCGAAGTTCGCCGCCGCGACAACACCGATGCCGCCCGCCGCGGCATCGCGCCGGACGGCGGCCTCGTGCTCCGACCATCCGGTCGTCCCGATCACGACGTTCGTCTTCCGTTCCGCGAGCCGGCGCACGTTGCCCGGCACGGCGCCGGCAATCGAGAAGTCGATCGCGACGTCGGCGTCGGGCCACGCCGCCGGCGCGTCACCGAGCGCCGGGTCGACGCGGCCGACGACCTCCATGCCGTAGCCGGCGCTGAGCTCGTCGACGATGCGGCCCATCCGGCCGTAGCCGAGCAATAACAGTCGCATCGCTGTCAGGAGCTCCGGACTCCCGCCTCCTGGAAGAACTCCTGGTGGAGCTGCCCCATCGCGGCGGCGAGATCGGCGTCGCTCAGGACGATCGTGACATTCCGGCGCGAGGCGGCCTGCGACACCATCCGCACCCGGAATCGCTCCAGCGCGCCGATGACGCGGGCGGCAATCCGCGGATCGTTCCGCAGATTGTCGCCGACCGCGCAGAGGATCGCGAGATCGGCCTCGACCCGGACCTCCGCGAACTCGCCGAGCGCCGCGACGATCTCCGCCAGACCGCGGTCGTCGTCGACCGTCACCGAGACGCTGACCTCGGAGGTCGTGACGACGTCGACGGCGGTGCGGTAGCGCTCGAACACCTCGAACACCCGCCGCAGGAAGCCGTGCGCCATCAGCATCCGCGTCGACGTGATCTCGACCATCGTCACGCGCCGCTTGCAGGCGACGGCGGCAAGCGGCCGGTCGGCCGGCGGCGGATCGGCGGTGATCGTCGTGCCGCTGCCGCCGGCACGGCGGCTGTTGAGAATCCGTACCGGGATGTCCTTCGCGACCGCCGGCAGGATGGTGCTGGGGTGCAGCACTTTGGCGCCGAAGTAAGCCAGCTCGGAAGCCTCGCCGAACGACAGGTGGGGGACGACGTGCGGATTGGCGACGATCCGCGGGTCGGCGGTCAGCATCCCATCGACGTCGGTCCAGATCTGGATCTCGCGGGCGTCGAGCGCGGCGCCGACGATGGCGGCCGAATAATCCGAGCCGCCGCGACCGAGCGTCGTCGTCACCCCCTGCGCGGTGGCGCCGACGAAGCCGCCGAGCACCGGCACGTGCCCTTCGGCGACCCGCGGCACGATCTCGCGCGCGACCGCGACGCGCGTCTCGTCGGCGAGCGGCACGGCGGCGGTGTGCGCGCCGTCGGTGACGATCGCGCGGCGGGCATCGACCCACGCGGTACTGACCCCGGCGTGCTCGAGCGCCGCCGCCATGATCCGGCTGTTCATCAGCTCGCCGGTGCAGACGATGGCATCGTGGGCGCTCGGCGAGGCGGCACGGAGAATGCCGGTGGCCTTGAGCAGCGCCCGGAGATCGTCGAGCTGGGCGGCGATCTCGGTCAGCACGCCGCTGGCCGCTTCCGGCGGCAGCAGCCGCTCGACCGCCTCGAAATGACGCCGCGACAATTCGGCGACGCCGTTCAGGACGTGGGCGTCGCGGCGCTTGCCGGCCGCCTCGGTCAGTTCGAGCAGCCGATCCGTGACGCCACTCATCGCCGAGACGATCACGACCGGCGGCAGGCCGGAGCTGGCGCGCGCCGCCTTGACGATGCCGACGACGCGCGCGATGGCCTCGGCATCGGCGACGGACGTGCCGCCGAACTTCATGACGATCGGTCCGGTCAGTTCCATGGCTAGTCGCCCTGCAGCAGGCCTTCCGCCTGCAGCAGCTCGGCATTGAGCACCGCGGCGCCGGCTGCTCCCCTGATTGTATTGTGCCCGAGCGCGATGAACTTGATGTCGAGCACCGGGCAGCGGCGCACCCGCCCGACCGACACCGCCATGCCGCGGTCCCGCTCGGCATCGAGCCGCGGCTGCGGCCGGTTGCCCTCCTCGAGATAGACAATCGGCGCCGGCGGGGCGAGCGGCAGCTTGAGCTCCTGCGGCCGGCCGCGGAAGGCGCGCATCGCCGCGATCACCGCCTCGACCGACGGCCGCGCCTCGAGGCTGACCGACACGCTCGCGGTATGGCCGTCGATAACCGGGACCCGGGTAGTCTGGGCGCTGACGACGACCGGGTGCGGCGTGATCGCGCCGTTCTGCAGCGCGCCGAGAATCTTCTGGGTTTCGCTCTCGATCTTCTCTTCTTCGCCGGAGATCGCCGGGACGACGTTGCCGAGGATGTCGAGCGAGGGCACCCCGGGGTAGCCGGCGCCGGAGACCGCCTGGAGCGTCGTCACCATCACCGACCGCAGGCCGAACTGCCGCAGCGGCGCCAGCGCCATCGCCAGGACGACGGTCGAACAGTTGGGATTGGTGAGGATGGCGCCGCGGCCGCCGCGGGCACGGCGCTGGTCGTCGAGTAGCGCGAGGTGATCGGCGTTGACCTCCGGAATGAGCAGCGGCACGAGCGGATCCATCCGGTAGCTCTTGGCGTTGCTGATGACGAGGTGACCGGCCTTGGCGAAAGCCGGCTCGATCGTGTCGGCGGCGTCGGCGTCGAGCGCCGAGAACATCAGCCGCGGGCCGCCCGGCGGCGGCGTGCAGGCGTGCACGCGCATGCCGCGCAGCGCCTCGGGCATCTGCTGCGAGAGCCGCCAGGTCGCCGCTTCGGCGTAGGTCTTGCCCTCCGAGCGCTCGCTGGCGCCGAGCCAGACCAGGTTGAACCATGGGTGACCGGCCAGCTGCTGGATGAATTGCTGTCCCACCATTCCGGTGGCGCCGAGAATGCCGACGTCGATGCGCTGCATGATACTCCGTCCCGAATGATCAAAAAAAAACCCGCCGCCCTGCTGAGGGCCGACGGGTGGATGCGGGTCGTACTGTAGGGCTCGCTACGTTCCGCGCACACACACCACCGGCCCGGGCCGCTTGACCCGCTTTCGACAGACGGCCGGCGTGGAGAGGCTCAGCACGATGAGCCGAAGTATAGCGGCCGCGGCGCGCGGGCGTCAACGGCGATTGCTTGAGTTCGGCGCGCTCCGGGGCATATTCTTCACGGCGGCGCGGGTTTGCGGCCGGCGGCGCGCGGCCGCGGCCGCAGCTACCATAAGTTTCGATTATGACGGGGTGATGCCGTGGGTGCAGCGAGGCGTGGTGGCGGCGGAGCGGTGCGGTGGGGCGTGCTCGGGGTCGCGCGGATCGCGACCCAGAAAGTGATTCCGGCGATGCAGCGGGGTGGCGCGACGCGGGTCGACGCGATCGCGTCGCGTGACGCCGGCCGGGCCCGCCAGGCGGCCGACGCGCTCGGCATCCCGACCGCCTACGACAGCTACGAGGCGCTGCTCGCCGACCCGGCGATCGACGCGGTCTACATCCCGCTGCCGAATCACCTGCACGTGCCGTGGACGATCCGCGCCGCCGAGGCCGGCAAGCACGTGCTCTGCGAGAAGCCGATCGCGCTGACCTCCGTGGAGGCGGAGCAGTTGGTCGAGGTGCGGCGCCGGACCGGCGTGCTGATCGAGGAGGCGTTCATGGTGCGCACCCATCCCCAGTGGCTGCGCGCCCTGGCGATCGTCCGGTCCGGACGGATCGGACCGGTGCGGGCGATCAGCGGAACCTTCAGCTACTTCAATGACGATCCCGGCAACGTCCGCAACGTCGCCGGCTACGGCGGCGGCGCGCTGCTCGACATCGGCTGCTATCTGGTGAATACCGCGCGGATGATGTTCGAGACCGAGCCGCGGCGGGTCTGCGCGCTCATCGACCAGGATCCGGCGTTCGGCGTCGATCGGCTGTCGTCGATGCTGCTGGATTTTCCGGGCGGTCAGGCGATCGGCCTGTGCGCCACGCAGCTCGCGCCCGGCCAGAGCGTCATTGTTGCCGGCACGACCGGACGGATCGAGATCGAGATTCCGTTCAACGCGCCGCCCGATCGCCCGACCCGTTTGTTCGTCGAGGAGCGGACCGCCGCCGGCAGCTCGCGCGAGACGATTGAAATCGACACCTGCGACCAGTACACGATCCAGGGGGACCTGTTCGCCGAGGCGGTGCGCCAGGGCACGCCCGTGCCGTATCCGCTCGAGGACTCGATCCAGAACCTGCGCGTGCTCGACGCGCTGTTCGCCTCGGCCCGGACCAGCGCCTGGCACCCTCTAAACGGGGACACTCACCTTTAGCGTAAGTCGTTGATTCTGAAGGACGCGCCGAAAAACAGGCCGGATCGCCGCGGCTACTTAGCCAGCCCGAGGATCCGGACATACCAGAGCCGGACCCCGACCTCCTGGGCCGGCGCCAGCCAGCCGAGATGCGGCGCGGCGGAGCCGGCCATGGCCATCACGTCGGGCACCAGCAGCAATTCGTTCCGCCCGGACTTGACCTGCGTCGCCGGCAGCCGCAGCCGGTACGAGCCCATGCGCCGCGCGTCGACCGTCAGCGGCAGGCTGCCGAGCAGTTGGCGATTGAAGAGCACGCTGACGCGGTGCTGCCGCTCCGGCACCGCCGGATCGAGCCGAACCACGACCTCGTAGGTCCGCCGCACCGGCAACGGCAGGAAGATCGCAGCCCTGGCCACCGCCGACACCCGCACCGTCACCCCGTCGTCATGGGGCGGCAGCCACCCGGCGCCGAAGAACAGGCGATCGCGCGCGCCGGTCTCGATGCTGACGTCCTCGCCGCTGGCGACGGCCTCGCGGACCACGAACCACGGCAGCGTGACGTAGGCCGCCCAGCCGAGCGCCGCCACCGCCGCGACCGCGCCGATCGCGACGACGCGGCGCCGCGGCACTGACGGCAGCCGGCCTCCCGATCGCCAGAGCGCCGCCGCGCCCCGCACGGCGCCCTCGATCGCGAAGAGCGCGGCAGACAGATACAGCGGGTAGACGTGCATCGTGAACCGCCATTCGCCGCCGCTCGAGACATTCCACGTGAACGCATAGGGGACGAGCGACGCCACCAGGACGATCAGCAGCATCCGCCCCGCTGGCGCGAAGGGCAGCGCGAGCAGACCGGCCGCCGCGGTCCACATCAGCAGCGTCCCGATATGAGGCGCGTAGCCTTCGAAGCCCTGGAACTTGTTCAGGAACGGCTGGACGGTCAGCCCCTGGAAGGCGGTGTCGACAGCATGGATCGGATGTCCGGCGAGCTTGGCGCCGATATACGCCGCGGCGCTCATCGGCTGCTTCGCCGGCAGCCCTTCCCCGAAGCGGTAGTAGCTGGTGTGATAGTTGATCGCGATGAACGGATCCCCGGTCGCCAGCGCGCAGCTCACCAGATAGGGGATGACAATCGCGCCGCAGATGACGCCGGCGAGGCCGGCGAGCGCCGCCCGGTGGCGCCGCTCGCCGCGGGGCGCATCGATGACCAGCAGCGCCAGCGCGGGGAGGACAAAGGACAGCGCCGTGATCCGCGTCAGGCACGCCAGCCCGGCGGCGCTGCCGGCGAGCAGCGCGTGCGCGAACGTCGGCTGACGGCGCAGCCGCAGCAGGCCCCACAGCGTCAGCAGCAGCAGCGCCATGAATGTGTCGTCGCGCCAGCCGTCGATGCCCCAGGTGATGAGGTGATACTCCCCGGCCATCAACGACGCGACGACCAGTCCGGCCGCAGGCGACACCACCGCGGCGGCGACCAGATACGCGCCGAGGATGGCAAGCGTCGAGCCGGCAGCGGACGCGAAGCTGACCGCGACGTCGGCATCGTTCAGCAGCCGGAGAAACATCCGCGTGACCGCGAGGAACACCGGCTCCCGCACATGCGGCTGATAGAACGACTGCATCTCGCGCGCGAAACGGAGGTAGTTAATCGGATCGCCGCCGACGTAGGGGATGGCAATCCGCTGCCACTGGTGGGACGGTGGCTTGAGGGGCGAGGCCCACCGGGGGGCGTTGTGCGTCAGGGTGCGCGCCCATCGCGGCGAGTCGACCGGCCCGTAGCGTTCGACGAGCGCATCGAGGCGCAGCAGGCCGCCGCAGGCCGTAATCGCCAGCGCGGTCACGAGCGGCGCGGTGCGACGGAGCCACGGCTGCAACACGGAGAAATCCTATCGCAGTAAAGTAGTGGGAACCGCGGCCGGCGAGCGGCCGTCTAACCGGATGCCCGCCTGCCTCCGGAGGCCACGTGTATCGCTCAGCTTTCCCCGCGACACCCGTCGTCTTTGCGCTGCTGCTGGCGGCAGTGCCGGTGCGCGCGGTTGCGCAGGCACCACCGGGGGCGCCGGCTCCGACGGCGCCGCCCCCTGCCGTGGCCGGGTCGAAGACGCCGAGCGACCTCGACGCGTTCATGGCGCGCGTCCTGGCGCGGCGCGCCGTCAATCGCACCACGCTCGCCCAGTACGTGCTCGACGAGACCGAAGCATTCGAAGTGACCGGCCCCGGCGGCGTGCCGCTCACCCGCAGCCGCCGCGAGTTCACCTGGTACGCGCGTGACGGCATGCACGTGCGCAGCCCGGTTAAGTTCGACGGCGTGACCGTTGACGAACCGGCCCGCCGCGCCTACGAGGAGGAATGGATCACCCGCGAGCGCGCTCGTGCGGAGCGGCGCGCCAAGCGCCAGGCCGATGCGGCCGGCACACCTGGCAAGCCCGCGCCTGGCGAGCAAGCGGCGCCCGCCACCAGCGCCACCGCTGCCGAGCCGCGCTTTGTGTCGGAGGCCTACTTCATGGACTTCACGTTCGAGCCCGGCAACTACTACCTCGCCGGCCGCGAACAGCTCGAAGGTCACGACGTCCTCCGCATCGAGTACTACCCGTCGAATCTCTTCAACGACTCAGACGACGAGAAGCGGCCGCGTGAAATGAAGCGCCGGCGGGACGAGCGGCAGGAGGCGGACATCGATCGCCGCATGAACAAGACGGCGCTGGTGACGCTCTGGGTCGATCCCGCCGAGCCTCAGATCGTCAAGTACACCTTCGACAACGTCTGGCTCGATTTCCTGCCGGGGGCGTGGCTGGTGCGCGTCGACGACATCAGGGCATCGATGACCATGGGCCAGCCGATTGCCGGTGTCTGGCTGCCGCGCGCCATCGACATCCGCGCCGGCGTCACGCTCGCGGCCGGATCCTTCAAGGCCGGCTACGACCGCACCTTCACCAACTACCGCGAGGCCGAGGTCCGCACGACGATCAAGGTGCCGAAGACCGACGCCCGGCTCGAGGCGGCACGGCCGCGGCTCGTGGCGGCGCGCTGGACGCTGCCGCAGGCGCCCGCCGCTCCATCGGCGCCGCCACCGCGCCTTCCCGATGGCGCTGCGGCGAGCATGCCGGGCCGTGACCCATCCGTGACGGACCAGCCGCGGGTCGAGACGATTCACGAGATCCGCGTCCACGGCAATGCCTTCCTGACCGACCAGGAAGTGCTGGCGCTCGCCGGCGTCACGGTCGGGACGGCGGTGACGCCCGGCATCGAGGAGGCCGTCGCCCGCCGTCTCCGCGACAGCCGCCGGTTCGAGACCGTCGACGTCCGCAGGCGCTACCGGTCGCTCGACGATCCCACCGACGTCGCACTGATCGTGCTGGTCCACGAGCGGCCAGGGGTCGTCTCGACGACGGCGGGGGGCAGCGGCGAGGCGCCGTCAGCGTGGCGGCGGCTGACCGCGCCGCTGCAGTTCTTCCCGATCCTGAGCTATGAGGATGGTTACGGCCTGACCTACGGCGGCCGCGCCACGGCGGTCAACCTGCTCGGCGGCGGAGACCGGTTCTCGGTGCCATTGACCTGGGGGGGAACCAGGCGGGCGGCGCTCGAATTCGAGCGCGGATTCACCACCGGCCCGCTGACGCGCGTGACCTCGAGCGTTGAAACCTGGAACCGCGACAACCCGCGCTACGATCTCGCCGAGCATCGCGTCCAGGTCAGCGCCCGCGCCGAGCGACTGTTCGCGAAGGTGCTGCGCACCGGCGTCGACGTCTCGGCCGGCTCGGTCACCTTCGGGGCGCTCGACGATCGGCCGTGGAGCCTCGGGGCGAGCGCCGCACTCGACACCCGCCACGACCCCGCGTTCCCGTCGAATGCCGTCGTCCTCGGCGGCGGCTGGTCGGCGCTGCATGTCGCGGCACGGCGGATCAACCGCTATAACGCCGCCGCGCGCGGCTATCTCCGGGTGTTCCGGCAGAACGTCGTCGCCGGCCGCGTACAGTACGCCACCGCCGACGCGCCCCTGCCTCTCTACGAACGGCCATTGCTCGGCGGCGCCTCGACGCTGCGCGGCGACCGCGCCGGCGCGTTCGACGGTGACCGGCTGGCGGTCGCGTCGGTGGAGCTGCGCGCGCCGCTGACGTCGGTCCTCAGCCGGGCGAAGCTCGGCCTGACGCTGTTCGCTGACGCCGGCAAGGCCGCCGACTTCGGCGCCGCGCTCGGCGATGCCCCGTGGCACCACGGCACCGGCGCCGGACTCTTCCTCGTCGCGCCGTTCGTGCAACTGAACCTCAACGTTGCGCACGGCGAGTCCGCCGGCACCCGCCTCAACGTCTCGACCGGCTTCAGTTTCTGACGGCGGTCGTCCCGCCGCGCACGGCTCGTCCACCGGCCCGTGGCACAATGTTTGGACCGCCCGCACGCGGGCGGCGGGCTCGAGACTGCCGGAGACAAGCAGAATGCAGCTGTATACCTACGTGAACTTCGCGGGCAAGTGCGCCGAGGCGTTCCGCTTCTACGAGACCCACCTCGGCGGGCGGATCACCATGATGATGACGCACGGCGAGGCGCCGGCTCAACCTAACGCCACCGCAATCCCCAAAGATGCCGTCCTGCACGCGCGCCTGTCGATTGGCGGCACCGAGCTGTGGGGCGCCGACATCCCGGCCGCCGAGCCGATGCGCAGCGCGTATCTGTCGCTGACGGTCGGAAGCGACGACGAAGCCGAACGCCTCTATGCGGCGCTCGCCGATGGCGGCAAAGTCCTGATGCCCATGCAGGAAACATTCTTCGCGAGCCGCTTCGGCCAGCTGCGCGATCGCTTCGGCCTCAACTGGATGATCAGCCACGAGCGGCCGAGGCCGGCGCGCCCATAGTCCGCCGCCGCCCTGGCCGGGCCGCTCATCGGCCCGTGATCCGGCCCCCGGTCAGGAACCGCCGGTAACCGCTGAACTTCTCCGTGCGCCTGGTCGATTGCAATCCGTTGCGGACGATGGTCATCGAGTCGATCGACTCAGGAAGCAGCAGGACTTCGTCCGGGTCGGCGAACGCAACCGGCCGGAACCTCATCGACACATCGTCGCGATCGAGGACGACGCGCACAGCGAAGCCATATTGCCGCTGCAGCCGGAGCGGGACGCGGAGGTCGACCGGTCCGGTGAGGTGGCGATCGATCCGGAGCACGTCGTGGGTCTCCGCGTCCACCCACACCTGGCCGCGGGTCGCGAGCGGCCCGGTCCAGTCGAAGCACTCCTCGTGACCCTGATCCTCGACCAGCTCCGGCCGGCTGACGCCGGGCGCGGACGTGAACTCGATGATCAGGGCCGGGCGGGAACCTTCGCGGCCGCGGCGAACGGCGGTGAAGCGGTAGGTGTCGCGTTCCGGGGGCAGCAGGAACGCCAGCGGCTCCGGCGAGAGCGGGTTGGGATCGGTGCAGCCGTTGCGCGAGTTCCGGTCGCTGTCGCGCGGCAGCCGGCCGTTGACGCGGCGGATGTCGCGCACCAGGCGCGCCGTCGGCAATGCATCCCCCGCGGCGGCGTCCAGCTCGACGCGCAGCTCCGATTCGACCGTCCGCGCGAAACCTTGCAGTGACCCGCTGTTCCAGTCGATCGGCTGGACGGTGGCCGTGTTCGTGCACATCACGCTGCGGGCACGGATGTAATAGTTGGCGACGCGTTGCCCGACGGCGGCGAGCAGGCGGGCGAGTTCCTGCGGCGGCTGCGGTGCCGCCGGCGCGAGCGGCACCCCGAGCAAGCCGACCGCCGCGACCGCGATGACAATCCCGCGCATAGGGAGTTTTACACTCGCCTGGTGCGCGTTGTCACGCTTGCGGTGGATGTCGAACCCGGCGGATGGACTGGTACCGTCCGTAATCCGTCAGGCGGAAGTCGTCAGGCGGAAGTGTCCCGATTCGGGGTTGCGGCATCCCTTAAGCGCCTCGGCTGTTCCCGTCGGCTCATGAGTGCCGCGCAGCGAGGGCTTTCCCATGTCACATTCCGGGACCCTGCGTCGTCTGACCATCAGAGATTAGGAGGAGCAAACATGATGAGGTGGGCCCTGCGTAAAGGGATTGACAGATTCGAGCGGGAATGGGGCTACGACGCCAGCTACCTGCGCGACATCGCCGACGCGAGCCCGCGCGCCGCGTGGCTCTTCTCCCTGGTGACCGCCTTGGGACGATTCCGGCAGGACATCCCCGTCGAGGCTTGGTGCGCCGCTGGCATCACCGCCGTGCGCCACGAGGACTGCGGCCCCTGCACCCAGCTCACCGTGACGATGGCCGAGCGGGCTGGGGTCCGTCCTGCGGTGCTGCGCGCGGTGCTGGCCGATGATGCTGCCGCGATGCCGCCGGATGTCGCGCTGGTGTGGAAGTTCACGCGCGCCACGCTCGCGCACGATCCCGCGGCCGATGCGTATCGACAGGCGATCGTGACGCGCTTCGGACGCCGCGCGCTGGTCAGCCTCGCATTCGCCATTACCGCGGCGCGACTCTATCCGACGGTCAAGTACGCCCTCGGCCACGGCGAGGCCTGCGTGCGCGTCGTCGGCGGCGGCACGCCGGTGACGTTCGATCGCGGCCGGGCAGCGGCGTCAACCGATGCGGCGGTGCGCACGGCGTGAGCAGCGCCGGGGCGACGCCGAGTCCGTCCGAGAGCTTCGAGCCGTATCGCCGGCGCCTGCTCGGCCTCGCCTACCGCATGCTCGGATCGATGGCCGACGCCGAGGATGCGGTGCAGGAGACCTACGTGCGCTGGCACTCGGCCGACCGCGGCGCGGTGTCGAACCCGCGGGCGTTTCTGATGACGACGACGTCGCGGCTCTGCCTGGACATGCTGACCTCGGCGCGCGCCCGCCGGGAAGAGTACGTCGGCCCGTGGCTGCCGGAGCCGGTCGTCGACACGGCCGCGCTCGCGCCCGACAGCCGGCTGGCGCTGGCGGAGGACCTCTCCGTGGCGCTGCTGCTGACGCTCGACCGGCTGTCGCCGCTCGAGCGCGCCGCCTTCCTCCTGCACGACGTCTTCGACTTCTCGTTCCGCGAGGTAGCCCGGTCGCTGGAGCGGAGCGAAGCGGCCTGCCGCCAGCTTGCGGCCCGCGCCCGCGCTCAGGTCCGCGCGACCCGCCCGCGCCGCGCCGCCGCACCGTCCGGCCGTTCCGGCGACGTCGATGCGAAGCATGCGCAGCTGATGTCGGTGTTTATGACGGCGGCCCGTTCGGGCGATCTGCAGTCGCTGACCGAGGTCCTGGCGAGCGACGTCCGGGTCGTGACGGATGGCGGCGGCAAGGTCGCGGCGGCGTTGAACGTGCTGGAAGGCGCCGATCGCGCGGCGCGCTTCCTGATCGGGGCGACGCGGAAAGGCTGGCGCGACGACTTCACCATCCGGTTTGCCACCATCAACGGCCTGCCCGGCGTCATCGTCGATGGACCGGCCGGCCCGGTGCAGACGGCGGCGTTCGAGATTGACGGGGGGGTGATTCAGGCGCTGTACGTGGTCCGCAATCTTGACAAGCTGCGACATCTGCCCGGCGCGACGCCGCGAACGACGACGGCCAGATAGCCGAGGCTCCGCTTGACCCGCCGGCTGGCGTGCGTCAACGGCGCGCGCCTCGACAGCCGGAAGATCAGTGCGGCCACCGCCAGCTGCACCATCAGGAAGCCCAACACTACCGCCGCCGGCGGAAAACTCTTCCGCCAGCCAATGAAGGCTTGCTCGCAGTTGCCGGTGGCGAGGCAGCCACCGGCGGACATGACCTCGACGGCCTGTTCATACGGCAGCGAGTCCTCAAGAGCCACCGGCAGCACCATCACGCCCTGCGGAACGATCGCGACTGCGGCCTGGGCGGCGCGCACCCGCTCCAGGGCGCGGCCGAAGTCCCCGTCGCGCTCGCCGCCGGAGAAGCTCCCGCACTGCAGCGTCGCCGAACGGCCGCCGTCGGCGGATTGCGACCACGCACGAGGGTTCCCCTGCCCGACGACGCAGCCACGGTCCCACGCTTCGCCGCCCTGCGCCGGTGAGATGCGAACCCGCAGTTCACCTGTGAGGTCCAGGTCGCCGGGCGGTGCCTGCCGCACCTCGATCGATCTTCACCTCCGGCAGGCCGGTCACGCCGGGGTGGCCGTTCTGCGGCGGGAGCGACGTCACGAACCGCGTGCGGACCACCTCCGCCTGCAACTGCTCGAAGGAGGCGGCTTCGGCAGGCTCGTAGGCGAGCGTTCGATAATTGCGGCTGTCAGGAGACACGATCAGCGCGTGCCGCTCTTGCAGCTCGCGAATCGCCGCCTCGCGGTCTATGGCGGCGTGGGCCGGCGCCGCCACCGCGGCGATGATGAGGATCAGGGCGGCTGTGAGCCTCACCGTCAACGGCGTGTGCTTCCGCGCACGCATGTGCCAACTGAGCATGCCTCTCCTGCAGACCGATCAGATTCAGTTTTCATGAGGCGGATGACAGGAGATATTAGCGCCGGAGCGGCATTGAGGGAAACGCGAGTGCGCCCACGCGCAGTGACGACCCAGGCACAACCCGTATCGCCACGCGGCGCCGGCCGACGCGGCGGCCTCGCCGGCCCGCGGCGGCAGCTGCGCCGGCCCGATGGCGATCGCCCTCGCGCTCGGCGTCATGGACCTTCGGGTGATGGCCGTCGTGACCGCGGCGATCACCGTCGAACGTCTCGCGCCGGCGGGCGAGCGCGCCGCGCGGCGCATCGGCATGGTCGCGATTGCGGCAGGGGTGGTGCCGATCGCGCATGCAGCGGCCGCCGGCTGACGGCGTCACCGCCCCTACGGCATCGCCGGCACCATCCACTGCAGGACGTAGGCCTGGAGCATGACGATGATGCCCATGATGATGACCAGGCCGACGCTGTGCCAGAAGACGAAGCGCAGAATCCGCCCTTCCTGACCGACCTGGCCGGTCGACGCGGTCGCAACGACGATGCTCTGGGCGTCGATCATCTTGCCCATCACCCCGCCGGTGCTGTTGGCGGTGACGATCAGGACCGGGTTGAAGCCGAGCTGCTGCGCGGTGATCTTCTGCAGGCTGCCGAAGAGAACGTTGGAGCTGGTGTCCGAGCCGGTCAGCGCGACGCCCAGCCAGCCGAGCAGCGCGGCAAAGAACGGGTAGAGCATGCCGGTCTTCGTGAAGGCGAGGCCGAGCGTCGCATCGGTACCGCCGTAGCGGGTCACGAACCCGAGCGACAGCATCAGCATGATGGTCATCAGCGACGAGCGCATCCGGCGCAGCGTCATTCCGGCAATCGCCAGCAGTCGGCCCAGCGACACCTGCAGATAGAGCGCCGTGGCGAGCGCCGCGAGCAGGATCGCGGTGCCGGTCGCCGAGGCCCAGTTGAGCGTGAACACCGCGGCCTCGGCGTGGGCGGCGCGATACGACGGGTCGCTGACCCTCGCCTGGTCGACCCGGGTCGTCACCACCGGATAGTCCCGGAACACCCCCCGATGCAGCAGCGGGACCTCCCAGGCCGGCGAGAGGATCGGACTGACACCAGGCTTGCCGCCGGCGTGGTAGACGGCGACCGCGCGCGGGCCGCCGTTGAGCAGCACCTTGACGGGGGCGAGGCCCCACAGAATCACCGCAACACTCAGGAACAGCCAGGGCATCCAGGCGCGCAGCACCGCGCCGCGCACCGGGGCGGCCGCGTTTGCTGCGATCGGCGCCGCTGGTGCTCCAGCCACCGGCTCGAAATCCCACACATCCCGCGGCTGCCAGACGCGCGAGAACAGCGCCAGCGCCGCGATTGACGCCAGCCCGCCGACGATGTCGACGAGCTCGACGCCGACGAAGTTGCTCCAGGCGAACTGGACGAGCGCGAACGTCCCGCCGCAGACGACAACCGCGGGCCACACCCCGCGCAGCCCGCGCCACCCGCTCATCGTCACGACCAGCCACGCCGGGACGATCAGCGACACGAACGGCAGCTGGCGGCCGGCCATCACGCCGAGGGTGTGCGCCGGAATGCCGGTGACCGCGGCGAGGGTCAGGATGGGGGTGCCGATCGCGCCGAACGCGACCGGCGCGGTGTTGGCGATGAGCGACAGCCCGGCGGCGTAAAGCGGCGTGAAGCCGAGCCCGATGAGCAGCGCCGAGCAGATCGCCACCGGCGTGCCGAAGCCGGACGCCCCCTCGATAAAGGCGCCGAACGAGAACGCGACCAGCAGCGCCTGGATCCGCCGGTCGGCCGACAGCTGGCTGACCGAATGCTTGACGACCTCGAACTGGCCGGTCTCGACGGTGAGGTTATAGAGAAAGACGGCGTTGAGGATGATCCAGCCGATCGGCAGCAGGCCGTAGGCGGCGCCGTAGAGCGCGGTCGCGCCGGCGGTCGCGACCGGCATCCCGAAGATCACCGTCGACACGACCAGCGCGGCAACCAGGCCGGCCAGCGCCGCGATGTGCGCGCGCCACTCGAGCACGGCCAGCGCGACGAGCAGCAGGACGATCGGAAAGGCCGCGGCGGCGGTGCTGAGCCACGGGCTGCCGAGCGGGTCGTAGATCTGAATCCAGGGGTTCCACGTCATATTTGGCCGCGGCCATCATAATATGTCGTGGTTCCACGGCGTCCGGGCTCCTCCGGCGCCGCTCAGCAGACGTCACCACCAAGATGCCCACTTCCCGCGCCGTCGCCCCGCCCCGCATCGTCAACATCGAGGACCTCCGGCAGGCGGCGAAGCGCCGGCTGCCGCGCGCCGTCTTCGACTACATCGACGGCGGCGCCGACCGCGAGCTCACGCTCGACCACAACTGCGCGGCCTACAACGAAGTCGCCTTCCGCCCGCACTGCGCCGTGGCCAACAGCAAGTACAGCCTCGAGACGACGGTCCTCGGAACGCGGCTGGCGCTGCCCTTCCTGCTCGCGCCGGTCGGCAGCTCGCGAATGTTCTATCCGCGCGGCGAAGAGGTGGCGGCGCACGCCGCCGGCGAGGCCGGCACCGCTTACATCTTGTCGACGCTCTCGGGCTGCCTGCTCGAGGACGTCCGCAAGGCCACCAAAGGCACCGCCTGGTATCAGCTCTATCTCGTCGGCGGCCGCGACGTCGCGCTCGGCGCGATCGAACGCGCCCGCAAGGCCGGCTACACGGCGCTGGTCGTGACGATCGACACGCCGGTCGCCGGGCTCCGCGAGCGCGACCTCCGCAACGGCATGAAGGAGCTCCTCACCCACAACCCGCTGACGATGTTCCCGTTCGTCTGGCAGTTCGCGGCGCGACCGCGCTGGCTGATGGGATTCTTCCGCGACGGCGGGCTCATGAGCTTCCCGAACGTCGTCCTTCCCGGCGAGGGGGCGATGCCCTACGCCGATGTCGGCAGCGCGCTCGAATCCTCGACCGTGACGTGGCCCGACCTGCGCTGGATCCGCGACGCCTGGGACGGACCGATCGTCGTCAAGGGGGTCCATCGCGGAGACGACGCGATGCTGGCGGTGGACTCGGGGGCGGATGCGGTGGTCGTCTCGAATCACGGCGGGCGGCAGCTCGACAGCGTCCACGGCACGCTGCGCGTGCTGCCCGAGGTCGTCGCCGCGGTCAACGGCCGCGCCGAAGTGCTGCTCGACGGCGGTATCCGCCGCGGCAGCGACGTCATCAAGGCGCTGTGCCTGGGCGCGAAGGCGGTACTCGTCGGCCGCGCCTATGCGTACGGCCTCGGCGCCGCCGGCGGGGACGGCGTGGCGCGGGCGATCGAGATCCTCCAGGCCGATTGCATGCGGACCCTGAAGCTGCTTGGCTGCCCGTCGGTCGAGGCGCTGGATGCGTCGTACGTCGATGTCCCGGCGCACTGGTCGGCGGGCCAGCTTTAACGCTGCGCGCGCCTAGGCGCCGACCTCGTACTTCTCAGCGATCTTCCTGACGGTCGTCACATTGCGGAGCGTCGCCGGGCCGAGCACTTTTTCGAGGTTCGGCCCGCGATAGTCCTCGGCTGGATTGAGCCGCCGCCAATAGACCTCGCGGCCGTGGACGACAAAGCGATGCGCCGGCGTGCTGAGCGCGGCCGCCGCGGCGCACGCGGCGGCTGACGGCCGCTTCTTCAGGAAACCAACGTAGGTCGTCCCCGTCCCCGCCGCGGACGAAAAAGGCGGCAGGCGGGCGGCCGCCGCCACCTCCGGAATCGTCCGCAGGAACGTCGCGACCGGATAGCCCAGCGCCGCCTCGAGCGCCGCCTCGATCTGATTCTCGAGCGCCGCGCGTCCCACGGCGGACTCGAAGATCACGTTGCCGCTGGCGATGAACGTCTCGACGCTGCCGAGGCCGAGCCCTTCGAACAGCTTGCGCAGCTGCTCCATGCGCACGGTGTGGCCGCCGACATTGATCGCCCGCAGGAACGCGACGTAGCGCACCTCAGGCGCTCACTTCGCCAGCGGATCGGGGCGCATCTGGAACTTGATGACCTTGCTGGTCGTCCCCTTGCCGGTCTCCATGTGGAACGGCGCCCGCGTGCTCACCGTCGTCCACAGCCCACGTCCCTTCCAGCCCCCCTTGGCGTCGTCGATCCGGCCGTCGAGCCATTTCGTGTAGTAGCCGTTCGGATACGGCACGCGCAGCACGACCCACTTGCCGTCCTTGAGGACGAGCAGTCCCTCGGACTCGTTGCCGGTGTTGATCGGGATGTTCTTGCCAAGGCCGAAGGTGTCGAACTGATCGACCCAGGTGTAGTAGCTGCCCTCGGCGCTGCCCCCTTCGGCGACGCCCTTCAGCTGCGGCAGCGGCTCGGCGTAGAGCGTCCAGCCCTCGGGGCAATGCTGCCCGGTCGCCTTCGGTCCGTTGAGCGGCCCCTTGCACTTCCGGCGATCGAAGCTGGCCATGTGGCCGCTGGCGAGCGCCGCCCAGACGACGCCGTCGCGGTCGATGTCCATGCCGCGTGGCGAGAAACCCGGGTTCTTCGGATCGTTGAACGGCGGCTCGTAGACTTCCGCCAGCGCCGTCTCCGGTGGATTCGTGCCCGGCACGAGCCGCACCGCCGCGCCCGGGTAGCCGAGCACCGATCCCCAGATTGATCCGTCGGGCGCCGGCGCGACCGAGTAGAACGCCGCGCCGAAGCGCGTATCCTTCGCCGGGTCGGCCGGCTGGCCGGGCTCGACATACTCGTCGCGCTTGCCGTTGCCGTTGGTGTCGATGATCAGCGCGGTCCAGCCCTGCGACTTCTCCTCGTCGCCGGTCTCCTCGTACATCTTCGTGTTCAGCCAGCCGACGACCTGGCCGCCGCCGCTCGTCCACAGCGTGTTGTTCGCATCCTCCGCGAACATCAGGTGATGGGTGCCGAAGCAGGTGCTGATGTGGGTGATCTTGCCGCTCTTCGGGTCGTACATCGCGAGGTGCCGGCTCGATCGCGCGATCGGGAACAGCTTCGCCGACGGATGGCTCGAGCCCTCCTTGCAGTAGGCCGGATTGTCGGCCGGGCGGATCGCCGACGTCAGCCACACCCGCCCCTTCTCATCGAACATCGGGTTGTGGACGTTGTTCTTGCTGTTCCACAGCACCTCGCGATCCCAGTAGGGCGACGGCTGCAGCATCATCGGCCCCTGCGCCGGCTGGGTGTTCGGGTCGCGCACGGTCAGCTCGACCTGGCTGGTCCGGTTGTTGACCGGGTCGAGGACCGGGATGTAGTCGGCGCTCAGCTCCAGCGCGCCGTAGATCAAGCCGTTGGCGTTGAGCGTCGGATTGCGGCGGTCGGTCGAGACCTGATCGTGCAGGTAGGCCTTCGCGTGCGCCCAGTCCCATTCGGTGATGACGACATTGCGCTCGATGCCCTGCGGCCGCGGCGGCGCCGGCGGCACTTCACCTGCCGCGATCCGGTCGGTCCAGTCGGCGAACAGCGCCAGCGCGCGCTTCGCGCCGAGCTGATTGAGCGCGCTCAGCATCTGGCTGCCAGCCTGGCCCGACTGCAGGCGGCGCTGCCACGCATCGGTCGTCGAATCGAACTTGCCGAGCGCCGGCAACAGCTCGCGCGTCCCCTTGCTGCCGAGCTGATGGCAGGACAGGCACGCGCCCGACTTGACGTTCCGTATCCACTCCCCCTGGCTCTTGAGATTCGGCGAGATGCCGTTGCCGGTCGGACCGGTGCCGGGAAAATCACTCTTCGGCGGCATCTGCAGCAGCGAGAACCAATAGCCCGCCGGGTAGTACTGCGCGGCGGCGTGCGGGTCGGGAGCGACCACCGCGGTGAGGTCGAGCACTTTGCCGGGCGCGGTCGTCACCTTCGGCGAATCGACGAGGCCATAGCCGCGGACCCACACCGAGTAGTTCGCCTTGGGCAGATCGGGCACCAGGTAGCGGCCGCGGTCGTCGGTGACGACAATCCGCACGAACTTCGTCGGCAGCTCGACCGTCTCGGCAATCACCCAGACGCCCGCTTCGGGCCCTTTCGGGCCGGTGACGACGCCGCCGAGGTCGTCGGCGTCAACCGCAACCGCCGCCGTCTGAGGCTGGATCGCGCTGGTCTGGACGAGCACGGCGCCGGCCGCCACGGCGAACCCGGCAGCCGCGAGGATCGTTCCCAACGGTGACATCTTCATGGCGCGTTCTCCTCTTCGTCTCGGCACTCTACCCGAACATCGTCCTCACCACGAACCAGATGTTGGCGGGGCGCTCCGCGAGGCGGCGCATGTACCAGGGAAACCAGTGCTCGCCGTAGCTGATGAGCACGCGCAGCCGGGTGCCGGCGGCGGCGAGCCGCTGCTGCTGGCCGCGCTGGATGCCGTAGAGCATCGCGAACTCGTAGCGCGACTGCCTCACGCCGTGGACCGACATCCACTCGGCCAGGCGATCCGCCAGCGCGGTGTCGTGGGTGGCGATATGCAGCAGCGCACCGTCCCTGCCGGCATCGTCCGCCAGCAGCCGGGTGCAGAGACGGAAGAAGCTGGCATCGACGTCCGCCTTGCGCGGATACGCGACGTCGGCGGGCTCCAGGTACGCCCCCTTGACGATCCGGATCGCGGCGCCGAGCGGCACGAGCGACTCGACGTCCGCGGCGGTGCGATAGAGATAGGCCTGAAGCGCGACGCCGACCCGCGGCGTGCGCTCACGCATCCGGCGGTAAAGCGCGATCGTGCGGTCGACGTATGGCGAGCCCTCCATGTCGATCCACACGAAGTTGCCGAGCGCGACGGCACGGTCAAGCAACCGGATCAGATTGCGCTCGCAGAGCCCAGGATCGAGGTCGAGACCGAGCTGCGTCGGCTTGATCGAAATCTGCGCGTCGAGCCCCGCGGCGGCGACGCGGTCGAGGACGTCGAGGTAATGCGCGGTGACGGCGTCAAAGGCGGCGGCGGTGTCGAGGTTTTCGCCAAGCCGGGTCAGGATAGTGGTGATGCCGCGCGTCTTGAGCTCGCTGGCGGCGGCGACCGCCTCGTCGATCGATTCGCCCGGCATGAATCGCGACACCGAGCGGCGCACGAACGCGGTCCTGGTCGCGCGGTCGCGCAGCCATGGGTTAGTGGATCCGGCGAGGAGCGCGCGGCGGATCAGGGCCATGCGATCAGAGCACGCTGTGGATCGCCCCGCCGTCGACCTGCACCGTCGCGCCGGTCATGTAGGCGGCGGCATCGGAGAGCAGGAACGCCGCGACCCGGCCGAACTCGTCGCCTTCGCCGTAGCGCCCCATCGGGATGGCCGAGATCGCCTTTTTCTTCGCGTCGGCGACGGAAATATCGAGCTTCTGGGCGTTGAGCTCGTCGAGATGGCGGACGCGGTCGGTATCGATCCGGCCGGGGATGATCTGGTTGACGCGAATGCGCGATGACGCGAGCTCGATCGCCAGCGTCTTCGCCAGCGCCGAGACCGCCGCGCGCAGGACGGTCGAGAGCCCGAGATTCTGGATCGGCTCCTTGACGGACGAGGAGGTCGACATCAGGATCGCGCCGCCGCCGCGCCGCTCGAGCGACGGCACGACCGCGCGCGCCATCCGCAGGGCGCTGAACAGCAGCAGGTTGGCGGCGTCCTGCCATGCGCCGTCATCGAACCCGAGCGCCCGTCCCGCCGGCGGCCCGCCGGAGTTGGTCATCAGCGCGTCGATGCCGCCGAGCTGCCGCTCGCTCTCCGCCACCCAGCGTTCGATGGCATCGGCCTCGCGCACGTCGACGACAAAGGTCAGAACGCGGGCGCCGGTCTCGCGCTCGATGCGGGCACCGGCGGCCTGAATCGCCGCCTTGTCGCGGGACGAGATCGAAACGGTGGCGCCGTCGCGGGCGAGCGCGTGGGCGGTGGCGTAGCCGAGGCCCTTGCTGGCGCCGGCGATGAGCGCAACCTTGTTGGTGAGCTGCAGATCCATGGCTTGGTCCAGGCTCGAGGTTATGTGGCCGCCGTCGCCGCGCGGCGCGCCGCCGCTTCGGCGATCAACCGCTCGCTCCAGGCGATCACGCGGTCGAGCGACTCGCGCGTCGGGCGATCGAGCGCGGCAGCCGGCGGCCGTGTTGCCGCCGACGCCAGCGCGCCGCGGCGATGGAGCACTTCCTTGCGGATCGCCATGCCGATCCCTTCCTGGAACTCGAAGCGCATCAGCGGCACGGCGCGGTAGAAATAGTCCGCCGCCTCGTCTACCCGGCCGTCGCGGAACAGCGAGACGATCGCCACCAGGATCTCGGGGTACGCGAAACCGGTCATCGCGCCAGTGGCGCCGGCGAGCAGCTCCTCGAGCAGGAATACGCCGCCGAGGCCGCCGAAGATCCGCACCGGAATGTCGCCGCACGCCTCGAGGATGCGCGAGGTCTTGAACGGGGTCGGCGGGTCCTCGAGCTTGATGGTCCGGGCGCGCGGCACTTCGCGCGCAACGCGAGCCAGCAGCGCCGGCTCCATGGTGAAGCCGGAAATCGGCGGGAAGTCCTGAACGACAATCTCGATGTCGACGGCCTCGGCCAGCGCGGTGTAATGGCGGACGACGGCGTCCGAGTTCAACTTGGGCAGCCGCGGCGGGCTGACCATCACCGCCGTCGCGCCTGCCTCCCGCGCGTGGCGGCTGTGGCCGATGCAGAGCCGCGTGCCGTCGGCCGAGGTGCCGGCGACGAGGCCGATCCGGCCGCCGGCCTGGTCGATGACGACCTCGAGCACGCGGCGGCGCTCGCTGTCGTCCAGCCGGGCCACTTCGCCGGTGACGCCGAGCGCGGTCACGCCGTTGACCCCGGCGCCGATGAAGAGGTCGACGACCCGGCGCAGGCTCGCCTCGTCCAGGTCGCCGGACGCCAGGAACGGAGTCGGAAGAACGGAATAGACGCCTTCGAGCTGCACACGGCTCCTTACGGTGGGGCGCACCGCCCCGCCGCCTGCGATTGTGGATCAGATCGCTCCCGCTCGTCAGGGCCGCTACAGCGCCGGCGCGGACCGGCCGATAACCGGAATATGGGCAAGAATCCTTTCCTTCTCGGCGTGGCGGCGGCGCTGTGCGCCGTCAGCCTGGCCTGCGACACGCTCGACAAGCTGACCGGCAAGAATCCGGCGTCGCCGAGCGCGACCTCCGCGTCGCTCGACGCCTTTGCCGGCACATGGGCTTCGACCAACGCGACCGCGCCGGCCACCGGGTGCGGCAACGTCCACTACACCGTCACGCCGGTCAGCGCGACCTCCGCCAACGTCACCTTTGCCGGGACCTGCGCCGGCAGCATCCAGGTCTCAGGAACCGGCACCGGCAAGGTCAACGGATCGGTGCTCGACTGGAGCGCGCAGGGCCTCGTCGGCCAGGGCGGGACGAACTGTCCGTTCTCGTTCCCGGCCGGCAAGGCGACGGAAGAAGCCAGCGGCGGAATTAAGGTGGCCTACTCGGGCACGGTGTGCGGCATCCCGGTGAGCGGGAGCGAAATCGTCAAGAAGCCGTAGCCGCGTGCCGCTCTCCGGCTTCGATCTCGACGCGCTCGCCGGACGCCTGCCGGCGACGCCGCTGACACGCTTCGCGCCGGCGCCGACCGGCTGGCTGCATCTCGGGCACGTCCTCAACGCCGACTACGTCTGGAGCCTGGCGCGCGCGCTCGGCGGGCGCGTGCTGCTGCGCATCGAGGACCACGATCGCGGGCGGTCCCGGCCGGAGTTTGAGGCGGGGATCCTCGACGACCTCGACTGGCTCGGCTTCCATCCCGACATCCACACGACCGCCGATATCCGCGCCGGCCGCGTCTCCCCGCGTCAGTCCGACCGCCAGCCGATCTACGCAGCCGCCGTGCGGACCCTGGCGGCGCAAGGGTTGATCTACGCCTGCGACTGCTCCCGCCGCAGCCTGACGCACGGCACCGGGGAGGGCGGAGAGCTGTTCTATCCCGGCACCTGTCGCACCCGTCAGCTGCCGCTCGCGCCGGGCGTGGGCTGGCGCCTTCGGATCGACGCCGGGGTCGAGCGGTTCGACGACGTCAGGATGGGTCGGCAGGAGCAGGAGCCGGCGCGGCAGTGCGGCGACCTGCTGGTGCGGGATCGCGAGGGCAACTGGACGTATCAGTTCGCTGTCGCGGTGGACGACTGGGATCAGGGCATCGATCTCGTGGTGCGCGGGACGGATCTGCTGGCGTCAACAGGGCGGCAGATCCGCATCGCGCGGCTGCTCGGGCGCGCGCGCAAGCCGGTGTTTTTTCATCACCCGCTGATCATGAAGTCGGCGTCGCAGAAGTTGAGCAAGTCGGATGGCGACACCGCCGTCCGCGTCCTTCGCGAGCGGGGCTGGACCGCGGAAACGGTTCGCCGCGCGGCGCGCGCGGCAGTCGGGGTCAGCGAAGCGTGATGCGGCGGACGGCCATCTCCGCGTCGCCGACGTCGGCCAGGTAATACAGGACGCCGCCGATCACGGTCGCGGCGGTTGGATTGCTGATCGAGATCTCGGGATCGAGGACGTCGAGCGCGGTCGCGGTGCGGCCCTGGCGATCGAGCGCGATGCGGACGGCGCGGTAGGCGTCGTTTCCGGTCTTCTGAATCGCGACGAGCACGTCCCGGTGCCAGCGGATGCGCGTCAGGCGGTCGAGGTCGATCTCCCCCTTGACGCGTACGGTGCTGACCGTGCGCGTCGCCGGCTCGACGCGGAGGAGGCCGCTGCCGGTGGCGACGTAGAGCACGCCGGGCTGCGCCGGCGCGATCGACACGGGCGCGGTGTCGGGAAGGGTCAGGACCGGCTCGGCGTCGGTCGAGCGCGGCTGCAGCCTGAACAGGCGATGGCCGGCGGTGTCGAGCGCATAGACCACGCCGCCGTCC